>JBBRPM010000004.1:0-207222 GCA_038228115.1 Chthoniobacterales bacterium
GGCATCGCTTTTGGCGTTTGGCGTTTGGCGATTGGCGTTTGGCGTTGAGCCCGCCGCAGGCGCTGCGGAATCCAATGCCAGCGCATCGCCGACTGCGCGGGGCTCAACGCCAAACGCCAAACGCCAAACGCCAAACTTCAAACTGACAGCAAGAGCCGCCTTCACTCGCTCAAAGACGCCGACTTGCTCTTCATTCAACTCCAGTGGAGCTGCCGCCACGAACGTCTCCCGCTCAAACGGATCGCGCTCCACTTTTTCATCCTCGGAAATGAGCAGCCCTTTTTTCACGAGCGCATTGATGACCTGATGATTCGCGTCGCACTGCTGCGCGAGTTCCGCGACGGCGACCGCTTTTTCCGCCGCGGCGAGAAACTCCACAACGCCCGCTTGCAGCGGAGCCTTCCCCCGCAGCGCCTCGATTTCCTCCACGCTGACTTCCCGCGCCAGCCGCGCGAAGAGCTGTTTCTTGTGCCCGATTTGTGCCTTGCGGATCACATTCGGCAGCACGCTGCGCAGCGCCGCCTCCAGAGGGCAGCAGTAATAATCCGCGATCCATTTCCCGAGCTGGATGAGCAGCGGACTGAGGATCGGCTCCGCGCTCACGACCTCCGCGATCGGCTTTACGCCGCGCGCTTCCGTCGTGTCGCGCAGCTCCAAAATCGTGCCGAGCATCGTCCGCGTCCGCACCGGCACGCGCACGCGGGAGCCGACCTGCAACGACGCCGCCACCGGCTCGGGAAGCTCGTAATCGAAGGCATTCCCGCCGGAGTCATCGACCATCACGAGAGCGAAACGAGGCATGGCGCGAAGATGCGGGGAGCCGCTTTTTTGTCGAAGAGTTTCCGCCCTAAACCCAGCGACTTCAGGCAGCCTGTCCGCCGCGCAGGATTTCCCACAGGCGCGATTCGTTGAGCAGGATACTTTTGAGGCCGCGCTGCACTGCGGTGGAATTCAGCGCCTGGGGAAGCTCCGCAAGAGCGACGTGTGCCGCAAACCAACCGTAGGTGGCGCTCCTGCGGAGCTGTGCGGCATCCAAAGCCGAAGGCTGTTTTCCAAACGGCGGGTTACGCTTCCGGGATCGCGTCGCCGACCGGCGCGGTTTGCGGCGGCGAGACGCTCACGATGCAGATCATCGCCACGAGCAAAATCGCCGCGCTCGCAAAGAACGAGGTGCGCGCGTAGTTCGACACGCCATCCATCGCGACGAGGCCGAAGCCGATCATCGGGCCGAGGAAACGGCCGAGGCTTCCCGCGCTTTGCATCAGCCCGAGCAAGCGGCCCTGGCAGTGGGCGTCGGTGGTGCGCGAGGCGAGGCCGTTGAGCGTCGGGGTGACGAAACTGTTTCCCAGCGAAATGCCGAAACACACGACGAGCAGGATGCCGAGCGTGTGGGTGAAAGGCAGCGCCGCCATGCTGAGCGCGAGGATCGCCGCGCCGATGACGGCGAGCTGTTTCTCGATCGGCTTTTTCAAAAGACGACGCAGCAGGCCGCCTTGGAAAATCACGCCGAGCAGGCCGACATACGCGAGGATGTAGCCGACTTGCGCGGTGTCGTAGCCAAAGCGCTTTTCGCAATAGAGCGCGAAGAGCGCCGTCATGATCGAGAAGCCGGTGACGGAGGCGAGCTGGCTGGCGAGGATCGCAGTGATCATGCCAGTGCGACCGCCGTGAAAAACTTCGCCGATCGTCGCGCGTTCTTTGGCGCGTTCGCGGGATTCGGTGGTGAGCGTTTCGGGCAAACGGAAGGCGACAAGCGTGGCATTGATGAGCGCGAGTCCGGCGGCGAAATAGAAGGGCGTGGCGAGGCCGAAGTGTTTGCTGAGGATGCCGCCGATCGCTGGCCCGAGCATGAATCCCAGCCCAAACGCCGCGCCGACGAGGCCCATGTTGCGCGAGCGATTTTCTTTCGTGGTCACGTCCGCGATGCAGGCCATCGCGGTGGAAATATTCCCGCCGCTCGCGCCGTCGATGATGCGGCCGAGGAGGAGCATCCAGACGGTATTCGCCGCGCCGAGCACGATGAAGCCGATCGCCGTGCCGATGATGCTGACGACCAGCACCGGCTTCCGCCCGATGCGGTCGCTCCACTTTCCAAACAGCGGCGAGCAGATGAGCTGGAGCAGCGAGTAGATGCCGACGATCCACGAGAGCTGCGTGGACGTGGCGTGGATCGTTCCTTCCGCGTAAAGCGGCAGCACCGGGATGACGATGCCGAAGCCCACCATATCGATGAAGAGGGTGAGAAAGATGAGGCCGAGTGGAGACTTTGCGGAGCTGGGCATGGTTGCGGGTGCGGAGCATTCCGTTTTGGAATGCGTGTGCAAGGCTGGAATCCGTTTTGGAGTGCGGTGGCAGAGCGTAGCGGCGACACCGCTTTCGGAATGGATCGCGGGTGGTTTGGGCGGCTTTGTGATTGCGCGAACTTCTCGCGAATGACGGTTCTATTCCCACCGCACCGCCCACCTTCGCCCCCGGTCCGAAAGCGGCGTCGGCGCTACGCTCTGCCACCGCACTCCAAGTTACTGCGCGACGAGCACCGCGAGCAGATGCCGCAGCTCGTCGTCTGCGTCGGCGGGATCGCCGACGGTCTGCGCAATCTCGGCTTTCACAGCTTCGCGAAAACGCTGGCGCAGACGATGGATCGCGACCTTCACCGCGCCCTCGCTCATGCCGAGTTGCCGGGCGGTTTCGGCTTGGGAAAGCGCGGGGCTTTCGCCGGTGAGCCAAGGTTTCAGCGTGTCGAAGTGCGCGGATTTTCCCGCATCGCGCAACTCGGCAGCGACGACTTCGAGCGCGCGAGCGATGATCGTGAGCGCCCATTGCCGGTCGAAAGCGAGTTCCGTTTCCGGCGCGACCGGCGCGGATACGCCGAGGCCGGAATCCGTGCGGTGCGCGTCGAGCGGCACGGGTTCGAGACCGCTGCCGCGTTTCCCGGCGATGCCCCGATCGTGTTCGTCGCAGAGGAAATGTTTCACCGCGCCGAGCAGATAACTGCGAAACCGCCCTCGTGCCGGGTCCGCGCCGCCGAGCGAACCGCCTTCGAGCACCCGTGCAAAGAAAGCGTGCGCCTGCTCGCGAGCCGCGTCCTCGTTTCCACCACGACTGCGGAGAAAAGCGACGACCGGTGCGTAATAGGCCGCGCAGAGTTCGCTGAGCGCGGCCTTCGCCACCGTGTCGCCGCCCTTCGCTTGCGCGACCACGGTCCAGCGCGTCGCGGCGAAATTGGACGCGGGCACGCTCATTTCCCCTCTCCGTGGATGATCCGGTCGGTTTCTACTTTACTGCGCGCCACTTCGCGCTCCAAGTGCTTCACCTCCGCCTGCGATTTCTCGACCTGGGCGACCGTGAGAGCGTTCTCGGCGGCGTTCAACTCATCGTTGCTGGAGGTGCCTGCTTTCTGTAATTCGCGGAGCAACGCGACCCGTTTCTCGGCGTATTCCACTTTCGCGATTGCGATCTTCCGCGCATCTCCGTTCGCGTCCGCGATGGCGAGATCGCGCTCCGCTTCGCCAACCTGAATCTGGGTCGCGGTTCCGTTCTCGAACTGCCGGCGCAGGATTTCCAACTGTTTGCGCGCCACCCCGATTTCCCATTCGTGAAACGCCGCGAGCTGTGTGGCCGCAAGCCGCGCATTTTCACTCGACTCCGCCATGACGCGCGCGCTGGCGACGTGGGTCGGGAGCTTCCGCGCTTCCCCTCGCGCGAGCCACGGGATGAGCAGGCCGATTCCGAGGAGTAGCGTCGGGACGAGGATGAAGGCGAGGAGGAGGAAGAAGACACGGCGCGGCCACGGGTTGCGTGCAGGCACTTTCGCGGTGGATTCCACGGCGGAAGCAGGTCGCGCTTTTGGACGAAAGAACGCGATCAGGCCGACGAAGGCCGCGAGGAGGGCGCAGAATTCGAGCATGTGGAGGAGCCCGTAGCCGCTGCGGCTAGCAGCGAAAAAGAGAAACATCGTCACCGCGATCAGCAGCGGGAGGCCTACGATCGAACCCACGGTGAGGAGCCACGACGGCAGGCGCGTGCCGAGCGCGCCCGAGGGGACGAAAGATGGCTCGCGCCCCAGCACGCGCCCAGCGGCGGTGCGGACGGCGGCGGCCCATTCGGCGACGAGTTTATTGGTTTCCCAAGCGGGGTTCAGCGGGGATTCGTATGGGGTGAAGAGACGGGTGCGGATTACGCCGGCTTCGTCCCAGACGACGGAGAAAAAATCGAGCTGGATCGGCTTGGCGAAGCCGGAGTAATTGCCGATGCCGATTTCGCGGATGCTGCCAAGCGGGATGCGGATCTGCTCCGCGTCGCTGGCGAAGGTGAGGGTCGCTTCATCAAGCGCGAGGCGGCCTCTGCCGGTGTAGATATAGATCATTCCGCGCAACGAAAATCGGTGCTCGGGTGTGCAGGTGTAACTCGCCGCCGTGCGGGATGGAGTCGGCGCGGGCGTTTGAGAGATCGCGCCTTCGACCTGCGTCTTCATTTCCGTGGCGCTTTGCTGGCGGCGGTCGCGCTCTTTTTCGAGGGCGCGCATCACGACTTCATCGACGCCGCGATTGACCGTGGATTTCTCCGACGGCGCGGCGAAACGCCCAAGCGGCAGCTCTCCGGTGAGCATTTCATAAAGCACGACGCCGAGGCTGTAGATGTCGGCGCGGTGATCGACGGTGGCGGGTTTCTCGATTTGCTCGGGAGCCATGTAGGCGGCGGTGCCGAGGGTGGAACCGGTCGAGGTGAGGCCGGGATGAGACGTGTGGGTCGCATGCGGCTCATCCGTCCCATCGCCCGTGAGTTTCGCGATGCCGAAGTCGGCGAGTTTCGGCGTGCCGCGCGTATCGAGGAGGATGTTTTCCGGTTTGATGTCGCGGTGCAGGACGCCGTGATCGTGGGCGAATTGTAGCGCTTCGCAGATCTTCGGGACCAGCAGGAGCGCTTGCTCGGGCTTCACTCCGGCGCGCATCGCGGCGCGGAGATTTACGCCGTTCACGAATTCCATCGTGAGGTAGAAAAAGCCCGCGCTTTCCCCGAAATCGTAGATGGCGACGATGTGCGGATGCGCCAGCCGCGCGAGGACGCGGGCCTCGCGGGTGAAGCGCTCGGAAAAGCCCGGCTGCGCGGCGAGCGCGGGCGGGAGAATTTTCAACGCAACGAGCCGGTCGAGCCTGGGCTGGCGCGCTTTGAAGACGATGCCCATGCCGCCCTGGCCGATGACTTCGAGGATTTCGAGTTCGGGAAATGCGGCGGCGATTTCTTCGAGCGTGGGCGCGCGGGCGGCGATGGCTTGCGAGGGATTCGTGGGGCCGGCGACGCCGAGGAGGATGCACGCGGGGCAGAGTCCGCCCGGCGCGTCGGCGGGGATGGGCGACTGACAATGTGGACAGATGTTTTGCATGGCACCCGTTTCCTGAGGATCGGCGCGGGCGAGGTTACAGAATAACGTTCTGTCTGTTATTCTGAACTCGCGAAAATTACCGCAGAAAACGGGGAGGACACGGAAGAAGCGGAGGAAGAAAAGAAGATGCTGGATGCCTAAACGCGCCCTTTCTCAGGGCCTTTACCGAACTTCGGAATGGCCACGGATTTCACGGATTAACACGGATTCAATGCTCCGAAAATCCGCGTAAATCCGTAGAATCTGCGGTCATTTTTCCCGATCCGGGAGTGTCGATCCATCTTCTCAATTCCTCGGCGTCTTCCGCGTGCTCCGCGTCGTCCGTGGTAACCCGTCAGTCGACAAAGTCCCACGCGGGCGGTGGCGCGGGCGTTTGTTTCGCTTTGAATTCCACGAGTGCGGCGGCGAGCTGCGCGGGGGTGTGGCGGGCGCGGAGTTTTTCGATTTCGGCGACGGCGAGCGTGTCGCAGCGTTCGTTGCCTTCGTGACCCGCGTGGCCTTTCACCCATTTCCACACGATACGATGCCGCGCGGCTTCCGCGTCGAGTCTGCGCCACAGGTCCACATTTTTCACGGGCTCGCGTTTGAGCGTGATCCAGCCTTTCGCTTTCCAGCCTTTCACCCATTCGGTGATTCCTTTGCGCAGATATTGCGAGTCGGTCACGAATTCCACGGCGCACGATTCCTTCAGCCGCGCGAGCGCCTCGACTGCCGCGAGCAATTCCATCCGGTTGTTCGTCGTCGCGATTTCCGAGCCGCTGATTTCCTTTTTTACATCGCCATACTCGAGCACCGCCGACCAGCCGCCGGGGCCGGGATTTCCGACGCATGCGCCGTCGGAGTGAATGGTGACATTTTTCATGGTGTGCTCGCTCACACTATTCCGCGATGCCACCGCCCCGCGACAACTCCGATCCTACGCAAAAATTTCCTTCACCACGCGCCCATGCACATCGGTCAGGCGGAAGTCACGACCGGCGTAGCGGTAGGTGAGTTTCTCGTGATCGAGCCCGAGCAGCGCGAGCGCAGTCGCGTGCAGGTCGTGGACGTGCGTGGGATTTTCCACGGCCTTGTAGCCGTAGTCGTCCGTCCCGCCAAAGCTCAGGCCGCCGCGCACGCCGCCCCCTGCCATCCACATCGTGTAGCCCTTCGCGTTGTGATCGCGCCCGTCCGGTTTGCGTCCATCGGGCGTGCGCCCAAACTCGCCGCCCCAGATGACGAGCGTGTCTTTCAAAAGCCCGCGCTGTTTCAAATCCGTGAGCAGCGCGGCGATCGGCTGATCGGTCGCGGCGCAGTTTTGCGTGAGCTTCGCGCGGAGCTGCTGATGCTGATCCCAGCCCGCATGACAGACCTCGACGTAACGCACGCCCGCTTCCGCCATGCGCCGCGCCATCAAGCACTGACGCCCAAAGCCATCGCTCGCGCCGCCGCCGATGCCATACATTTTCAGCGTCGCGGCGGACTCCTTCGAGATGTCCATCACGCGCGGCACCTCGGCCTGCATTTTGAAAGCCAGCTCGTACGATTCGATCACGCCTTCCACTTCCGGGCTCGCGGTTTGCCCGGCGAGAAAATCGCGGTTCATCGACTGCACGAGATCAAGCTGCTGGCGCTGGAGCGGCGTGGAAAGTTCGGCGTTGTGGATGTTGTCGATGCCCGCCGTGCTGCCTTCGCCCTTCTGCGCGCCGAGCCGCGTGCCCTGATAAACCGCAGGCAAAAACGCGCTCCCATAATTCTGTGCGCCAAACTGAATCGGCGGCGCGATCGTCACGAAACCGGGCAGGTTTTCATTCTCCGTGCCGAGACCGTAAAGCGTCCACGCGCCCATGCTCGGGCGCGTGAATTGCGCGCTGCCGGTGTGCAGTTGCACGAAGGCTTGCGGGTGATTCGGAATGTCCGTGTTCATCCCACGCAACAGGCACAGCTCGTCCGCGTGCTTCGCGATGTTAGGAAAAAGATCCGAAATCCAAAGCCCGCTCTGCCCGCGTTGCGCAAAGGAAAACGGCGAACCGTAGAGCTTCGATCCGCCGCCTTTCGCGACGCCCGGTTTTCCGCTGTCGGCGGTGAGTTTCGGTTTGTAGTCGAAGGTGTCCTGACACGCCGGCCCGCCCTGCATGCAGAGAAAGATCACGCGTTTCGCCCGCGCCGGAAAATGCGGTGCCCGCGGCGCGAGCGGACTCGTGCTGGCGGCTGCCGCGAGTCCTTTGAACGCCAGCCAGCCAAAGCCGGCGGACACGGTTTTTAGCAAGTCGCGGCGGGTGATCGCGCGTGGGGTGATGTCGGAGCAGGTGAAGGGCGCGTTCATTTGAGGTAACGGAATTCTGCGCACGCAAACAGTGCCTGGCAGAAGGTGGACCAGGACGTGAGCGAGGCTTCGGGGATGCTGCCGGATTTCGCGGGGATGAGGCCGCGCGCTTCGGTGCGGAGGTAGGCGTCGGCGCGGGCGCGTTCGGCTTCGGTGGGCGGGCGGGAAAGCGTGAGCTGGTAGGCGAGCGCGATGCGTTTTGCGTAATCGAGCGGTGTGGCGACAATGCGTTTGGCCATCGCTTGCGATTGCTGGATGACGAACGCGTTGTTCATCAGATAGAGCGCTTGT
Organism: Chthoniobacterales bacterium; assembly: GCA_038228115.1. GTDB lineage: Bacteria > Verrucomicrobiota > Verrucomicrobiia > Chthoniobacterales > Chthoniobacteraceae > JANLQB01. Next base: position 7,980 of record JBBRPM010000004.1, read on the forward strand.
GAGGGGACATTCGTCACATCGCGTGCGGCGACAACGAGGCTCGGTTCGGCGAAGTCGAAAATGCCGAGCGCGTCGGGGACGAAGTCGCGCACGATCGGCAGATAGACGCTGCGGTAGTTGGCGGTGATGTCGAAGACCTCGGGCCGGATGCCCTTGCCGATGTAGCCGTCGCCGATATTTGCGACGACGGAGCCCGTCGGCGCCGTTAGCTGGATCGTGCCGCTGGCGGCGAGCATCGCGTCGCGAATGGCTTCGGCATCGAGCCGCCGCGGGCTCGCGCGCCAGAGCTGGACGTTATCGGGGTCGCCGTCATAATTTTTTTTGTCCCACGCGCTGCTGAGCTGGTAGCTGCGGCTGAGGACGATCGTGCGGATGAGGCTCTTCACCGACCAGCCGTCGGCCATGAATTTCAGCGCAAGCGCGTCGAGCAATTCGGGATGGCTCGGCGTGGTTCCGGTCGCGCCGAAATTGTCCGGCGTGGTCACGAGGCCATCGCCGAAAAGGTGCAGCCAAATGCGATTCACGGCGACGCGCGCGGTGAGCGGATTCGTCTTCGCGACGAGCCAGTCCGCGAGTTCTGCGCGGCCGCTCGCGCTCGTGGGAAGCGCGGTCGCGGGTGCGCTGCCGAGCACGCTCACGAAGCCGCGCGCGACCCGGTCGCCGGGCTGATCGATCTCGCCGCGCACGAGCACGCGCGCATCAGCAGCATTGCCGTCGCGCACACCCATCGCGTGCTCCGCGCGCGCAGGAGCGGGAGTCTCGGCGGCGGCGGGGTTGTCGTTTGCGAAGCGCGCGATCAGGCGCTGTTTTCGGTCTGGCGGGAGATTCTTGAATTTCTTTGCCTTGTCCGGATTTTTAGCGAGGAAATTGGCGAGTCCCGTCCGCGCTGTCGTCCCAACGGTCGTCGGTGCAGTGCTTCCGGCCAGCGGTAAAAGTGCGGTGCCGTTTTTGTTTTTTCCACCGGCGCTCGCGGTGCCAAAAAAAGTGTCGGTGCTGCGGAAGATCCCGGCGAGCGCGTAGTAATCCTTCTGCGGAACGGGATCGAATTTGTGATCGTGGCAGCGCGCGCACGCGACCGTGAGCCCGAGCACTGCGCGCGAGGTGGCGTCGATCTGCTCGTCGATCACATCCATGCGAAATTGCTCGCGATTTTTTTCGTTCAAACCTTTCGGACCAAGCGCGAGGAAACCCGTCGCCACGACGTGAGCATCCCGCTCTGCGCCGTCTTTAGAAGGCAGCAGATCACCCGCGATTTGCTCGCGGATAAACTGGTCGTAAGGCTCGTCCGCGTTCAGCGCGCCGATCACCCAGTCGCGATAGCGCCAGGCCTCGGGAAAGGTGTAATTTCGCTCCTTGCCCGAGCTCTCCGCGAACCGCGCGACATCGAGCCAGTGCCGGCCCCAGCGTTCGCCAAACTGCGGCGACGCCAGCAGCCGATCGGCGGCATTGCGGATCGCGGATTGCGGATCGCGGGTTGATTCCGCGACGAAAGTTTCCACTTCAAGAGGACTCGGCGGCAGGCCGATGAGATCGAAGGTGAGGCGGCGAATCAGGACGCGCGGATCAGCGTCGGCGACCGGCTTTAGATTCTTCGCCTCGAGTCCGGCGAGGATGAAACGGTCGATATCCGTCCGCGGCCACGCGCCGTTTTTCACCTCCGGCGCAGGCACGGCGCGGGGCGCTTGGAAGGCCCAAAATTTCCGCGCTTCCTCAAAGTCGATCGCCTTCTTCGCGACCTTCGCGCCCGTGCCATCGCGCGGATCGGGCGCGCCGATTTTCACCCACTTTTCAAAGTCCGCAATCACCGTGTCCGCCAGCTTTCCGCCGGATTTTTGCGGCGGCATGGCGGTGTCCTTGTCTGTGTAGCGGAGCGCTTTGATGAGCAAACTTTCCGCGACATTTCCCGGCACGACCGCGTGCCCGGAATCGCCGCCTTCGCGGATGCCCTCGCGCGTATCGAGCAGCAGCCCGCCCTTCACCTTTTCCGCATCGGCGGAGTGGCACTTGTAGCATTTCTCCGCGAGCACGGGCCGGATGTTTTTTTCAAAAAAAGCGAGCTGCGCGGCATCGGGCGCGTCGGCGGCGTGGGTGCGGGCGAGAGCCGCGAGTGATACGGCGACGATGGGCAGGAGTTTCGGCATCTCGTGAGTAAAACAACGTCGGGGCGGGAAATTGGGACAGGAATTTTCGAGACCGGCTCAGGGCCGGAACTCCGGGCAAACCGCCCGAAGTCGGGACCTCAAACAAGCGACGCAAAGACAGCGCGCATTTTTTTGTGTCCCAATTTCCGACCGGCCCGCTGTGAAGCTGGCGTTAGAAACTTCCACCATTAAAAAAAAGTATGAACCTCAAAAATCAAATCCTCACCCTCACTACCTGCCTCATCGCCTTCTCGGCACCGACTCACCTTTTTGCCGCTAAAGGCGCGAACAAGGGCAAGGGAAATCCCGCCGACAAGGAGGCGCGCCCCGGCGTGCTTCTCCACAAATACGACACCGACAAGAACGGCTCGATCGACGGCTCGGAAATGGACGCGCTGCGCAAGGCCTTCGACGCGGACAAAACCGGCCCGCTGAAGAAGCTGGACGTGAACAATAACGGGACGCTCGAAGATTCCGAAATCGCCGCCATCAAGGGCCATCACGGCAAAGGCGGCAAGGCCGGAAAGGGCGGTAAGGGCAAGGGCAAAGGAAAGAAGAAGGCGGCTTAATCGACGACAAGACACGTCTGGAAATTGATCGGAGCTCTGCCAATCTACCTCACCATCCCATGAACTCCGCTCGCATCTCCATCGTCGTCGTCGCCCTCGCGCTTGCGCCTTTCGCCCAAGCCGCGAAACCGAAACCGCAGAAAAAACCCGCGCCGTCGCTCACGGTGAAAGATCTCGCCCTGCGCGAGGCGCGGGCCTGCGACACGAATCACAACGGCAAAATCGACGCGAATGAGATGTCGCTGGTGCGCATGGCGCAGGCGAAAAATCCAGACAGCCGGCTCTATCTTTTCGACACGAACGACAACCATTATCTTGATGATTCGGAGCTGGGAAAACTGCGGTTTGCACCGTCGAAACCCGCGGCTCCGAAAAAGTAAAGATCCCTCTGTCGATGAGCGACTCCGCCGATGACGCGCTGGCTTCGCAAAAACAGTTGATGCTGCTGATGACGCAGCATCAGCGGCGGATTTTTTCCTACATCTACACGCTCGTGCCGTATCGATCCGACGCGGAGGACATCCTCCAGGAAACCAGTCTCGTGATTTGCGAAAAGTTCAGTCAGTTCAAGATCGGGACGGACTTCGCGGCGTGGGCGTGCCAGATCGCGTATTGGGAAGTGCGGCGCGCGCGGCAAAAATATGCGCGCGCGAAAGTGGTGTTCGATCAGGACATCGTGGACGCGCTGGCGCAGACGGCTTCGGCGATGATCGATGAAGTGAGCGAACGGCACGAGGCACTCGGGCGCTGTTTGAAAAAGCTGCATCCGCGGGACCGCGAGATGGTGCTGACGCGGTATGAGCCGGGATGCGGCGTGGAGCAGGCGGCGCAACGCTCCGGGCGCTCGCTGGAGGCTGCCTATAAGGCGCTGGGGCGGATTCGGAAAGTGCTGCTCGATTGCGTGACGAACCAGCTTTCTATGGAGGGCGCGACGTGAATTTCGGGGACCATGAGCGCGTGGAATTGAGTGAGCTTTGCAGCGCGCTCGTGGACGGAACGCTCGACACTGCACAACGCCGGCGGCTGGCGGAAATGCTGGCGACTTCAGAAGAAGCGCGCCGCTTTTACGTCCGCGCGATGTCGCTCTCGGCGAGCCTGCATGAGTATGCAGGCGAGATGCAGGCGGAAGCGCCAGACGGGGTGCCCGCGAACGAACGCCCGGCGACGGCGATGAATTGGACGCTTGGCGGGCTGGCCGCGGCGGCGGCGGTGGTGCTGGCGTTTTGGCTCGGCGGATTTTTAAAAACCGAACGCGCGGGCGATGTGGCCGCTTCTGAAAAAGATGGCGACGAATCGGTGGCGCAGATTTCCGGGGCGAAGAATTGCGTGTGGCGCGGCGACGCGTTTCAGCCGGGCGACGAATTGCGGCGCGGCCAGCGGATCGAGCTGGTGAGCGGGTTTGCGGAGATCACTTTCGACAGCGGGGCGCAGGTGACGATCGAAGGGCCGGCGCTGCTGGCAGTGAATTCCGAATGGGAAGCGGCGCTGGATCGCGGCACGCTGAAGGCGATCGTGCCGGCGGAAGCGGTCGGTTTTCACGTGGCAAATCCGGCGGTGGATGTGGTGGAGCCGGGCACGGAATTCAGCGTGGTGGCGGATGTGGGCGGGACGCGGGAGGTTTTTGTGACGAAGGGCGGCGTGGAAGTGCAGTCGCCCGATGCGGCGCAGCGCGATCAGCCGGGGCTGGTGCTGCGGGAAAATCAGGCGCGCCGTTTCGCGGAAAACGGACCGACGGAAGTGCGCGACCGCGATCAAAAGCTGGAGCGGCTCGCGCGGAAGACGCCGCTGGACCGGCTGGTGCAGCCGGCGAATTTCACGCACTGGTCGTTCGATGAAATCAATGGGGCGGTTTTTCCCGGCGTGGCGATCGGTGTGGAGTCCGGCGATCACGGCGCGAAGATTCGTGCGGCCGCTGATTTTGATTTCGCCAGTCTGCGGACGCCAGGGCGTTTCCTCGATGGTGTGCATTTTGACGGGACCGTTTCGGCAACGGCGTCGTTTGCCGGGCTCTCGGCGCGCACGCCGCGGACGCTGGCTTGGTGGGCGAAAGTGCGGGAGGATGCGCCGCTGTCGGAAGCCGGGGCGATGCTCGCGTGGTCGGGTGCGGAGATCGGCTGGAATCGCAATCCGCAGTTCGGCGCGCTGGGCGCTTTGCGGACCAAAACCGGGCGCGGAGTGATGGCTGGGACGACGCCGCTGCGCGACGGGCGCTGGCATCATCTCGCCGTGGTGCTGAAGCCGGGACGGAAGCCGGACGCGATGCAGATCCGGCAGTATGTGGATGGCCGGCTGGAGGGTGGACCGATGAAGCGCGGCGTGAAGAAAATGATGGCGCGCCAGGGCAGCGGGCCGGAGGCGGGCGCGCCGGATGTGCTGACGATGGGCGCGGCACCGGACGGAACTTTTTTCCGCGGCGATATGGACGAGCTTTTCATCGCGGACCGGGTGCTCGCACCGCAGGAAATCCGGCAACTGATGACGCGAAATCAGCCGCTGCGCGCGGAGCCGCTGGCGGCGAACTGATCGCCTAAAACCCGCCGTCTCGCAGGGCGCGGAAAGCGGCACCCAGATTTGCGATGACGTGCGTCGCGGAGAGCGACTCTTCGGATTCACCCCGATGCGTGATGGAAAACTCGGCGGCGCGACCGCAGAGCCATGCGCCGAGGCGGGCGGAATCGTAAAGGCTGAGCCCCTGCCCGGCGACGGAGGCGAGCACGCCGGTGAGCACATCGCCCATGCCGCCGGTGGCCATGCCGGGCGTGCCGGTCGTGTTGTAGCTGAGCGGTAGCGTGGACTGGCCGATGACGGTGCGCGCGCCCTTCAGCAAAAGCGCGGCGGGAAAACGGGCGTTGAATTGCGCGACCGTTTCGGCGCGGGAAAGTTTTCGCGCTTCGGGAAAAAGGCGCGCCATTTCGCCGGGATGCGGCGTAAGCAGGCGCGGACCGGCGCAGGAATCGAGCGACTGAAGATGCGTGGACAACACATTGAGCGCGTCGGCATCGACGATCATCGGCTGCGAGGCGCGCTCGATGATTGCGAGGATTTCCTCCGCGCGCCCGGTGCCGAGGCCGGGGCCGATGGCGAGCACATCGTGTTTGGCGTCGAGGATTTCGAGGAAGGAAGCGACCGGTTTCACCATGACTTCCGGCGCGATGCGGGAGGCGACGAGCGGGTGCGCATCGTTTGAAACGTAAAGTGTGACCAGCCCCGCGCCCGCATGAACACAGGCTTCCGCGGCCATGATGGCCGCTCCGGTGAAGCCGGGTGAGCCAGCGAGAATGCCGATGCGTCCGCAGTCGCCTTTGTGCAGATCGAAGGGACGGCGCGGCAGGAGCGAGGCGAGATTTTCCCGCGTGGCGACTTGCGGGCCGGTGCTGGCTGAGAGGCGTTTGGTCAGCTCTTCGAGCGGGAGCGCGGCGAGGCGTCCGACGAATTTTGTCGCGCCATCCGCGAGCAGGCCAGTCTTCGCGCAGCCGATGGTGAGCGTGATATCGGCGAGGACAGCATCGGGATCGGCCGCACCGGTGTCGGCATCGAGACCGGTGGGGAGATCGAGGGCAAAAATGTGCGCGTAGTTTTCGCGGCGGAGCCGGTTCACCTCGCGCGCCGCCGCGCGGATGGGCTCGCGCAACGGACCGCTCGCGCCAACACCGAGCAGGCCATCGAGCACGACGAGGCGTGGATCGACTGGCGGAACCGGCGTGCGTTTTTCCAAAAGCTCCATGAGCGCGCGAAGATTGCGCGTGGTGAGACCGGCCCACTCGGCCTCGGGGAAAGCGGGCCGCGTTTCAATCGCCCAACCGGCGAGCGCGAGATGTCGCGCGGCGACGAGCGCATCGCCGCCGTTGTGGCCCTTCCCAAAAACCGCAAGGCAGCGTGCGGGCTGGGGAAAAAACTGCCGGATGGCGCGGGCAATTTTGACCCCGGCTTCCTCCATCAAATCCGCTGCCTGAATGCCGTCTGCGAAGGCTTGCGCTTCGACGGACTTGATCTCCGCGCTGGTGCAAATCATGGCGCGGAAAAGGGTTCAGTATTTCGAGGCAATGGCGGAGGCGATCGCATTGGCCAGGCGCTGGCGATGGCTGGAACTCATGAGCCGCGAGGCTTCGGCGCGATTGGTGAGAAAGCCGCATTCGCAGAGGACGGCGGGGCGCGCATTGTGGCGCAGGACGTAGTAGCCGCGCTGGCGGAGGCCGCGATTCGGCGTGCCGGCGGCGCGCACGACCGCGGCGTGAATCGCCGCGGCGAGCGATCCGCTGCTGCGGCTGTAGTAATAGGTCTCAATGCCGTTCGCGCCTTCGCGCTGCCCGGAGTTCAGATGCACGCTGATGAAGATCGCGCCGGGCTGGGAATTCGAGATGGCGCAGCGCTGATCGAGCCCGACGAAGTAGTCGCCGGACCGCGTCATGACGGTGCGGAAGCCGCGGGAGCGGAGGGCGGAGGAAAGGCGGCGCGCGATGTCGAGCGTGTAGGGTTTTTCCGCGATCCGCTGGCCGGGCCCGCCGCCGCGATCGTATCCGCCGTGGCCGGCGTCGATGACGACGGTCACTTTCGCAAAAGCCGGGAACGCTGTGAGGATCAGCGTGAGGAGGAAGAAGAGTGGGCCGGTTCGTTTCATTCGGGAAGGGCGTGAAGGTTTCAAAAGATGCTGCGATTGCCAGTGGAATCTCGTGAGCGCGAATCAACACGAGGGCTCGGACCGCGCTGGCAGAAGGATTTGAAACGTGGTTTTTTTCGGGGTGCTCGCGACTCGGATGACGCCGCCGTGTTGCTGCACGAAACCGAGCGCGACGGTGAGGCCGAGGCCGGTCGAGTTGCCCTTCTTTTTCACGGAGTAAAACGGCGCGAAGATTTTTTCGAGTGCGTCTTTGTGAATGCCGGGGCCGGCGTCGGTGACGCTGACGCAGAGCCAGTGGATCGCCTGCTTCGCGGAGGTCGGCGCAGGCGGCGGTGTGCCCGCTTTGATCTCGACGAGGACGGTGCCGCCGCTGGCGGAGGCTTCGCACGCATTGCGGATGACTTCGACGATCGCGGTTTTGATGCGACCGACATCGGCCCAGACTTTCGGCGTTTCGTCGAGGCACTGGAGTTCCAGCTTTACCTTGGGCCCGGCGATTTCCAAAAGCGCGGGGCGCAGGCGCAGCAGTAATTCCGAGAGATCGAGCTCGCGCCAGACGGCGCTGGAGGGGCGGACGAGAGAATGCGTGCGGTCCATCAGATCGCTCGCCGCACGCGCGCCGTCCTGGATTTTCGCGAGGCCTTCCAGCGTGGGCTTGTCGAGTTTCTTGTTGTCGAGCAGCAGTCCCAGATAGCCGTGAAAAAGCGTGAGAATGTTATTCATCCGATGCGCGAGACCGCGCACGAGTTGATCTTGAAAGTCGGAATGTTCGATCTGCATTGTGAGGCAGAACTGACGTAGCAGAATGAATACCCGCGCGATTGCGGCACCCTTTTCGATGATGCTTTAGGAAAAATTAGTGACAACCGCATTCAGTGCGGCCACCGTCCCACACCGCCTCTCCGAGCCTTACTCCCTCAGCACACCCATGGCTAAATACGAATACATCGCCCTCGACGCCCGCGGCCAGGAATCGCGCGGCGTCATCGAAGCACCGAATCCCAACGAAGCCGTCGGCCAGTTGCGACAGTCCGGCTTTTTCCCGACGAGCGTCGTGGAAGAAGGCAAGGGCGCGCCGGCTACGAAGCAGACCAAGAAAGTCCAGAAGGCCATGAAGGCCGCGTCCGCCCCGAAAGCAAAGGGCGGCAAATCGTTTTTTGCGAAGAAAACGGTGAAGAGCAAGACGCTGATGATTTTCACGCGCCAGCTCGCAACGCTGATCGATGCAGGGCTTCCGCTGCTCCGCGGTCTCACCGTTCTTGCAAAACAAGAAAAAGATCTCGTGCTGAGAAACACGATCAACTCGCTCGCCGACGCGGTGCAGGGCGGCTCCACTTTTTCGGAATCGATGGCGCAGCACCCGCGCATTTTTAACAAACTCTACATCAACATGGTGAAGGCGGGCGAACTCGGCGGCGTGCTCGAGCTCGTTCTGAACCGGCTCGCAGAGTTCCAGGAAAAGGCGCAGAAGATCAAAAACAAGGTCGTCGCCGCGATGGCCTATCCGGTCATCGTGCTGATCATCGCGATCGCGATCATGATGTTCCTGCTGGCGTTTATCGTGCCGCAGTTCGAGCAGATCTTCCACGACATGCTGAATGGCAAGCCGCTGCCCGCGCTCACGCAGTGGGTCATCAATGCCAGTAATATCGTCAAGACGCACTGGATGTGGCTCATCGGCGGCGTGATCGTTTTGGTCTTCGCCTACAAGATGATCGCGCGCAGTCCGCGCGGCCGGATCCTGCTCGACAAGCTGATGCTGCACACGCCGCTCTTCGGCGATCTCACGCGGAAAAGCTCCATCTCCCGTTTTAGCCGCACACTCGGAACGCTCGTGACGAGCGGCGTGCCGATCCTCCAGGCGCTGAACATCACCCGCGAGACGGCTGGGAACGCCATCGTCGCGGACGCGATCACGAAAGTTCACGATGCGGTGAAAGAGGGTGAGTCGATCGTCGCGCCGCTGGAAGCGAGCGGCGTGTTTCCACCGATGGTGATTTCGATGGTCGATGTCGGTGAGGAAACCGGACAGCTCCCCGAGATGCTGATGAAGATCGCGGAAGTCTATGACGATGAAGTGGACAACGCCGTGGAAGGCCTGACCTCGCTGCTCGAGCCGATCATGATCGTCTTCCTGGCGCTCATCGTGGGAACCATCGTCATCGCGTTATTCATGCCGCTGATCAGCATCATCCAGAACATGAACAATCCTGGCGGGCAGTAACCGAACGGTAACATCGACCGTTTAGTTTCTGAGCTTATGAAACCCCATCCTTCCTCCAAAAGCGCCTTTACCCTCATCGAAATGCTGACGGTGATGGCGGTGATCGCCATCCTCGCCTCGATGATCGTGGCCGTGAATGGCTTCGCCCATAAGAAAGCCGCTCTGACCCGGGCCGACGCCGAGATCAGAACGATAAGCGCCGCCTCAGAAGCGTACAAAGCGGAGGCTGGCGGCTATCCGCGCGATGCGACGGATTCAGACCTGCTCGACCCGCGCGTCGAGGGGAATCCGACGACGAGCAAATACAAAAAAAGCTCGCTCGTGATCTACAAGGCGCTGAGCGGAGACGAGAATCTCGACGGCAAAGCGAAGGAAAAAGGTTACTGCGAATTTCGGCCCGACCAGTTGCAGAAGGATGCCACTGGAAAGATGGCGTTCATCAAAGATCCGTTCGGCAATTCGTACGGCTACTCGACGGCGGGCGCGACCGCGGAGGAAGCGTATCGTCAGGACGTGCAGAAAGACGCTTCCACGAAACGCCCGACCGGGACTGCACTGAAAGGATTCAATCCCACCTTCGACCTGTGGTCCACAGGCGGTGTTGTCTCTTCTGCGTCTTCGAAAATCGACGACGACATCAAGCGCTGGGTGAAGAACTGGTAGTCAGCGGCGGCGGCGCAGCACGCGGGGCGGCAATTCGAGGACGCAGTCAGGCCCGATCAGGAAAAGGCGATCGTCGCAGGCCGCGGTGACGTTTGATGTGCCAGTGAAAGCGCCAAACGCCGGCAGCACGGCGACGCGTTTCCCAAAGTGAAAACACGGACCGCGCAAACCCGAGCCAATGCGATCGGGCAGGTGATAGGCGGGATGAAGGTGCCCCGCGAGGACGAAGCCCAATTCACTTTCGCCCGGTTCATGCCGGCACTGAAAAGGCCCTAGAGCCCAAGGCCCGACCACACACGCGATGTCCCACGCCTTCGGCGGAGGACCGGCGTGCCGATCGTGATTTCCCAGGATGAGCACCACCTCCAACGCCTCGCTGCGCGTTCGCCATTCCGCCAGCGCGGCGAGCGTCCCTTCACTCCGGCCGGATTTGGCGTGGAAAAAATCGCCGAGGATCACGAGTCGGCGCGCACCGAGCCGGGCCAGTAAATTTTCCAGCCGCGCGAGATCGTCTTCATGTGAAGTCTCCGGCACGGGAATGCCCGCGCACCGAAACGTCGCCGCCTTTCCAAAATGAGGATCGGCGATAAAAAGCGTCCGCTCCCGTGCCCACCAAAGCGCGCGCTCGGGAAGCAGCGCCAGCGTTTCGCCCGCCCACTCGATGTGTGCCCAGCCAGTATTCATGGGTGATGCGCGGCGGCTTCGAGTTGCTCGCTCATGCGGCGCACGCGGTCGCCCCATTTTTCCGTGCTCACCTGGCCCTGCATCCACATCGACCAGAGCGGGAAAGCCAAAGGCGTCAGCCGTTCCGTCGGCAGCAAAATCAATTTCATTGTCTGCGCTTGCTCCAGCGTTTCGCGCAGCCGACGCATTTCCAGTTGTCGCTCGATGACTTCGCGCCGCGCTTGCTCGAGCAGCAGATTGCCGGGTTCGTATTTTGCAAACACATCGTAGAAAAGACCGCTGGACGCTTGCACCTGCCGCGTCGTTTTTCCACTCCCGGGATAGCCTTGGAAAACCAGCCCGGCAATCCGCGCGATCTCGCGAAATTTTCGGCGCGCGAGTTCCGTCGAGTTCAGGCAATCGAGAATGTCCTCCAGCAAACGCTCCGGTGAAAGCACCGCGCGCCAAGTTGCTTCGTCGAGCCCGAGCGGCGCGGGCGTAGCGAGGGCGAAGCCGTAGTCATTCATCGTCAGCGTGAAGGAAAGCGGCGCGAGTTTTCCGATGCGATGCGCGATCAGTGTTGCGAGGCCTTCGTGCGCGAGCCGGCCCGCAAATGGGAAGACGAAATAGTGCGCGCCCTCGCGCGAAACCGTCCACTCGATCAGCAATTCGTCGGGATCGGGAATGCGCGACCACTCTGCCTGAATGCGCAGCACCGGCTCCGCCGCGCGCATTTCCGGCGAGGAAAAAATGCCGCGATTGGCTTCCGCGAGCTTCAGTCGCACCGCGCGCGCGAGCTGCGTGGAAAGCGGCATGTGCCCGCCCATCCATTGCGGGATCAAGCGCGAGGGCTTTTTCCCTTTTCGCACGACCGCCGTCATATCGCGCACGCGGACGAGTTCCAGCGTGTGGCCTGCAAATGAAAAGCCGTCGCCCGGTTTCAGCCGCGCAATGAACGACTCCTCCAAACTGCCGAGATAACCGCCGCTCTGCAGGCGCACCGTCACCGCGGCATCGCTGGTGATCGTGCCGATCGCCATCCGGTGAAACCGCGCGATCAGCGGCTGATCGACGGTGAATATATCGCCGTCCTGACGCACACGCTGAAACTGCGGATACGCCTTCAGCGACGGACCGCCGCGCGTCACGAAATCCAGCGCCCATCGCCATTCCGCGTCGGTGAGTTCGCGAAATGCATGGGTCGAGCGAATCTCCGCGAGCATTTCGTCTTCCACAAAACCGCCGCCGAGCGCGAGCGTAACCAAATGCTGGACGAGCAAATCCAGCGGACGCTCCATCGGCTCGCGCGCCTCCATTTCACCACGCCCGATCGCCTCGCGCACCGCGGAAAATTCCACGAGCTCCAGCGCGTGTGCGGGCACGCACACGATGCGACTCACCGCTCCGGGCTGATGCCCGCTGCGTCCCGCGCGTTGCAGCATCCGCGCGATGCCTTTCGGCCCGCCGACCTGAATCACTTGCTCGACCGGCGAAAAGTCCACGCCGAGATCGAGGCTGCCCGTGCAAACCACGCACTTGATCGTCCCCGCGCGCAGCCGCGTCTCGACTTCCTCGCGCTGGCCGCGATCTACCGAACCGTGATGCAGCGCAAGGTTGTTGCCCCAATCCGGCTGCGCATTTCGCAGCGCCTGAAACCAGATTTCCACCTGCGAGCGCGTGTTGGTGAAAAGCAGCGTCGTCCGGCATTTCTCGATCTGCTGAATGACCGCGGGCAGCAGATTTAGTCCGATGTGCCCCGACCACGGAAAGCGCTCCACGTCGCGCGGCAGGAGCGTTTTCAAACTAAACTTCTTGCTCACGTGCGCGGAGATCAGTCGCGCTTTTTCAAGCGCCGAAGAACCGAGCAGGACGTGGGACGCCTGCTTCAGATTTCCCAACGTCGCCGACAATCCCCACACGCGCAGCCCCGGAACCCAGCGCCTCAGCCGCGCGAGACACAGCTCCGTCTGCACGCCGCGTTTCGAGCTGAGCAACTCATGCCATTCATCGACGATGACGTGGCGCAGCGCGGAGAATTTTTCGCGTGTGTCGGCGTGCGAAAGCAGCAGCGAAAGGCTTTCCGGCGTGGTGATGAGCGCGGTCGGAAAACGCGTGCGCTGTTTTTGCCGTGCGGCGGAACTCGTGTCGCCGGTGCGCAGTTCGACCGTCCACGGCATCTCCAAATCGGTGAGCGGTGCGCGCAGCGATTCCGCGCTGTCATTCGCCAGCGCGCGCAGCGGCGTGAGCCAAAGCACGCGCAACGGTTCCGGCTGTTTGGGCCAGCGCGCCGGATTGGGATTTTCCGCGAGCCACTCCAGCACCGGCCCGCCCCAGACGGCGTAAGTTTTCCCCAAACCCGTCGGCGCATGCACGAGCCCGCTCTCGCCCGCGAGCGAGGCGGCCCATGCTTCGCGCTGAAAGGGAAATGGCTTCCAGCCTTGCTTGCGGAACCACGCGAGCCAGCGCCGGTTCATTCCGGCCTCGCCTCCCGCACCAGCGCGCGCAGACTTTCCAGCGTGTCGGCATCCGCGGGTTTTTTGTCGGTGCGCCAGCGATTCATGCGTGGGAAACGCACGGCAAGACCAGCTTTGTGACGCGTGGATTTTTGCACCGTCTCGAACGCCAGCTCGAAAACCAGCTCCGGTTTCACGACGCGGATCGGGCCGAATTTGTCGATCGTGTTTGCCCGGACGAACGCATCGACTTCCAAAATCTCCGCGTCGCTCAAACCCGAATACGCCTTCGCGACCGGCACCAGTTTTCCCGCGTCCCAGAGGGCGAAAGTGTAGTCGGTGTAAAGGCTCGCGCGGCGTCCGTGGCCGAGTTGCGCTTGAATCAGCACGGCGTCGAGCATCAGCGGATCGATCTTCCACTTCCACCAATCGCCGCGCTGCCGGCCCACGCTGTACGGCGACGCCAGCCGCTTCAGCATGATGCCCTCGACCTGCCGCTCGCGCGATTCGCGCTGTAAATTCGCGAGCGTTTCCCAAGAGCCCGGTCGCAGGATTTCCGAAACGCGCAGCGGAGATTTTGGAGTGATCGTGGTCTCGAACAGATCGCGCGTTTCCCAAATTCCCGAGAAAGTCGCGATGGGTCGTAACGAGGCAGCCAGCATCTCCTCTTCGAGGAACCGCCGCCGCTCGTCGAGGGGCCGGCCGCGCAGGTCTGCGCCGTCTTTTTCCAGGAGATCGTAGGCGACGAAAGCGACGGGAAATGCCGTGCGCATGCGAGCGCTCACGATTTTGCGACCGAGCCGCCGTTGCAGGCTGGCAAAGGGTTTCGGGGCATCGCCGTCCCACGCGAGGATCTCGCCATCGAGCACCGTTCCGTCGGCGAGCGCGCCTCCCGCTTCGGCGATTTCGGGAAAACTTTCCGTCACCACTTCATCGCCGCGAGACCAGATCAGTACCTCGCCATGACGCCGGATCAATTGCGCGCGGATGCCATCCCACTTCCACTCCGCCTGCCAGTCCGCGACTTCGCCAAGCGCGGACGGCTCGCCTTCCAGAGCCGAGGCGAGAAAGAACGGGTAAGGTCGCGCCAGTTCGCCCGCGCCCGGATCGCTCTCTTGTAACAAGCGCTGGAAATCTTCCGCCGTCGGCTGCCAGCGACCGAGGACGCGGTGGGCCATGATGGGCTGCTCGACACCGGCCACGCCCGCGAGCGCGCGCACCACCAGCGTCTGAGCGACGCCCACGCGAAAGCCACCCGTCATCATCTTATTCCAGACGAGCCGCTCCTTTGCCTCCAGCTCGCGCCACGTGCGCAGCAGCATTTCTTTTCGCATCGGCTCCGCCGCATCGCGCATGGGCAAAAGGCGCTGCGAGATCAACTCGTGCAGCGGCAAAGCAAGCGTGGAAGCGGGTTCCGGGAGCAGGAGCGCAACGGTTTCCGCGAGATCGCCCACGGCGTCGTAGCACTCCTCGAAGAGCCACGCCGGCAACTGCGCTTCCTCGCCCGCCCACAATCGCAGCATCGTCGAAGTCAGTGCGCGCGGCACTTTTCGACCGCACAAAAAGTGCAGCGCCCACGCAGCGTCGGCGGCATCCGCCTCGCGAAAGTACGCCTCCAGTGCGGCGACCTTTTCGCTCGTGCGATTTGTTTCATCGAGCGTCGTGTAGAGCTTCGTGAAAAGCCTCATGATTGCGCCGCCTTCGGTTCATCGCGGCCTTCGCTCGCCTCGCCGACGAAGCGCGTCTCGAGCGCATCCGACTCCCAGCCGTTCTCGCGCAGCCAGCGCACCATCACGACCGTCGAACCATGCGTCACCAGCACGCGCTCCGCGCCCGTCGCGCGGATCGAGGCGATGAGTCCGTCCCAGTCCGCGTGATCCGAGAGCACAAAACCGCGATCCAGCGCCTGCCGCCGACGCGCTCCGCGCACCATCATCCAGCCCGACGCAAACGCCTTCGACGTCTCGCCGAAACGCCGCAGCCACGGCGTCCCGTCCACCGAGCCTGGCGCGATCACCAACCCGCGCCCGGCGGCGGCGCGCACCGATTCCGCGTCCACATTTTCCGCCTTCGGCAAAACGATGCCCGCCTCCGCATAGTGCGGTAAAAGCTTCGCCACCGCGCCATGCACAAAGATCGGGCCAACGGATGAATCGACGCCGGCCATCACGCGCTGCGCTTTCCCGAGAGAATAGGCGAATAGCACGCTTGTCCGCTCCGCTGCTTGATTCCCACGCCACCATGCGTCGATTTCGGCGAAAATTTCCGCCTGCGGTCGCCAGCGATAGATCGGCAGACCGAACGTCGATTCCGTGATGAAAGTGTGGCAGCGGACCGGCTCAAACGGCACGCACGTCGCTTCCGCCTGCGTTTTGTAATCACCGCTGACGACCCAGACTTCGCCGCGATATTCGACGCGCACCTGCGCTGAACCGAGAATGTGTCCTGCGGGATGAAGCGAAATCGTCACTCCATTTCGCACCACGCTCCCGCCGTATGGCAGCGTCTCGATTCGTGCGTCCGGGCCGAGTCTTTCCTGCAGGACGCCGCGACCACTTTCCGCCGCGAGATAGTGCGCCGATCCCGAGCGTGCGTGATCGCTGTGCGCGTGAGTGGTGACCGCAAAATCCACGGGCTTCCACGGATCGACATAGAAATCGCCCGCGGCGCAATAGAGGCCGCGGGCCGTGACTGTCAGCAGCGTCATTCAGGTCATGGAGTGAAGCGAAACACTCCAATGACGAGCTTGCCTCGCGCGGAAGCAAACCTGATTTTTGTTTCAACGCGACCAACGAGACCGCAGACGCGCTACTGAAATCCGACTATGGTCTGCGCCAATGGTGAAAGCGGACCTAGCCGGCCTGTTACCGACGGCGGCGCAGTAACGCGACGCCGATCAATCCCAAACCGAAGAGCGCTGTGCCGGGCTCCGGCACGGCTGAGAAGGCCGGTTTTCCGACCGGAGCGGCCTGCGCTGTCGCGCCAGAAGCCAGAATCAAAAGAACAGATGCGAGGAAGGAAAGGCAGAGGGATTTCATATCTTTAGTGACAGTAATTATAGCAGGTTTCGAAGAGTGCCCCTTTTTTACGATAGAAAATCGCAAGCGCCATAGCGAAAGGGCCGAATCTCGTGTCGAGATTTGTCCTACAGCGAAGCTGCCACCGCCCAACTATGAGGGAAACTCAACAGAGTTCGCTCAGTCCATCTCCTCGTCCGGTCCCCAGAGATGCTCCTTCGTCCACTTTTTCTCGTAGAGCTTGCAGAGGCCGATGGCACAGGCGACACCGCCCGTGTAGCTGGCCGCCGTCGTGTATTGCTTGTCTTCGTCGTAAGTCCCCACCGCGATCACGACGTGGTCGAAATGTTCGCTCAGGATTTCAAAAACACGGTCGATCGCTTGTTGCTGGGCCTCATGCATGCACGCAAATCAGCACGCGGCGGCGAATTTGTCCACGCATTGCAGTCGTGCTGATCCTCAAAGAAGGTCGCTGGCGCGCTATTGAGAGGCAATCGTGGCCGGGGGGCCCGCCACAGATCGATTTAAAAAACAAAGCGCGGTCCGGAGCGAACTCCAGACCGCGCTGAAAACTTGCAGGTTATTACGTCAGCCCATTAACGGCGATCGCCGCCGCGGCCACCGCCACCGCCACCGCCGCCCCCACGTCCTCCACCACCACCGCCGTAGTCGCGACGTCCACCGCCGCCACCGCCGCCGCCACCGAAGTCGCGACGTCCCCCTCCTCCTCCTCCTCCTCCGCCACCACCACCGCCGCCGTATCCACCACCGCCGCCGCCGCCCGCACGCTCTTCACGAGGACGCGCTTCATTGACGGTGAGCGAACGGCCTTCGATCGACTTGCCGTGGAGTTGGTTGATTGCGTTCTGCGCGTCTTCGTCCGTGCCCATGGTCACGAATGCGAATCCGCGCGATTTGCCGGTGAATTTGTCCTGAATCAGCATCACTTCGCTGACGGTTCCGGCCTGGCCGAAGAGGTCCTGAAGATCCGTTTCGGTCGAGTTGAAGGGGAGGTTCCCCACGTAGAGTTTGTTACCCATTGTCTGTTTGTCTGTTTATGCGAAGCCAGATTTCGGTGACGGTTCCCGGTCATCGGGTTTCAGGTCGTCACTGAAATACTTCAACTGACAAACTTTCCTACGCCGAATCCAAGCTCTGCGGTTAGCGCGGAAATTAGGCGTTTCCCACAGAAAGGAAAGTGAAATTTCGGATGAGCCTCTTATCGGGGGAGAAACCCGTCCTGCCCGTTGATTTCCCGCGGCGAACTCTCCATGATGCCCGCATGAAAGGAATCCTCACCGCGCTTCTCGCCGCTATGCTCGTCCTGACCGCGCAGGCCCGCGAGTACAAGCTCTACGCCGCCCTGAACGAAGACCTGCCCGTCGAGCTTTCCGACGGCGCCAAGTGGATGATGGACAAAGGCGACGTCTTTCCCGTGCTCATGTTCAAGGACTCCCAAACCAAGGTCGTCCTCCAGCTCGCAGGTGCCACTTTTCTCACCGATCTCAAGCGCGTCCGCATCCTTGATCAGCAGGAAGTCCCCGCGGGCCTCCTCATCTATCGGAGAAACGTAGAGGCTTATCTGAAGACAAAGGCCGAAAAATGGCGTGCCTCCTCCGAACCGAAAAAGCCCGCACCAGAATCTCCCAAACCATGAATCAACCCGCCTCTTCGGAGCTGAAGCTCTACGTAAAAACATGGTGTCCCTGGTGCGTGCGGGCCGAAGAATGGCTGCGCGCGCATCATTTCGCCTACCGGCAGATCGACGTGGAGGCGAACCGCGACGACTACGATGACATGATCCGCCTTTCCGGCCAGCGCCGCACCCCGACCCTCGTCACCGGCGACGGCCAGGTCCTGCCCGATTTCGGACCAGAGGAACTGGCCGCCTTCGTCGAAAAGCACCACCTCACACCGTGACCATTTCCCATCTCCTTCTCGTCCTCGGCGTCGGTGCATTCAGCTTCAGCCTGCGCACCTTCAGCCCGGTCTTTTTGCAAAAACTCGGCACCTTTGGCATCATCGCCACCTCCTTTCTCATCGGCTGGCTCTTCACCGGCTACTGGATCGTCGGCGTCCTCCTTGGCTCAAGCTGGCTGCTCCTCCCCTGGCTGGAAATTCTCACGCGCGTCCGCCGCCTCACGCTGCCCGTCGATAAAAGCCTCCGCCACAAGACGCCTCCCAACGCCGAACTCTTTCCCGCGCTCCACGAACTCACCGACGAGATCGAAGGCGAGCACTTCGAGCACGTCGAAGACGCCGGCTGGGATTGGGACGACTACGCCCAGTTCTTCCGCCTCTTCTACAAGACAGCCGACCGCACCCAGGCCGCCGTGTGCCTCATTGATCAAAGCGGCGTCGCCTTCTTCTATCTCACCCTGTCCTCCCGCGCCAAGGATGGCCGCACCTGGACGACTTGGAACTACCCCTTTAGCTATAGCCTCAAGCTAGTCCCGCAGTGGCGCGTAAACCGCGTCCGAGGTGGCCAGAGTTTCCTTGGCCTGTATGAAAGTCACCGCGATTTCCTCCGCAGCAACGGCATCATCATCGAAGACCTCGAACCCCTCGACGCCGAGAAGATGCAGGCCGAAATCGCCAAGGACCTAAACTCCCAAATCACCCACAACCTCACCGCCGGAGTGCTAAAGAAAAACGCTGCCGGCGAAGTACGTTACTCGTGGCGTGGGCTATTCTTTATTTGGTTTCAGTTTCTGCGGGATTTTGTGCGGTTGTCGTAAAACCAACCCCTTAATTTAGCGGCGGCGGAATCGATCGCGACAGGTGAACACATCCCGCTCACTTTTTGAAATTGCGACAACACATCACCCCATGAAAAACATCCCAGCCTCACCCACCATCGATCAAGTCATGGTCGAGGAACGCGCCGCGTCGTTCACCAAACGCAGCATCAAATCCGGCGCAAAACTCGCGGGGCTGAAGATGATCGTTTCCATGATGGACCTCACCACGCTTGAGGGAAAAGACACGCCCGGCAAAGTCGCCTATCTCTGCCGCAAAGCCATCCAGCCCGCCGAACCGCGCTTCGGCGTCCCGAGCTGCGCCGCCGTCTGCGTTTACCCAAATCTCGTCCGCGCCGCGCGCCGTTTCCTCGGCACCTCGCCCGTCCACGTCGCCGCCGTCGCCACCGCTTTTCCCAGCGGACAAATGCCGCTCAGCGTGAAGCTCGAAGACGTGCGCCTCGCCATCGTCGAGGGCGCGGATGAAATCGACATGGTCATCGACCGCGGCGCGTTTCACATGGGCGAGCACGCGCGCGTCGCCGATGAAATCGCCGCCGTGAAACAAGTCTGCGCCGACGTACATCTCAAAGTCATCTTCGAGACCGGCGAACTCGGCAGCTACGATCAAGTCCGCTGTTGCAGCGACCTCGCCATGCGTGCCGGCGCGGATTTCATCAAGACCAGCACCGGCAAAGTCGCCCCCGCCGCCACGCTCCCCGTCACGCTCGTCATGCTAGAAGCCATCCGCGATTTCTACTACGACACGGGCCGCCGCATTGGCATGAAACCCGCCGGCGGCATCCGCACCGCGAAGGAAGCGCTCGCTTACCTAGTCATGCTCAGCGAAACCCTCGGCGACGACTGGCTCACCCCCGACCTCTTCCGCTTCGGTGCCAGCACCCTCGCCAACGACGTGCTCATGCAAATCGCCAAACTCGTGGACGGCAACTACCAGGGCGCGGACTATTTCTCGCTCCCCTGATCACAAGCGCGGACGCATCAGCCGCAGCGCTGATTTGAACAGCGGCACCAAGGCGTTCAGAAACATGGGAATCACGATCAGCGGTGCAATGACGGGGAGCTTTAGTTTTGCCCACACCGGCATGATGATTGCGTAGATCACAGCGCCCGTGGCTCCCCAGATCAGGCTTCGGATCAATTCGCTCTCAGGGCGCTTCCACTCTGCAAAGGCGCGGACCAGAAGGGCCAGACCGGAGAAATAGGCCAGACCGACCGCGATGCCGGGCTGACTGCGGCCGACGCTGCAACTCCACAGCGCAGCGCCAATTCCGGCGACGAAGAGAAGAAGGGACAGTTTTTGGACAGACATGGTTTTCATGTGGGTGAATTGCTCGGTGAGATTTTCGCGAAAAGCGGAGCGGGCCAGGTCGGGAATGGTGCGAAGCATCAAAGCGGGCAGCGCCCACCGGCTTCCGCTGCGACTCGCCGCGCGGCATTGGTCGCGGAAAAGTTGCACCATCACCGGACCATATTCGCGACGATGACTACGCGGATAAATCCACAACAACCGTTCGTAAATCCACGAGGCGCGCCGCACGGTGATATCGCTGGAGTCCTTCATGGATTTTGAAGTCGCGCGAGGAGCCCGCTGGCGCGCGCCATTTTGACGAGGCGCGCATAACGTTGTGCCTCTGCGGTCATGACGCGCCGGCCAAAATCGGTGAGCCGATAATAGCGGCGGCGTTCATCGTCCATCTCGGGATCGGGCCGCTCGTCGGATTCTTCGATCAACTTGGAATGGAGGAGGCGTTTGATGGTTCCGTAAAGCGTGCCGGCTCCCATGCTGATTTGCCCATCTGTAGTCTGCGTGACGTGATCCATGATCGCGTAGCCATGCCGCTCCGCCTCCGCGAGCGCGAGGAGGATGTGAAACACCGCCGGAGTCAGCGGGAGCAGGTCTTCAGGTTCGGGAGAATTCTTAAGCATTCGCTATATGTCTGCGATGGCTATATCTGTAACGGATATATCTGTCAACGGCTTTTATCCACGCGTTTTGAGTCGTCGGGAATGCTGGCCAACCCGTCACTTTTTCCCGCTATCGCGACTTGGTAAAACCCGGAAATCCACACCCTGCTTGACCTCCGCCGCGTTCTACGGCTCCAATACGCGCACATGGCCGCCATCGAAGCTGAGTTCCTGCTCATCGACAACAGCAACTCGTTTACGAAGTTTGCGATTTCCACGCGGAAAGAAATCAGCGCGCCGCGGCGGCTGAGCACGCCGGCGGTCGAGAAGGATTCGCTCGGGCGCATCCTGCACGGGTGGAAATTTCAGACCGTCATCATGTGCTCGGTTGTGCCGTCGAAGGGCGATCTCCTCGCACAATTGCTCGCGCCGCATCGCGTGCTTTCGGTGACTGCGAAAACGAAGCTCGGCGTCGGCATCGACTATCCCGCGCCGCGCACGATCGGCGCGGATCGGCTCGCGAATGCGGCGGCGGTCGCGCACTTCTACGGCGCGCCTGCGGTCGCCGTGGATTTTGGGACGGCGGTTAGTTTCGATGTCATCTCGAAAGAGAAAAACTACGTCGGCGGCGTCATCGCGCCTGGTCTCGAAGCGATGACCGACTATCTCCACACGCGCACCGCGCTTCTCCCAAAAATCAGTCTCATCGAGCCGCCGACCGCGATCGGAAAATCCACACGCAACGCGATGCTCGCCGGCGCAGTCCACGGCTACCGCGGCCTCGTGAAGGAAATTCTCGCGCAGATCACCGCCGAGCTGGGCGCGGGCAAAAAGCTAAACGTCGTCGCGACGGGCGGCTACGCGGAGTTGATCGCCGCCGGTCTCCCAGAAATCAAAAACGTGCGCCCCGATCTCACGCTCGAAGGCCTGCGGATTATCGGGACGCTGAATCTCTAAAGCGACGCAGGTAGGCGACAGGTCGCTTGCGGTCGCGACGTGAATTGTGGTTCGCGGATAGTCGTCTGTGCATAAGGTTCGGGGGGTTTTTGCGTTATCCCACCGCATCCCAGAATCCCCGATGAAAACCCGCCTCCTCGTCGTCTCAATCCTCACCATTCTTTCGGGCCTCGCTGTCGCCGCGCCACCAAAGGTCGCCGTCATCGCAGAGTCCCCGGAATTGCAAACAGCCATCGCTCAAAGCGGAGTGCAGGTGCTCGAAGTGAGCCATCTCGCGGACGCCGATGTGCTCGTCCTGCAAAGTGGCGACGCGAAACCGTTGCCAGGCCTTGATCGCGCAGCGGTTGAGGCTTTCGCGAAACGCGGCGGCGGCATCGTGGTCATCAGCGATGCCATTTCAGCGGGCGAATGGATGAAGCTGCTCGCGGGCGGTGCGTGGACGGAGAACAGCCGGAAGTTTCCGAGCCTGATGATGCTGTATCCGCTCACGGATGCGCACCCGATCACCCGCGCTGCGTCGGCTTTCGACATTACGGACGAGACCTTCTACGACCTTGATCTCGATCCGGCGATCAACGTGCTCGCTTCGGCTTTCACGCCGAAAGTCACCGGAAAAAAGAAGGATAATCGTGCGCCGGAGAAGCTCGACCGAGCAAACGTCTATGACATCCAGCCGCAGATGTGGACTTACGAGGGCGCGGACAAACATCGCGCGTTCGTGCTGCTGCAAGGCGGCGCGGAGTCGCTGAACCACGCGAGCATCCGCACTTTCATCCTGCGCGGCATCGCGTGGGCGGCGAAGCGCGAGAATGTGGATGAGCTTTGCAGCAAGGCGGATCTCGCGGCGCTCCGTTATCCGCACGGCGGACCGCGCACGGCGGCGGAGACGGTGAAGTCGTTCGATGTGCATCCGGGATTCAAAGCCGAGGCCATCGCGAGCGAGCCGCTGATCAACAAACCGATCGCGATGCAATGGGACGCGCGCGGTCGTTTGTGGATCGCGGAGACGCCCGAGTATCCGAATGGCCGCCGCCCGCTCACCGAGCCCGCGTGGAAGGAAACCGGCGTGCTCAAACCGGGCAATTACGACCGGCCCGCGACCGACCGGATCAGCATTCTCGAGGACACGAACGGCGACGGCGTGATGGATAAAAAGACCGTCTTTTACGAAGGGCTCGAGCTGGTCACCGGCTTCTGCCTGTGGCGCGACGGCTTCATCGCGGTGAATCAGCCGGACATTCTTTTCGTACATGGCGAAGGCGCGCAACAGAAAGTCGAGCGGCTCTACACGGGCTTCACGCCGGGCGACACGCACTTTGTCGCGAACCATTTCATCGTCGCGCCGGACGGCTGGATTTATGCGAACACTGGCAGCGGCGCGGACGCCGTGTCGGTCGTGAATCCGGCGGTGAAGGCGAAAATCAGCTCCGGCGTTTTCCGCTTCAAACCCGACGGCTCGGCCATTCAGCAGGTCGCGTCGAAAGGCGGAAACGCATTCGGTCTCGACGTGACGAGCGACGGCGAAATCTTCGCGGGACAGGCGACGAGCGGCAATCCGGTGCAACACGTCGTCCTGCCGGAATGGGTGCTGGCAAAAGGGAAAGTCGGTCGCGCGGGCAGCGAGGAGAGCGTCATCGAGCAGCGCAAAGTCGTGCGCCCAGACATGCCGACGCGCGTGCCTTACATGCAGATCGACGTGGTCGGCGGCTACAGTTCGGCAACCGCGAGCGCCGTGCAGGAAGGCGGCGCGTGGCCCGCGGAATGGAACGACACGGTCTTCTGCACCGAGCCGATCCTGGACATCATCCACTGCGAAAAACTGAAATTCGACGCGCCGAACATCGTTGGCGAAATGACGGAGCCGAGCCGCGAATGGCTGCGCGCGCACGACTTTTGGTTCTTCCCCGTGGATGTCGAGTTCGGCCCCGACGGCGCGATGTACGTGCTCGATTTCTACAATCCCATCGTCGCGCACAGCGACACGCGCGGGCCGAAGCACAGCCGCGCCGGCGCAAGCGTGCGCCCTGACCGCGAGCACTATTTCGGACGCATCTACCGCATCCAGCACGACGACGCGAAGCAGCTCGAAGCACTCGATCTCACGCAAGCGGACGCGGCTGGATTGGTGAAAGCATTCCTGCATCCGAGCAAGGAAGTGCGCTTCAACGCGCATCGGCTGCTCATGGATCGCGTCGATGCCGCGAGCGTCGTGCCAGCGCTCAGCGCGATGGCGATGAATGAGCAATTTTCACCGGCCCGCATCCTCGCGCTGTGGGCTCTGGAGCGGCTGGGAAAGCTGGAACCGCAGACGTTGCAAACCGCGCTGACGAATGAAGACGTGGGCGTGCGCAAATCCGCGCTGCTCATCGCTGAGGCGCTCGGCGAGAAGAACAAGGTGGATGTCACGCCGCTGCTCAACGACCGCGACGCGCGCGTGCGTCTGCTCGCTCTGCGCGCGCTCGGTGCCGTGCCGCTCGACAAATCCAGCGCCGCCGCGCTGCTCGCCGTTTTGCCGAAGCTGAACGACGACTGGTCGCGCAGCGCCGCCGTCGCCGCGTCCGCATCGAATGCCGGTCCGATGCTCGAAGCCGCGCTCGTCGCGACCGGCAAGCCAAGCCAGAGCGCGCTCGACCTCGCCTCGTCGCTCGCCACCAGCCTCACGGAAAAGCGGGACGGTGCCGCGCTTGCCCGCGTGATCACCGCCGCTGCGCAAGCCTCGCCCGAAGCCGCTCCGCTCGTTCTCAGCGTGCTCCAGCAAGCCGCCGCCACACTGCCCGCCGCGCCCGCCGCCGTGCCGCTCGACGCGCTGAAAAAGCTGCTCGACTCGCCCGACGCCGCCATCTCCGCCAGCGCGCTGCCGTACGCGGTCGCGTGGGCCAGGGACAGCACTCCAGTCGCCGCGCGCATCGCCGCGCTGCTGCCACTCATCGCCGATGCGAAGCAGCCCGAGGCCGTGCGTTCCGCCGCCGTCACCGCTCTGATCCGTTCGCGCGCGGCAGATGCGCGCATCGTTCCAGCGACGCTCGATCTTTTGAAATCGAAACCCGCCGACTCGCTGCTGCTCGACGTGATCGCCGCGCTCGCCTCCACCGGCGATCCCGCGCTCGGAAGGCCGCTCGTCGCCGTGCTCGCAAATCTCCCGCCGCTCGGACAGACCGCGCTTTTCGATGCGCTCGTGACGCGTACCGAGTGGGCCAGCGCCGTGCTCGACGCGCTCGCCTCGAAGCAGCTTGCGCCGAACGTGCTCGGCTTCGCAAAGCTCAGCAAACTGCGCCTTCACCCCGACGAGGCCGTCGCCAAACGCGCGGTCAAAATTTTCGCCGAAGTCGGCGCGGGCGCGAACGCTGCGAAGGACGACATCATCGCGAAGCTCCAGCCCGCGATCGAAAGCAAGACCGGCAACGTCGCGAATGGCAAAGCGCTCTTCGCCAGCGCGTGCGCGACGTGCCACAAATTCGGTGGCGTCGGCAACGAAGTCGGACCGGTGCTCGAAGGCATCGGCGTCCACGGCACGCACGAGCTGCTCGTCCACATCATCGACCCGAGCCGCGTGGTGGATAACGAGCACCGCACTTGGAACATCGCGCTGAAAAACGGCCAGTTCGCGACCGGCATCATCGGCCGCGAAAACGAAAACACCGTCACCGTGAAATTGCCCGGCGGCATCTTGCAGGACGTGCGCGTGGCCGACATCAAATCGCGCCAGGACACCGGGCTTTCGCTCATGCCAGAAGGCTTCGAGGGCCTGGGGCCCGACTCTCTCCGCGACATCCTCGCCTACCTCAGCGCGGGCAGTGCAAAGTATCGCGCGATCAATCTAGGCAACTCCTTCACCACCGACACCACCGGCGGCCTCTACGCCTCGCGCGAAGCGAAAAACGACACCGTGCAGCCCGCCCGCTACGGCGTCGTGACGGTCGAGGGCGTCCCCTTTTCGCTTCCCGATCCCAGCACCACCGCGAATGGCGGCAACGTCATCGTGCTCAAGCCCGGCGACGGCGGAAGCTACGCCGCCACGCTGCCGCAGCGCGTCGAAATTCCCGTCGGGTTTGCGGCGGGCAACATCCACTTCCTCAGCGGCGTTGCTGGCTGGGGCGGTGCGGCGGATTCGCACCGGCCTGCGATGAAGGTCACGATGGAATTCGCCGACGGCAAAATGCAGACCGAAGAACTCTACACCGGCGACGTTTTCATCGACTATCCGAGCGGTGACGAAGTGCCCGGATCGAAGCGCGCGGAGGGCGTCGTAAAACGCACCCACATTCGCTATTTCTGGCTGCCGGTAAATGAGCGCGCGCCACTGAAAACGCTCGTGCTCGAGAGCTACAAAAACGGCATTGCGCCGACCACGCTCGCCATCACCGCCGACACCGACGCGCCGAAGCCGCGCGGCAAATTCGCCGACGGCACGTCCGATGATGAGAAGTTCACCGCGCAGTTCAACGACCCTGTCCCGCAGCCACCAGCCACGCGTCCGGCCAGCGGCCCGCGCGTCCTGCTCGTCGGCGGCGGAAGCTCGCACGACTTCGTGAAATTCTTCGGCGCATCCGACAAGGCGGCGCTTACGCCGGTCGTGGGCTGGGTCGATTTCACGCAAAACCTGAACGGCATCGCACCCATCCTCGCGCATGTGGACGTGCTCGTGCTCAGCGCAAATCAGCCGATTTCCAACGACACGAAAAAGGCGCTCATCGACTTTGCGAATCGCGGTGGAGGCATTGTCGCGCTGCATCCGGGGACATGGTACGCGTGGAATAATTTCCCGCAGTGGAACCAGGAAATCGTCGGAGGCGGAACGCGCGGCCACGACGCACTCGGGCCGTACACGGTGAACGTGACCAACCCGGCGAGCCCGATCACCAAAGGCGTGCCGGCCACCTTCGAAATCACGGACGAGCTTTACAACTACAACGCCGACCCAAGCGCGACACCGATCGAAGTGCTCGCGACCGCAACGAGTCCCAAGAGCGGAAAAATCTTCCCGCAAGTCTGGATCGTCAAGCACCCGAAAGCACGCATCGTTGGCTTCACGCTCGGCCACGACGAACGCGCGCACGACCTTCCCGCTTACCAAACGCTGCTGAAAAACGCAGTGAAGTGGTGCGCCGGAAAATAGAACCGCGCGGTCGGGCCGCCCGCCGTCAGCGCGCCGGTTCGGCGAATTTTTCCGTCAGCGCGTGCAGCCACGCCTCATCCGTCGCGTCGATCAGCAGCACGTTTGTGCCCGTCTGCTTCACTTCCACTTTTCGCGATGCGCGATCCTTTCTCGCGGCGATCACTTTCATTTCCGCCGCCGCGAATTCCGCCGCGTCCGCCTCGCTTGCCCACACACTTTTCCACGCGAGCGCCTGGCCGCTGTCGTAGCAGACGTAACGATCCCCGCGCCAGCCATTCGCCGCGTCTTCGCCGGTCTTGTCGTCGGTGTATTGCGCGATCTGAATCCGCGTGCCCATTTCGCCGAGCGTGTTGTCCGCCGTCGGCAGTTTGCCGTTCACCGTCACATCCGGCCACTCGATCGCGATCGGTTCCTCGCGCGGTTCGCGGAAAAATTTCTCCGGGTGAAGAATCTGCGAAGTCGAACTCGGAGGCCGCGTGTAAGCCGCCGACACCGCCTTGTATCCACCGCCGCCGGAGAGCGAACTGCAAAATTCCTGCCCGCGCAGATACGGGAAAACGAGCATTTCGCGCAGGTAACGCGGCGCACTCGCCAGCTCGCTCATGTTCTGCGTGATCGACGCCGCCACGTTGTCCTTCAGCGCCTTGAGCGACAGATTCTTCATCATGTATTCGCTCATCACGAGCGTCGCCTCGCCCTCCACCAGCGCACTCGCCGCCGCCGCCGCGTCGTCGTTGTTTTTGATCTCCAGCGGCAGCCGGCTCAGCCCGAAATACTGATCCTGCAGCGCATGCGTCAGCTCATGCGCGAGCACCACGCGGTTCTGCGCATTCTCCAGCGACGCGTCCTCATACATGAAGAGCTTGTGCTGGTGCTGATCGTAAAACGCCGCGACCTGTTCGCCCAGCAGGTCGATGTATTTTTGGCGCAGCGGAAAGCCGTCCGGCAGCAGCCCGAGCACCGAGAGCGCCGCGGCGACATCCTTAAATTCCTGCTCCGAAAAAACCTCCGCCAGCTTTCCGGAAATCGTCGCCTTGATCTGCTGGCGCGTGAGCACGTTGTAATCGACCGGCGTCTTGAAAGTGAGCCCGCGAATCGCCACGACCTGCCGCTCCACTTCCTCGCGCAGCGCCTTGTTCGCAGCGAGCGCCTTCGCCTTTTCACTCGTCTCGACCAGCGTGTGCAACCGCGCGTTTTCCTCCGAGAGCATCGTGACTCGCCGCGCCTGCCGTTCGAGTTCGCCAGTGTGCGCGCGATCCACTTTCCACATCGCGCCGCTGCCGACGAGCGCGCCGGCAAACAGCGATAACGCGACTACTGAAAAGGAACGGGACATGCGCGACGGGAAGCTAATCGCGAGCCAGACGAATCACTTCGCGCCCGCGCCGGACTTCTTTTCGTAAAGCGTGATCGTCGTGATGAAATCCAGCGCGCGCTGCAGCACCACATCGTGCAGCGGCGCTTTCACCTTTTCACCTTTGCGTGCCTGCGCCGCCTGCATCGCATCCATCTCGGGATTGCGCCGCGCGACCAGCGCCGCCTCATTCATCTTCTCGCGATCCGTCTCCTCCACGAGCGGCCCGACGCCACTTTCCAACTCCTGCTTCAGCACATTCTCCGTCGTCTCCTGCGCGACATCCACTACCAGATCGGGCTTCACGCCGCCGGGAAAAACCGGCGTCGCATCCGGCAGCGCCGCTTCCGCCACCGCCACGCGCAAAACCTTCCCGCTGGGCAGCGCCAGATTGGCAAACTCGACCGCCTCACCGCGCGTGCGCTGCCCGATGATCATCGCCTTCACATGCGTCCGCAGCACCGCGGCGATGATCTCCGCCGCGCCCGCCGTGTCGCTGTCCACAAGCGCGACGAGCAATTTCGTGAACTTCGGGTCCTCTTTTGAAGTGAGAATCTGCTCCTCCTTCACGGTCGGTTTTTTCACCGTGAAAAGCACCTTTCCCTTTGGGCAAAAGCGTTTGCAGACTTCCGCCCCTAGCGCGAACTCGCTCCCGGCCGGAGTGGCGCGAAGATCGAGAATCACCGCGCCAATTTTCTTCGCCGCGATGTCCGCGAGCGCCACATCGAGTGCCGCGAGATTCTCCGCGTTCAGCGAGCCGACGCGCAGGTATCCCGCGCTGCCGCCGATGATCTCCGATTTGAAAGGACTCGCCTCATTCGCCGCCGCGTCCGGAGCAGGTCGCAGCGACGCGCCGGGCGCGAGCCGCTCCACCAAACCCTGCACGGTCGCGCGCGAAATCGCGGTATCGGAAAGCGCGTCGGGCTTGATGTAATTGTCGCGGAGAACCCGGAGAAAATCCTTCAAGTCCGCGTCGCTCAAACCATCGACGGCCTCGCGCAGCGGAGACTTCGGCGCATCCTGCGCGAAAGCGGAGGCGAGCAGGGCGACGAGCGCGAGGAGTCGGAGCGGGTTCATAAGCGGGTGCGCCACAATCTAGGACGGCAGGGCGAAGACGTTCAATCCGCCCTTCGCCGGGATGAGGCGTTCGAGTTCCGCAGGGTCCGACGGAAGCGCGCGACCGTCGAAACGCTCGAAGCGGTAGCCGGCACTGAGGATTTCGTGGACGAGATCGGCGAAAGTGTGGCCGTGCTCGATGCAAACCTGGGGGCAAAGCTCGATGAGGATTGGCGGCTTGCAGCGGGCCAGCGTCACGCGTGCGCCCCGGAGCACGGCGAGTTCGTGGCCATCAACGTCGAGCTTGATGAAGTCGATGCGTGGCTCGTTCGCGACGAGCGTGTCGAGTGTCGCGGCCTGCGCACCGGCGGTGCTTTCCATGCGCCCGAGGTGATCGGGATGAAGACCCTCCTGCGGCTCCAGCGGCCATGCGCTGGCGATGGTTTCCGGGATGGCGGCGGACTCCGAATCCATGAGCAAGGTTTGGCGCGCGTCGATCAGTTTCCCAAACTCCGGGTTCAGCTCGCGCTGGTGATTCAGCTTTTTAAACGCATACACGGTAGGCTCAAACGCGAGCACGCGGCCCGTCGGAGAGACGCACTGCGCGAACGGCAGCGCATGGCCACCGATGTTTGCACCGATGTCGAGAACGATGTCCCCGGGTTTGAGCCGCGCGTGATACGCCGAAAACGCGTCGGGCTCGAAACGGCCGAACAGCCAAATTGCAAAGTCGATGCCTTCCTTCAGATCCAGATCCCACCGGATGCCGCGCCGCGTGAACTCGCCGCGCGACGGCAGCCCGACGAGACTTCGGGCCGCGCGTACGAGGCGGCTGGCGAGGGTCGCAATGGCGATTTTTTGCCGTGTGCTGAGGCCGGGCATGTTGCGTGGGTAAATTTGCGGTCGGTTCGATAACTGCGGCTAGCGACGATTGCCAGCCGATTACGGTCGGAGTCCTTTTGACCCAATATCGCGCCGAAATTGCGCGCCTTCGAAATGGATTTTCGCGACCGCTTCATACGCCATCGACCGGGCCGTCGCGAGATCGGGCGCCGTCGCCGTCACGCCCAGCACACGTCCGCCCGCGGTGTAAACACCGTCACTTTCGCGTCGCGTGCCCGCGTGAAAAATCGACGCCTTTTCGCCAGCGGGCTCCAGTCCCTCGATCACCTTTCCCGCTGCATAATCTCCCGGATAACCGCCCGACGCCATCACAACGCAAACCGCCGAATCCGCCGACCAATTCGCCGCCGTCTCCGCGAGCCGTCCGTCGATCGTCGCCTCCAGCAAATCGAGCAAATCGCTTTCGAGTCGCGGCAGAAGCACCTGCGTTTCCGGGTCGCCGAAGCGGCAGTTGAATTCCAAAACTTTCGGCCCGTCCGCGTCGATCATCAGTCCGGGAAAAAGCATGCCGCGATACCGAATGCCATCCTTCGCGAGCCCGGCGATGAATGGATCGAGCACCTCGCGTCGCACGCGCGTTTCCATTTCCGGCGTGAGCAATTTCGACGGCGGACTGAACGTGCCCATGCCGCCGGTGTTCGGCCCGAGATCGCCGTCGAGCGCGCGTTTGTGATCCTGCGCGCCGGGAAAAGCAGATAGCTCGCGCCATCGACGAGCGCATGAATCGAGCACTCTTCGCCGGTGAGAAATTCCTCGATCACCACGCGCGAACCCGCATCACCAAATTTCCGCGCATCCATGATGTCGTGAATCGCCGCGTCCGCTTCCACGCCGTTCTCCGCAATGATCACGCCCTTGCCCAGCGCGAGTCCATCGGCCTTCACCACCACGGGAAAACTCATGGTCTGGATAAATTTCCGCGCCGCCGCGCTGTCCGAAAAACAACCCGATCGCGCCGTCGGAATCCCGTGCCGCTGCATGAAATCCTTCGCGAAAACCTTCGACGACTCAAGCTGCGCTGCCGCCTTCGTCGGCCCGAAAATGCGCAGGCCGTTCGCTTCAAAAAGATCGACGATACCTGCCGCGAGCACGTCATCCGGTCCCACCACGGTGAGCCCGATCTGCGCATCGCGCGCAAACGCGAGCAGCGATTCCAACTCCGTCACTTTGATTGGCAAACATGTCGCAAGCTGCGCGATACCGGCGTTTCCCGGCGCGCAAAACATCTCCGTCACGCGCGGTGATTGTTTCAGTTTCCAGACCAGCGCGTGTTCGCGCCCGCCGCCGCCGATGACGAGGATTTTCAAAGCGCGGATTGGTGACCTTCGGATTGGCGAGGGTGTTGTGAACAGCGGAGTGGCATCGCCAACCATTGAAGGACGCCCTCCGAAATGTCACGCGCTTGGTTCGCTTACGGAGCCTCCGTTACGCGCGGTCGCAGGAAGGCCCTGGTCTGGCCTCCCGCAGTCCGAAATGTCCGGTAGGTCCATCCGCTGTCCAAGGCCGGCAGACCGCTTTGCAGCGAAGTCGCGGCGGCACCCGTGACTTCCGAAAGCACCAGATTCCACAACGCGAAATCCACGGTGCCATCGATGCGATAAACCAGTCCGTCGATCGGCGCGGATGTCTGGCTGTCACTCCCCGAAAA
Source organism: Chthoniobacterales bacterium (assembly GCA_038228115.1). GTDB lineage: Bacteria > Verrucomicrobiota > Verrucomicrobiia > Chthoniobacterales > Chthoniobacteraceae > JANLQB01. The sequence continues at coordinate 40,029 of JBBRPM010000004.1, forward strand.
GACCGCCCCATTCCGCACGGGTAAAGTAAGGGTGAGGCAGTTCACCCCCGCGATCACCGCAGGCGCGGTCACGATTTTTCCCGCCGGCTTTCCTGAGAGCGGATTGGAGTTAAAACCAAACTCCCCAAGGTTATTGAGCCCGTCCCCGTCCGGGTCCTGGCTTCTACCATCATTGACCCCGGAGGTGAGTAACGCCGACCAAAGAAGGTAGGCGTCCGCAACCGTAATCGACCCATCGATTGTTAGCCGGTCTGTTTTCCAAGAAAGGCCAGCCGCCAGGGTAGGCAGCGACAGAGTGCTAAAAGAACCGCTATAGCCGGGCGCGGTAAAAAGCTGGAAGCGATCACCCGCGGCGAGGGCAGACACGCTGCTGTTTGTGACCGACAGAGTGCCGGAATAAGTAAGCGGACCCGCCGTCGTGACCAACTGGGAGCAATTAGGCGAGCCGTCCTTGTTGATCACCATCTGCAAAGCTCCGCCAAGAGTCGCGGTCGCCGCAGTGAAGGTATTGGCACCGCCAAAATTCAGCGTTGCACCCGCAGGACAGCTCACCGAAGCCACCGTCTGACTAAACCCATTCAGGGCCAGCTTTGCTCCAGAGGAAATTGGAACCGTGGCATTAGACCCAATGCAATTTGCGATGCCGCAGATCGCCGCGCCCCCCTCGATTCGCAAGGCAACATTCGTCGTAGTTGCCGCACCTTTCAGGACAACTGAGCCCGTTCCCCGTTTGTAGAAACCCTGCGTTCCAGCGCTCAAGGAGCCATTGATAACAAGGTCCCCGGTCAAAGTGTTCGCCCCAGCATCTATCTGAACCGACATGCCGTAACCCGAACTAACCATTTGAATGTTCGCGTCCAACACAGACCCCGAGGCGCTGGCGGTACACCAGAGGCCAGTGCCATTCACGTCAAACACCCCAATTTTCGCGAGGCCAGTGCCATACTGTCGAATCGTGGTCGGCGCACTGGCCAGGACGATTTGCCCGCTGGAATTGTAAGTGACGCCGCCCTTGAGATAAAATCCAGTCGTCGCGGCAATGCCATCGCCATTGATCGAAAGCCCGGTGTTCGCATAGCCGCCGCCGGTGTTGTAACCCAACTTGAGCGTCGCTCCCTGACTTACCGAATAGGGAGTATCCCCCGACTTGCTTTGCACTTCCAGCGTGCCAGCTCTCACACTCACGTTGCCGCTGAACGTCCCGGCCCCACTGAGCGTCAAATAGCCTGCGCCCGCTTTGATAAAGCCCTGCGTACTGGCCACCACAGAACTGATGGCGGCGGTCCCACCTTTCACGACCAGATACGGTGCTCCGCTGCTCGCGACGAGTGTGATCGGGCCGCCGGTGCCATTGCTCAGCGTCCAGTTGTGTTTGGTGGTGGAATTGAGATCATCGAAGATCAAAGCACCAACAGTCCGGGCACCATTCAGGGTGACCGTGGCATTTGCCGCCAGACTTAGGGTGCCAAAGTCGGCGACGGCATCGGTCCCGCTCGCCCCCAAGCCGCCGCTCCAGTTCGAGCCAGTTGCCCACGATCCCCCGCTCACATTTGTCCAGACGCCGGAGCCCGTCGGGAATGAGATTTGTAACGTCGCCGGCGCACTGGTCACGCCGTTGGCGATGACAGTATAATTGCCAACGTCAGTCGGGGACACAGCGGGGATCGTGAAGCTCGCGCTGGTGGCATTCGGGATGTTTGCCCCATTAAACTGCCACTGATAACTCGTGGGAACTGGACCGATAACCGAAGCCGTGAACGTCGCAGGCAACCCGCTAATCACGGCGTTGGTTTGCGGGCTAACCGTCACGCTGGCGAGCCCGACTACTCCTGCGCCGGTGAGGCTGATGCTATCGAAAGTCGCGCGATGAATGTTGGGATTAAAGGACTGCACGGAATGAAGGAAGACGCCCGCGTGAATAGTTGTTCCAAAATTCGCGAGTGTGATCGTGTTGGATTGAGTCCAATTCACGCCATCTGCCGACACCGAGCTGGTGAAGGTATTTCCGACTCGCTGGATTTTGTACCAACGATTGCCGCCGCCAAGGTTGCTGGACCAGCGATTGGCGTCGCCGTTTCCACCACGCATCGTGTCGTCTTCAAAGTAAGTGCCGCCGCCCACCGAGCTGAACAAGGCCGCAAACCGGGTCGTTCCACCATCACCGAGTGGCTGTCCAAGCGTCGCATTGGCAGTGCTCCGCAGGATGATGCCCGCCCGCCAGTCCGAGTCAGGCGCAACACCGTCGGGACCGGCTGTGTTTGCGGTGATGTTGGCCAGGTGCCCGATCAGGGTGCAATCACCAGCGACCTGCCGGCTCAACAAGTTCATCCCATCCCCCACCATACTCAGCGCGCCGTTTTGGACACTGGCACCGGACGGGTAGTTGTGCATTTCCAGCGGCGACCAAATCCACGGAGCCAGCGTCGTATCCGTCGTGGCAATCGTGACTGGAGCCGAGTCGATCATGTTGGTTCCGTTATAAAGCACCCGCGCGCGCACTTGGTTGATCGGAGCCGTCCAGACCATGGAGTTTAATACATAAGGTGCCGCCGCATCCTCGCCGAGGTAGTAGTCCACTCCTTGGCTGGGACGAGTGTAGTAGGAGTAGTAATCCGTTAGATAGAAGCGGACGCTATTGATCGAGGTCCCGTTTGCTGTCACAGCAGCCGTCAGATTGGGATTCGAGTTTGCGACCGAGGCATTGTTAGCCGGGCTCGTCAGGCTCACCGTCGGTTCCCCGCCAGTGGCGGTGCGCGAAAAGGCGGAGGCAGGCACGTCTGTTTTGGCGATTCCCGGACCTTCATAGGCGAGCCCCAATCCATCCGTGTAGGCCGTCGCATTCACCGCATTGGCGGCTCCTTTGAAGAACTGCAAACTCAAAGTATGCAGTCCAGTCGAAAGCGCGATCGCTCCGCTCATGAACTGCGAAGAGTCGTGGAGTCCGTCGAAGTCGATGACGGTTACTCCATCGATCACCAATCTGCTGCCATCGCCCGAATGGAGCGTGAATGCATACAGGCCGTCTGCCGGTGCGGTAATGTAACCGGTGTAGTTAAACCCATAATTCATCCGTCGGCGACGGGGCGTTACGTCGGGGACGTTGACCGCTCCTTGATACACCGGCACGAGCGTGCCGAAGTCCGGCAGAACACTCCAGTCGCCCGCGGTTGATTCGTAGTATCGAAACGATAAACCACTGACGCTTCCCGCAGGACTGTTCGCCGGACTGAGTGCGGCAATGCTCGGCGTAATCAAGATCGGGGTGCTGGCATTGAAAAAGATGTCCGAAATCGTGAGGCGCACATAGGGCGTCGCGATCCCGGAAATATTTAGGAGCTTCTGCCTCGTTTCGGGCTCTCTCTCGTAGTAGTTGACGATGGGCGATCCCGTGTAGGCTGGGTTATTGAAGACTTCGATGCGGTAATCAAGTTGTGGAGAACTCGTTGGTGGTAATTGCCATTGAACGAGCAAAAGGTTGCCCGACACTTTTGCATTCGGGCTACTGACCACGATAGGGTCGAAAGTGGGTGAGGTGGGCTGGCTCGCGATCGTTAGCGCCAGCGGAACATTGTTACCCAGAGTCGTGTTTGTGACCTCCGAGCGCGTGGCGGTGTTCCCATCGATCAAGCTGACAAAACCGGACGAGGTGTAGGAAATCTTGTTGGCCCGCTGCCACAGGTTGCTCTTATGATAGTAACCGCCGGCGTGGTCCACGATGTAATTGCCGGTGTAGCCCGAGAAATTCTCCTGCCAGCCGCTCATGGCGTTCACGCCCGTCACCGCAAAGGGATACATAAAAGTGCCCAGGTGGTACCAATTCCCACTCACGGGCTCCTTCATCCACATTCCTTGATAACCGACGTGCGGCGTTCCATCTGAAGGCTGCCAGTAACGAATCGCAAAGCGGCTCCATAAGTTGGTCGTGAACAACGGCCAGTAACCTTTAATCGCGCAACTGCTACCCTCCCCTATTTGCGCGTATCCAACCATGTTCTTTCCGGCGAAGACGGGTATTTGCTGCGAGTAGGGCGCAAAGCCTCCCGATGCAGGCCAGCAGACGTATTGCACCAGGGTCTGAGAGCCATTGCCGCTCTTGTGAACCATCCCGCCGTAGAAGTAACCCGATCCGCTGTCAGAGCTGCTCACATAACCCTCGTGGATGGCATCGTAAATTCCCGGCGGCAGGTTGGGCGAACGGTAATCCTGCATGATGCAGTCGGAAGCACTGCCGATGTTATACGAATGGTATTGAGCCAGGCTGTGCGGCGGTGCGAGGAGAGTGAGGGCCAGCGTCAGGATGAAACCGACGGTTGAGAAGAAACGAGCCAAGTTTGGGAGTCGCATAAAGAGGGAGCTATCTCTCTAAAGTATAAGAGTGCCGGGCACCTAAGTCGCGCTCGTTTTATCGCAAAGCCAACGGGCGGGAAGTTCGAGACTTCATGCGCCAGATGCGAAGTGGTGCAGCGCGTCAGTCGTTCGTCCCCCTTTTTCCCAACGGAGATAGTGTGTGATCGCTCTGGTCACGAAGTGCTTCGCAGTGGCGACCGCTTGCCTCAGGGTCTCGCCGTTTGCCAGCGCTGCGGCGATGGCCGCGGAGTATGTGCAGCCCGTTCCGTGGGTGGAGACGGAGGGAACAAACGGCGCGGTGAACTCGTGTACCTCTCCGTCCGCGAAGAGCAAATCGGTCGCTACCGCCCCGCGCAGATGTCCGCCCTTCAGAAGAATGGCGGTATTGAAACGCGCGGCTAATTCACGTCCGCCGACGCGCATTTCATCGAGGCTCGCGAGCGGACGACCGAGGAGGACGCCCGCTTCGTCGAGGTTCGGCGTGATGACTTTCGCGATCGGAAAAAGTCGCTCGCGATAGAGCGCGATGGCGTCGTCGCGCAAAAGCGGATCGCCGCTGGTGGCGATCATCACGGGATCTACGACGAGCTGAATCTCGGAAGGAAGCTCATCGGCGACCGCTTCGATAATCTCGCGCGAAAAAAGCATCCCGGTTTTCACCGCCGCGATCGGGAACGCGCCGAAAAGCAGCCGGATTTGCTCAGCCACGATGCGCGGCTCGATCGGCTGAATCGCGCTGACCTTTCCCGGCACCTCCGCAACGACGCACGTAACCGCCGTGACGCCATAAGTGCCAAGCGCGCTGAACGTTTTCAGGTCGGCTTGGATGCCCGCACCGGCGCTGTTGTCCGAGCCAGCGATGGACATGACGACGGGGAGATTCATGCGCCGGTCATTTTGAAAAACAAAGAAACGTGCCCGCGAAAAACGCGAAAGGACGCGAAAAGATGCGTTCCGAGCCTCGTGTATTTCGCGTGTTTCGCAGGCTCCACAAATACACCCGGCTACGATTTCGGCTTGTCGATTTCGAGGTAAGTCGGCGTCGCATCCGCGCGGCCATTGTTGGTCGCCGCCTCGATGCGCATTTGCTTCAGCATCCACAATCCCTCCTCCGTTTTCTGCCCGCTCAGCACTTTGAAGCGCCGCGCAAATTTCCCGGCGTGATCATAAGCCTCCGCCTGCATCAGCGCGCCGTCCCCTTTGGAAACCCACAGCTTCACTTTACCATATTGCGAATCGTTTTTGGCGGGCGGTTCGACGCGCACGATCCAGCATTTCGTCAGCACCATCGTCTGCTCGCCTTCGACCTCTGCGCTCGGCCAGTACAAGAACCGCATCGACAAATCTTCGTAGGTCACATCGCTGTCGCGCACCTTGTCGTCGAACTTCGCCCCGGCGATTTTCGTCGAACCATTCTTCCCGATTTCCTCCAGTCGCGAATCATTTGTGCCCAACCGTAGCAGCAGCGTCTGCTCAGGATTGGTGAAATCCCAGCGCACCGTATTCCCGTCCATCTTCAGCGTGAAAGGGATCGCCTTCCCGCCCGTCCGCAGCTTCCCCGTCACTGTGCGATTCTGTGCGGTTTGCGCGATGCGGACTGTTTTCAAAATCGCCTTCGCATCCGGCGCGTCCTGCGCGTTTGCGCTGAGCGAAACGGAGAGGGAAGCGACGAAAATCAGGCGTGCTAGTTGAAATGGAAAAACGGTCATTGATGGGAAGTGATCACGGCTGCGCGGGAGTGAGTCTTGCAACCTCGCGTTACATGGTTTTGGAATTTCAACTACGCTCCCGGAGCGGCGGCAGCGGGGCCAATTCCACGCCGTCAAAGAAATCCGCGAGGACGATCTCGCAGCCGATCGACTCGAAACGCACGCGCGATTCACGCCCTTCGATCACGTCAAATCGCCAGATGCCATCCGGCTGCCGCGTATACTTATCCACCCGCACCTGATCCTGACTCACGAGCACGATTTCCACGATGGAAGGCACCGCCATGTAAATCGCCAGCTTCCGCCCGCGATCGTAAGCCTCCGTGCTCGGCGAAAGCACTTCGACGATGAAACTCGGGTTTAGCAAAACATCGCGAGTCTCATCGCGAAACTTCGGCTCGACGCAGAGACCGGAGACATCGGGATAGACAAAATTGCGCTCGCCCGCTACTCCGATGCGCATGTCCGCCGTGTAGATGCGGCAAGGACCGCCTTTGCTCCGCGCGCCCAATTCACGAATGAAAGTTCCGGCCAGTTCCGCGTGTGGCGCGGTCCCGCCGGCCATCGCGAAAACCTCGCCACCGTGATACTCGCTCTTCGTCTCCGCAACGCGTTCGATCGCCAGATATTCGTCGGGCGTGAGTAAAGTGTGAGCGGCTTGCGACATGTTGTGGAGGATACCCGCGCCTTTGCCGTGTTCAAGGAGCACGGTACGTCTCTAGGCGGTGAACAAATCTCGTTCGCCCGGCTTCGTCCCGGACTCGCCCAGAGCCTCGATAAATTCCGCCTCGGTCAATTCCTTCACTCCGTGCTTCCGCGCTTCGTCGAGCTTGGAGCCGGCGTTTTCACCGACGACGAGGTAGTCGGTTTTTTTGCTGACGGAAGTGGAGACGTTTCCGCCGACGGCGCGGATTTTTTCGGTGGCGGCTCCGCGCGTGATGGTGTGGAGCGTGCCGGTGAGGACGAGGGTTTTACCGCAGAAGGTGTGGCCGCTGGGGACGCTGTGAGTTTTGCCTCGGGGCTCGATGCCTAGCTGGTGCAGGCGCTTGAGGACTTCGCGGCCGCGCTCGCTCTCGAACCACGCAAGCGTGGCGCGGGCGATGACGGGGCCGACGACCACGACGGCGTCGCGCGATTCGGCTTTCGCTTTTTTGGAAGGTTTGCCGAAGCCGCTTTCGATGAGGCGCTGGCCGATGGCGTCGGCGGCTTCCTTGTCCTTCGCATCGCGCGCGCGGTCGAGTTCGAGCACGTCGCGGAGTTGCGTTGAATTCGCGACGGATTCGAGCGTTTCGTGATGTTGGGCGAGGTCGTGCGCGGTGGTTTCGCCGACTTCGGGAATAGCGAGGGCGTGGAGCCATCTTGCGAGCGGAAGCGTCTTTGCGCGTCTGGCGGCGTCGAGGAGTTTGCGGGCGTTTTTTTCTCCGAAGACGCGCGGGTCTTCGTCCGTGCCGAGGTTGAGTTTCGCGAGCGGTTCGAACTCCAGTTTGAAGACATCGAGCGGATCATCGACGAGGCCGCGCACGACCAGAGCGTCTGCGACGATTCCGCCGAGGCCGTCGATGTCGAGCGCGCCGCGTTTAGCGAAGTACTCGAGGCGGCGCGTTTTTTGCGCGGGGCAGTTTACGTTTTCGCAGACCCAGACGGCGAACTCGGGATCGCGCCGGATCGGGCCGCCGCACGCGGGACATTTGCCGCCGAGATGCTCGTAAAAGTTGAACGCCACAGCATCGGCGGGCCGCTTCTCCGAAACCACGCGCACGACCGCCGGGATGACTTCGCCCGCTTTTTCGATGACGACCGTGTCGCCGATGCGGATGTCTTTGCGGCGGATTTCATCTTCGTTGTGCAACGTCGCGCGGCTGATCGTGCTGCCGCGCAGGAGTGTCGGTTCGAGCTCAGCGACTGGCGTGAGATTGCCGGTGCGGCCGACTTGCACAGTGATCGCGCGGAGCTGCGTCTCGGCTTGTTCGGCCACGTATTTCCACGCCTTGGCCCAGCGGGGAAATCGCGATGTGAACCCCGCGCGCTCGCGTTGCGCGAGGTCGTTGAGCTTGATGACCGCGCCGTCCGTCTCAAAACCGAATCCGTCGCGAATCAAGTCCAGCTCTTGGATCGCGGCCAGCAGCTCTTCCGGCGTGCGACAGAGTTTCGTCCAGCGCGGTGTGTGGAATCCGAACCCGCGCAGCCACTCCAGCAGCGCGGCCTGCGTGGGCGGCGTGTCGCTCGCTTCGCCGAGGCCGTAGAGCACGATGTCGAGCGGGCGTTTGGCGACGAGGCGCGGGTCGAGTTGCTTGAGCGTGCCGGCGGCGGTGTTGCGCGCATTCGCGAAGGGCTCTTCTCCGCGCGCGATCATCTCGTCGCAGATTTTGCGGAAGGTCGCCGCCGTCAGATAAACCTCGCCGCGCACTTCGAGAATCTCGGGCGCGTTCGCGATTTGCAGCGGAATGCTTCGAATCGTCCGCAGGTTCGCCGTGATGTCATCGCCCGTCTCGCCATCGCCGCGCGTCGCACCCGTCACCAGCTTCCCATTTTCGTAGCGGAGCGAAACGGCAACGCCGTCGATCTTCGGCTCGACGTGCCATTCGAGCGGCTCGCCGGGGAGCAGCTTTTCCACGCTCACGACAAACTTCCGCAGCCCGTCGATCCCTTCTTTCGCGAACAAATTGTCGAGCGAAAGCATCGGCACGCGATGCGCGACTTTCGCGAACCCATCAAGCGCCTTTCCCCCAACGCGCTGCGTGGGCGAATCCGGAGATTGGAGCTCGGGATGCGCTTCCTCCAGATCGCGCAGCTCGCGAAAAAGCGCGTCGTAGTCCGCGTCCGAAATCGTCGGCGCAGCCTGCTCGTAGTAGCGGCGGTTGTGTTCCTCAAGCTCCGTGCGGAGCCGGTCGATTTTTGAGCGAATATCGGGCATGGATGAAAGCGGTGACGGCAGCGCCAGCGATAGCGCCAAGCGTGTCCGCGGTCCAGTCGCCGACATCGGCCCCGCTCCGATGCGGGGTGTAAATTTGATGCCATTCGTCGGTCGCGCCGAAGATGGAAATGGCGGCGATCGAAACCCAGATGATCCGTGGCCACGACCACGCCGTGCTCCATTTAAGCACCAGCGCCAGCAGCACTGCACCGACCGCAAAAGCCGTGAAGTGGGCAGCCTTATCCCAGATGTCGAAGACATTCATCTCCGCGATCCCCTCCCCGCTGACCGAGGACAGGATGAAAATGCCCAGCGCCCAGCCGGCGACGGCAAACCATGATGCGATGCGGAGCCAGCGGGGTGTGGTGTTCACGATGTGTTTGCAGGTGGAGGCCATTGCGTGGCATCCTTCCGCGAGGGAAGACTCAAGGCAAGTGCGTGGGAAATGACGGCCCCCCCGCCAAAAATCGTAGCGCCGCCGGTGCCTCGCGCCTTGCTACCCTGGGCGCGTCACGTATTTCGCCTCGCTACCCCGTTCGTTCCCCGTCGTCAGCACCACGTACACCTTAAAGCCTGCCGTCAGCCCTGGCCCGCTCAGCGCGAATGTCGTCGAAAATTCCCGCGCCGCCGTCGGCAGCACCGTCGCCAGCACCGCCTCATCGTCCGTTGTGTAATTATCCCCCGGCACCCCGCGCACCTCATACTGCTGCAAAGCCGCTTCAGAACTCGCCCCCCAAGTCACCTTTCCCCAATGGCGGTCGTGATCTGTCTGCTTTTACTTCTTATCCTCCTGCCCCTGAGCAGATTTCCCCTTTTCCGCCGCCAAAGTTGCCTCGATCCGCTCGCGTCCCTTTTTGGCATCCTTGGAATAGGGATGGTCCGGACCCAAAACCTCCCGCCAGCCCGTCTCCGCCCGCTGCATGAAGGCAAAAGCCTCCGGGAGTTTTTTCTGATCTTCGAGAGACAGGGCAAGACGGTAGCAACTTTTGAAGACAAGGGGATGATCCGGGCGGAGCAACCGCTCCCGCTCCGCCAATACCGCACGGTTCTCCTGCTCGGCCTCCGTATTCCGGCCCTGCCCGTGCAGCGCCATGGCTAAATTGCTCCGGCACTCCAAAGTGTCTGGATGCTCCGCGCCTTGGATGCGTTCAAACACGGCCAGATCCATTCGGTGTTCCTGCTCCGCCTCGACATGTTTGCCCTGGTCATTCAGCGCCTTGGCCAGACTTTCCCGACACCCCAAGGTTTGGGGATGTTCTGCGGTCAAGAGTCTCTCCAATGAGGCTAGCACCACCCGGAGTTCGCGTTCGGCCTCCGCGTGCTGGCCGAGCGCGCTCAAAGAGTCGGCCCAACCGCCCCGCCAGCACAGAGAGAAAGGGTGTTCGGCCCCGAGTACTCGCTCGGAGACAGCCAGGATGGCCCGGTATTCTTGTTCCGCCTCCACATACTGGCCCTGCGCCTGTCGCGCGGACGCCAATCCACCACGGACCGCCAGAGTTAAATAGTGGTCGGCACCCAGTACGCGCTCGCACCCGGCCAGGGCGACTCGATATTCCCGCTCGGCCTCCGCGTATTTGCCCTGGCCTTCCAGCGCGGTGGGCAGATACATCCGACCCATCAGACTACCGAGGGAATCCTTACCGCCGACCCGCTCAGACACGGCGAGAACCGCCCGCACTTCACGCTCCGCTTCCACATACTTGCCCTGGCTGAGCAGCACCATGCCGAGCCCGTTCCGGGTGAGAAGCGTCATCAAATGCTCCGCGCCCCATATCGGTCCGGACGCGGCCAGGATGGCCCGGTATTCCCGCTCCGCATCCGCATACCTGCCTTCGTTTTGCAGCACTCCGGCGAGGCCGCCCCGCGCCGCCAAAGTCATCTCATGCTCCGCTCCCTGCACCCGCTCATACAGCGCGATCACTTCACGGAAGATGGGTTCAGCCTCCTTGTTCCGCCCGTTTTCAAGGAGCACAACAGCGATCCACTGCTGCACCTTCCCCCACTGCACGGGGTCGCGCTCCAGGCTGCAAAGGGCGGCAGCGGCACGGAAGTGGTCGAGAGCCGGAGGGAAGTGGAATTGCTCGCGGGCGGCGTTGCCGGCGACTTCGAGCGCTGAGATCGCGTCCTGCACAGGCTTGCCGGCGGCGGCAAGGGCGCGGTCTTTGGCTTCGAGCGCGGCGGCTTCAGCTTCGGAGAACTTTTTGGTGGCAAAAAGGGCGTTGGCACGGTCGAGGATGCTCGTGTCTGCGCTGGCGAGGAGATGTTCGGCAAAGCGGGGCAGCTCTTTCGCCAAGCTGCCGGGCGGGAGGTCATTCTTCTTTTCCAATTCCGCGTAGGCGGCGGCGAGGCGCGCGGTTTCGCCCTGCGGATTCTGCGGGGAGCCCTGCCGGCCCAGGGTGCCGGGCATTTCGCGCAGGGCGGCGAGGAGCTTTTCGTTTTGTTCCGTTTGTTTTTTTTGCCCCTCAATAATCTGATCGGTCTTCAGGTGTGTCTGCCCGGTGTCCCATTTGATCCACCCCACGACGACAAGGAGAAAAACAAGGGCAGCCCAGGCCAAAGGGGAGAGGGCGACCTTGCGCGCCACCTGCGTCAGGTGACCGATCCATACGCCGGCGTGCTCGGGCGGTTCGCGGCCGCCGGGGCCTGCCGGCATCAGGCTTTTTTTGCGGGGGGATTCCCGAAGGTGACGGACTTTGCTTTGGCGTGATCGACAAAGGTTTCGGCGTCGAGACCGTCTGAGACCTGACTGCCGCCGGCAAAGTGGATGTCCTCGGTTTCCAAAGTGCGGATGATGGTGGCGTAACGCTGCTTTTGCTCCGCCGTGCCGTGCTCTTCGATGGCGCGGTGCATCTGCTCGACGCGCTGATGCAACTCCGCGCCGGGCGCTTCTTCGTCTGCGCGATGCTTGATTGCCGTCGCGAGCGCAAGCTGCGCGTCGCGGTCCTCGGGATGCTGCTCGACTCGCGCGAGCGCCGCCTCAGCTTCCGGTTTGCCGGAGAACCATTTGGAGACGACGGACTTCAATCCGTGGTAGGCGTCCTTGACGGCTTCCTTGGCGGTGTCGCCGAGAGCGGCGGTGGCCCCGGCGATGAGGGCGGCGATGATGGGTTCCATATGGTTTTGATGATGAAGAAGAAAACCTGGCGACCGACGGCGATGACCGATGCGGAATGACTTCGCAGGTGCCTTTTCACCACAGCCGCCGCGCGGTGGCAAGCGCGCCGGTGGCCCTTTTCCTCTCGAAACGCCCCGTCCGGCCTACGCCGATCTCCGGCGATCGTGAAAGTTTCTGGTGTGAGGCAAAAGAAGTCCTCACATAATATGGCGATGGAAAGTCCAACGCGAACGCTCGGCATCGAGGGCGGGGGTACTAAGACCGACTGGGTCGTGATCGAACACGATGCCGGGCGGAGTGCGATTGTGTCGCGGGGGCAACTGCCGGGGTCGAATTTGCGGCTGACTTCGGATGAGACGTTGGGGCATCTTTTTGCGGTGTTGCCGCGGGATGTGGGAGCGGTGGGAGTTTTTTTGGCGGGTTGTGGGACGGAGGAGGATCGGGTGCGGTTGCGCGGGCTGGCGACGGGGGTTTGGCCGGGGGCGAAGATCGTGGTGGGGAGTGATCGGGATTCGGGGATGGCGACAGCTTTTGGCGAAGGGGATGGGATCGCGGTGATCGCGGGGACAGGGGCGGCGGTGCATGGGCGGCGGGGTGGGCGTGTGGAGAAGGCGGGTGGGTGGGGGCATGTGCTGGGGGATCGCGGAGGCGGGTATGATTTGGCGCGGCAGGGATTGCGGCTGGTGCTTTCAAACTATGACCTCGATCAGACGATCACGCCGCTGACGGAGCGCATCCTGCGGGAGCTGGCGCTGAATACGCTGGGCGATCTGGCGTCGTGGGCGATGCAGGCGGACAAGATGTCGGTGGCTCGGCTGGCTCCGGCGATTTTTGCGGCGGCAAAGATGGGGGAGCGCGAGATGCTGGAGACGATCACGGCGGGGGCGAAGATTTTGGCGGAATTCACGCGCGCGGTGGCTCGGCGGCTGGAGTGGAAAACGCCGCGCGTGGTGCTGATCGGCGGGCTTTTCACGCATCACGGCGAATACGCGGCGCTTTTCAAATACCGGCTGAGTGTCCTGCTGCCGGGGGCGACGGTGGAGATCTGTGAGGAAGCGGGATCGGTGGGCGCGGCACGGCTGGCGATGGGGGATTTCAGATTTCAGATTTCAGATTTCAGATTTGAAAGTGCGGGCGCGTCTGAACTGGCGTTGGCGGCTACGGAGCAGAGAAATCCGCGCTCGGGGAATTTGGAGGCGCTTTCGACGCCGGAGCTGGTGGCGCTTTTTGTGAAGGAAGAGGAGTTTGTGCAGCGGGCTTTTGCGGCGTGTCATGCGGAGTTGATTTTGGCGGTGGATTTGGTGGCTTCGGCGATGGGGAAAGGCGGGCGGCTTTTTTATGTGGGCGCGGGGACGAGCGGGCGGCTGGGGGTGCTGGATGCGAGCGAGATTCCGCCGACTTTCGGTGCGCCGGCGGAGCTGGTGCAGGGGATCATCGCGGGCGGGGAACGGGCGCTGCATCACGCGGTGGAAGGGGCGGAGGATCAGCCGGAGGCGGGCGCGTTTGCGATCGTGGATCGCGGGGTGGGCGCGGGCGATGTCGTGTGCGGGATCGCGGCGAGTGGGCGGACGCCTTTTGTGCTCGGGGCGCTGGCGGCGGCGCGGAAAGCGGGCGCGCAGACCATGCTGCTGACGTGCAATCCGGCGCGGGCGCGCGGCGCGAAAAAATGGGACGTGGAAATCGACCTGCCGACGGGGCCGGAAATCGTGACGGGTTCCACGCGGCTCAAGGCCGGAACGGCGACGAAGGTCGTGCTCAATCTCCTTTCCACCTGCGCGATGGTGCGTCTCGGGCGGGTGCGCGGCAATGCGATGGTCGATCTCCGCATTTCCAACGAAAAACTGCGCGACCGTGGCGCGCGGCTCGTCAGCGAAACGCTACACATTTCCTATGACGAAGCGTGGGAACGGCTGGAACGGGCGAGTTGGAATGTGCGGGCGGCGTTGGCGCGAAACGAACAGAGTTAAACCGCAGATTCGCGCAGATAAACGCAGATTTCGGATTCTGCATCTGCGTCCATCTGCGCGAATCTGCGGTTTAACTCCGCTTCGCGCCCTTCGCATCTTCGCGGTTCAAAACTCCTGTCCCGATTTGTCGGCGCGAGTTGCGCAGGGTGGCTGATTCTTTCCACTTCGTGGTGTTCAGATGAGCAGTGATCACGCGTGCCGCAGCGATTTCGGAGTGGTTCCTCTCTGTATCCAAAATTTTTCCCAGCCCGTGTGCATGGCTGGCATGGCCGTTGCTAGGTGGTGATCTCGTTCGAGAAATCGAACGCTGGGGGAAAAAAATCCAAAAAGGGGAGCAGCTCGATCGCAGGGCAACTTGCACGGACCGGGGGGAACCGGGCAACAGGGGCGATCGAGCTGCGAACCTTTTTTGGACAAACAACGGCTGGGACGGTGTGACAAAATTCCCTTTCTCGCGGCACGCTTCCGGCGTTCTTTGCGACTCCTCTATGAAGAAAGTCATTATCGCCGTGGTCTTGCTTGCGGCAGTTGCGACGGGTGCGTTTTTTGTTTTGAAAAAGGTCGTCGCGCACGAGTCGCGCGCGGCGTTTCTCGTCCCGGCGGAGACGGTGCTTTTCGCGCAAATCCCCGACACGTTCACGAGCGCTCAGCGTTTCGCGAAGACGTCGCTGTGGGACATTTTACAGGAGCCGGAATTGCAGCGCGCGTTTCCTGATTCGGGAAATAATCCCCTCTTTGAGGACTGGCGAATATTTGCGCTGATGCTGCCGCGTGAAGGTTTCGTGGCAGTGACTTCGATCGAGACGGCGGTGCCGAAATTTGTCGCGGGCTTCGCTTACAGCGGACGGCAGAAGGATGCGGAAGCGGTGGCGTCGACGTGGCGCTCGGCGCTGCGGAATAGCCGGCCGGCGGGCAAGGGCGATCTGACGACTTACGGCACGCGCGAGATCGAGACTTTTACGGACAAGGATTTCGTGGTCGCGGAGGCGTTTTGCAACGGGTGGTATTTCATCGCGGACGACCTCGAATTGCTCCAGCGCACGATCGACCGGCTCGATGGAAAACTGGCCGAGTCTTCTCTCGCCGCGAGCGATTTTTACAAGCAGGCCATCGCGCCGCTGCCGACCGCGCCGGACGTGCTGCTTGTCGCGCAGACGGCGACGATGATTGAGCGCGTCGCATCACTCGCCGTGGCCGCGGGGCAGAAAACCGATCCGAAGGAATTCGACGAATTGCGCAAGATGAAGGCGATCTCGGCGACGATGAAATTCGACGGAAAAAACTGCCGCGATTCCATTTTCGTGCTGCGTCCCGGCGGGGCCGCCGAGCCGGCGCTGGCGCGGAATGCGATGGCGCTGAGTTCGCCCGCGACGCTCCTTTTTTACGCGATGCGGCTGCCGGTGACGCTGGAGATTTCCGAAGAATCCGCGCCGATGCTCGCGCTGCTGCCGGGTTGGGATGCGCTGAATCAGGCGCTCTTTGAGAAGAAACTGACGCTGGCCGATGTGCCGAAGGCGTTCGGGCCGGAGTTTGGCTCGCTCGTCGATTGGACGCCCGAGGCGGAATCCGCGTCCGTGCTGCTCGCGCTGGATGTCCGCGATGCGGAAAAAGCGGCGGCTTTTGTGAGTCTGCTTACGTCGGGAAAAGCGGGCGATTTGAAATGGGAGACGACGCAGCGCGAGGGCGCGATTTTTTACACGACGCACGAGATGGATTTCACGCCGACGATCGCGCTGACGGAGAAATTTGTGCTCATCGGCCTCACCGCCGATGCCGTCGCGAATGGGCTCGCGCAGGTGAAATCCGGCAAGGGCCGCATCGACACGACGCCGAACTACGCGAGCGCGACCAGCGCGGTCGCCGCGCCGACTTCCGGCTTTGGATACATCGATCTCAAACCGCTTTTCGAGCGCAGCTACGGCCCGCTGAAATCGCTGCTCGGCGTGAGCCTGGCATTCACTTCCGAGGCGGGGCAAGTCGTCGATGCGGGCAAGCTGCCGGACGCCGGAACGATCAGCCGTCATCTTGGCCCGATCGTCTATTCGCAAGCGACAACCGAGCGCGGCACGCTCATCGAATCGACCGGCCCGGTGACTTTCAACCAAGTGCTACTCGGAGCCGTCGCGGGCGTGATCGGCGCGACGCTGCCTTCGATGGAAGCCGCGCTGGCCGATGGTTCGCTTGATCCGAGCCAGCTTCTCAAAGGGCTGAGTGTGCCGGCGGGTGAGGTGGCTCCCGTCGAAGTGGAAAAAGAAGTGCCGGTGGTTCAGTAAGCGCGCGGTTACAAGCTCCGGGTAGCGCGCGCGTCTCGCGTGCTGGTTTTGGCGTCCCGCCGAAACGAACTTCCCTGTCATGCCGTCGCAAGTTGCGGGAACGAAATCCGTGCCCACGCGTTCTGAAAGCCCACGAAGGCGGGAAGCCTTCGCCAGCACGCGAGACGCGCGCGCTACCCGGAATTTCCCCGTATTACGCTACGATCAGGATCGTGTCTTCGTTCCCGAGTTGCGGGTCGAGGAAAGACTCGATCGCGAAGCCCGAAGTGCTCATCGCAAAATAAGCCGCGGCGGCAGCGGGCGGCAGCGGGACTCCGCCGACGGCGAGGAACAAGCCCGGCTCCGTAGCGCGCGGCACGATTTCTCCCGGACCGATCACCGTCCAGTGCGCGCGATCAAAAACGTCCTTCAAACTCATCGCCCGCGCGAGCGCCCGTTTGTCGCCATTGGCGAGCTGGATCGTGATCGTTTCGCCATCGTAGTTTCCCAGGTTTTGCAGGAAGACCTCCGTGATATTCGTGGGAAGTTTTTCCGCTTCATGTGAATCGGAATGCGTCAGCCACTTCCACTTTTTGTCCGGGCGCTGCACGACGACTTCGATTGGCTGAAAATGGGGCGTTGCCTTCGCGGCCTCCTCAAGCGCCGCGATGCGCGCTTCGAGTGCTTCCAATCGAGTGAGCGGCACGCGATCTCCGCTCTCCGATGCCGCGCCTTCATCTGCAACTGGATTTTCCACCGCGCGCAGGTCCACGACTTGCCGGCATTTGGGACACTGCACGCGGCGGCGTCTCCCGATCGAGGAGGTGCTGATGGAAGCGCCGCACGCCGGACAGGGCGTGGCTTGGGCGTCGAGAGCGGCGGCGCGATTGGCTTCCATGCGGGCTCTAGGCGGCCGTGCCCTTTCCGAGCACGGGCTCCGTCATGCCGCTGAGAAATTCGATCTCAGCCGCGCTCAGCGCCGCGATCTGCGGGCTGGCAGATGCAGTGGCCGGTCGCGACCACAGTGGGACCGCGATTTTTGCGGAGCAAACCGGACACGTCACGCTTTGGCCTTCGAGCCGCGCGTCGAGGCGGAGCTTGTTGTCGCATGACGGGCACAGAATTTTCATCTCCAGCGCGAGCACATCGCGCGGAAGCACGGGGATCCCGGCGACTTTTTCATGGGGAAAAGTGAGGGGCGCGGGGATCGGCACGACGCGGAGACAGGCGGGGCATTCCATTGCGTTGCCGGCAGATTCAGCATCGGCACGGAGCGCTTTTCCGCAAATGGCACAGTGGAAACGCAAATCGTCCATCTTTTAAAAAATAGCGCGGTGAAAAGGGCTGTCAGAAAAGCACCTCGGCGCTTGACGGACGGAAGCTGACATACCATTACTAGCGGTCAAGGTGAATCAAGCCCGCAGCCTGTTGGGGTTTTTGCGTCGCGAGTTCCGATTTCGCCTTTTCCTGCTCCAAGCCGCCGCTCTCTGAAGAATATGAAATCACTAGCATCTTTCTCCGGAAATCCCATCGAGGTGCAGCCCCCCGAAATCCAGTCCGCCCGCTTGCAATTCATCCAGCAGACTTTCCCGGAAGCCGCCGGAGAACTCGGCGGCGGACGCAACCGCATCGAGTGGCTGCGCTGGATTCACGACCGGCTTTTCGTGGACGGCTGGCAGGTCCAGGCGGTGCGGGCGGAGCTAGTGGGCATGCGGCCCACGGTGCAGGTCATCGCCGTGGCGAGTGGTAAAGGCGGCGTGGGAAAAACGACTTTCGCCGTCAATCTCGCCGTCGCTTTTGCGCAAAGCGGGAAACGTGTGCTGCTCTTCGATGCCGATCTCGGCATGGCAAATGTCCACGTCTTTGCGGGCGTGAATCCGCAAAAAACCATCCTCGATGTCATTGACGGTCGCGCCACGCTGGAAAGCATTCTCGTTCCCGGACCCGCCGGCATACAAATCGCCTGCGGCGCGTCGGGCGTCGGGCGGCTCGCGGATCTCGGCGAGCGGGTTTTGGAAACGCTCAGCCGCGAGATGATGCGCGTCGCCATGGCGTTCGATATTTTGCTCATCGATACCGGCGCGGGCGTCGCGCCGGCGGTCATGCATTTCCTCGCGCTGGCGCAAGATGCCATCGTCATCGCCACGCCAAATCTCGCCTCCACGCTCGATGCCTACGGCGTCATCAAAGTCGCGCACGAGCAGCGCCTGCGGACGCGGCTGCATCTGCTCGTGAATGAAGCCGACGACGAAACGCAAGCCGCCGCGGTCACCACGCGCGTCGCCGGGTGCGCGCAGCGTTTTCTGCAAATCACTCCCGGCGATCTTGGCTTTCTGCGTCGAGATCCCGCCTTCGAGCAATCCAACCAGCAGCGCCGCCCGCTCGTCCTCGCGCAGCCCGCGAGCACGCACGCGCAGCGCATCGCCCAGATCGCCGCGCAACTCGCCAGCGCCGCCGCTCCCGCCGCCAAATCTTCCGCCGCCGCCTGATTTTTCCGCCACCAAACCGCACCATGAATCCACCGCTCGAAAACTACAGCCACGCACCGTTTCACGTCGCGACCATGCCTTCCGATCCCTTCGCTGATCTTGTTCCCGCGCCGCCTGCCGTCGCGGAAGTGCCGCCCGCCATCGTGCCATTTGCGCCGCCCGGCGATTTCATCCGCCACTATGGACTGCGCGAAAATCCCTTCGCGGACTCCGTGCATCCCGCGTTTTTCTTCCGCACGGAAGCGCACGCCGAAGCATTTCGCGACATGATGCTCGCCGTGGAATTTCAAGCCTCGCTCGGCATGGTCACTGGCCCCAGCGGCACGGGAAAAACGCTCCTCACGCAATTGCTGCTTCAGCATTTTGACGAGCCGAAACTCCGCGCCATCCTCGTCCTCGTCACGCCCGGCCTTAGCAAAACCGGCCTGCTCCGCGAAATCCTCTCCGAGCTGAATCTCGCGCTCCCCGTCGGCAACGCGCGCGTGCAGGACCTCGTGAAAGCGCTCAGCAATCACATCATCGAGCTGCACCAGCAGGGCCGCCGGCTCATCATCATCATCGATGAATCGCACCTGCTTTCCTCCGAGTGCCTCCACATCGTCCGCACCATCAGCAACATCGAGATACCGCAGCAAAAACTCGTCACATGTCTGCTTTTCGGCGAGTCGCGTTTGGAAAACCGCCTTGCCCACGCCAGCTACGAATCCCTGCGCAATCGCATCTACCTCCGCAGCCAGCTCCGCCCGCTCACCGTCGATGAAGCGACGCAGTACGTGAAATACCGCCTCATGACCGCCGGTCGCCTCACCGATCTTTTCACGGACGCCGCGCTGAAGGAGCTCCGCGAAAAATCCGGCGGCATCTGTCGCAGCCTCAATAAACTGGCCATGCTCACGCTCATCGAAAGCGCCGACCGCGGAGCCACGGTCATTGATGAAACCATCGTCGCCCGCGCCGCGAGGCGGATGTGATGGCGGCCCCCACGCCGCATCTCTCGAAGACCGACCTCCGACGCGGCCTCTTCACCAAACCCGCCGCAGCACCCGCGCCCGCGCCCGCTCCGACGCCGAAAACTTTCCCAGCCGCGACCTCCCCGGAAGAACAGGCGCTCCTCTTCGACCTCGCTCCATTCGCGTCCCCTGCGAAAACTCGCGCCCCGAAAAAAGATCAATCCCGGCGGTAGCGAATCCGGTGGAAATGCGTCGGTAAAACGCACTTCGCCGTCGCGTTCCCGCGCTACCGCGCGATGAACCGCTCCAGCGCGCCGCCGAAAAGATCGCGCACATCGCGCTCGATCTCCGCACGCGTCGGCTCCCAGCCGGTCGCGGCGAGGTCTTCATATTTTTCCGCGAGCACTTTGCCGAGGATACCGCGCGAGTGGCTCCATTTATAGACGAGCTGATCGAGCACGCGGCAGTCGCTGTGCTGCGGCGTCATGCTCAGGCCGATGAGTTCGAGGCGCATCCGCGTCATCGTTTCGATGATCGAGGGATTGTTCAAAAACCACCAGCAGCCGAAGACGTGCAGATTGCGGAACTTGCGCGCCGCGACGCAAAGTTCGTGCTGATTTTCCAGCGAGAGCATCGTGCAGAGGAATTTGTTTTCCGGAAACTCCGCGCACAGGCTTTCTACGGCCATGATGTCCGCGCGGCCCACGCTGTCACCAGCGAGGCGGAGCAGCGGGTTCACATTGCGCTTCACGCCGATCATCATCGCAAAGGCCTGATTGTGCTCGCGACCGTGCGGCAGGATGGCGTGCTCGATGAGCCGCGCTGTGTCCGTATGGGCGGGGTAGGCGAAGTCGGGCGTGAGCGAGACCATGCAGTATTGCGCGTCGATGCGCTTCGTCCACTCGGCAAGAAAGCGGCGCACTTCCGCGAAAGTCTGCCCGGAAAAATCCGCCCGCACATCGTAACCCCATTCGTGGAGTTTCGGCGCGGTGTTGGTCCAATCACAGAGCAACGGATCGATCCGAAGCGCCGCGACAAAACGTGGATCGCGCGCGAATCCACGCTGCCACACGGGCCGCTCCAAATCGTCAAAGGGCGAGTTCGTCATACAGACTTTGCGGACGTTCGCGAGGTCGAGACAGCGCGTGGTGAAGTCGCCGACATTCCATTTCGCGAAGTGCGCCCGCAACGCCGGCAGATCGCGCTTTTTCACATCAAGCCCGAGCGCATTCAGCACCGTGAGCACCCCGCGACACGCCTCGGAGATCGGCGAGTGATCAATGAAAAGCGCCTGCCAAATCGCATCCGCCTGCTGCGTCTTCGTCATCGCCCAAAACTTGTCGTAAGGCAGATCAAACTGCCGAAACCCCTCCGCGATCAGGTAGTGATAAACGAGCAATTCATCGATGCCCCACAGCAGCAACTCGCCGAAAGCGGGATCGTAAAGATGGGTGTGGATGTCGAAGACAGGCGTGGTCTCGACCACATCAGCGACGAGGCTGCGAAGGGCGGCAGGATTGTGCATCGGCAGGGAATTTGCCCACACTCTCGTCTCGGCCAAAGCGGAATTTTTCACGAGTTCCCCCAAAGGAAAGTGTTTGGAAGCGGCCAAAATTGCAGACTTTTCCAAAGCGACGAACGACGCTGCCGGGTATGGACTATGATTTGAAACGGGCGATCGAGCGGAATGACATTAGTCATGTCCGCTCGTTGCTGGAGAACGGAGCCGGAAGCAGTTGTGTGGCAAACGCGGCGGAATCCGCCCAAATGCTGATCGCTGCCATATGGAAGGACAATTCCAGCACTGAAATGGTTTCGCTCCTCCTGGCAGCAGGCTTTCCCGCGCATGCCGTGGACGATCAACTCTACCCAGGATGCGATCGGACGCCCTTTATGGCAGCCGCAAAGGCGGGGCGTGTGGATTTGATGAAGCTATTGTTTAACGCCGGAGCGGACCCACATTGGAAAAGTCCCGCCGGGAAAAACGGGGCAAGCGAGGTATTAGAATGTTGCGCCAAGAAATCGGATAGTAGCCGCGCGCAGGATGTGGCCGCTTACCTCACCCACTTAAACGTCGTCATCGACCCGCTATCTGAGAATAGCCAAGATCTTCTTATCTACGCTGCTTACGGGAAAGAGACATGGGTTGACCTTCCGAGACTGCTCGGGCTCGGAATTCCGCAGGACCGCCTTCGGTGGACTCCGCTGATTTTTAAGATCGCAGCGGGAACCGCAACCGCTGCGGATGTGGTCTCGCAAGCTGACGGTGACTTAGAGAAAAAGGACATTTGGGACCGCACCGCCTTCCTTCTAAGCATTGTGGCGGATCGAAAAGATATAGCCGAAGCATTGCTTGTTAAAGGCAGCGATCTTAACACGAAGGGACGATGCGGAATGAATGCTTTGCATTACGCGGCGCGATGCGATCACGAGCAGATTCTCATCTGGCTCCTTTCTTTGGGGATGCCAGTGGATTCTCTCGATGAAAATAGAGATTCGCCACTGATGACTGCGGCAGGATCGAACAGTCTGGCCTGCGCAGCACGTTTGGTGGCAGCAGGCGCGGACGTTCGAGCAGCGGACGAAAATGGATTTCAGGCGATCCACGAGGCTTCGGGAATCGATATGCTCCGGCTGCTCATCGAAGCGGGAGCCGACGTGAATGCCATCTCAGGAGGCGGAGACTGGCCGCTGAAAGAAGCCGCCTCCGATGGGGACGCGGATCTTCTGCGATATTTGCTCGGGATGGGGGCGGTCGTGGATCTCAACTCGACTGGCGAAACCGCTTTGTTTGGAACCGTCCGCAGGGACTCTGAAGAATGCGTTGCCCTGCTCCTCGCAGCCGGGGCAAATGTCAACGCGCAGGATTGTGACGGATGGACGTGTCTTTGGAATGTCGAGTCAGTCAAGATGGCGCGGCTACTTCTCGATCACGGGGCTGATCCGTCGATGGCGGATCAATGCGGGGGAGTGCCCGAGTCCTGGTATTTTCCTCCGCAAGTTAAAGCGCTTTTCCGTGAGCACAGGTTGCGCAATGTAGGAGAAAATCATCGGTAACTCGCGGTGCCGCGTCGCCGGTAGTATCCTCTTGGGAAAATGACACACTGTCTCGGGCCGCTCACCACTTAGCGAGCTGGCCGGGGAAAAGACAGGCGGCGCAATCGCTGGCGTCGCGCATGCAGAAGTCTTCGTAAATTTGCAGCAGGCCTTGCTGCATCGCGGCGCTTTTGAGGAGCGTGGCGGCGAGCGGTTGGTCGCCGAAGAGGCGGAGGGCGGCGATTTCCACGCGACGGTTGGTGAGCGGGGCGGGAAGATTTTTGAAGCCGATTGCGCGATTAGGATCGGTGGCGATGGCGATGGGGAAGAAGACGTTTACGAGCATTTCGGTGACGCGCGATTCGCCGACGATGGCCATCCGTTTCGGCGCGGTCTTCGAGGTCACGGTGTAGTGAAAGTCCCAGTATTCGTCGGTGAGCGTAGCGAAGAATTCCTGGATCGCGTCTGGCTCGCACGCGTCGCGCAGGGCGCGAATTTTTGGCCAGTGGCGGATGATTTGCGCGAGCGCGGCTAGCCGGCGCTGCGGGTGATTCGCGGGACGCTGGCCGCCGAGCTTCCAAAGCGGACGTGCAATGTTGAGGCGCTCGTGCTCCGCGCGTTTCGGCCACCATTTCTCCCAAAGTCCGCGCAGATACGACCGTGTGTCGGGCGCGAATTTTCCGAGGTCCGGCGCGTCGAGAAAGCCTGCGACGCCGAAGAGCAGCGCGTCCGCGTCGCCCTTCGCTGCACGCATCAATTTTAGCGGGAGACGCTGCGCGAGGAGCGTGAACGGGAGCTTGTTGTTTTTGTAGCCGAGCGTCGCGGCGAGGCCCTGATAGAGCGCTTCGTCGGGACCGTGGATTTCGCTGAAGCGGGCGAGCGCGGCGGACTTTCGCTTCAGCCGATGCAGCGCGGCGGCGAAGACAACTTCGCGCACTTTTTCCTCGGGAAACTCGCGGAGCGGACCGGAGCACCGACCGAGTTTGGCGTCGGGCTGCGGGTTCGGCGGCTCGTCGAGGCGGCTGATATCGAGGAGCACTTGCGGCACGTTTCGATGCTGCGCGGTGCGCGTGAAAAATTCGCAGTCGGGCTGCTGCGTGAAGACGTGGAGCGCCACGTTTTCGTAATCGGGATTCGTGGCATGTCCATGCCGCTCCCAATCGCGCGCATCCGGGTCGAGCTCGATCGCGCCACGCACCGCCTCGCCGCCATGCAGGGAGATCGCCGCGTCCGTGAAATCCGGCCCCGCCTCGCGATTCCACACGCCGAATTGCACCACGCGCACCGGCACGCCGATCGTCGTCGTGAAGTCGCGCCCGAAATCTCCCGCGAACCAGTGCGCCTGCAATTCCAGCTCATCGAGCTGCCGCGGCGCGTGCAGCAACGAGGCCTCGCGCACACGCGCTCCGAGCAAACTTTCGTATCGTTGGGCGGCGTCCATTTCTGAGTCTTCCTCTTCCTCTTCCGCTTAATCTTAATCCTCCGCCAAGCCGAGAAAGATTAAGCGGAAGAGGAAGAGGAAGAACGAGGAGTCAGCTCCCAGTCAGCATCCGCAGCACTTCGACCGCGCGCACTTTTTTATAAGTGTCCGCCATTTTCCCCACGAGCACGACGGCATCCGCCACGCGGTTCATCCCGCGCAGCAGGATCACTTCGTGAATCGCGACGCGGATGATGTCGTCGGGCGCGGTATAATTTTTCCGCGCCTCACGGAAGGCGGCGAGCGCTTCGTCCTGGCCATTGTTCGTCGTCAGTTCGAGCAGGCCGAGCCCTTCCCAGATCACGCCGCTGCGCAGCTTCTTCGCTGATGAAGTGAGCGAGGACTCGCCAGCTTGGCGATCCTTTTCAAACCACAGCTTCGAGCCCGCGCGAAACGCGTCCCACTCGCCGCCGCCGTTTTTTCCATCGAACTCGTTGATCGCTTTAAAAGGGCGATAAAGCGGGTCGCCGACCATCGTCGTCTGCCATGAAGTGACGCGCTGCGCCATCCACGCGGCCTCGGCGAAAGTGAAACCATTGAGCAAGCGATCGTTAAACACATCGAGCTCCGGCGTGAACGCGAGATACGGCTCATACACGCTCCCAAAAGTCGCCGCCGCGCCTGCGGCAATCAGCGGCGCGCACCAATTGCTCTGCGGACTGCGCAGCGTCTGCGCGCTGAAAGAGTGAATGTGAATCGCCACCGCGCCGCGTACAAAACGGAAGTCGGGCCGCACAAATGGCCCGGTGACATTAGCCGTGTACCAGCCGTAGTAGAGCGCCGCGTGCGTCATCGGATACGCCTCGGGAAAAAGCCCCTCGCCATTGTCGAGAATCGCGGGAATGCCCTTCCGACGGCAGATATTCGCCGCCGCGTAAATCCACTTGTCGCCTTCCTTATAGCCGGCCTGCTGGATGTTCCGCGCATCCATATAGGCGATCCCGCGCAGCCCTTCTTTTTCCGTCGCGAGCGAGTCCGTGATCATCCTTTCCACCATCTCGCGCGTCGGCGCATCGAGCCGGCAGACCAGCATCAGGTTCGGCAAATTCACGTCGAGGACGCGCGTGTAGCTGTGAAAATATTCGTTCGGGCGCGGCCCGGAAATTTGCCGGTTGTAAGCGGAAAGCACCGCCAGTTCGGAATCAACCGAAGCCTCATTATGCCCGGCTGCTTCGGGCGGTCCCGCCGGCTTGTCGCCGGGATAATCTCCCGAGGGCGCCACCTTCAGCGGCACGCCGCGGATCAGCGCCATGAATTTGATCTTATTCCGCTCCACGCGCCCGAGCGGGTGATCCACCGGACGCAGATCCCACCAGTTGTTTTTGGTAAAAATCGCGCGCAGCGGATCGGCGATCGTGCCATCGAAATCGGCGCGCGTGATCTCCTCCTGCACCGGGCATTTCAGGCCGATCACGTGGTCATTCGCGATGCCGCGTTTCGACGCGTAAAAGCGCGCGAGCTTCACCGAATCCGAGTCATTGCTATTAAACACCACCACCGTCGCCGCCGCCATTTGCGGATCGCTCTGCACTTCCGCCGGCTGACGCAATTTCAAGTTCGCCGCCAGCGCCAGTTCCTCCGCAGACAGCGCGCATAGCATTCCCAAACTCACCGTCAAAATTCGCAGGAGCGTCATCACATTTCGATCTTCATGCTGTCAAAAGCGACGCGCACATTTTCCGGCAGCGCCGCTTCGACGTCCGCGTGTTTCATGTCGTGGCAGAGATGCGTGAACCACGTTCGCTCCGGCGCGACCTGACGCGAGACTTCCAGGGCTTCGGCCACGTTCATGTGCGTCGGGTGCGGTTCGTTTCGGAGAGCATCGACGATGAGATGCCGCACCCCCGCTATCCGTTCAATCACCATCGGCGGCACCACTTTGCAATCGCTCAAATACGCCGCCAGCTTCACTCCGCCGCGCGTGAAAAGATAGCCGTGGACGTGCGCCCGGCCGTGCGTGACGCGGAGCGGCGTGAGCGTCGTTTTCCCCAGGACGAAATCGCTCTCGACCACATGCGGCAGCGGGCGCACGTAGCCCGGCCAGCGGTTCTCGCCGTTAAACGCGAAAATGAAAACGCGCTCCAGATCGCGCATCGTTTCCGCCGACGCATAGATCGGAATATCGAACCCGCCGTGGCAGAACGGGCGCAGGTCGTCGAAGCCCATCACATGATCGGTGTGCGAGTGCGTATAGACCACCGCATCGAGGTGGCGGATGCGCTCGCGCAAAGCCTGCGTGCGAAAATCCGGCCCGGTATCGACGACCCACGAGGCCTCCGGCGTTTGCACGTAAATCGAGGAGCGCAGCCGTTTGTCCCGCGGATCGGTGGAAGTGCAAACCTCGCAATCGCACCCGATCACCGGCACGCCCTGCGAAGTCCCCGTGCCGAGAAAAGTGATCATGAATTCAGCCATGCGAGCGCGCACGCTACGGAGCGGCGGAATTCTTGTCCAATCCCGAGCGTGCGCGGCGTAAACGCACTGCCGCGTTTACCGAACATTTAGCAGCAAGGGCGGGCTCGCGGCTCCGACCAGCTTTGAGACGCGGAACGTCGGCGACACCATCGAGTTCGAGCCGGTGCTTGGGCCGGACAGGCGCACCTGTGAACTGACCATCGTCCCTCAGCGCGTGACGCTCACCGGCTTCCGCGATGTCGGCGCAATGCGCGACGATCCGGGGGTCACGCAGCCGCTTTTCAACACCCAAAAGCTCACGACGAGCACCTCGCTGCAAGTCAATGGGCCGCATTACCTCGGTAGCTTCACACCGCCCGCCGAGCGCGGCATCGGCGACGGCGCGCCGAATGCAAAGGTGTGGCTGGCCTTCGTCCGCATGAATCTCTTCGCGCCGACGGCGGCGGAACTGAAGCCGCCCGCGAAGCCCGCGCGCTGGTGGGCGATCGATCTCGAATACAGCTTCTACTCCCTCGACCGCACCGACGCCCGCGACCTCCTGATCGCTCCGCCGGCGCTGACCGCGCCTTGGGAACGGCTCCAGACTTTGCTCGGCGAAAAGAAGGCACGTTTTGAGCACATCATTTCCGTCATGGCCAAGTCGGGTCAAAAATCGACGACGGAAGAGCTGCATGAAGTCCGTTATCCGACGGAATTTCTACCGCCCGGGGTGACCCGCAGCACGGACACCACCACGACCGATATCGGAAAAGTCGGGAACAACACCACCATCACTACGCTTCAACGCGAAACGCCCAACACCGACGGCGCACCAGGAATGCCCAAGGCTTTTGATACCCGCAATGCTGGCATGAGCGTCGAAGTCGAGCCCGTGGTCGGTCCCGACAGCATGACCATCGAACTCAGCCACGTCGTGCAAAGTGCGGGTTATCTCGGCGAATTGAAGATCACCGGCGTCGGTGCGCAGTATCCATCGCAGCCGCTTTTCGAGACGCGGAGGTCGGCGGGCAGCACACACTCGCCGGTACCTTCAATCCACCCGGAGCCGATGGGGTGAACGAACGCGCCGACACGGGCCGCACCTGGCTTGTCTTCGTCCGAGCCGTGCCGAGCGATCCGTGACCGTCGCGCTCGCCACGCGCATTTTCCCACGCCATGCTCGCCGCACCGATGCCCTCCCTCAGCCCGCGCGCCACGTTGCTGCTGCTGCTCGCCCTCGCGGCGGTCATCTTCGTCGCCGGGCTGCGCCTCGCGCGGGTCGAGGAAAGCGTGCGCATCGACCGCGACCGCGAACCGCTGCGGCGCTTCTCGGGTGAAATGCAAAGCGAGTTGCAGCGGCTCGATGAGCTGTATGAAAGCCACCTCGACCGCTTCGCGCGGACGGCCTCTATGTGGGACACCTTCGCCCTGCGCCGCGAGGCCGAGCGAATCGTCGGCATCCGGCAGTGGTCGGTGCTGCATCGCGTCGCCGCGAAAAAGGAGGACGTGCATGTGCAAATCGTCGCGGTCCCGGGCGAGCGCACGCCGAGACCGATGTTCACCTCACCGGCATCCCCGCCGAAGCCGCCGAGCTCATCTTCCGGCCCTTCGAGCGCCTCGACAGTCGCGTGAATGAAGGCGCTAGCGGCACCGGTCTGGGCCTCGCCATCGCCCGCGATCTCGCCGCGAGCATGGGCGGCACGCTGCGTCTTCTGCCTTCGGCGAAAGGTGCGGCCTTCGAGCTGCGAGTGCCCGCGCCACCCGCCGCCCGCATTTCCGCCGTCGCATGAAACTGCTCCTCGAAGACGACGACCCCATCACGCTCGATGCGCTCCACGCCTGCGTGGAGCCGGAGGGTTTCACCACGCTGCTCGCCCGCGATGGGCACGAGGCGCTCGCGCTTTGGGAAAAGCACCGGCCCGATCTGCTCTGCCTCGACATCATGATGCCGCATCTCGACGGCTACGAAGTCTGCCGCCGCGTGCGCGCCGCCGATCCGCAAGTGCCCGTGCTGTTCCTCTCCGCGAAAAGCGAGGAGATCGACGTGGTCGTGGGCCTGCAACTCGGCGCGGACGATTTCATCCGCAAACCCTTCGGCAAACACGAACTCCTCGCCCGCCTCCGCGCCGCCCTGCGCCGGGCCAATGCGCGCCACCAGCCCGCGCGGAAATTCGCGATGCACGACCTCACCGTCCACCCGCTCGAACTCCGCGCCGAACGCGCGGGCCTCTCCATCGACCTCTTACCGCGCGAGGCGTCGATTCTCGCGCTGCTGCATGAGCGCGCCGGGCAAGTCGTCGATCGCGACACGCTCCTCGACCGCTGCTGGGGCGTGAATTATTTCCCCGAATCCCGCACGCTCGACATGCAAATCGTCAAGCTGCGCAAACGCATCGAGCCTGATCCCGCCGAGCCAACGATCATCGAAACCGTGCGCGGTGCGGGATACCGTTTTCGCCCGGCCTGATTCGCTGGACCGAAGTCTTGCCAACGCCGAACGCACGGCAAAAATTTTGCCATGTTTTCCCATCGCTTCCCCCACCGTTCCTTCCTGAAGTCCGCGCTCGCACCGTGACGTGCTGCCACCTCACGAACCTCGCCCATTGCCACGGCCACCGGATCAAGTGGAATTCCGCGCCGCCCTTCGCCTGCTACGGCAGGCGTGTGATGCGGAGATGAAGGAACTGCTGCGTACCGGCGGTTCGCGGGCTGGCATGACGCCACGTCAGCGTCTCAGTCCCATTCCCATTGTAAGTCGCGGGGCCAGTTAGCACCGCAGCGGCCCATGGTGCCAGGAGATTGGTGGAACTTTCACCCACCGTCGTGACATCGTCGCGACCGATGGGCCGGGTGATGGAAATTGTTAAATAGTCGGAAACCACGCCCTGGACATTCACCGGCTGAACCGTAACCACCGGCTTGGACGCTGCCGAAGATACATGCGGGTCCATGCCGAGCGCATACTCCACCAGATTAAAGTAACCATCGCCATCGTCGTCGCCCGTGCCATTGGCATCCACAATTCCATTGCTACCCGCCCACGAGCTATAAGACAGCGAGTCATTCGACCCAGGCGCTCCGCCGATGGCGTAACTCGCGCGCCAGTTTGCAGGAAGAGAGTGATCGGTCGTGCTCTTGGGGCGGATTAGGACCAGCGCCGGTCCAAGCCCATCCGGCGACTGCGGCCAGGGTGAAGTCGTGCCGTAAGAGAAATCCCGGATCACCGCGAGATTCGAGTCAAGAAGTTGAATGCGTTCGCCGCTGTTACTCAGCGCGCTGCCATTGGCAAAGACTCCCGCGACCGGCAGACCTGACCCGTAGGCAGCCGTAAATGCCGCCACGTCCCGCACGATCAACGCGCGTCCACCGGGCGCGAGCACGTAACCGCTAGGAAAGTGAAAGTCGATACCCAGCGTGAAAGCGCACCCGGTCAAATCCACATTCACGGCGCTCACATTCAAGATTTCGACAAACTCTTCGATCCCGCTAAAGGTGGCAGGGTGGTAATGAATTTTTGAAATGACTATGTTAGAAGGCGAAGCGAGCGCGCCCACGAAATAGTCAGCCTCCACCAGAGCGCTCCACTGCGTCGCGTTGCCTCCATAAATACGAGCACGTACTGTGGCCGTATTGTTAATCGTCACCGGCAACGGGCTCGTCCCCGACAACACGCCCGGCGCAATCACTCCGTCAATCCCCCGCGGATCAGTTCCGTTCACGGAGTAGTAGATCGTCCCGCTTCCGTTGGGATTGGTAATCGTGAAGTTGTAAGGTGCCGCCACCGAACCGCCAAATTGACCGCTGAAATTCGGGGCCGAAATATTCGCCGCCGGAAACAAAGGCTTGGAAGTGCCATCTGTATAACTGCGGAGAAACTGAAGCAACAAAGTATTCCGACTACCGGGCACCATCGCTGGGTGACCACTCGGAATTGCCCCACCGTTACTAATGAAATTGGTAATCGTAGCTTTGGCACTCAACCACGAATTCTTATTCAAACTGCCCGAGCCCCAGCGCGCCGCCTCCGCATGGATAATCGGGTCAACTTGCGCTGCAAGGGTATTCACCCGCGCCAGTGCCGCCGTCGTCGTGAGCGCGCCGTTGTTAAAGAAATGTCGCTGCACCCGGTCGGCGAAGCGCTGGCGATACTCCGCGCTGTAGGCGAGCATCTCGTGAAGATACTGCGGATTACTCTTGTTGTAGAATCCGTTTAGCAGCGACTCGCGTGAGTTATACTGGGTCTGATTCCAGTTATTCGTTCCACTACCCCCCCAAGGCCCCACCCGGTTGTAGGCCCGCCCATCGGAGACACTGTCCATCCCATGCTCGTTGTCATGAGCGAAATAGGCGAAACCACGAGCGCCAAGTCGGTCCCGCACCCCGAACCAGTTGTTCGATGCATTATTCAGAAACGTGGAAAGCGGTGCGTCAAAGCTGCCGTCAAAAAACGTAACGAGATTGTAGTCGATGAGGTTATCCACATCAAGCAGCACGGGATAGGAGGTATTCCGAGTCCCATTGGGATTCAGCCCGCGCATTTGCAGGTATCGCGCCGTCCGGCTGCTCTCCACGCCGATGTCGTTTTTCAAAGCGATTCCCTGCCGGTAAAGATTATCCCACGCTCCGAAATTCCCGTCTGTCATTTCGGTGTCGTAGTTATTGCTGCTGGCTGCGCTCTTGACCGTATCGATGTTATCCTTGACGCCTCCCAAATACGTTGCGCCAAACGCAGCCTCCGTCCGTTCTTCCCAGTTATAAATGCCCCAGTAAATCCCGTTGATATACAAATGAAAGTAGCCGTTGTGCGCATAAGGCTCCCGCATGTCCCCTTCGGTCACACGGCTCCACTCTTCGCGCATCAGACTATTCTGAGGATCATTGCCGAAGCTCCACGAGTAGTTCTCCTCGCAGCGCATATCGATCTGGCTGAAGTCCGACGTGCCCGTAGTTCCGAAAAGCGGGTAGTTCAAATTACCGTCGTATAAACTACCCCGAAAATAGAGATGGAACGCATGCTTGGGGTTATTTTGGTTGCGGCTGTAGCCGCCACGGATGCGGGCCCCGCAGTTTATCTGAAACTGGGGCACTCCGCTGCCGTCGAGATACTCGATCGAGACGGGACGTTCCCAAAAAAGGCCGTGCTGGTCGGCATTGGCGTAGATGCCGGTGGTGGCATCCATGAGGTTCGCGACCTCCGTCGTCATACAGACTGTCGGTGCAGAAGTCAGCGCGGTCTTCAGATTTGCCAGGGTGCCTCCGCCCGCGGTGACGTTGCTGAGCGTCATCCCGTAACGAAGGACCTGACTGCGCGGCGACAACGGTCCGGCGGGAAAACCAAGGCTGGTCGCAGTCGCCGCCGTCTGCGTGACGATGTCATCGACGAAGAGAAAACTGTGTGTCTGCACGTCCGAGGCTTTCCACCCGATCTTATACGCAAACGCCCGCACCACTTTCGTCCCCGCGATCGTGATGGGACCCGAGTAAACTGTTCCGTTGTTCCGAGTAGGAAGGCTGCCATCGGTCGTGTAGCGGATAAGTGCCCCCGGCGTTGCCGAGGAAAGCGCTAGGTTGAACGAAGCGGCATAGCGACCACGCTGATGGTCAAACACCGTCTTGGCGACGAAGCCCTGCACGCTGGCGGCATTGGGTTGACCTGGCGTAGGCGTCTCCATGTAGCCAATATAGCCCTCGGAATCTGAGCTTCCGTAGCTTTCGTCCTGGTTCTGAGGTGGGTAGTTTGCAAATTCCGTGATCACCGTGTAGCCGCCCGCGCCGTTATCTTTTGTCAACGCGAGATACCCGGTCGTTTTGTTGATGCTAAAGCTGGTGTGCAGTCGCGGTTGCGCGGGGCTTCCGAAGTTGTCCTGCCCCGCCACGGCTTGTGCCGGGAAACGATTCTTGGCCGAGGCAAACGCAACCAAATACTTGTTGGCTCCGAGAGTCCAGGCAGGAAAAGCCCACTTATTGGGAATCCCCGCGTCGTCGGTAAGGTAGTATCCCGCGAGACTGGTCGTTGCTGCCGTTGAATTCCAAATCTCCACCCAATCAGCCGCAGTGCCATCTTCATCGAGCAAAGTCTTGCTGTTATCCGCCATGAACTCGGTGAGCAGCACCCGCCCCTGCACGACCGGCGTCGCCGGCACGATCGTGGAGAGAAGCTGCCATTGCAGGTTTTGGCGAATCCATCCCAGTTCCAGCTCCGAGTTCCCAGTCACATCGAAATAAATTAGCTCAAGGAGCGCAGTAGGTTTGGTCAGGGTGATTTTGCCCGAACTCGCCGCCGGGCTGTGGGTGCCGTCATCGACGATGACATCTTGTGGAACCATCCCTGTCACTAGACCCGTAGCGCCAGCGGCGGCAGTGCAGGCCGCTGACACACGGAAAGTCGTGGGGGAAGTAACGATAGCCTGAAAGGAAGTATTGATCGCCGGGAAGCCGCCGGTAAAGGTTCCGCTTGTTACGCCGGATATGAGCACCGTGTCGCCAGTCGTGAGACCATGAGCGGTCGAAGTGGTGATAACACAGGGATTGCCGGCCGCGATGCTGCTCACGCCTCCTCCCGTCGTTCCGGGCGTCAGGATGCGCAGTCGAGCTCCGTCGTCGGAGTTGACTACAAACGTGTAATCCCCGGGAGTATTAACGACCAGAGTCCCTGTGATTTGCACCGCGTAGTTGTCGCTACTGCCGCCTGGGAATGCATTGTTACCGCTGGTAAAATCACCGTCGGTATTGTCCGTAAAGTTGACTGTTGTATAGGTTCCGGTTGATTGAGCACCCGCGTTCGTCCCAGCAAGGACACTGAGTGCGCTATCGAGGTAACCGAGCGGAGCGAAAGGAAAGGGAAGTGTCGAATTCACGCGCCTCACTGAAAATCCCGGTGAAGCGACGCCAATAGGGGTGGGCTCATTCGCTGTCACCGAAGCACTGACGGTCCCATACGAATTCGATGCCGTGAGAGTATAGGTCGTGGTTTGGTAAGGCAGAATCGCCGCAGTTCCGGTAGGACCGACTGCGCCAATTCCTTGATTGATCGAAACGGTCGTTGTCCCGAAAGTACTCACGTTCCAGGCTAAAAATGTTTCCGCCCCGTAAAGCGGATTCGCATCTCCGATCGTGAAAGAGTTAATGGTCGGCGCTGTTCCTGTCACGATGGTCACGGATTGTTGCGCAGTCCCGTTGGGATTGGTCGCGGTGAGAGTGTAGGTCGTGTTACCCGCTGGCGGAGTGACGACTCGGCTCGTCTGGCCAGTGACGTCGATATTACCGGGATTCAATGTCAACGTGGTCGCAGCGTTAGCCACCCAGCTCAGAGTCACGTTAGTCCCCGCAAAGATGTTAGTGGAACTAGCCGTCATGCTTGTGATGCTTGGCGGCGCGTTCAGGAGAACAGTGACGCTCTTGGTTGCGGTGTCCACGCCATTCGAAGCGGTTATCGTGTAAGTCGTCCCGCTTGCAGGAGTGGAAAGGCCGCTGACTGTTCCGTTGGGCAGCGAAACACTTCCAATGCCCTGATTGATGGATAGAGAAGTTGTATTGTTATTGGCCAGCCAGGAGAGTGAGATGGTTAGAGGCAGCGGATCGTTTAGATACAAGAAGTTACTGCTGCTGTTTGCGGTGAAAAGAAGCACTTGAGGGGTGGTGACGGTATCCGGATCGCGCACGACTTCGAGTCCGCCATTTCCCGGGTCACCAACCAGGGAGAACGATCCGTCGTTTGCGCTCTTTGCACCGCGTGCGGCGTAAACTTCGATCGAGGCAGGGCCGGTCCCTTCCCAATAAGTCAGCTCCAAGTTGTAGTCGCCCGGTGTGAGATGCACCACTCCCAGCGTGCTGCTGTCAGTCGTAGGGTTTATGAAGTAGAGGCCATCGCCGCTATGCGCGGGATCAAGGTTGTTGGTCGGTGACAGACGAGTGGAACTGATGAACTGTTTGCCCAACACCCGCAGGCGGGAGCCTTCATCCCCGCGAAATCCAAAAGTGTAGTCATCCTCGGCGGTGATGCGCACGGCACATTTGGCGAGCATGACAATGTTATCATCATCGACTCCGGCAGCACCTGTTCCAAAGTTTTGATCGCCTGGAAAATAGTGGGACGCGCCATTGTCCGCGTCGCGCATATTGATCACAGATGTAACGTATTCAGAAACCGTCCCGGCCGGAGTCGCGGTATACCCACGGAGGATTTGATCGGCGTTGACTAGTGACGTATAGGCGATTCCCGGATAGCCTTTGATCTCCCGCACACTCCATTTCCCATCGGTGTTGACGTAATAACCGGGTAGCTTCGGCGCACTATACGTCCCCGGTGCCGGCAGGGCGTTTGGATCGGCGTTGTTGAAAAGTGCCTGAACTTGCCCGCTATCAAGGGCCGCAGCATACACTACCACGTCATCGATCCGCCCGCGAAAGTCGTTCAATCCATGCACGGCTGTGCCCCAATCGCCGAGATAGAGATCCGCAACCTTTAAAGTGTTAGTGACGCCATTGCGGACGATTTCTGGTATTCCGTTAATGTAGATTCGTTGTGATTGAGATGCCGCATCGTAAACGAAGGCAAGGTGATACCATTGGTTTGCTACAACTGCTGTCGTAATGCCATTTGCATCGTTGCCGTCAAAACCGAAGTGCGATCGAGGCACGTTAGATCCTAGTCCCGCGTGAAGGGTGCCCGCGCCACTGCCGAGGTTGCCAAAAAGCGTATTATATCCAGCGAGACCTGTGATGTTTGTGAAATAGGCCCACGCGGAGAGCGTGAATGAGGTGTTGCCGGTCGCACTCCGCAGTCCGAGTGCTTCGTTGGAATTGCCGACCATGGATGTCGCTGCAAGTTGCAGACTTTGACTCGAAACAAACGTGATCGCTTTCCCGGCGTTTCCAAAACGGTCTGCACCATAAGCCGGAACAAATCCTGCGCTCGGCGTCACAGCCGTGATGATTCCGGCTCCCGACGAGTCTGTTTGGTCGCCGTCGAATTTTAAGTAAACGCGCGGGGTTTGCCCTTGAGCGGAGAAACAGGCGACGAAGATGAGGAACAGGACGCGGAGGAAATGACGGGGAGACATAGGGTGGGCTGCGTTTGGGTTGAGCTACTATTGCACCAAATTCCAAATGGTCGCCCTGCTATACTCGAAGTGGCGTCTTTGTAATTTTTGGGGTTTTGGAAATGAACGCGCGTAGATTTCCCTGCGCGTTGGAATTTCGATTCCGTCCTGCCGATTGCCTCTCTATTTTCCCGCCGTGCTCGCAACCCTTTCTTCACTTCGTATTCGCAATCTCGCTCTCGTCGAGGAATTGGAATGGCTCGTCGCGCCCGGATTCACGGCGGTGACGGGCGAGACGGGGTCGGGGAAGTCGATCATCGTCGGCGCGCTGAAGCTGATCCTCGGGGAGCGCGCGGACAAGGCGTTGATTCGCACGGGCGCGGAGAGTTGCACGGTGGAGGCGCTTTTTGAAGTGGCGGACGTGAAGGCGCTGAACGTGCGCCTCGAAGATCAAGGCGTGGAGCCATGCGAGGAGGCACAGTTGATTTTGAAGCGCGTGTTTTCCATGGCAGGCGCGAACCGGCAATTCATCAACGGCAGCCCGACGACGCTCGCGGTTTTGAAAGAGCTGGGCGATGCGCTCGTCGATTTGCACGGGCCGCACGATCATCAGTCGCTGCTTTCCAATGACACGCAGATGGCGCTGCTCGATGCATTCGCCGGGGCGGATGATTTGCGCCGGAAATTCGGTTCGCACTTTCGCCAGCTCAACGCGCTGGTGGCGGAGCGCGACGGGCTTTCTGCAAATGAGTCGGCTCTGGAGCGCGAGCTGGATTTGCTCCGGCATCAGGTTCAGGAAATCGACGCCGCCAGCCTCGTCGCGGGTGAGGAGGACGACTTGCTGGCACGTTTCACAGTGGCGACCAACAGCCGCAAGTTGCTGGATCTTTCCACGCAGATTTTGGATCGCATTGCGGAGTCTGAAGAGGCCGCTCTTGTCCGGCTGGGCGAAGCGGGAAAGTTGTTGCGGGAGCTGGAGCGCGTCGATCCCTCGGCGTCGCGTTTTACGGAATCGCACCTGCGCGCCGTGACCGAACTCGAGGACCTCGCGCAGTCGCTGCAGCGCTATGCGGAGGAGCTCGATCTGGATCCTTCCCGGCTCGCGGAGATGGAGGAGCGTGTTTCGCTTTTCGAGACATTGAAACGCAAGTACGGCGGCTCGCTCGCGGACGTGATCGTTTTCGGCGCGCAGGCGGCGGAGCGCTTGCAGAAAATCGAATCACGCGGCGACGAAATCATCCGGCTCGGCCAGGAGATCGAGGCGGCGCGAAAGACGATGCTCGAGCTCGGTGCGAAACTCGGCGCGAAGCGGAGAGCTGCTGCGCCGAAACTCGCGTCCAGCGTGACGGCGCATCTCCGTGATCTGGGTTTTAAAAAATCCGAGTTTGCCATCGTGCTGACTGCTTCCGAGAAGCCGGGCAGCAACGGAATGGAGTCGGCGGAATTTCTCTTCGCGCCGAATCCGGGTGAGCCGCCGAAGCCGCTAAAATCCATCGCATCCAGTGGTGAAATTTCGCGCGTGATGCTGGCGGTGAAATCGTCGCTGGCGGCCGAGGACACGATCTCGCTGCTCGTTTTTGACGAGATCGACGCTAACGTCGGAGGCGAAATTGCGCACGCGGTCGGCGCGAAGATGGCCGCGCTCGGAAAGGAGCGGCAGGTGCTCTGCATCAGCCATCTTCCGCAAGTCGCCGCCGTCGCCGACACGCAGTTTGTCGTGACGAAGGAATACGCCAAAGACCGCACCGTTTCCCAGCTTCAGAAGGTCGAAGGCAAAACGCGCGTCGAAGAAATCGCGCGGATGCTCGGCGGAAAAACCGAGTCCGCGCTCGCGCATGCGAAGACGCTGCTCGGGCGAAAGTAGCGGCCTCGTTCAGGCATGCAGCAGTTCGCCATCGCCTTCACGTTCCTCGCTCCGATCGTGTTCGGGGCGCTGTGCTGGAAATTTGGGACGCTGCGGCTGCAAGAGATAATCTGTCGCTCGCTTGCGCTGTGTCTGGTGGCATTTGAGCTGGGCAATATCGCAGACAAGATCGTCCACGGCTCGCCAGTCGGCCTCGCGCTGCCGATGCAGCTCTGCGATCTGGCGCTCATCGCGGTCGCCGGCTCGCTTTGGTTTCGATGGCAGCTTGGATTTGAACTCGGATATTTCTGGGGACTCGCCGGCACCTCGCAAGCCTTGTTCACACCGGCGATTGATCGCGAGGAAGTTTGGTGGCGGCTCTTCGTCTTCTTTTTCTCGCACGCACTCATCGTCGCCAGCGTGCTGCATCTTCTCCTCACCGAGCGCTGCCGGCCCTGGCGGCGGTCCTTGCTGCGCGTGTTCATTTGTTCCGAGATTTATGTCTTTGCCGCGCTGGTCGTAAATAACTTCACCGGAGGAAATTACGGATTCCTGTCGCACCGTCCCTCCCAGCCATCGTTGCTCGATCTTTTCTCCACCACTCACTGGCTCTACGTCGCGGAAATCAATGCCCTCGCCCTCCTGCTTTTTCCCGCGCTTTACGTACCGTGGCTGCTTTGGGATTTCGCCGTCAAAGCGCGGCCAGGAGCCGCTCCCACTCGTCCACTTTGAAGCCGGCCACGCCCGCGTTTTCGGTCAGCGCAAAGGGACGCTTCACCAGATTCCCATTCCCCGCGAGCAAGGCCAGCGCTTGATCTTCGGACATCGTGGCCAGCCGCTCTTTCAGATTCAGCGCCTTGTAGTCGCCGCCGCCGGTGTTGAAAAGTCGCCGCAATTCTCCGCCGACGTGACCGAGCATCGCGCGCAGTTCTTTCACCGTCGGCGGCTGTTCGCGGATCGCTATTACTTCGTGCGCGATCTTTCGCTCCGCGAGAAACTTCAGCGCCTTTCGGCAGGTGTCGCAATTCTTGTAGGCGTAAACGCGCAGGCTCACTTCGCAAGGCCGAGATTGCGCACGATTTCGACGGTCGAGCGCGGCTTGTTCAGCGTGTAAAAATGCAGGCCGGTTACGCCGAATTTCAGCAGCGCCTCACATTGCTTCGTGGCGTATTCGATTCCGTATTTCGTCACCGCCTCGTCGTCATCTCCGAGTTCGTCGAGCCGCCGTACGAACGCTTCGGGCAGCGCTGCACCGCAGAGCGCCACGAAGCGTTTCGTCTGTCCGCGGGATAGCACCGGGAGCAGGCCGGGAATGATCGGCACATTGGCACCGAGCTTTTTCGTGAGGAAATCGTGGAACTGGAAGAAATCGTCGTTGTCGAAAAAAAGCTGCGTGATGACGAAATCCGCGCCCGCTGCGATTTTCTCACGCAGATAGCCCCAGTCGGTCTCCTTGCCCGCCTTGCACGCGATGTGGCCTTCTGGAAAGCCCGCCGTCGCGATGCTGAAGCCGCCGATTTCCTTTAGAAACGCGACCAGTTGCCGCGAAAATTCAAAACCGCCCTCAGTCACCTGAAACTCGCCGCCGTCCGGCGGGTCGCCCCGCAGCGCGAGCAGGTTCCGAATGCCGCGATTGTGCGCCTCTTTCACCACCGCCCCGAGCTGCTCCCGCGTGGAATTTACACACGTCAGATGCATCATCGCCGTGAGCCCGTGCTCGCGCTGGATGCGGTCCACGATGCCCAGCGTCTTCTCGCGGGTGCTGCCGCCGGCTCCGTAAGTGACCGAGCAGTAGTCTGGCTGAATCGCCATCAGCGCGGGGATGGTTTTTTCAAACAGGCTGCGCTCGCCCTCGTCGGTCTTCGGGGGGAAAAACTCGAATGAAACAGCGGCCCGGCCCTCGGCCCGGCATTGCTCGTGGATGTCGCGGATAAACTTCATGGAGCGCGGATTGTGCAGGCTTCGGACCATCGGCGGCAAGTATTACGGCGCACGAACTCCCGGAGGAGCCGCGAGCTGGATGGCTGTGGCGGGGAAAATTGTCCTGTCACGAACGGAAATGCGGGTATTCTGGCCGGCACATTTCCCCATGATTTCCCGAACTGGATTTTGCCTGCCGGCCTTGTTCGCCGCCACGGCTGTGGCTGCGCCTCATCGCTACGACCATGTCGTGATCGTCATCGAAGAATACCATGCGCAGACACAGGTCGTGGGCAACCGCGGCGAGGGGCCGTTTCTCATCGCTGCGGGCGCGACCTTTTCGGGCTATAGCGAGGACGTCTTCGATATCGGCGACCGCGACAAGACTGGAACTAGCTCCGATAGCAACGGATTCACCTATCCCAGGTACCGTCGAAAACATAACCCGTGGGCTAACTGGCAGGTGGCGTTTGACGAGGCGGAGGGAACCAACCAACTGGCCCAGGCGACCAACCGTCGCCTCGTCGATTTTCCAGCGGACTTTTCCCTGCTGCCGGATATTGCGTTCATTGTTCCAAATGAGCAGAAGAACATACACGACGGCACGATTCTGATGGGCGAAGACTGGCTTCGGCTTCACCCGAAGAGTTACGCGGAATGGTCGCGGGCGCATAATAGTCTTTTCATCCTGACTTTCGACGAATATAACTCCATCGGCAAGAACCAGATACCCACGATCATGGTTGGTGCCAGGCTCCCTCCGGGCCGCGTCGATACGACGCGATGGACGCCGCCCAACCTGCTCCGCACCCTCGGAGAGATGCGGGGCGCGGCTCACACCGGGCGCAGTGCGCAGATGCACCCTCTGACAGGCATATTCCCCGGCGACCCTCCGGTTTCGACGGGGCGCTTTATTCAAGGGATCAACGACTATACAGACTGCCGGGATACGACGGTGCAGCCCCTTTTACCCTACGCTTATGAGTTCAATTGATTTAGTCGCTTCCGCAATCGAAGTCCGGCGACATGCCTATGCTCCGTATTCCCGCTTCCCCGTCGGCGCGGCTCTGCTTTGTCGAAATGGACGGGTTTTCACGGGATGCAACGTCGAGAACTTGTCGTTCGGCCTCACGTGTTGCGCGGAGAGAAATGCGATTTTTGCCGCGATTGCATTGGGCGAACGCGACTTCGTGAAAATCGTGATCGTGGCGGATTCGCGAGAACCAGTGACGCCATGCGGAGCATGCCGACAGGTGATGGCAGAGTTTTCAGAGAATCTTGAGATTGAATCGGTAAATCTTCAGGGTTTGCGGTTTGTTTCCAACGTCGCGGAGTTGTTGCCACGGGCCAAGGCTGGTATCTTGGATGCCGAGAGTTCCACGTAGAACACAATGTTCACCTTACCGAAACACTATGATGTGGTCGTGGTTGGGGCTGGCCACGCCGGTATCGAAGCCGCTCTCGCCAGCGCGCGAGTCGGTTGCGAGACTTTGATCATCACTCAGAACTTGGACTCGATCGGACAAATGTCCTGTAATCCAGCCATCGGCGGGCAGGCGAAAGGCCAGATTGTGCGGGAAATCGACGCGCTCGGGGGGGCGATGGGATTGAATGCTGACAGCACCGGGATTCAGTTTCGAATGCTCAACGCGAAGAAGGGACCAAGCGTTCGCTCTCCGCGTGCTCAGTGCGACAAAAAGGCGTATCAGTTCCGCGCCAAAGCGATTTTGGAGCGACAGGACAGGCTGGATGTTAAACAGGGTAACATTGAGAGGATTTTGACTGACGGCGAAGGAGTCACCGGGATCGAAACCACCCTCGGTGTTCGCATTCTCAGTCGCGCCGTCATTATAACGACTGGGACGTTCATGCGCGGCCTGCTTCACGTCGGCCTGCAAAATCAACCCGGCGGTCGAATGGCAGACTCGTTTTCAACCGTCAGCGATTCCCTGAAGGCACTTGGTTTCGAGGTGGGACGTTTTAAGACAGGCACACCCTGCCGGCTTCATGGTAAGACCATCGATTTCTCGAAGTGCGAGCCGCAATATGGCGATGAGCCCCCGAGACTCTTCACCTACTTTCCAGAGGCACTGATGCGTACTAAGAACGACATCTTTTCGCTCAACGACTGGGATGGCAAAATGTTCCGCGTGGAACAACTCCCCTGCTGGTCCACGCACACCAACACGAAAACGCATGATCTGATTCGAGCCAATCTTCATCAATCCCCACTATACGCCGGACGCATAGAGGGTGTCGGACCGCGTTATTGCCCGTCGATCGAAGACAAGGTCGTCAAATTTGCCGAAAAAGAGCAGCACCAACTCTTCCTCGAACCCGAGGGGCGCCACACCGAGGAATACTACATCAACGGGGTGTCCACGAGCCTGCCGCTGGACGTGCAATACCATTTCATCCGCACCATCAAAGGCTTGGAGAACGCTGAAATTATGCGTCCCGGTTACGCGGTGGAATACGACTACATGCCTCCGACCCAGCTTTCGCACACGCTGGAAACCATTCGCGTCCCCCGCCTTTATTTCGCCGGCCAAATTAACGGCACTTCCGGCTACGAAGAGGCGGCGGCACAAGGACTGATGGCCGGGGCCAACGCCGCACTCGCCATCCTCGACAAACCGCCGCTCGTCCTTTCAAGAGCAGACGCGTACATCGGAGTGCTAATCGACGATTTGGTGACGAAGGGAACTACCGAACCCTATCGGATGTTCACCAGTCGGGCCGAACACCGCCTCCTGCTTCGGCAGGATAATGCTGACTTGCGCCTGACCGAGATAGCCCGCCGGTCTGATCTGATCCCAGATCGACGCTACACCATGTTCAAAGAGAAACAGTCTGCTTTGGAAAACCTCCATTCGTTCTGCTCACGCACCGTTTTTGCGGGATTGAAACTGGATCAGTGGTTGAAACGTCCGGATAATTCCGTGTTGGCCTTGCCTGCCACTTTGCGCTGCGGTTTCGGGGACGATTTGTGGGAGATGGTTGAGATCGACATCAAATACGCGGGTTACATTTCCCGTCAGGCGATCGAAATCGAGAAGCTCAAACTTCGAGAAGAAAAACGAATTCCTTCCACGCTCGATTACGCAACGATTCCCAGCCTTCGCCACGAGTCCCGCCAGAAG
Source organism: Chthoniobacterales bacterium (assembly GCA_038228115.1). Taxonomy (GTDB): domain Bacteria; phylum Verrucomicrobiota; class Verrucomicrobiia; order Chthoniobacterales; family Chthoniobacteraceae; genus JANLQB01. The sequence continues at coordinate 82,629 of JBBRPM010000004.1, forward strand.
TTCGCCCAAGTTCGCCCTGAGACCTTGGGTCAGGCAGCCCGAATCAGTGGCGTCACTCCGGCCGACGTCGCCATTCTTTCCATCTTCATCCACTCCCGGTGAGTGCCTTGTCCCAATATAAAACATTCCCGCTGTTTGTTTTATGCAGTCTCTGTTCTGCTCCCGGCGAAGTGCGGGGTCCTGACCTGTTTGTTCACAAGCATGATTAAAGAATTAAAAATTAAAAATCCCCTTTCTTCTTATTCAGGGAGCCAACAACCCGGCTAAACAGCGTTCTTCCTACACCCAATCAGTGTTCCGCACTCCTATAACCATGGGAATAACTTCGCACAGGAAGAGCCCAAGCGAGAACAAAACCGCTCACCGCAGATCTTACAACCGGCTGTTCACAGTTATTGGCAAACTCTTCCCAGCTTCAGGACGCGCGGTTTTTTCTTTCCACAACTGCTTGGTAAGCGCGTCCTGTGCCGCTGACACCTCTGATTCCTTTTTACTTCGCCCCTGGCCAAAGCCGAGTTCCTTTCCGCACCAGACGATTTTTGCGGAGAAGTGCTTCTGATGCTCTGGGCCCGAGCAATCGATAATCGGATAGTGCGGGCTCTCCGGCGAGATCGCCTGCAGAATTTCCTGCAAGCGCCCCTTCGGGTTCTGGTCCGACGCTTCCAATTGGAGCGATTCCAAAAACTCGCGCGCCTCCGTGATCACGATGCGCCGCGCCGTCACGTAATCGGAGTCCAAATACAACGCGCCAATTAACGCCTCGTAGGCGTCCGACAAAGCAGAGGCACGCTCGCGTCCGCCACTCGTTTCCTCACCTTTACCCATCATGAGAAAGCTGCCGAGGCCCATCGCGTCAGCATGAATCTTCAACCCATCACGCGACACGATCCGCGCGCGCAGCTTAGTCAGTTGCCCTTCACTTGCATTTGGATAACGCTCGAAAAGATACTCCGTAAAAATCAACTGCAGCACCGCATCCCCGAGGAACTCCAACCGCTGATTGTCGAAGTGATGGCGCTGCGATTCGTGGCCGACGCTCGGGTGCGTCAACGCTTCCGCCAGGAAGAGTGAGTTCCGAAATTTATATTTAATCCGCTGTTCCAGAGGGTTCATGCACGTTCCGAGTAATAACACTGGTGCGAAGCAATCGCTTTGAAAAAAAGCGGATCACCCTGCACGAAAAGACAAATGGGGTGGCCAACGGGACTCGAACCCGCAACAGCCAGAACCACAATCTGGAGCTCTACCATTGAGCTATGGCCACCATTTGAAGACCGCGAAGATAGCAGCCGATCCCATCTTGCCAAACGGATTTTCCATCCATCTCCCGGTGCTCGCCTTTCCGACGCCACATGCTTCATTCTGCGGCACCTATGCCTGACCCCGAATCACCATCCGAATGCTGCTCCGGAATTAAACATCGTCTCGCCTCATGGACCGTCTGCGCGGAAAAGGCCGCCCGGGAAGAGCCGGTGAAGACTGCCGCGTACACTTTTGTCGCCGGTCTCATCCTCGCCGTTTTTCCGATCGGCAGACTCGCAGGAGCGCTTGTGCGCCTTTTCCTAGCCTTGGTCCGCCCCGCGTTGCTCGTTCTCGGCTTGGTCAAAATCTTCGACGAACTCGAGCGCCGCCGCCGCTGAAATCCGTCTGCTTTTTCAACTCTAAGCGTCGGTCTCCGCTGACACCTCCACATCGAAAAGACGACGGCACATCTCGGCAGCGGTGAGCGTCCGCATGTTCAGAATTTCCGCAGAGTCCGCCGCCAAATCCGCGCCTGCCTGGTGAAAAAGCCCCGTCACCGCGCGTGGAAAACACGCCGCGATTTTCACTGCGCCTCCGCTCGCGAGCCGCTTCAGTGAAGGATCGCGGCGGGCCGCCATCTCGCACAAATCCGCCACGGCCTCAAAAGCGACGCCCGACTCGCATAGCGATTTCAGCACAGCATCTTTCACATCTTTTGGGACGACTTGGGCGTACTGGCAATGGCAGTAGAGGATTCGCGGCGGCTCGGTGGACATGGGTCGCAAGACTTACCCGAAGACTGTCGCGCGGGAAAATCCTTTGTCTCACTCACGCCGTGGCTCGAGGCCCAGCAGATTGCGCACGAAAAAATCGCGCCGCCGCCGCACGCCGTAAGGGCTTTCGGCGGAGCCGTGATCGGAGCCCGTCATCACGATGAGGTCGAAATCCTTGTTCGCCTTTTCCAGCGCATTCACCACCTGCATCGTCGAAGCCGGATCCACGTTGTGATCGAGCTCGCCGACGAAAAGTAGCAGCTTCCCCTGCATTTTTGGCGCGTTGGTCACGTTCGATTGCTCCGCGTAATGCGGCCCGACCGGCCAGCCCATCCATTGCTCGTTCCACCAAATCTTATCCATGCGGTTGTCGTGGCATCCGCAGTCCGCGACCGCCACTTTGTAGAAATCGCCATGCGCTTCCAAAGCGCGCAACGCACTCTGACCACCCGCGCTTCCGCCGTAAATCCCAACGCGCGTCAGATCCATTTCGGGATGCTTTTCCGCCGCCGCCTTGATCCACAAGATACGATCGGGAAATCCCGCGTCGCCGAGATTTTTCCAGCATACGTCGTGAAATTTCTTCGAGCGGTTTGAAGTTCCCATCCCGTCGATCTGCACCACGATAAATCCAATCTCCGCCATGCTTTGCGGCCCGTGCCACTCGCGAAATGCGGTCGGCACAAACGAGTCATGCGGCCCCGCGTAAATCTGTTCGATCACCGGATATTTTTTTGCGGGATCAAAATTCGAGGGCCTGAAGATGACGCCGAAAATATCCGTTTCATGGTCGCGCCCCTTGGCCGCGAACGGCTCCGGCGCGCGCCAGTCTGCCGGCGTCCGGGCGCGTTCCAGCTCGCAAACCAGCTTCCCGTCCGCATCGCGAAGTTCGCTCACATTCGCCAGATCGACGCGTGACCACGTATCGATGAAGTAGCGCCGGTCCGGCGACCACTCGACGCGGTGAGTGCCATTTCCCTCCGTTAATATCGTGAGCCCCGTGCCGTCGAAATTCACGCGGCAGTAGTGGACAAAATACGGATTTTGTTCCGGTCGAACCCCGCCCGCGCGAAACCATATCTGCCGGCTCTCATCGTCCACGCGATCCACGCCGCGCACGACCCAATCGCCGCGCGTGATCTGATTATTCACCAGCCCGTTTGCCGCATCAAAGAGCCACAAATGATTCCAGCCATCGCGCTCCGACATCCAAACCACCTCGTGCGCCGCCTCCGCGTAATGCGCAAATTGCTTCCCCGAGTAATCGATGAAAGTCGCGGTCTGATCATCGACAATCGCCCGCGTCGCACCCGTCTCCGCCTCGACCGCGACAATCCTCAGCACTTGATGACCGCGCTGATTATAGACAAATGTGAAACTCCGTGAATCCTGCTCCCACCGCACGCCTTCGATGCTCCACGGATTCGGGAAAAGCGCGTCCGCCACCGGAATCTCCACGCGTTTTTCCACATCGAAAAGATGCGGCTTCGCCTGCGCTATACGATCGCCCGGCTTCAGATAGTCATAGCTCAGAAGCTTGGGCTGGAGCTGATCGCGGGGCGATGACTCGACCAAATACACCTTGTGCTCCTGAGCCTTCACCTCCCGCATCGCGACGACGCGGCGCGAATCCGGCGACCACAAAAAATCTTCGCGGTAGCCATCGATCGCCGTGCCCTCGTGTGTCAGTTGAAACTCCGCGCCGCCCTCGATTTCGCGCAGCCAGACGTTCGCCTCGCGCACGATCGCCTTCCATTTTCCGTCCGGTGAAGTGCCGCTCCGTCCCCCGCCCGCTTTTCGATCCCGACGCTCTGGCGCTTCCGATTTCTGTCCCGTCCACGGAGCCTGCCCCGACACAGTGCGCGCCCCGTCCGCCGCGTTGACGGTCACAAATTCCTCGCGCCCTTTTTCCACCTCGCGGCGATACCAGAATTGCTTCCCATTCGCCGACCAGTTCGCTTCCACCTTCAGATTCAAAACCGCACCGCGACTGCGTTCGCGCATTTGGTCGGCGCGTTCGTAATCGGCCCGCGTTCCCTGGCCAAAGGCGATCGCGCTGCAGAAAAGAAAGAGGACGGGTAAAAAACGCATCGTGGATATTTGCCAAAGGAAATCGCGCTTGTGAACTCCGGCTTTTCCATGAGGCACGCCATCGTGTAGAAACGGCGCGATTCCATTCTCCCACTTCACCCCGTGACCACTCCCGCACTGCACGATTCTCTCCGCCTCACGCCGACCGACGACTCGCCCGGCATTCACCTCATCGCACGCGCGCAGTTTCGGATCGGGCGCTCGGGCGCTCACTCGGATTGGATCGCTCGTTTTCAGCCCGAGAATGCCGACAACGAAATCCTCAGCAACGAACTCGGCCGCGTGCATGTCGTCGGCGAAATCAGCGATGGCCACGCAGTCTTGCGCGATGGAAACGGCACCGATCCGAGCATCAACGGCTCCGGGTTCGATGGCCACCCGCTCAGCGCCAGCGAGCCCACGGCCGTGCGTCGGCGCGGCTTGGTCACGCTCGGTGAATTTTACGCCATCGAACTCATCCCGCACTTTTCCGAGCCCGGAGATTTCCTGGTGGAAGGCCTGCCCGAATGGCGTGGCCAGGCTCCAGAAATCAGCGGCGCGATCGTTTTCGCGCCGTGTCTCTTAGAGCCCACCCTGCGCGATGCCGCGTGGCTTTTCACCCGGCTCGATTTCGCCCTGCGGCCCACCGGCGGCCCCGCGTGGCTCCCGCCAGGCGCGAAGAGTCCCGCCACTTTTTTGCGCTGCAACGGCGAGTTCTGGCTCGTGAATGCCCGCCTGCCGATGGGCGAACTCTGCGTGGATTCCCTCGAGCTGCGAGATGGAGATGCCGTCCCGCTCACCGCCGCCCGCACGCTGCGGCTAGGCGCGCGGGAGTATTCCGTCGAGGTGGAGTGATTCCTTTCTCACATTCCTCGGCGTCTTCTCCGATTCATTTGGAAAGGAACCGTTCAAGTGCCGCATCAACCGCGGGCGCGAGGTGAAGCCAAAGGGGTGTGATTGAAAGTGGTGCAGGTTCAAGAAGGTGGAGGCCATCGTGCCTCAGGGACCTTCACTTCGGCGGCAGCCTCGGGCACATGTCATTCTGAGCGCAGTTCCCAGCGGGTGAAAGCGGGAGGGAACGGAGTCGAAGAAACTCTCACTTTTCCCCGGGCGGAGGTGGTGGTCGCAGTATGGAAGCTCCGCGCCGCCGCTGCCCGCAGATTAGTGAGAGGTTCTTCGGCTGCGCTCAGAATGACAGTTTTGGAGGCTGCCGCCCTCGCGAGCGCCCGTGACCTTTTCGCTCAACCCCACTTGCGACACGCGACTCTTGGCCCGAATCCAGAGGCTCGCGCTCTCTCGAATCTGCACCGTTTTTAATCACACCCGAGCCAAAGAGGGTCCCGAACTAAACGAGCCCCGTCGTCTCATCCCAGCCGCACATCGCGTTCAGCGATTGCACCGCCTGGCCGGCCGCGCCCTTGGTCAGATTGTCTTCCGCACTTAATAGAACGAAGCGTCCGGTCCGCGGATCGTGACGCCACGCGATGTCCACGAAATTGGTGAACGTCACGTTTTTCGTATCCGGCAGCGCGCCGCCGGTGAGCAGGCGGATGAATGGCTCGCGGCCGTAGGTTTCGGTGAGCGCATTGCCGATGTGCCACGGTTCGATGCCATCTGCGGGCGCGCAGAAAATTGTGGTGTGGATGCCGCGATTTACTGGCACGAGATGCGGCGCGAAATCGAGCGTGATACGCTCGCCAGCGGCGAAGGAAAGCTCTTGCTCGATCTCCGCGAGGTGCCGGTGTTTCGGGATGCCGTAGCAGCGCAGGCTTTCGTTGCACTCAGCGAAAAGATAATCCGTTTTCGCATTTCGCCCGGCACCGCTCACGCCGCTCATCGAGCTCACGACGATGCTTTGCGGTTTGATGAGTCGCCTTTGCAAAAGCGGATGCAGCGGCAGGATGATGCTCGTCGGATAGCAGCCGGGCGAGGCTACGAGTTGCGCGGTCTTGATCTGCTCGCGGTAAAGCTCGGGCATCCCGTAAACGCTGAGAGCCGCGAGTTCCGGCGCGTGATGTTCCTCGCCGTAAAACTCCTGATAAGCCGCGACATCCTTGATCCGAAAATCCGCGCTCAAATCAATGACGCGCAATCCCGCCGCGACGAGAGGGCGCGCAAATTCCGTGGCCACGCCATGCGGCAGCGCGAGGAAAACGAAGCGCGCTCCGGTGGCGACGATCTTTTCCACCTCGGACTCGATGAACGCCACGCCGGCAAAGCGCTGCCCGGCGAATTTCGGAAAGACCTGCGCGATCGTTTGTCCGGCGAGTTGCCGCGAGGTGAGCGCCACGAGATCCACGCACGGATGCCGGATGAGCAAGCGCACGAGTTCCTCGCCCGAATAACCGCTCGCCCCGACAACGACTACTTTTTCGACATTCATGAAGGCGCGAAGTTAGGAGCGGCGGCGCGGCTTGCAAAATCCTAAATCGCCGGACGCGGCGGCACGTTTTAGTTTCCACGACGGCGTTCCCGCCTATCGTCGGGCGCGCATGAAGTTCCGTCTGCTTCTCTCCCTCACCATCGCGGGTACCCCGGCGCTGGCCGATCTCCCGTTCGCGCAGGATTTGCTGAAAAAGGAACCCGCCAGGGCGGCGGAATATCTCCGCGCACTGCTGGAAAAAACCCCGGACGATCTGTGGCTGCTCTACGATGCGGGCGTCGCGGAATACGCGGCGAAGGATTTTGCGAAGGCCGACGAGACGTGGCAGCAGCTCGCGTCGTCTTCGTTGCCGGATGGTTTGGGAGAGCAAGTGTGGCTGCAAATCGGGAACGTCTGTTATCGGCTCGTGCAGCCACAAATCGAGTCGCAGCCGGATGCCGCAGTCGCGCGTCTGGAGCAAAGTCGCGAGGCATTTCGCGCGGCGCTCGGCTTTAACAAGCGCAGCAAAACCGCGGCGCAAAATCTCGCGTTCGTCGAAAGCGAGCTGGAGAAAGTGTACGCGCGGCTGGCGCGGCAGCTCGTGGACGAGGCGAAAAAGGACGAGTGGAATTTTGAAAAAGCCGTCGAACGTTTGCAGGCGGCGCTGAGTTATGCGCAGCAGGCGCAGGCGCTGAATCCGAAGAGCGAAGGACGCGAGGCTGAGAAAAATCAGATTGAGAAACTGCTCGCGCAGGCGCTCGATCGCAGGGCAGAGGAGAGCGAGAAGACGGGCGACCAGCGCAATCCGAACAGCCAGTGGGAGCGTCAAAAAGCGCAGGAGGAATTTCAGAAAGCGCTCGAAGATTTCCAGCAAGCGCAGGCGACTTCATCCGAGGACGAGCGAGCGAAGGAAGGCGAGAAAAGGGTGCAGGAAAAAATGGCGAATCTTTTCGACAAAGCCGGACGCAAGGAGCAGCAGCAGGCGCGCGCGGAAAAGCGGAACGATCCACAGACGGCGACGGAGACTTTTGAAAAGGCGCTGGAGAGTTTCCAGGAAGCGCTCGCGCATGTGCCGGAGCACGCAGATGCGAAGGCGGGCGAAAAGGAAGTGAAACAAGAACTGGAGCAGCTCCACCTAGACCAAGGCGACCGGCAGGCGCAGCGAGGCGAGGAGCAGATGAAGCGCGAGCCGGAGCAGGCCGCGGAAAATTTGGTCGGCGCGCTGGAGCACTTCGAGCAGGCGAAAAATTTCGCGCCGGATGATGCGAAAGTGCCGCCGCGGATCGAGAAAATGCAGGCCGAACTGGCACCGCTGCTGACGCAACTCGGGCAGCAGGAGCAAAAGGAAGGCGCGCGGGCGGAGGGGCAGAATGCGCCGGAAAACGCGGTGGCGCATTTGGAAAAAGCGGAGACGGATTTCCAAAAAGCGCAGGAGATGCAGCCGGGTAACGAGCCCGCAAAACAAGGCCAGCAGCAGGTTCAGGACGCACTGGCCCGTTTGCGCCAGCAGATCGCAAAGCGCAATTCACCGCCCGGAAAACCGCAGCCCGGCAAGCCGCAAGAGGCGAAGGAGTCGCTCGATTCCATGCTGGCCAAACTCAAGGAGCAGATGAAGCCGATGGAAGTGCAGGCGCGACATCACGCCGGGCAAAAGTACGACGAGGAGCGCGACAAGAATCTGCGCAACTGGTGATGATCGAATACCGCACCGGGAATGCGCTCGATCTCGAAACGGTGCGCGATCTTTACCGCGCCTCTACGCTGGCGGAGCGGCGTCCTGTCGATGACACGGAGCGTTTCGCCACGATGCTGCGGCATGCGAATCTGGTGATCACGGCATGGGACGGCGGGCAGCTTGTCGGCATCGCGCGATCGGTTTCTGACTTCAGTTACGTCACGTATTTATCCGATCTGGCGGTGCGCGTTTCGCATCAGCGAAAGGGCATCGGGAAGGAACTGATGCGCCGCACGCAGGCGGCTGCGCCGATGGCCACGCTGCTGCTGCTTGCGGCTCCCGCGGCGGCGAAATATTATCCGCACGTCGGCTTCACGCCGCACACGAGCGCGTGGCTGATGCCGCCCGGCGAGTTCATCGGCTGACTAAAGCTCGAAGAAAGATTTCAGCTTCGACACAAACGACGCGCGATATTCGCGGTGTTTTTCCTGCATCACGGACGTGGGCTGCGCGCTGGCCAGCAGGCCTTCGTTTTCGAGGCGGCGTTTGGCGAGGAGATCGCTGAGGGCTTCGACGAGCGGGTGGTTTTGCTGGAGGATTTCGCCGAGCACTTCCTTGCCGATTTCCCACATCTCGCAATCGGTGTGCGCGACGATGGTCGCACTGCGCGGCTCGCCAGTGAGCAGCGACATTTCGCCGAAGTAATCGCCGTCGCGCAGCGTGGCGACTTGGGTCTCGCAGCCGTTCGCTTTCACGAGCACAGAAGCCTCGCCATGCAGGAGCATGAACATCGAGCCGCCATCGCGACCTTGCTCGATCACGCGCTCGCCGCGCCCAAAGCGTTGCAGCCGCGCGCTGGCGAGCAGCCGGTCCGTTTGCGCGGCGTCGAGCAGTTGGAGAAACGGCTGCTTTTTCGCCGAAGTCCGCGCGGCCTCCAGCGTGGGATGCGCGGCCGGTTTTGTCTTCTCGATTTGCACCGTGCGGATGGGAAAAGGAATGCGGATGCCCGCGCGCTGGGCCTCGTACCACACGTTCGTCCGGACCGCGTCGAGGATGTCGTTGTAGCGCGATTCATCCTCGAGCCAGAACTTGATTTCGTAACAGAGCGCGGATTCACCGAAATCTTTTAGAAACACTTTCGGCGCGGGTTTCGCGAGCACTCCGGGCGCGCAGGAGGTCGCGCGCGTCATGCAGTCCTTCACGAAATTTGGCGGCACGCCGTAATCGAATCCGACGATCATACGAATGGCGTGTTCGCGCGTCGGATAGCTCAGATTCACGATGGTCGCGCCGGCGATCGTCTTGTTCGGGATGTCGATGTAGATCGCGTCGTTGTCGCGCAGCCGCGTCGAGCGCCAGTTGACCTCGACGACTTCCGCGTGCTTGCCGCCTTCCACCACAAGCCAGTCGCCCGGCTTGAATGGTTTGCCGATTTCAATCGCGATGCCGGCGATCACATTTCCCAGCAAATCCTGCATCGCAAAACCGACCACGCCGACGACGACGGTGGAGCTGAAAATGGCGCCCTGAATCGACTTGCCGTAAATGACTCCGACCACGACGAGCGCGGCGGCGAGGATGATGATGAGGCCGAGGAGCTGGCTGAGAAATTTCGGCGCTTTGACCTGATTCCGCCTTTCAAACCAACCCTCCCAAAAATAGCGGCGCAACAGCGCGAGGAAAACGAAGACGCCGAGGACGAACGTGACCGCGCCGAGATGCTGCACCACGGCCTCGCGCCAAGGGAGGCCGGCATGGGAAAAGACGTGCGGAATCCAGACCGAAGCAGCGAGACAGAAGAGGACGTAGGTGACGCCGAGTTCGACGCGCTGCCGGCGTTTCAGCCAGCGACCGATCCCGTAGAGGACGAGGAAGATGATCGGGAACGCGGCAAATTCGATGAACAGTTTGTCGATCGAAGGCAGCGCGGAAAGCATGGCGGGCGCATGGTAGGAAAGAAGCCGGGAGGCGCAAGGCCAATGGGGGATTTCCATGACGCTGCTTTGACTTCCCCGGCGCGCTTGTGCGGGCCATGGTTCCGGCGTGACTGCTCCGCTTTTCAGGAAAACTTTCGCGCTCGACGATGTGCCCGGTCTGCCGCTCGCGGAAGCGAGGGCGGCGTGCGATGCGGCGGGCTTTCGGCTCGTCACGGAGTCGTGGCCGGTGCTTGATCCTTCGGAATATCTCGCCCCGCTCGCGGATGCGTTTTCGGCGGATGAACTGACCGCGGCACAGGCGGCGCTGATCGAGGATGGCGTGTTCCTTTCGCTCGACTGGAAGGCCGCGTATCTCGGGCGCGAATTCCCGATGCCGGAGGGCGAGGCGCTGCGATTTCATGAGCAGACGCTCGGAAAGGCGGCGGTGAAGGTTGGCTGGGCCGTCGCGTATGCGGCGGAACTGGCGGATGGGGTGAGCGGGGATTTCGAGGTGGATTTTTCGGCGACGCCGAACGCGACCACGCCGATCGAGCATCTGTTCATCGCGATGGGGCTGCGCAGCCGCGGCGTGGCGTTCACGTCGCTCGCGCTGCGCTGGCCGGGGACGTTTGAGGCGGCGGTGGATTTTGAGGGCGACGTGGCGGAGTTCGAGCGCGCGGTCGCAGCGCACGCGGCGGTGGCGCGGCTGGCGGGGAATTACCGGCTGAGCTTTCCGCACGCAGAGGAGAAGTTTGCGGTGCTGCCCGCGATCGCGCGCGAGTGCGGCGATCTGCTGCATGTGAAAACGTCGGGCCTCGCGTGGATGGCGGGCCTGCGAGCGATCGCGCGCACCGAGCCCGCGCTTTTTTGGGAAATCCTCCGCGCCGCGCAGGAGCAGTTCCCTTTCGACAAAGTAGGCGAGCCCATTTCCACCAACGAGGAAGACGTGCGCTTTCTCCCCGAAGTCGCCGACGCGGAACTCGAACGCACCTTTTTCGACGAACCACGCGGACGCCAGCTCCTGCACGTCGCCGCAAAATCGCAATCCGCCGACCTCCGCGCCGCACTGGAAAAACACGCCACGCTGCACCGAGAGCTTTTTATGGCATCCCTCGCGAAACACCTCGACGCGCTGCGCGGCTGCACCGGTGGTGCCAACCAGACCAATCTGTCAACCTGAGCCTGCGAAGGATCTCTGATTTTCCGGGCGAGGCGGTGCGCAGCCCGGTGAACGAAGCTCCGCGCCACCTCCGCCCGCAAGTAGCGAGAGGTTCTTCGCAAGCTCAGAATGACATGGCTTTTCTGCGCGCCTTGCCATCGCCGGAGCCCGCCACTTAGGCTGCGCGGATGCTCGACATCCGGCTTATCCGCGAAAACCCCGACTACGTAAAACAACGCCTCGCCGCACGGGGCGGCGCGCTCCATTTGCAAATCGACGCCGTGCTCGAAATCGACGTGGCCCGGCGGCGGCGCGAGACGGAACTGCAGCGGCTGCAAGGCGACCGCAAACGCATTTCCAAGGAGATCGGCGCGAAAAAGGCGAAGGGCGAGGACACGAGCGAGATCGAGGCGCACGTCCGCAAAATCGGCGAGGAAATCACCGAGCTGAATCACGAGGCGACCGAATCGGAAAACGCGCAGCGCACGACGCTGCTCGGCATTCCCAATCTGCCGCACGACGCCGCGCCGATCGGCGAAGATGCGAGCCAGAATCCCGTTGTGAAAACGTGGGGCGAGAAACCACAGATCGCGAATCCGCTCGATCACGTAAAACTCGGCGAAAAGCTCGGCCTCTTCGATCTCGAACGCGCCACGAAGATCAGCGGCAGCGGCTTCGTGTGCTACACCGGCCTCGGCGCGCGGCTGCTCAGGGCGCTCGTCAATTACTGCCTCGATCTGCACACGCGCGAGCACGGCTACGTGGAAATGAGCCCGCCGCTCCTCGTCCGCCCCGACGCGCTCGAAGGCACCGGCCAACTCCCGAAATTCCGCGATCAGCTTTACCACTGCGCCGACGACGACCTCTTCCTCGTGCCCACCGCCGAAGTCCCCGTCACAAATTTCCACCGCGACGAAATCCTCGCGCCCGCCGATCTGCCAAAGCGTTACGTCGCCTACACGCCCTGCTTTCGCCGCGAAGCAGGAGCCTCCGGCATCGGAACGCGCGGGATGATCCGCGTGCATCAATTCGACAAAGTGGAGCTGGTGAAAATCGTGGACCCGGAAACCTCCTTCGCCGAACTCGACGCCCTCACCGCCGACGCCGAGCGTGTTCTGCAAACCCTCGGCCTGCACTACCACATCATCGAACTCTGCACCGGCGACATCGGCTTCGGCGCGGCGAAGACCTACGACATCGAAGTCTGGGCCCCCGGCCAAAACGCCTACCTCGAAGTCTCAAGCTGCTCCAACTTCACCGACTTCCAAGCGCGCCGGATGAACCTGAAATTCAAAGACGCCGAAGGTAAGAACCGCTACGTGCATACACTGAATGGTTCCGGCACAGCTATGCCGAGGTTGTATGTGGCGTTGCTGGAGACTTATCAGCAGGCGGATGGGAGTGTGCTGATACCTGAGCCGCTTAGGCCATACGTGGGAGCGGACAAGTTGGGGTAAGGTAGTTTTGCTCCCATAGGCAAACGTTGATTTTTTCCTCGTTACCAAGTTCCACTTGGTAACGCGCTTTTCCCCGAAGCTGTGCTTCGTCTTCGCTCCGCACCGCCGAAGTGCAACTTCATCAACATGGGCATTACCAAGTGAAACTTGGTAACGAGTTGTGCTTGGTAACGAATTTTGGGGAGTTGCGGAGCGAATCTCCGGAGTGTCCCGGAGGGACAACAGAAATTAGCCGGTGGTAGAGTGAGGAACGAACGGAACCACCGGAACGAATCAACCGATGGGATGCGCCCCGGACGGGGCGCGAGAAATTGTCGCGCGCGCTCTTGCGCACCCTCCGGGGCGAATTCGCTTATGTGAATTTAGTCCGGTCGTTCGCACTCGCGGACTCGTTTCACCACCGGCTAATTTCTGATGTCCCTCCGGGACTGGGAGCCAGATGCGTTGGAATGTCTTTGGGCGTGATCATATTTCGTGCGGGCTGTGGCATCCCAAGGAATGGCGTTTTGAACTCGTTCCCAAGTTCCACTTGGCCACGCGCTTTTTCCCGAAGCTGTGCTTCATCTTCGCTCCGCGCCGCCGAAGTTAAACTTCGCCAATAGAGCATTACCAAGTAGAACTTGGTAACGAGACTGAAGAGATTCAAAGAATTGGCTCGTAAGGGAGCTGCGTGCTTCCAGCCGCTGAACGAAAACTTGGTGCGAAGCGCGAACATTTTCAATCATCGTGTGTGCGGGGAAGATGGCGCTGCGCGCAGGGGATTGGTTCGGCGGCTGGAAGCACGCCGCTCCTTTACGCGTCTCTTGATTGCCACGCGCTCACTCCAGCAATCAGACTGGGGAATCGTATTCGCCCATGAATCTTTCTGATTGCCCACTGCTGGAAGAGCCCGCGCTGATTGGCGTTTCGGGGGGGCGGGATTCGGTGGCTTTGCTGCACTTGCTCGCAACGCGGGGGCATCGGTTGATCGTTTGTCATCTCGATCATGCTTTGCGCGCGGAGAGCCGGGCGGAGGCTTTGTTTGTGGAGGAGATGGCAGGGCGATTGGGATGCGAGTTTGTGGGGCGGCGGGAAAAGGTGACGGCGCGGGCGAAGCGGGAGAAGTGTTCGATCGAGACGGCGGCGCGGGAGGCGCGGTATGCGTTTTTTGCGAAGGTGGCGCGGGCGCGCGGGGTGCGGCGTTTGTTTCTGGCGCATCATGCGGATGATCAAGTGGAGACTTTCCTTTTCAATCTGCTGCGCGGGAGCGGGGCGGCGGGACTGGGGGCGATGCGGGCTACTTCGATGCGCGGAGATTTGGAAATAGTACGACCGTTGCTGGGCGTTTGGCGAGAGGAGATCGACGCTTACATCGCGGAGCACGGATTGGAGTTTTGTGAAGATCCGTCGAATGCGGATCGGCGGCATACGCGGAATCGGGTGCGGCATGAAATCGTGCCGCTGCTGACGGAGGCGTTTGGGCGCGAGGTGCGCGGGGCGCTGCTGCGGAGCGCGGAGATTTTGCGGGAAGAGGATGCGTTTCTCGCGGCGCTGCCGGAACTCGCGCTGGCAAATGAGGCGGAACTGCGCGTGACCGAAATGAGGGCGCTGCCCGCGGCGATTCAGCGGCGCGTGCTGCTGGCGTGGCTGCGGGCGCGCGGGATTGCGGAAGTCGGTTTCGAGGAAGTGGAGCGCGTGCGTGCGCTGCTCACGGGTCGCGTGGCGAAGGTGAATCTCCCCCTGGGGAAACACGCGCGCCGACGCTCGGGCCGGCTGTTTTTAGAATAAGCGTCGCCCTTTCCGCGACTGACTGCTGAGGACTAAAAGCGCACGGTCAGCGAGATGCCGCCGCCGGTGTCCCACTTGCCGTAGTCGGGGACGAGCGGATCGCTGGAATCGCGGAATTCGTAGCTGGTGTAAACGCGGACGGATGACCAGTCATTGATCAAATAAGCGAGGGCGACGCCGAAGGTATTTGTGATGTCGTTGCGGTCGCTGTTCTCGGTGTAGTGCGCGTGCTGGAGGCGGTAGAAGGGCTGGAGAATGACCTTGTCGCAGAGCTGATGCACGGAGGTGAGAAGGAAGATGGAATCGAGCCGGTCGTTGATATTCGTGGTCGGCAGCGGGTCGGTGTGCGTGAGGTGATATGCGCCGAAATATCCGAACGAGATGTAGTTCTTGTCGTTGATTTCGATGGAGCGCTCGATACCCCACTGCGGCAGCGCCTCGGTATAAAACTCATCGCCATTCGACTCGAAACTCAGGAAGCGATTGTAGTCGATCCCGAGCGATGCGGTCCATTTCTCGGCGAAGGTGAAGCGCCCATTGAGATAGACGGTGCCGATGGTGAAATCGAGGTTGTTGAGCTGGT
This sequence comes from Chthoniobacterales bacterium, assembly GCA_038228115.1. Classification (GTDB taxonomy): domain Bacteria; phylum Verrucomicrobiota; class Verrucomicrobiia; order Chthoniobacterales; family Chthoniobacteraceae; genus JANLQB01. The sequence continues at coordinate 97,633 of JBBRPM010000004.1, forward strand.
TCGAGGTCTTATCGAGGCCGTAGTTGTAGGACTGCTGCTTGTAGCCGGCGCGCCATGCAAATTTCCCACCCCACAAATCAAATGGCGTCGGCGCGAGCCCGAAGTAGGCGGTGGAAAGCAGGATGCCGGTATCGGTGTTGCCGTGCTCGGTCAGGAAGGCGTTCGAGGTGTAGTAATACTGCAGGTCCACGCCGCCCTCGAAATAGACTTTCTTCATCTGCTGCATGATCAGCATCTGCGGGCCGACGTCGCGGTTTTCACCGGGATAAAGTTCGGGCACTGCGTCGCCATCGCTCTGCTGGCCATGTCTGGCGAAGGCGGAGAGCCGGCCTTGGTTGCCGACACCTTGCGCGGTGTTGACGGCGGAATCGATCGGGCTCGCGGCGGTCGCAGCGGCGGCGGTGAGGAGGAGAAGGGCGAGGGTGCGCATGGCTTTAAAAATTGAACGTTACTTGGTAATGGTAATCCCGCGGTCCACATAGTTTTGGGCCGGCTGGCCGCCGTAGGTCACGTTGTGGATGAAGTTCACTTTGCCGAGTTGCACGGCCTGACCAGAGTTCGGACTCGGCGCGAGCAATCCGGTCTGGGAGCGCAGCGTCACTTTCGACAGGCTGTTAAACGCGACATTCGTGAGCGCCAGCGTCCGCGCATCGAGCGCGACGCTTTGGGCTTGGAACGCCGCGCCGTTGATCGTCATCAAATTTCCCGCGTGCGCGGTGACCGAGCTGGAGGTGCCGCCGTTGGTGAGAAAGGCAACGTTGGTTAGCGTCATGTCATTCGTCGCAAAGAGACGCGTGTCCAAAGTGGAGACGACGCTGTTCGTAAGCTGCATGTTGTTTCCCGCGGAAAGACTGATGGATTCCGGCGCGACGAATTGCGGCGCTTCCGAGCCTCGCCCGACCGCGTTAAAGTCGCCCGAAGCGAAGGCTTCGAGGAACCCGGTCTGCGCGGTGAGAGTGCTGCGGTTTAAATCGAACGACGAGGCGAAGACAAACAACGAGCCCGTGTTCAGGATGCCGCCATCGACCAGCGTCAATGGCGTTCCACCATTGAGGAAAGGATCGCCATTGGCCGTGACCGCCCCGAAACCGTACACAAACGCATCTTTGGCATCGATGCTGATGAGCGCACCCGCCGCCTGGCGGATCGTGCCGGAGACGATGATGCCCACTTCATCCAGCCCGCCAGTGATGGAGAAACTGCGATTCACAAAGAAATCGCCGGTCGAGTAAAAGACAAACGTGCCCGGATAAGCGGAGAGGTCAATCGTGCTCGCCGTGACGGTGGTATTGCGCGCGAAAAACACCGACGTACTCGGTGGGATGTCGGCGATATTCGTGCCAGGGAACAGACCCACGATGTCGGTCGCCGCGGTGTAAATGCGGTTCTTCTCGACCTGCGGCGTGGCGATCGTGACATCCAGCAGCCCGGCTTGGGCGGAGCTGGTAATCGGCGGCGCCTGCACGCGCTCCGGCGAGCGCACGACATCGAGCGCGACGGTGGTATCCACTTTGTAAGCCTGCGTCGGCGAATCGCTCGCAAGCAGCCCAGTCGTCACGAGCTGGCCTTTCGCGATCGCCTTTTCCTGCTTCTCAACGGCGGCCTCGATCTTTTCCTTCGAGCCGAGCGGCTGCTTGAAACCATTCACCAGCCGCGCCGCGCCGACCTGCTCGGCGAGGTGGAAATTCAGCACGCCGCTCAGCACGCCGCCCGGCAGGACGTAAACCATTTGCCCCGCCAGCAGGGAGCGCGATTTGCCGTTCGATTTCACGACGCCGTGACCTTCCAGCAAGAGCGCCTTGAAGCCACCATTCTGCGTCGTGACCACGATCAGCGTCGTGCCGAGCACGGATGCGGTGGCTGCCGCCGTCTTGATCGTGCCGCCGCCTTTTCCCGTCGGTGAGTTAAAAAGCACGCTGCCCTTTTGGAGATTGATCTCCCGGCTTTGCGGCTCAAACGAAAACAGCGTGTTCGCTCCCACGCGCGTCACGGTCTGATCCGGCGCGACCATTTCCGCGCGCGAATCCGGCCCGGTCTTCATGATGTCGGGCGCGGTGAAAACGTCGCTCACGCGCGCGGATTTTTTCGCCTTCGCGGACGGTGTGAGCACGGAGACGTCGCGAACGACCTGGGTGATCGTCGAGCGCTCGATGCTCTCCGCGCCTCGGAGCGGAGCGGCCAGCGAAAAGGCGGCGGAAAGGCAGAGCGCGATCGAGGTTTGCAAAGGAGATTTTTTCATACGGATGGCGAAGTCGTGTGGAGGGATACGAAACCCCGAAACGCCCGTCAAACCTATACTCAGCGGGCTTTACGCGCCGACGAAGGCGCGCGCGATCAGCCCGCCGACAGCGACGAGCGCGAAGAAGATCACTGCAAAACATCCCGAAGGTATTACCCGCGTCCGCGAGCCCGGTCCGTCCGCCATTTGTTCGACCGCGTCCGTGGCGAGCCGCTATTTTTCAGTCAAAGTGTGCGCGCCATCCCAGTTGGCGGGCGGTGGGTGAGCGGCGAATTCCGCGAGCCGTGCGAGATACATCTGGCAGAGAAAATCGTTCCCGCCGAGCTGAGCATTCACCGCGCGGAAAAGCGTCTCCGCTTCCGCCCACCGCTGCGCGCGAAAGTGGACCATCCCATCGTGATATTCCGCCAGCCAGGCCGGCGCGGGCACCGTGTGGTCGGATAAGACCGCGAACGTTTCCACTGGCAACTTCTTCCCTTTGAACCGCGCCAAATCCACGCGGCGATAGACAAAGCGGCCCTGCGTGAGCTGCTCCACGCTGCCGCCGATGAGAATGTCCACGCCGTATTGTTTCGTCGCCGACTCGAAACGCGCCGCCGTATTCACCGCATCGCCGAGCAGCGTAAATTCCATCCGCTCGGGGCTGCCGATTTCGCCCACGACCGCCTCGCCGTGGTTCACGCCGATGCCGATCCGCATTTCAAACCGCGCCGGATCGCTGCTCCACCCGCGATTCAGCTCCGCCAGCGCCGGACGCATTGTCAGCGCCGTGCGCACCGCTCGCAGCGCGTCCTCTTCCGCGCCGAGCGAATGCGTGTCGCCCCACGCCGCCATGATCGCGTCGCCGATGAATTTTTGCAGCGTGCCTCCCTGGCCGTGAATGAGGGCCACCATCCGCGCGAAGTATTCATTGAGCTGCGCCACCAGCCCGGTCGCGTCGCTCGTTTCAAAGATCGACGTAAAGCCGCGTACATCGCTGAAGAGCACCGTCACGTTCCGCTTTTCGCCGCGCAGCATTTGCTGGAAATCATCCGCGCGCTCGACGGCGAGATTGGCCACATTTTTGGAAACGTAACGGTCGAGCACGCCGCGGATCAGCGCTCGATCGAGCTGCGCCGTGGTGAAAGTCAGCGTCACGCCAAAGAGGCCGATCGCGACGAGACAGAAGTCCGCCGCGCCGACGGGAATGAGCAGTTGCCGCTCCGCAAAAAACCACTGCGTGCCAATGGTGACGGCCGCCATCACGACAACCAGCGCGCCCAATTGCCCCGCCGCCGTGCGCAGCCGGATCAGCGCCAGCACGGCCAGCACGCTCACGCCAAACGCCAGCCAGCGTGTCGTCTGCGGCGGCGCATCGCGCAGCTGCTGCCCGCTCAGCAGCGCCCCGGCTACTTGCGCGTGGATTTCGACGCCCGGCGTCGTCTCGGCATTGCGTCCGAAAGGCGTCTTGTGGACATCGTGAAACGTCTCCGCGATCGGCCCGACGAAAACCAACTTGTCCTTGAATGCCGCGCCGCCCGCAAATTTCGGATCGGACTTCACCAGCCGGTCGATGAAAACTTCCTCGACCGGGATATATGGATAAGTCGTCGGCGGACCCTGGTAATTGATCGGCTGATCGTAACCGCCCGGCGCGCGCTGACCGCTGAACTTTTCCACCGCCAGCGCTGAAAAAGCTGTGAGATCGCGCGTGTCATCTTCCACGCCGAACTCGTGCAATTCCGAAGTCCGGTAGCTCACGCGCCGGATCACGTTGGCCAAATCTGGCGCGAGAAAACAGTAGCCCACGACGCCGTGCGGGTCCGGCCCGACGATGCCCGGGTCCGGCACGATGAAGGTCAGGCCGCGCCGGATGCCTTCGTTGTTCTCGATGTTCATCGTGCTCCCGAGCACGATGCGACCCGGATATTTCGCGAGCATCGCCGCGATGTCCGCATTTCCCTCGCGCTCGCCGGGAAAAAGAATATCCAGCGCGACGATCTTCGCGCCCAGCTCCATCAGCCGATCAATGAGCAGCGCCCAAAACCGTCGCTTCCACGGCCAGCCATTCTGCATCAACTGGATCGCTTCGTGATCGCCTGCAAATTCCGCCAGCAGCGTCGCATCCAGCGACGAGCCCGTCACGCCGACGATCACGACGTTCGGATTCGGCGGCTGATTTCCGCGCATGCGAAAGCGCCAATCGACGCGCGACGCATCGACTTTTTGCAGCGGGATGTAGCTGCGAAAACGCTCCGTCTGTGTGAGCCCGAAAATCAACGCCGCCCACACGAGGATGATCGGCACGCGCCCTTTGCGCAGTAGCCGCGGCAGCCGGCGGAAGACGGCTTTGCGGGCGACAAGTTGGCGGAGCCAGATCACGTGTGGATGCAACGCGTGTCGGCTCGCACGGGCAAGCGCGATCGTCTCGTTTCCGGCTACGCGCGCCGCGTCGCAAAGACGTTTTGAAACGCATCTGGCTTCGCATCCCACGCCGCAAATCGCTCCGCCGTCATCGCCTGCAAATTCGGCGTGCTTGCCAGTTCCCACGCGTGTTCTTTGAAAAACGCGAGCAACTCCGCAGGCTCCGTCCCCGCGCGACGCAAGCCCGCCGGCCAGTATTCCACGAAGAGCCTCAGCGCAGGATTTGCGGGGAAAAGACCGGTCATTCCACGGAGTACTTCCACTTCCCAGCCTTGCACATCGAGCTTGAAAAAATCCACGCGCTTCGACGCCAGCACGGAGTCGAGCCGAACGACATCCACCTGCGTCGTGCCCGCCTTTTCCTCGCGCGAAATGTGCGTGTCGCCGCTGTTGAGTCCGTCGGTTTCGAGCGAAAGTTTTCCCGGCGCGGAACCGAGCGCGAGGTTCCGAGGCTCGACATTTTTCACGCCCGCACGTTCCAGGTTTTCGCAGAGGCACGCAAAGAGATGCGGGCTCGGCTCAAACGCAAATACGCGCCCTTCCGGCCCGACGAGCCGCGAAAGCTGGATCGTGTAAACGCCGATGTTCGCGCCCGCCTCGGCGACATTCATGCCGGGCTTTATCTGGCTCGCAAAAAACGCGCGCTCTTCACGTCCCATGAAGCGAAGCCGGTGCAGCGTCAGATACACGAGCCGGTCGAGTGAACACGCGAGGAAGTCCGCATCCCAAACGCGCACGCGGCGATGCCAGATCGGCAGGCGATTGAAGCGGGCGGCGAAGGCGGACATCAGATGAAGCGCAGCTTTCGCGCGGCGAAGACGACCATGCGCAGCAGCATGACGCCAGCGCGCCAGCGCTGGATATTTGTGTCGCCGTAAGTGCGGTCGCGGTAGCGGATGGGCACGTCGGCGATTTTCAGGAGCAATTTATCCGCGCCGAAAAGCAGGTCAAAATCACCGAAGGGATCGAAGTCGCCGAAATACGTGCGCTGCCGCGCGAGCCGTTCGTAGTCGGCGCGAAAGAGCACCTTCGTCCCGCAGAGCGTGTCCTTCACCGGCTGGACGAGCAGCCAGCTAAAGATGATTCCGAACGCCTTGTTCGCGCATAGATTCGCGAACTGCATCGCCTCACTTTCCATCGGGTAAACGAGCCGCACGCCGTTCGCGAATTCGCCGTGTCGCGAAGCGACGACTTCGTAAAACTTCGGCAATTCCTCGGCAGGCATCGTGAGGTCCGCGTCCAAAATCATGAGGATGTCGCCGGTGCAAACCGCGAACGCCTCGCGCACCGCATTCCCCTTTCCCTTCCCGGTCTGCCGCATCGTCTTGATATTCCGCCCGGGATGCGCCGCTGCGACTTCCTGGATTTTCGCCCACGTATCGTCGGTCGAATTTCCCTCGATAAAAACCAGCTCCGTCCCCGCGCCGAGTTCCGGCGTGCGGCGCACGATGTTCTCGATATTGCCCGACTCATTCCGCGCCGGGACCACGACGGACACCGTGTATTCGCGCTCGCGCTGCCGCGGCGGACGAGGCCGCGCAATTCCAAACGAAGTAAGGCACAGCCAAGGCAACAGCGGCGCGAGCCAGCGATTCAGCAGCGTGCTGACGAATGGAATTTCGATCGGGCACAACACGCGCGACTGAAATTTCAGCGGCTCCCAGTTCGCGAGTTCGAGCATGTTTTTCACATCGCTGCGGTCGAGCCAGTTCCCCTGCGGCGCGCGCCCGCGCAGGCCCATCAGCGTCGCGAGTTTCAAAATCGGCCGCCACAGCGCGCTGTAGAAATTACAGATCAGTCGCGTGCCCGGATGCGATACCGCGAGCGCGCGCTCGAAGATGCGCTGCACGTCCGCCGCGAGATTCACCGTCTCGGAAATGATGATGAAATCGAACGTTCCCTCGACCGCGAGCTCTTCGCCCGCTTGCACGTGGAAAACGCCATGCGGCACGGCGGCCCGCGCGGCTTCGATGTGCTTTGCGGACAGGTCCACGCCGGTAACGCGGCGATTTGGCAGCAGACTCAGCAACTCCCCCGCGCCGCAGCCGATCTCCAAAACGCTCGCGTCCTCGGGAATGAGCAGCCGGTAATAGTGAGCGAGCAATTCCTGATACTGATGGCCCGACGGTGTGCGCTCGACCGCCTCGTTTTCGTAAAAGGCCCGCGTGCGATCAATCTGCTCGCGCGTGAGGATGGGAAGAGTGGAGTCAGTCATGGCGTTCGAGGACGACAAGCAGGCGCGTGGAAAACAGGCGCGGCATCAAGCCGAAAACATTTTCCACCGCGCGCACGACCGGCAGCAAGACGCGCGGATAGACCTGCGGCCCGCGAAATCCGCCGCTGCCGATGTAGGAAAAAGCCGGCATGCGTTTCACCTCGACGACGCTCCAGCCCGCCAGCTTTTCACACAGCTCTCCATCCGCAAAAATCCGCGAGGCATTTCCCTGCGCTGCGTAATAACCATGCTGCTCCGGGTTCCACCCCGCCGGCGCATCCCACTCGATCGTTTCGCCGAGCCCGAGCGGTTCGTGATGAAACCGCCCAAAAATAAATCGCCCCAGCGCGCCCATATCCGGCTCGATCAAAATCACCCGCCCGCCCTTTTCCAGCGCCCGCCGCATCTCCGCGAGCGCCGCGCCGGGGTGCCGCAAATGGTGAAACACATCGAACAAAACGAACGCGCTCGCCGAGCCGTCCGCGCAGCTCAGCCGATACACGCTCTCTACGCGATCGAGCCACGGATTTGGAAAAAGATCGGTCGTTAAACACTCGGGAATCCACTCCTTAATGTTCCCCATCCCCGACCCGATCTCGATCACCGCACCCTTCCGCTCGCGTGGCAGCCGGTCGCGAATCAGCCGGTAAAAATGCGCATACACTTCCCGCAGCAGCGGCTTCGCCTGCCACGACGCACGGTTCTCGTGGATCTCGACGTTGTGCTGCTCCAACGGCGTGGAGGTGGTGATTGCGGGACTACCCATGTTCCGGCGCAGTCCACATGACACCTCGCGGGGAGGGCAAGGACTATGCGTATAAACTTGATCGCGCGGGCGGTGAATCAGGCATGCCGCCGGTCAATTAAGATTTGCCAACACCGCCTCCGCCAGCACCATCCCGAAACGATGAATTCCTGTCTCCACCAAGGTCTGCCGCCTCCCGTGCGGTCCGAAGCGAAATAGTGCGCGAACAGATGAATGTCACCGACACGCTTTCACGGCCGGCTTTCACGAAGTGGCTCGCGCCTTTGTGCGTGGCCTTCGTCTTACTGGCATCGGCCTTTCGCGAGAACCGGGACCACCCCATCGCATTTTGGAACGATGTCCTTATGGACTACCCCGGCCTCTCGCTAGCTCATGCCCTGAATATCGATTGGTGGTTATCGGAGTCCTCATTCATCAATGGCCGCGTGGTTACTTTCGACAATACCATGCATCCAGGCTTCCCGTTCCAGGTGTGTTCTTGGATCGGCTATCGACTCGCAGCCACCGCCGCCGCTCCCACCGCGCAGGCTCGTTGCGAAAATACCTTCGCCGATCCTTCTTCTTTCTGGAGAACAACCAAGTTCATAGCTCTCTCGATCGGGCTGCTCTTCGCGTGTCTTTACGCAGGGTTAGCTTGGAAGCACGGCCCTCTCTATTCGATCGCGGTCGGGCTGTTTTACTTTTGTTACGAAGGGAGCTGGGACTACTCCATCCGCCTTTTAAGTAATGAGACCTTCGCTCTTCCACTGGGACTGGCGGTCACGCTCGCCGCAGCGAGGAGCCTTCGGACAAAAGGAGAGACGCCCGAACTCGTGATGTGGGCAATGTGGGGCGCGGCGTGCGCACTTTGCTGGCTGAATAAGATGAACTATATCGCGTGGACGGTGGCATCCATCCCCGCTTGGGCATTTTACTTTTTCACCAGACGCCCGTCCTTTCGCGTCTTCAGTTTGCAGATCGCTGCCTATATCCTCGGATTTGCGGCCACTGCTTCTCTTTTAGTGAAGCTCTTACTTGGCGCTGGCGGCTTGCACAAAATCCTCCTGTTACATTGGGGCGTGATGACTCATTCCGGCCACTTTGGGGCGGGTTCCAGCGAAGTTATTTCCAACTCCGCCATTTGGGATGCGCTAAAGGCGCTGTCGGCCTTCTGGCCTTTCCTTATGCTGTCAGGGGTTATCTGCCTGGTTGCCCTCTGGACGCTGCGGACGCTGCTCAAAAGTGGAAAGGCTGTCACGACCAATGCCGCTTTGATCGTCTATCTCCTTGCTGCCGCCGGGATCTTCTTCGCTTCGGTCGTGAAACACTACGGTCCCCACTATCTAGTAGCCGGTATTCCTGCGGTTAGTCTGCTCTTGCCCATCGTCGGCGAGTATCTTTCACCTCGGGCTCGCTTGCGGCTGGCGGTCGCTGTCGGCCTCGTTTTCATCAGCAGCTACTGGAGCTATGCCAGCAAGGCCGAGACCCGGTATCGTCATGAAGTCGAAGTGGAGCAAGACCTGGCTCGTCTGGATCGGCTGCCACACGCCGAAGGTGATGCCGTGTTGTGGACCTATCGACTTCCGGTCCGTCGCTTCTGTCTGGAGTTGCTTCGGGGTTATGCAGGTATTCCAAAGGTATCGGAAATCATTCGGACGACCTATTCCGGAAACGATGTCGTGCTTTATCCTTGGGATCAAAATGTCCGGGTTGGGTCCGATCAGGTTCCCTTTGAAAAAGCCCGCTGGAGATATGCTGTTTTCGACAAGGCATGGTTCGTGGAATTTCCGCCCGCGACGACGCAATTTTTCGAGGAGCGCTGCGTGCGTGTCGTGGACGAGCCTTCTTTGTGGGTCTTCGAGCGAAAGGCTCCGTAACTCTACGGCGCAGGTGTTTCCAATAGCGTCTTCATTTCCGGGACGACGGGGGCGACGATCGCCCTGGTGAAGTCGGGTTGGAAATTGGGAGCGGGGATGATGGCGACGGTTTCGACGGAGTTGTCGAAATAGGCGGAGACGACCGGGCGCACTTTCGTGAGGCCGATGAGAAGGCATGGCGTCTCGCGAAGGGCGAGTGGGATTTCGCCGGGGACCTCCATCCAAATGGTGCCGGCGAAGGACCGGCCGGAGACGCGGAAGACAAAGCTGGTGTGCTCGTAGGCGCGCGGCTCGAAAAGGCCCGTCCAATGCTGAAAACCGACCCCGGCGGGGAAGCGGAACACTTCCTGATCGATCGCCCCGAACTCGACAAAGCCGCGCCGCGCCCAACTGTACGATGCAGCCAGCAAGGCGGGTTCGGTGACGCCTTTCCACTCGGGAAAACGCCGGGCAGTTTCCTGAAGGAAAATGATGCGTTGCTCGTCAGTGAGCCGTGGGTCGCGACGCGGCGGATGGGTTGTAAAAACGTTCAACACGACGAGGCGCGCGATCGAGACGACGAGGAAAACGGCGAAGGCCCAGCCGAGTCCGCGGAGCCAGCGCGGCGGCGGTTCGTCTGTGGCTTCGCGAATTGCATCTCCACGCCAGCCGAGAGCGATGGGCAGTGGCACGCGCGCGACGAGGGCGACGACAATCGCCCCGGCGGCGAGCACGCCTGCGAACATCCAGCCGGCCTCCAGCCAGTCTTCGAGCTGGCGGGCGCGTTGCGGGTCGGGGTTTCCAAAGAGCGCGCTGCCGAGGAGCGCACCGAAGTGGCAGACCACTAAAACGGCCCCCGGAAAAAATCGCCACCAGAGTGTGAAAGCCGCGCCGAGAAGCGCGAACGCGCTCGGCCAATTTGCATTAAGACACGCGAGGATGAAGGCGGCGATCAAGGCTGGAAGCGCCACGGCGACCGCTCCCGCCGCGCCGGCCCGGAGCGCGGCGAGGAGGGTGGTGAGCGCGATGGCGGCGAGTCCGGCTCCGTAAAGTGCTGGGGAAAGATTCGCGCATCCCAGCGCCGCCGCACCGAAACTGCGCGCGACATTGGAGGCGTAAAAGCCGGGATATTTCCGGAGGTTTTCGCGGAAACGCTCCTGAAAAAAATCGTAGCGCGCTTTGACTTTGTAAGGGACGCGGGCCTGGTCCGGCAGCGCTTCCACGCCGGGCACCCACGTGCCGAACTCCGGCGTGCTAGCGGCGAAAAGCGCGGACGAACTATTGGACGAGATGGCCCAGATGCCATGCGTCGCGCGCTCGCGAATCATCCACGGCGCGAGGCAGAGCAGCGTGCCGAGGGCGAAGGCGATCGCGTGTAAACAGGCGGCGCGCCAGCGGCGGCTTTCGCGCAGCCACGCATTGAGTGCGACGAGCGCGACGAAGACGGGGAAGGCAAAAAGCGTGAGTGGGCGCGCGAGATTAGCGCAGGCGAAAAACGCACCGGCGAGGAAGAGCAAACCGGGCCGCCGCCTTTCGCCGCCGCCGATCAGACACCACGCAGAGAGCACGATGAGCAGCAGCCCAAATGGCTCCGTCATCAGCTTTCCCGCCTGCGTGATCTGGCGCGGATCGACGGCGAAAAACAGCGCGGCGGCGAGTGCGGCCAGCACCGGCATGGCGCGGCGCAGGGCGAGGAAAATCACCGCGGTCGTCGCCGCGCCGATCAAGGCCTGGAGCGCCTTGGCGAGACCGAGCGAACTGCCAAACCATGTGTAGAAATTCGCGAGAAACATCGGATACAGCGCGCGCATGCCGGGAAACGTGGAGTCCACGCCGTGGCCGAGCGCGGTCGATTTTGCCATCGCATGCCAGCAGCCCGCGTCCGAGTACGGGATGCCGCGGATGGACATCTGCTCGTCGGTGTATTCGGGATTTTTGAACAGAAAAACGAGGCGGATGGCGAGCGCGGCGACGAAGAGGGAGATGGCGAGGAAGCGGGCGGATGGCGAGGGCGTGCCGACTGCCGTTGCCACAAGCGCGCGTTGCATCCAGGCGGCAGCCGGGCGGAGAAGTTTTCCCGTGAGCAGCAGGGCCGCGATGAAGCCGCCGAACAGGATCAGCGGGCGCAGCGACGGCTGCACGACGGTCTCCAAACACAACGTGTAGGCGCGTCCGTTGGCCTTCGGATCGGTGCCGTCGCTGGATGAAAACAACACGCGTTCGCCGCCGACGCGAAACGCGCCCATGCCCTTTTCCCGCACCTCGCCATTTTCGCCGACGAGCTTCATTTCGCGACCGTCTTCGGTGAGGACGCCCGTGTTCGGCGGGAACATGAATCCCGGCCATGCGGGCGCAAATTTCTGGGTGTGTCCGAAGCCTTCGGTGGCGCGAAAATTCTTCAGCGGAAAGACGCGGTGCGGCCAGGAAAGCGCGCCGGAAGTCCAGAGGATGAGCACCGCGCTGGCGGCGACGACGGCCAGCAAAACGGTGCGCCACGCAAGCCGCAGCGCCCGGTCAATTCGCGGTGGCATGTGCTTGGGTTCCTCGCTCCGGTCGGCAGTTCATCGGCGCGAGTCTTAGCGGCGCGCCGCGGGGCGACAAGCGGGTTTCTTTACCGCTCGGTCACTTCGCGCGTGCCGTCTTCGCGGATGCGAAACTCCAGCCAGCGCGTGCCCGGCGGCAGGCTCTTGGGAAATTTGTCGGCCCACTCGATGACGACGACTCCATCCTCGGCGAGGCAGTCGTCGATGCCGGTTTGCAGCAGCTCGCTTTCCATTTCCACGCGGTACCAGTCGGCGTGGAAAATGGGGACGCGTCCGCCGCGATATTCGTGGATGAGCGTGAAGGTCGGGCTGGTGACGGCGCACTCCGAACCAAGGCCGGAGACGAGGCCTTTCACGAACTGCGTTTTTCCCGCGCCGAGTTCGCCGCTGAGCGCGAGGACGTCGCCGGCTTCAAGCGTGCCGGCGATGGCTTGGCCGAAGTGGGCGGTCTCTTCAGGCGTCCGCAAAATGGTCGTGGCCATGGGAGAAAAGTGGAATGTGGGAAGTGGAAAGTGGAGCGATACTGCCGACTTCGGTGAGCGGTAGTTTTGGGAATGTTCGTCGCCACTTCGCCCCGACGCCAGCGGCTTTCCGCGGCGTGAGCGTGAAGAGCAATTCAAAGTCCTCGCCGTCACCGAGCGCCTGCTGGAGCGTGCTGCCGGGCGTGATCGGGATACGCGTTTCATCGAGGGAAAAAGCGCAGCGGCTGGCGCGGACGAGGCGCGGGAGATCGGCGGCGAGACCGTCGCTGAGATCCATCATCGCGCTGGGCCGGAAGTGTTGCGCGAGCCAGCGGGCCTCGGCGAGGCGCGGTTGAAAATCGAGGTGTTTGCCGGCGCGGGAGCCGCCGAGTTGGCCGGTGACGAAGATAGTGTCGCCGGGCTTTGCGCCGCTACGCAAAAGGCAGCGCGTGCGCTCGACCGAGCCGGTGAGCGCGACGTTGACGAAGAGCGGTCCGGGCGAGCGCGAGGTTTCGCCGCCGACGATGCTGACGCCAAATTTCCGCGCCGCTTTTCGGAGGCCGGCGTAGAGCGCTTTCACACGGGCGACTTCATCGTCGCGTGACACGGCGATGGTGATGAGCGCGTGCTCGGGCACTCCGCCCATCGCGGCGATGTCGCTGATGGCGCGGCAGAGTGCCTTCCAGCCGACGCGGCGCGGGTCGTCCGCGCGGAGAAAATGCACGCCCTCGACGACGACATCGGTTTTCAACAACTGCCAGCGCGCGGCGCGCGGCGCGCCGATGACAGCGCAATCGTCGCCCGCTCCGACGCGCACATTTTCGCCCAGCGGAAGACCGCGCGTGATGTCGCCGACGAGGCGGTCTTCGCGATAGTCGGCGAGCTTCATCCCGTGGCCGGTGCGGAGGTGGAAAGGAAGTAGAGGAAGGCGAGTTGCGCGCCGTTGAAGAGCGCGTGCATGGTCATGGGCACGATGAGCGAGCCGGTGGCTTCAAAGGCGATGGTGAGGCACAGCGCGAGGACGAAGAGCGCGGGGAAGGCGGTGAGATTGACGTGAAAGGCGGCGAAGAGTGCGGAGATGAGCAGGGCGCTGCCGACGGGGCCGAGGTAGCGTTTGAAAACGACGTAGAAAAAGCCGCGGAAAAGGAACTCTTCGCAGACCGGTGCGACGACGGCGCCGGCGAGGAAAATGGTGGCGACGCCGCTGCGATTTGACTCCTGCGCGGCATGCCGGAAAAGGGTGACGAGCTCCTGCTCCTGCGCCTGTTGCTTCAGCACGAACTGCATGATGAGCGACGCGCAGACGACGAGGGGAAACGCGGCGATGATGAGGCCGAGGCCGGTGAAAATCGCGCGTGCCAGCGGCAGCCGCGTGAGGCCCATCGCGATGCGCACATCGATGCCGCGATACCAAAGAAAGCCGGTGATGCCGACGAGCAGGATGAGGAAGAAAGCGGCGTTGGGAAGCACTTGCTCCATCGTGATTTTCGGGGCGTCCGCGGTGGCGGGAGCGAGCGAGGTTTTGACGACGAGCGCGATGAAAAAACCGGCGAGGACGATGCTGACGAGCAGCTCGGGAAGATCGAAGGTTTTCGCGCGAATCTTCCCGCCTTCATGGCGCATGCCGCCGATGAGCGCGCCGTAAATCGCGCAGGTAAAAATGCTGGCACCGCCGACGAGCAGGAGCGGTTCGACGGGCGGGGTCATGCGGGGATGAGGTCGAAGGTCGAGGGTCGAGGGTCGAAGGGGAATGAGCCTCCGGGCCTTCGACCTTCGGCCCTCGACCTTCGGCAATTCCTCACGGCGCGTAGAAGCTCGGGAGGAAGTAGAGCTTCCCGATTTCGAGCCGGGGGCCGATCGACTTTGCGAGGTCGATTTCGATCTTGGACTGGCGGGCGTCGGTCTTTCCGAGCAGGCGCAGGAGGCGGCCCAATTTGAAGGGCGTTTCGTAGCGGATGATCGCGGCGCCGTCGGCTTTACCAAACTCCTTCGCCTTGGCGTAGGCGTCTTCCACTTCACCGAGCTGATCGACGAGTTTCGCCGCGAGCGCATCGGTGCCGGAGACGACTCGACCATCGGCGATGCCGTCGCGCAGGCCTTGCTCGGGGAGGTTGCGTTCTTTAGCGACGATACCGACAAATTTTCCGTAGGTCTGCATGATGAGCGCCTGGAGATACGCCTTTTCCTCCTCGGTCGGTTGCCGTGAACCGCTGAGCATATCTTTCATCTTTCGGCTTTTGTAGGTGAGCGTGTGGACGCCGACTTTATCCATGAGCCCTTCGTAATTCAGCGACTGCATGATGACGCCGATCGAGCCGGTGAAAGTCGTCTCATTGGCGACGAGCCACTTCGCGCCGCAGGCCACGTAGTAGCCGCCGGAAGCGGCGAGCGAGCCCATGTAAACGACGACCGGCTTCTTGTCGCGAGCACGCTTCACTGCGTTGTAGATCGTGTCCGAGGCGGTCACTTCGCCGCCGGGCGAATCGATGTGCAGGACGATGGCTTTCACCTTTTCATCGGCGACGGCCTGGGCGAGCTGGAGCTTTAAATCCTCGACCATCGTATCGCCGATGGAACCGGGCTCCATGCCGCTGATGATGCCGCGTAAATACAGCACCGCGATCTTGTCCGTGGTGCCCTCTTTTCCGGGAACGACGAGGCCTTCCTCAAACTTCGGGAGCTGCATGCGGACGCCCATGGCGCTGGTGGCGACGCTGGTGCTGCCGGCGACGATGAAGATAAAATTGAGCACCAGACTGAGGATGAGCAGCACGACTAAACCGATGCCCATGCAGCCGAAACTTTTATTATTCATGAAGGTTGGACGGTGAAGGAACGGCCTGCTTTAAACAAGTGATGTTTGGCGGGGATTGCGAAAGGAAAAAAGGGCGGCAAAATTTCAATTCGGAGATGAGCAAAACATACGCTCGCAACCGGGCCTTCAATCGATTCCTAAGGGATAGGGTCCCCAAAAATACTCTTCTATGAAAGATGCGAAAAAATCCCCAAGCTCTGCGTGTAACTCATCGTCTGTTGTCGGGCAGGATACGGTAGCCGGACTTGATATGAGCGGTGATGAATTGAAGAAAAAATTTGGCAGTACGATAAAGTCCAAGCGGGCGGAACTCGGTCTTTCCCAAGAAGATCTGGCCGAACGGTCGGGGCTGCATCGGACTTACATTTCGGATGTGGAGCGCGGCATGCGGAATATCTCGCTCGAGAGCATCGAGAAACTTTCAAGCGCTCTGAAATACTCCGTTTCCGCTTTGTTCGCGATTGCTTCCAGCGAGGGGATTTCGCGACAGGAGATCGAAGTTCTGCTGATCGAGGATTTGGAAGCGGATCTGGAAATGACGTTGCGCGCTTTCACGAAGGCGAGGATCACGAACCCTGTGCGCACCGTCCGCGACGGCGCGGAGGCAATGGAATTCCTCTCGGCGAAAGGACGCTATGCGTCGCGGGAGGGAGTCGGTTTTCCGGGGGTAGTTCTGCTCGATTTGAATTTACCGAAAGTGAGCGGAATGGAAGTCTTGAAGTGGATGAAAGCGGACGAGCGAATGAGCAAAATCCCGGTCATCGTGCTGACCGATTCCCGCGACTACCGCGACGCGGTGGAGTGTCGCGATCTGGGGGTGGTGACTTACATCGTGAAGCCCGTGAATTTTCAGGACTTCAGCGATGTGGCAACCAATTTGAAATTCGACTGGGCGCTGCATCGCCGGGAGCCGCACCCTTCGGCCTGACCGGGGGCGGTCTTTCACCATGAACGTCACGCCGAGGATTGGTCGTCGCTGCCACTGCCGTGAGGCGTTCAAAGAAGGAGTGGGATGAGCAAGGAACTCCCATCCCAATCGCAATCAGTGCATGACCTGCTGCAACACTTGGCCCCGGGCGAAACAATGCAGGACGAAACGCGTGGATCAATGCGCGAACTCAGTGACCTGAATGCCGCGCTGCATGAGCATGCCATCGTGTCGGTGACCGATGGCGAAGGCACGATCACTTCGGTGAGCGAGCGTTTTTGCGCCACCGCGAAGTATTCCCGCGAACAACTCGTCGGTAAGAATCATCGCATCCTGAATTCGGGACATCATCCGCCCGAATTTTTCGCCGGACTTTGGAAAACGATCGCGCGGGGCGAGGTGTGGCACGGGGAAATTCGCAACCGCGCCCGGGACGGCACGATTTACTGGGTGGACATGACGATCGTGCCGCTGCTCGATGAGAGCGGGAAGCCGCGCTGCTACGTGGCGATCAGCGCGGATATCACGGCGCAGCATCGGGCCGAGGAAAGTCTTCGCGAAAGCGACGAGTTGTTTGCCAAAGCGTTTCGCTTGAGCCCGGATTGCGTCGCCATAGTGCGGCTCCCGGAGCGCACCGTGGTACGGGCCAATGATGCGCTTTGCCGCCTGTGGGGCGTCGCACCGGATTCCATCATCGGTCGCGAGACGCTCGAATACTCGACGTGGACGAGCGAATCGGAACGGCGCGATTTCATGTGCTGCCTGGAGAAGAAAGGCGAGTGCATGGACTACGAAACAGTCCTGCGACTCGCCGACGGGAGGTTGGTGGACTTCAGTATTTCCTCCCGGCTCATTACTTTTAACGGGGAAAACTGCGTGCTCAGCGTGATGCGCGACATCACGGATCGAAAGCGTGTCGAAGTCGCCACGGCCCGCCTCGCGGCGATCGTGGAATCTTCCGATGACGCCATCATCGGTAAGGATTTGGACGGCATTGTGACCAGTTGGAACAGCGGTGCGGAAAAGCAGTTTGGCTACAGCGCTGCCGAGATGAAAGGGCAGTCGATCGTGAAAATCATCCCGCCGAACCGCCGTCACGAGGAAGGGGCCATCCTCGAACAAATCAAACGAGGCGAAAACGTGCGGCACTTTGAAACGACACGCGTCCGAAAAGATGGCAGCGAGATGGAAGTCTCGATCACCGTTTCCGCCATCAAGGATGCCTCCGGCCACATCGTCGGCGCCTCGAAAGTCGCCCGCGACATCACGGAGCGCGCGCGCTCGGAAAGGGACCGCAAAGATGATGCCGAGCGCATGCACCTGGCCACGGAAGCGACGGCGGTTGGCATTTGGGAGTGGCATCTTCCTTCCAATCGCATCCGCTGGGACAGCCAGATGTTTCGAATTTACGGAATCACGCCGACGTCGGATGGATTCGTCGCCTACAGCACGTGGGCGGGAGCCGTCGTGGCCGCGGATTTGCCGCGGCAGGAGGAAATTCTCTTCGAGACGGTCCGCACGCTGGGCAAGAGCACGCGCGAATTTCGCATTCACCATCCGGGTGAAACCGCCTGCCGATTCATCGAAGCGGTCGAAATCGTGCGTCGGGATTTACAGGGAAACGCGGAGTGGGTAGTCGGCACGAACCTCGACATCACCGGGCGGAAAAAAGCCGCGGAAGAAATCCGGCAGCTCAATGCCGATCTTGAACGCAGGGTGCTGGAGCGCACGAGTCAGCTCGAGGCGGCGAATCGGGAGCTGGAGGCATTTTCCTACTCGGTCTCGCACGATCTGCGCGCTCCGCTGCGCGCCGTCGATGGCTTTTCCCAATCCGTGATCGAGGATTTCGCCGCGCAATTACCCGAGGATGCAAAGCGCCAGTTGCACAAGATTCGCGCCGGGGCGCAAAAGATGGGGGCGCTCATCGACGACTTGCTGGAATTTGCGCGCCTCAGCCGCGCGCCCCTGAACCGCCGCCAGGTCGAACCAGCCGCGATGGCCCGGGAAGTCTGGGAGGAATTGGCGCCGCAGCGCGCAGGACGGGACGTGCAGTTTAGTCTGGGAGACTTGCCGCCCTACTCGTGCGATCCCGCGCTCATGAGGCAGGTGTGGGTCAATCTACTTTCCAATGCGCTGAAGTATTCCAAGGCCCGAGAGCACGCGACGATCGAAGTCGGCACGACGCGGCACAGTGGAGAAACGGTTTATTTCGTGAAAGACAACGGAGCTGGCTTTGACATGCGCTATGCCGCGAAGCTATTCGGAGTCTTCCAGCGTCTGCATCGGGCTGAGGACTACGAAGGAACTGGCGTCGGCCTGGCCATTGTGCAGCGCGTGATTCATCGGCATGAAGGGCGCGTCTGGGTGGAAGCGGCGCTCGATCTAGGAGCCACCTTTTACTTCACTGTCCCGGGAGGAATAGTATGATGCCAGCGGACATACTCATCGTGGAAGAAAATCGCGAAGATCTCAAAATAGCGCTGCGCGCCCGGCGCAAAGTAGCTCTGACTACCCATGCCGAAATCGCGCGCGATGGCGCGAAGACGATGGACTTTGTTTTTTGTGAAGGGGTTCACATGCGCCGCAAGTTTGAGGACTCCCCGAAAGTCATCCTCCTGGACTTAAAGCTATTCAAGATGGATTGCTTGAAAGTCCTGCCGCGCATCAAGGCGGATCCGCGCACCATGATGATCCCTGTCGGGATGATGACCTCTTCCCGCGAGCACCGCGACCTTTTGGGTGCCAAGAGCTATATCGTGAAGCGAGTCACCTTTGATCACTTCACCGCCGCCGTGCAACAGGTGGGTTTCTACTGGCTGTCACTGAGTGAAGGGGCTTTGCATGAGTGAAATCCTGCACGTCCTGATCGTCGAGGATACGCCTGCCGATGCAGAGTTGATGGTACGGGAGCTTTACCGCGCCGGCTTCCATCCCGAATGGCGCCGGGTCGATACGGAGTCAGAGTATCGCGCCTGTCTGCACTCCGGTCTGGATGTGGTGTTATCGGACTACGCCTTGCCGGAATTTAGCGGGCCGCGAGCGCTGGAGTTATTACAAGAGCAAGACCTGGAGGTTCCTTTTATTATCCTTTCCGGCACCATCGGCGAAGATGTCGCGGTCGATATCATGAGGCGTGGCGCGGCGGACTACCTGATCAAGGACAGGCTGGCCCGGCTCGGCCCGGCGATAAGACAGGCGATGATGCAAAGTCGTCTGCACAGGATGCGAGCCGTGACCGAAAACGCCCTCCGGGAAAGTGAGGAACGACTCAAGATTGCGCTGTCTTCCTCACGGATGGGTGTCTGGGAATGGGAGGTGGAAAGTGACGCCATCTTCTGGTCATCAGAGTGTTATGAAATTCTCGGTGTTGACTCGTTTGGAGGGACGCGCGCGGACTTTACCCGGATGGTGCATCGGGAGGACGTGGAGCGCGTCGCCACCCTACTAAAAACCGCGCTGGAGGACAAAACCGACTATGCTGCGGAGTTTCGGATCACGCGCCCGAGCGGCGAAGTCAGATGGCTGTCGAACCTTGGGCGCGCCCGGTATGATGGGGCTGGAAAACCACAGCGAATGTTCGGGACGACTCAGGATGTGACCGATCGCAGGCAACTGGAAGAGCAATATAGACAGTCCCAGAAGATGGAAGCCATCGGTATCCTGGCCAGCGGCGTCGCGCACGATTTTAACAACCTGCTCACCGTCATCCAGGGCAATGCCTCCATCCTGCTCATGCAGCAGATGGACCGGTCGCGCCTGGAGATGCATGTAGATGAAATCCTGCATGCGGCCGACCGCGCCGCCGGGCTCACCCGCCAGCTCCTGCTTTTTAGCCGGAAGCAGGTGATGCAACCTGCAAATATCGACTTAAACGAAGTAGCGGGGAATACGACGCGCATGCTGCAAAGGATCCTCGGCGAAGATATAGCCTTGCACGCCGACTATGCGCCGAAGCTTCCACCGATCCATGCCGACGAAGGAATGATCGAGCAAATCCTGCTCAACCTCGCGGTGAATTCGCGCGACGCGATGCCTGCTGGCGGAACGCTGACGATTAGCACGAGTGCGCAGAAGCTGGATGAGTTGCAAGCCCGCCAGCTCCGCGATGTCGAGCCGGGAAGCTATGTCTGTCTTAGTGTACGGGATACAGGTTGCGGAATAAAGCCGGAGATTCTTTCCCGCATCTTCGAACCGTTCTTTACGACGAAAGAAGTCGGAAAAGGGACCGGTCTCGGCCTTTCGACAGTCTATGGCATCGTGAGGCAGCATCACGGCGCGATCACTATCGCCAGTGAACCAGGCCAGGGAACGACCTTTCGTATTTTCTTTCCTGCGGTAACACACGGAACGCTCCCCGAATCGAAGGCTATAGCGCGACCACTCATCGCCACCGGGCACGAGTGCATCCTGCTCGTCGAAGACGAACCTGCGCTCGAAATGATCGCGGCGCGCGTGCTGGAATCCGGAGGCTATACCGTGCTGCGCGCGGAGAATGGAGTCGCTGCGCTAAAGGTATGGAATGAACACCGCGATGACATTCACCTGCTCATGACAGACATGGTCATGCCGCGCGGCATTTCAGGTCGGGAACTGGCCAAGCGACTCACGACCGAGAAGCCGGGACTGAAAGTAATCTATACCAGCGGCTATAGCCCTGACTTGGCCGGGAAAGGAATGCTCTTACAGGAAGGGATTAACTTTCTGCAAAAGCCATGGGATATGCACTCGCTGATCCGCGTCGTCCGGGAATGTCTGGATCGCGATTAGAGATCGGATTTCAGCCTAGAAGTGTCCTCGCGTGAGCGAGCGCGACGTCGAGTTGCGCGGGGTCTTTGCCGCCTCCACGGGCGCCTTCGGGTTTGCCGCCGCCTTTGCCTCCGACGAGCGGGGCGATGGCGCTGATGATTTTCCCGGCCTGCACTTTCGCGGTGAAATCCGGCGAGACGCTGGCGACGAGCGCCACGGCTCCGTTCGCGGCTCCGCCTAAAACCACGACTCCTTTGAAGCCGTGCGCCTTCAGCGCGTCGGCGACAGTTTGCAGCGTGTCGCCGTCTGCCGCGCCGAGATTTGCGATGATCGCGGGCGTGCTCCCGATCGTCTCCGCCTTCCCCAGCAGTTCCTTCGCCCGCCCCGCCGCCTCGCGTTGTTGCGCGGCTTTCACCGCCTTCTCCAGCTCCTTCTGCTGCGCCAGCATCCCCTCGATCCGCTTCTCCAAATCCGCCAGCGGCGAACCCATCTTCGCGGCGAGTGCGTGCAGGCGCTGCATGTCGGCGGTCGCGAAATCGTAGGCGTTCAGCCCCGCGACGGCCTCGATGCGGCGCACTCCGGCGGCGATGGCGGCCTCGCTTTCGATCCTAAACAAACCGATCTCCCCCGTCGCCCGCGTGTGCGTCCCCGCGCAGAGTTCCATTGAAAACCCATCAAGCGCCTTGTCCCAACCGCCGATCTGCACCACGCGCACGGTTTCCCCGTATTTATCGCCGAAGAACTGCATCACATCCGCGCGCCCGCGCACGCCGGCGTAAGGCACCTCGGTCCACGACACCCCCGCGTTCTCCACGATGCGCGCATTCACGAGCCGCTCCACGTCGCGCACCTGCTGCGGTGTGAGCGCGGCGCTGTTGAAATCGAACGTCAGCTTGTCCGGCCCCACGGCGCTCCCCTTCTGCGTGGCCTCGCGCGACACCACCTCGTGCAGCGCCCAGTGCAGCACATGCGTCACCGTGTGATGCCGCTGGATCGCCGCCCGCCTCGCCGCGTCCACGCTCAGCGTCACCTCGCTCCCGACCGCCGGCGCATCCTCGCCCATCACGCTCTCGATGAAGTGCAGGAAAGTCGCCCCGCTCTTCTGCGTATTGAGCACATTCCAAAGCTGCCCGCCGCCCGCGATCTCGCCCGTATCGCCGACCTGCCCGCCCATCTCGCCGTAGCAAGCCGTCGCATCGAGGATCACGGCCGTCTTGTCTTTCAAAGAGACGACCTCCAGCACGGTCGCGGGCGTTTCGAGCGAATCGTAACCCACAAACCGCGTCGGCTCCTTCGTCTCGATTTCGGAGAGTTCGATGACTTGTTTCTTCTGCGCAGCGCGCGCGGTGTTTCGCTGTATCGCCATGTTTGTCTCGAACAGTTCAACGTCAACCGTCATGCCGAGTTCTCGGGCCATTAGCTCAGTCAAATCGAGCGGAAAGCCGTAGGTGTCGTACAGCTCGAATGCTCGATCCCCATTGATTCGCAGCGGACCGAAAAGATGTGGTGCTTGTTCCCGTTCGATTTCCGCAATCCTAACGAACTCCTCGAATTTCTTGATCCCCCGATCCAGGGTCTTGTTAAACGCCTCCTCCTCCCGCTTCAGCACTTCCTCGACGTGCTTCTGCTTCGCCCGGATTTCCGGGAAGACATCGCCCATCGTGCGGGCGAGGACGGCGACCAGTTTGTAAAAAAACGGCTCCTTGAAACCGAGCGTGCGGCCGTAGCGGACGGCCCGGCGCAGGATGCGGCGCAGGACGTAATTGCGGTCCGTGTTGCCGGGCTGGATGCCGTCGGCGATGGAAAAGCTGAGCGTGCGGATGTGATCGGCGATGACGCGGAAGGAGACGTCGATTTTCTCCTGCTCGGATTCCGGGATGACCTGCCCGGCGGAGTTCGGCTGCGGGAGTGTGCTGCCGTATTTCGCGTTCAGCGGATTGAGTTTTTCGATTTCGTCGAAGATCGGGCGAAAAATGTCCGTCTCGTAGTTGCTGATCTTCGCATTCGCGAAATCGCTGAATTCCTTCGTGCCCTGGATAATGGAAGCGAGCCGCTCGAAACCCATGCCGGTATCGACATGCTGCGCGGGGAGCGGCGTGAAGGTGCCGTCGGGGTTGGCGTTGAACTGGATGAAGACGTTGTTCCAAATCTCGATGCACTCAGCGGTTCCCCTGTTCACGAGCGCGCCGCCCGTGTCGCCCGCGGGCGTGAGGTCGATGTGAATCTCGCTGCACGGCCCACACGGCCCCGTCTCGCCCATCATCCAGAAGTTATCCTTTTTGTTCCCGTTCACGATGTGGACGTTCGGATCGAGCCCGACGCTGCGATATTTCTCCGCCCAAAGGTCGAACGCCTCCTGATCGCGCTCGCTCGGATCGCCCGGATCGGGCTGATAAATCGTGGCGTAAACGCGGTTCGGCGGGAATTTGAACCGCTCGACGATCAGCTCCCAGCTCCACGCGATCGCATCCTTTTTGAAGTAATCGCCGAAGGACCAATTCCCCAGCATCTCGAAAAACGTGTGGTGATAAGTATCGAGCCCCACGTCATCGAGATCGTTGTGTTTTCCCCCCGCGCGGATGCACTTCTGCGTGTCCGCCGCCCGCGTGTCCGAGCCGGGGATCGCCCCGCCCCACCTGCTCACGTCCGCACTTTTCTCACCGAGAAAGATGGGGACGAACTGGTTCATCCCCGCGTTCGTGAAAAGCAGATTCGGCGAGTCCGGCATGAGCGACGAACTCGGCACGATGGTGTGCCCTTTCTCGCGGAAGAAATCGAGGAACTGCTGGCGGATTTGGGTGCTGGTGAGCATGGGAAAATGGAGGGCGCACGTTAGACGGCGCGCGCGAAAGGTAAAGCCCGCCCGTGCGAAGAGCGGCTCAGTTTGCAAAAACAAGCGCTGTCATTCTGAGGAACGAAGAACCTCTGACTATTTTCTTCCTCTCGACTAAGACAGCGGGTGAGCACCGGAAATAGTCAGAGATCCTTCGCAGGCTCAGGATGACAGCTTTGGGGGCGCGGGGCGCTTTCCGCTGAAACGACAACGCGCCGCTGGAAGGAAAACCCTCCAGCGGCGCGCGATCGTTTTCGGGAAGAAACGGAATCAGGACTGGCGGCGACGACGCGCGAGGAGCACGGAGGCCGCGCCGAGAAGGGCGAGGCAGCCGGGCTCGGGCACGGGGGCGACGGAAACGCCGCGGAGGACATCGCCATATGCGGCGGTTTCGAGGACGCTGAAGGATTCGCCGCCGGGAAGGGTGAGCGCGCCGAGGCTGTCGGTGATGGAGACGAGCTGGTTCGGGTCAGCGCCTTCGTCATTCAGGGTCTGGCCGGTGGTGGAGGTGATGCCGAAGATGCTCACGGTGCCGTCGCCGTTGTCGATGCCGGTGATGTTGCGCAGGCCGAGCGCCTGAAGATTCAGGCCGCCGGAGACGTAGCCGGCGATGGTGCTGGCCGCGAGGGTGTACTTTAACTCCCAAATGCTGGTGCCGCCGTTATAGACCCACTTTTCCAAACCGCCGGGGGCGGCATTGGTGATGGAGCCGGAGCCTTCGTCCGCCACGTAAAGTGTGGTGTCATTGGCGAACCAGATGCCGAAGGGGTGAAAGACGGTGGTGCCGTTGGTCTTGTTTTCATTGGCCCCGGTGCTGCCGGTGGGCCAGCCGGGAAGAGGATTGATGCTGGCGAGGCTGGCGTTGAGGCCGGTGGCCAGGCCGGCGCTGCTTCCAGGGGCGACGTAACCGCCGCCGTTGGGGTTGATCTGATAAACGGCGTCGAAGCCGTTGCCGCCGCTGCCTTTGGTGATGTAGATCGTGTTGTTGGAGTTCGTGATGCCACGGAAGTTGTCGTCCTTGCCGGATTTGTCAGACGCCGGGGCAAAGGTAAGTCCCGAGGTTGCACCTGCGGTGGCGTTGGCGCTGAGCGTGACCGTGTTGAGTCCTGGGTTGACCGATAGGATCGTAGTCCCAGCGGGGATCCCTGACCCAGTGACTGGCAAGCCCGCGTAGAGCTGGATGTTCTTCGCCGTTTCCGCCGAAACCGAGGGACTGAGGCCGGTGATGGTGGCGCTGCCGCTCGACGTAGTCCCATTTAGCACGACGCCGAGTTGATTGACATCGAAGCCATGCTGGTAGCCAGGAGTCACTCCGTACGTGCCATATACTTTACCGACGACGACGCTGCTGTTCACGGCGTCGAGGATGCCGGTGCCCGTGCCAGTGGTGTCGTTTGTGCCTTTCTGGATCATGCGCACGCCGGTGTTATCGCTGAGCATCGAGTTCGAGACGGATGCAATGTAGCTCGTGCCGCTGGAGATGGCGGTGGTGGGCGTATTGATGGTGAAAATATTCGCCCCAGTGATGGTGGAAATGTAGGAGCCGGTCGCGAATCCGGTGCCGGTGAGCGGCATTCCGGGGACTAGCTTCGAGGTATCGGCCACGGTGACGGTGCTGCTGCCGTTGCCAAAGCTGACGCCGGTGAGTTGAAACGCGCCGTCGTTGGCAATGGCGCTGACCGTCGCGGTCGCGGTCGCCGGAGCGTTGATGGTGAACGAGGTCGGACTGGTAATGGAAGTAACGTAGGCACCCGTTGGGACGTTGGTGCCGCTAAAGGGTGCGCCGATATACATGTTCGCGGTGGTCCAGCCGGAAAGACTAATGTTGTTGCTGGCGTTCGTCACCGCGGCCCCGAAGGCACCCGTATTCGCGGTGTAGCTTCCCCCAGCCAAAGCAGTCGCATTCGCGCTGATCTGGAAGTGCGTCGCGTCGGTGATGCTGGAGATCGTGGTGCCTCCGGGAATGCCTGTCCCGACGAAGGGCGCGCCGATAGTGAGGTTCGCCGTGGTCGTGCCGCCCGAGAGCGCGACGGCGTTACTGCCAATAGCGAGAACGGCCTTGGTTGTCGTCGCATAGGTAATGCTCGATCCATTGTTCCCGGCGTTGCCGACTGTGTAGTAGTTACCATTTGCGCCGAGGACGACGTTGCGGCCGTTGTTGCCCGAGTAGCCATTCGTGGTTGTGACCGTGGCAATGCCGCTGGAACTCAACTCGACGATGTCGCGCTGGGTGATGAGGACGCCCTGGCCGTTGACGGGATTGGTGATGTCCACATGGCCTGGCGTGTTCGAGTTCGAGATGTCGATCTGATTTGCCGCTGCGCCGTAGGCCATGAAAGTAACGCCAGTGCCATCGGGAGTAAGGCTCAGTCCCAGCTCGGACTTGGACGGAAAGCTGGTGCTCACATTTTTTCCAAGCTGGCTCGCGATCAGGCTGGTCACGTCGAGTGGGCTGCCGACGAGGACGCCGGAGGTGGTGATCTGATCGATGAAGATCGGCGAGGTCACACCGAAGGCGGGATCGGGCGTCTCGTTGTTGAAGACACTCGGGAAGCTGCCGTTCGCCGTGGCCGCGGCGTTGTTCGGAAGAGAACCGGGAAATGTGACGGTGCCAGCCACACCGGTGTAAGTGCTGCGGCTGACGATGAGATTGCCTGCGGAAAAAAGATCGGCCTCCGCGCGGTGGCTCAGGGCAAGAATGGCGGCGATGCCGGTGGCGAGGATGAATTTGGAATTTTGCATGAGGCAAAAACCGTGGAATTCACGTGCGGCACCCTGACGACTTTGGTGAAACATTTCAGTGACACCGACATTTCGTGAAAAGCCTCCCAAAACCGGATCGCAAAAACTGCCGGGTTGAACATCGGCCCGCTTTCGCGGTCTTATCCCGCGCCATGTCGAACACTCAGGAAATCACCGACCAAGTCCAACAGCACAACCAATGGGTCGCGCCGCTGCAGGAGCAGATCGGGCGCGTCGTCGTCGGGCAGAAATATCTCATCGACGGGCTGCTCGTCGGCTTGCTCACGAACGGACACATCCTGCTGGAAGGCGTGCCCGGTTTGGCGAAGACGCTGGCGGTGAAGACGCTCGCGAGCTGCATCCATACGGGCTTCCAGCGCATCCAGTTCACGCCGGATTTGCTGCCCGCCGATCTCATCGGCACGCTGATTTACAACCCGCGCACAGGCGAATTTACGACGAAGCAGGGGCCGCTTTTTTCAAACCTCATCCTCGCAGACGAAATCAATCGCGCGCCCGCGAAAGTGCAGAGCGCGCTGCTGGAAGCGATGCAGGAGCGGCAGGTGACAATCGGCGATACGACTTACAAACTGGCCGACCCATTCCTCGTGCTCGCCACGCAAAACCCGCTCGAACAGGAAGGCACCTATCAGCTTCCCGAGGCGCAGCTCGACCGCTTCATGCTCAAGCTGAAAGTCGGCTACCCGACGAAAGTGGAGGAGCGAAAAATCCTCGATCTCATGGGCACGTCCGCGCCGAATCTCGACGTGCTGCGCATCGTGGAGCCCGACGAAATCATCCGCTCGCGCAACCTCGTGAACACGATCTACGTGGACGATCGCGTGAAGGATTACATCGTCGATGTCGTCTTCGCAACGCGCGACCCCGCGAGCTACAAGCTGAAGCTGGAAGGGATGCTGCGCTACGGCGCAAGCCCGCGCGCGACCATCGCCCTCACGCTCGCGGCGCGGGCAAAAGCATTCCTCTCCGGCCGCGGCTACGTCACGCCGCAGGATGTTAAAAGCGTCGGCTTCGACGTGCTGCGGCACCGCATCATCGTGAGCTACGAGGCAGAAGCCGAGGAGGTGAGCAGCGAGCAGATCATCGAGACGATTTTCGCGGGGCTGCCGGTGCCGTGAGTTACGAAGTATGAGTGAGGAAATACCCGACGAGTTGCACCGGGCGTGCAGGAATCTTGGTGAACGGTTCGAGATACTTGGGATCAAGACCGTGACTGTTCGGCGTGAGGAATGGGACAAACTTCCACCGGAAATGCGGCAGTCCATTCCAGATTGGTTGATAGAATTGCACGCTGCTTACGCTTTGGGATATGGCGTGTTGCGGACGGTGGATTGGAACGACAATTCAGGTCGCGACCTGCGATTTTTTCTGCCCGAAGACATTGCGGTTACATTGAGCCACGGCACGCTTCATCACGAACTGCTGAAGTTTGGATACTTTCCGTTCGCCGACGAGGGAGCCCAAATACTGAACACCTACGATTGCTGGCTCTTTTGCATCAAAGATGGGCCGCAGGCACCAATTTATTGGCTGAGGGCTACAATGTGGGACCGCAGCCAAGAAGGACTGAAAGACGCGCTGACTTATGCCTCTCCTCAGCTGGCGCTTCTTCTCTGCTGCATGGAACTCGGAGCAAATAGTATCGAGACGCCTCCGCCAGTCATGTGGGTCTGGGAAGACAAGGATGACGAGACGGAAGGCTAATGGAAAACGCCCGCGACATTCTTAAGAAAATCCGCCGCCTCGAGCTAAAGACTCGCGGGATGGTGAACGCGGTTTTTTCGGGGCAATACAGGAGCGTTTTCAAAGGCCGCGGGATGAACTTTGAAGAAGTCCGGGAGTACGCGCCGGGGGATGAGGTACGGACGATTGATTGGAATGTGACGGCGCGTTACGGGGAGATGAATGGGGAGGCTTATGTGAAGAAATTTACCGAAGAGCGGGAGCTGACGGTGATGCTCGTGGTGGACGTGAGTGCGTCGGGGAATTTTGGGAGCGTGCATTTGAGCAAGCGGGAGCTGGCGGCGGAGGTGGCTTCGCTGCTGGCTTTCAGCGCGATTCGGAACAACGACAAGGTCGGGCTGATTTTATTTTCGGATCACGTCGAACTTTTCATCGCGCCGAAAAAAGGGCGGCTGCACACGCTGCGGATCATTCGCGAGATTTTGTTTTTTGCGCCGAAGGGGCGCGGGACGGAGCCGGGCATCGCGCTGCGGCATCTGAATCATGTACTGCACCGGCGCTCGGTCGTTTTCCTCGTGTCGGATTTTCAAGCGCCGGACTTTTCCAAGGAACTCGGCGTGACGGCGCGGCGGCACGATCTCATCGCAATCCCGATCGTCGATCCGCGCGAGGAGGAGCTGCCGGATGTGGGGCTCGTGACGCTGGAGGACGCGGAGACGGGCGAGCAGTTGGAATTCGACACGTCGAGCCGGAGCGCGCGGATGGCTTTTTTGAAAGCGGTGGACGCACAGACGAACGAGCGGCTGCGGCAATTTCGCTCGAAGCGGGTCGATACGATCTCGTTGCAAACCGACGAGGATTACGTGCCGGCGTTGCGCACCTTTTTTCGCACCCGCGAGCGGCGGCTGATGATTCGATGATCCTCCTCGCCGCGCTCAATCAAGCTCCGCCCACGCAACCCGGCGAACCTCCGATGCCGGAGATCCGCGACATCGCGCCGCCGGTGGACATTTTCCCGTATCCGACGTGGATGGTCGTGGTCGCCGCGATCCTCTTGCTGGCGATCGTTGCAGGCATCGTGGCGCTCATCGTGAAAAAGATGCGCGACAAACCGCCGCCGCCGCCGCCCACGCCGCGCGAAATCGCCATCCGCGAACTCGAAGCGCTGCGCCCGCAAGTCGAGCGGCAGACGCCATACGATTTCAGCATCGCCGTGTCGGATGTCCTGCGCACCTTCATCGGACGGCAGTACCGGCTGCACGCGCGCGAGCAAACGTCGACGGAATTTCTGTCGGCAATTTCGCGCTCGGTGAAGTTTTCGGAAAACGAGAAAAGCTTGCTCGCGGCGTTTCTGGAGCGGTGCGATCTCATCAAATTCGCGCGCATCGACGCGACGAGCGCGGACAGCGCGCAGCTTCTGGAAAGCGCGATCAAGTTTGCGCAGGGGGAGCGGATATGAGTGCCGTGGCGAATGCGTCGAAATCCGGGACGAGTCTCGCTAAGCGGCGGACGGTAAAAACCTGTCATTCTGAGGAACGAAGAATCTCTGGCTTTTCGAGGGCGGAGGCGGTGCGGAGCGTCTTCGCGTCGCGCTCCGCACTACCGCTGCCCGGAAATAGTCAGAGGTTCTTCGTGCCTCAGAATGACAGGTTTTACGATGGACCGCTTCGCGGAAAACCTGCCACGCCGATAAGCGACTCCGTGCGAAAAGGGGGAAATTCAGCACGATGATCGCGATGCGATTGCCCTGATATGAGTCTTTTCGGCGAGTCTCTCAACTTCACGCATCCGTGGCTGCTGCTGCTACTGTTTCTGCTTCCACCGCTCGCGTTCCTCGCTGGCGCAAAGGGCCACGCGCCCGCCGTCGTCTTCTCCTCGCTCGCACCGATCCGCGCTTCGGGAAAAGTGCGCCGCGCGAAACGCGGGAGCATTTTACTGAGCCTGCTGCTGCTCGGCCTCGCGCTGCTCATCGTCGCGCTGGCGCGGCCGCAGCTCGGGCGCACGCTGAGTCGCGTGCAGGCGAGCGGGATCGACATCGTGCTCGCGATCGATGTTTCGCGGTCGATGATGGCGGAGGATCTTTCCATTGGGAATCAGCGCGCAAACCGGCTGGAGGCGGTGAAGAGTGTGACGCAGAAATTTATCGAGGCGCGGCCGAATGATCGCATCGGCATCCTGTGTTTTGCAGGCCGTCCGTATCTCGTGAGCCCGCTCACGCTCGATCACGACTGGCTGTTGCAAAACTTGGAGCGGGTCCGCATCGGGCTCGTGGAAGACGGCACGGCGATCGGCTCGGCCATCGCATCCGCGTGCAATCGGTTGAAGGACAAGGAGGCGAAAAGTAAAATCGTGGTGCTGCTGACGGACGGCGATAACAACTCCGGCAAGGTGACGCCCGCGACGGCAGCGGAGGCGGCGAAGGCGCTTGGGATCAAGGTTTACACCGTCGGCGCGGGGACGCGCGGGTATGCGCCGGTGCCGGTGCAGGATATGTTTGGGCGGACGGTTTATCAGAACGTGAAAGTCGAAGTGGACGAAAAGACGCTCACCGAAATCGCGACGATGACGGATGCGAAATACTTTCGTGCGACGGATGGGAAATCGCTGGAGGAAATCTTCGGGCAGATCGACCAACTGGAGAAATCGACCGTGGAGCTCGATCAATACAAACAGTACCGCGATTTGTTCGCGTGGTTTTTGGTGCCGGGGTTTGCGCTGATCGCGCTGGAGGTGCTGCTGGGGCAGACGATTTGGAGGAGGCTGCCATGAACTGGTCATTTCGACCGGAGCGGAGGAGGCAAGGCGGGCGGAGCGTAGTGGAGAAACCTCTCACTTTGCCTTTCGCGGAGCGCGAACGTGATGCAACTCCCCGCCTCCTTCGCCCGCGCGAAGAAAAGTTAGAGGTTTGCCCGCCCTGTCTTCCACTCGGGCTGTCTCGCGGACTCGGCTCTCCACTACGCTCCGCCCACTGGCCCGCCGGAGCTTCGGTCGAAATGACACATTTTGGGATGCGCTTCCCGTTTCTCTACCTTCTTCGACCATGACCTTCGCACAACCACTCTGGTTCTGGTCCCTCGCGCTGCTGCCGCTGCTCGTCATCGTGTTTTTCCGAAACGAACGCAGGCGGCGCGTGCTGCTCGGAAAACTGATCGCATCGCGCCTGCACGATCGGCTGGCGGGCACGGTGAGCGTGGTGAAGCGGCGGTGGCGGTTTGCTTTCGTCCTGCTAGGACTCGCGGCGCTGATCGTGAGTTTGGCGCAGCCGCGCTACGGCTTTACCTGGCAGGAATCCAAGCGGCGCGGGCGGGATGTGATCATCGCGATCGATACCTCGAAGAGCATGCTGGCCACGGACCTCGCGCCGAACCGGCTGACGCGCGCGAAGCTCGCGGCGCAGGATTTGATTACGCAATTGCAGGGCGACCGCGTGGGCGTGATCGCGTTTGCGGGCGGCTCGTTTTTGCAGGCTCCGCTCACGGCGGACTCGAATGCGGTGCTCAGCTCGTTGCAGGAACTCGACACCGAGATCATCCCGCGCGGCGGGACGGATATCGCGGGGGCAATTCGGACGGCGATGGATGCATTTGGGAAAGGCGAGAGCGATCACCGGGCGCTGATCATTTTCACCGACGGCGAGGAACTGGATGCGGACGGGGTGAAGGAGGCGGAGAAGCAGAAGGATGCGCTGAAGATTTTCACCGTCGGGCTCGGCTCGGCGGATGGTTCGCTGATCCCGATGCCGGGCGCGCGCGGCGGGACGGAATTTTTGAAGGACAACGATGGGCAGATCGTGAAATCGAAGCTCGATGAAGATCGTTTGCGAAAAATTGCAGAAGCGGGCGGAGGCTTCTACCTTCGGCTCCAGAACAGCCGCGAGCAGATGGGGCAGCTCATCCGCGATGGCCTTGGAAAAATGACTGAATCCGATATCGACGCCAAAGTTTCCCGCCAGCCAGTCGAGCGCTACCAGTGGCCGCTCGGCGCGGGGATTTTGCTGCTCACGATTTCGATGCTGATCGGCGAGCGGCGGCGGGCGACGATCGCGGTGGCGCTGCTGTTTATGAACGCGGCGGCCTTTGGAAAAAATGCGGGCGTCGAGGCGTATGAACGGAAAGATTACAAGGACTCGGCGGAGCGGTTTTCTTCACAACTCAAACTGCAGCCGGAGTCGCCGGAGTTGCATTTCAATCTCGGCAGCGCCGCTTACCAATCGGGCGATCTCGACAAGGCGCTGGAGGCTTTCAGCAAGGCGGTGACTTCGCCGGACCCGAAGCTGCACGCGAAGGCGGAATACAATTTGGGGAACACACTTTTCAAACGCGGCGCGGAGTTGAAGGAAAAGGAGCCGAAAATTCAGGAGTGGAAAAATGCGCTCCAGCACTACGACCAGGCGCTGAAGGTGGAGCCGAAAAATGCGGACGCGAAATACAACCGCGATCTCTTGGCGAAGATGCTTGAGGAGCAGGAAAAACAGGAGCAGCAGAAAAAGGACGATCAAAAGAAAGACGACAAGAAGCAGGATAAGAAAGACAAGCAGGACAAAGACAAAAAGGACTCGAAGGACGGGGAGACGAAGGATCAGGAAAGGGGCGATAAGGGCGACCAGAAGGATGAACAGAAGCAGGATGGAAAAGACGGCGAGGAGAAGAAGGATTCCAAGGAGGAACAGGGCAAGGACGGGGAGAAAAAGGACGGGCAGAAGGGCGGCCCGAAAGATCAGCAGGGTAAAGACGGCGATCAATCGCCGCCGGAGTCTGCCGAGCCGAAGGAGAAAAAAGAGGGTGAGCTGAAGGAAGCGCCGCAGTTCGACAAGGACTCGAAGGAGGCCAAGGATGCGGCGGAGCAAGCGGAGTCCGAGGCTGCGGCGTTGGAAGGGCGGATGACGGAGCGGCAGGCGAAGAGCTTGTTGGATTCGCTAAAGGCCGAGGATGCGAAGGTGCATTTGCTCGATCCGCGCGAACAAAAACAGCGGGGGCGTGTCACACGTGACTGGTGATTTTCGCATGAATTCGGGCTTTCGTTTTCCGCGTATATTTCTTGCCGTGCTGGCTGCATGGCTCACCGTTTTCGGCTCGATCACGCGAGCTGAGACAAAGGCGACGGCGACACTTTCTCAAACCACGATCGCGCCCGGAGATGCGACCTCGATCACAATCGAAGTGTCCGGGGCGAGGCCTGAGAATTTGCCACAAATCGCGGTGGCTGGCCTGACTTTCCAATACAGCACAGGGCAGGAAATGACGCGTATTGAGAACGGTCGCGTTGAGCGGAGCGTGTCGCTGACTTACATGGTGACGGGAAATATGCCGGGCGCTTTCATCATTCCGGCGCTCGAGATCAAAACGGATGCGGGCGTTTTGAAAACGGAGCCGCTGCATCTGCGCGTGGAAGCGCCTGCGCCCGGCGGGCAGAAACCGGCGGCGAATGGGGAGGAGCCGGTGACTTTTGTGGAGATCGAGGTTTCCAAAAAAAACGTCTATATCGGGGAGGCGGTGCCGGTGGAGGTGAAGCTGTATTTCGACCGGCGTATCCGTTACCGGATTGAGGAAATGCCGGTGCTCGAAGGTGAGGGCTTTACCAAGGTGCGCTTTCCTCGGCCCAACGAGGGTGTGGTGAGCAAGGACGGGCGCGAGTATGAACTGATTACTTTCCGCACGACGATCTCTCCGAGCAAAGCGGGGAAGGTAATTCTCGGGCCATTGGAGGTGCCGTTTATCGCGTCGATCCCGCGCGCGAAAAGAGCGCGTCCGCGGGGTCCGCTCGACCTTTTTGACAATGGGTTTTTCGATGATCCGTTTGGGTCTTTCAGCCAGATGGAACGCCGCAAGGTGACGGCGGAACCGGTGGAGCTCGAGGTGAAGCCGCTGCCGGCAGCGGGCCGGCCGGTGGACTTTTCGGGCGCGATCGGGAAGTTCCAGCTCTCGGCGGAAGGGAGTCCGCGGCAGGTGAAAGTCGGCGATCCCATCACGCTGAAAATGCGGGTTTCCGGGTCGGGAAATTTCGACCGGGTGAAGGCGCCGACGCTGGTGGACGAAAAGGGGTGGCATGCGTATGAGCCGAGCAACGTTTTTACCCCGCGTGATGAGATGCAGACGAGCGGGGTGAAGAGCTTCGAGATGGCGGTGGTGCCCGAGGAAAAAAAGACGGAAATGCCGCAGGTCCACTTTTCCTATTTCGATCCGGAGACGGCGAAATACGTGACGCTGACGAGCGACGCGGCTCCGCTAAAAGTCGAGGGCGGAGCGCCGCCTGCATCGGTGTCCCCGCCGATCGCGGGGGCAAATTTGGAAGCCCAGCCACCGCCCACGCCAGAGCCGTCGAAGGAAGTGGTGAAGGACATTGTGGGGCTGAAATATGAATTCGGGACGGAGCGGAATTCGTTCGAGCCGATCTACCGGTCGCGGATTTTTTGGATCGCACAGGGAGTTCCCGCGCTGGCTTTGATCGGTCTGCTTGGGGCGCGGTTTTTCCGGAAGGATGAGGCGAAGAGTCGGGCGGCAACTCTGAAGCGTGAGCGCGAGGAGCTGTGGCGGAAGGTGCGGAGCGAAGCGGGACACGCGGAGTTTTTTCAGACAGCGGCGCGGCTCGTGCAGGTGGAGACGGCGCTGGTGACGGGTCGCCCGGAGGCGAGCGTGGATGCGCAGGCGGCGCGGGCTTTGCGGGATTTAGATGAGGAGACGGCGGCGGGGATCGACGAGATTTTCAACAAACGCGCGGAGCTGCTGTATGCGGGGGCGGCGGCGAGCGATGGGCGCATTTCCGAGCAGGAAAAAGACCGGGCGCTCACGGCGCTGGAACGGTTTCAGGAGGGTCGTGTGAAATGAAGGGAGTGGATGAACTTTTCGAAGGGGGAAAATCGACCGTATTTGGACGCCGGAGGCTCTGGACTGAGGGGAGCTTCACCGCTTCTTACCGTGGCGAGAGCGGCGATGCTCGCCGCAGTCCAGAGCCTCCCGCGCTATGCTTTTGCGCGTTCGGCCCTTGTTGGCGTTTGCTCGCCGGGGCGGTCGTTTGGATTTGGCTGATGGCTTTCGTTGGGCTCGGACGCGCGGCCGAGTTCGATAACGCGAACCAGCTTTACGATGAGGGGAAATTTGCGGAGGCGAAGCAGGCTTACGAGCGGCTGGTGGGGAGCGGGGAATGGAGCGCGAATCTTTTCTACAATCTGGGCAACGCGGACTACCGCAGCGGCGCGCCGGGCAAGGCGGTGCTGAACTATGAGCGAGCGCTGGCGCTGGAAGGCTCACATGCGGAAGCGCGGGCGAATTTGAAATGGCTGCGGGAACAAACCGGGGCAAAGACAGGTGAGCGGCGCTGGTGGGAGTATGCGTATCCGGCGATGCCGGGCAGCGTGTTTGCAGTGGTCGGAGTGGTTGCGTTTTGGGGCGGGGTATTTGCGGTGGCGGGCGTGATTTTTCGGCGAAGATTTTTCGGCTGGGGCGCGTTTGCTTTCGTGCTAGCGGTGTATGCGGCGGTGGGAGTTTGGCGGGCGGATCAAGAGACAGCCGTGGCGATCATCACGGGAAAGGAAACGTCGGCGAAGCTCGCGCCGGCGGATCGCGCGGGGCTTGCGGAAACGCTTCCGCTGGGTAGTCGCGTGCGGGTGCTGAGTGAGCGCGGGGAGTGGATTTATTGTGCGCTGCCGGGCGGTGGGCGGGGATGGATTGCGGAGACGCATTTGGAAAAAATGCGGCTGCGCAAATCATGAAACGGGCACTCGCGATCGTGCTGCTCTGCTGGACGGCTGCGGCGGAAGGCGAGGACTGGCAGTCGAAGCTGACGCCGCCCGTGCTGGGACCCGCGCCGCCGATGCGGCTGCTGCATGCGACGTATCGTTTCGGGTGGTCGAAGATTCAGGCGGCGACGGCGGACTTCGATTACACGCGGACCAGCGAAGGCCCGCTGAAGCTGGAGGTGAAGACGCGGACGGTCGGATTGGTGCGCGGGCTGTGGTCGATGGATGCGACGCATACCGGGCTGTATGAGCCGGTAACATTGCGACCGCTGAGCGCAGTGCAGACGGAGGTTTATAAAAAGGAGACGCTGAAAACGACGCTCACTTTCGATGCCGGCGGCTTGTCGCGCTTTCGCGAGAGCGCTCCGCCGGACAAGAGCCCGCCGAAACTAAAGCGCTTCGATTTTCCGGGAGTCTTTGATCTTTATGGCGCGCTGCTTTTTGTGAGGAGTCAGCCTTTGAAAAATGACGAAATGACCCGGCTGGTGGTGTATCCGGCGACGGGAGCCTACCTTGCGGAGTTGAAAGTGGTGGGTCGGGAGAAAATCGAAGTCGGAAAGAAGAAATACGACGCGCTGAAGCTGGATCTCAAGCTGAGCAAAATTTCCAAAAAGATGGAGCTGGAGAAGCACGCCAAATTCAAGCGGGCCAGCGCGTGGCTGTCGGACGATCCCGACCGCCTGCTACTCAAAATTGAGGCGGAGGTTTCCGTGGGGAAAGTGTGGACGGAACTGGAGTCCGTGAAGTTCAGAGAGCCTTAGGTTCGGCGAGGGCTTTGCGTTCTTTCCGGACGTTTTCGAGAAACTGGTAGGTATAGACGCCGTTGGCGAGTTCGTGCGCTTTTTGATACTGGATCTCGGCGTTTTCCAAGTCGCCCTGCGCGTGAAAATGGTTCCCGTATTCCCAGTGGATTTCGGCGGCGTTGCCATCCAACTCCACGGCACGTCGGAAGAGTGGTCCGGCTTCGTCGAAGCGCTTGAGCGCGTCGTAGGTGCGGGCGAGCGCGACGATCAAATGAGAATCGAGAGGCGCAACCAGGATGCCGCGGCGATAGGCGTCCACGGCTTTGGCGTAGGGGCCGGCTTGCGCGGCGGGGTCGTCTTCCATCTCGGCGAGGGAGACGAAGCTGTCGCCGAGCGCCAAATACATTTCGGGATTTTTCGGATCGCGATCGAGGGATTGCCGGGCAAGGTCGGCGGCATTGCTCGCGACCGCGGGATCTTGAAGAGAATGCCAGTCGGAGAGCAGGACTTTGGATTTGTCGGCGAGTTGTTCGGCGGGCCACTTTGGAAAAGCGACGACGGCGAGCCACACGCCGAGCAAGGGAAGCACGAAAGGGATGCCGCGAAGGAACATTTTCGCGCGTGGAGAGACGGCTTTCGCCTCTGGCACCAAAACGCTGAAGGGATTGGCGAGGGTGCCGAATAGAAAAGCCATCGCGAGGGTGTTGGGCGGAATATGGAGATTAAAATCGCCGAGCGAATGAGCAAGGAGGGCGACGATGCCGCAGAGCGCGCCGACGGTGAGCGCGAGGGAATTATCGCCATGAAAACCGGGGGCATCGCGCTCGCCTTCCACGGTGCGACGGGCGATGATGTCGGCGAGAAATTTCCAGCCAGATCGCAGGTGAAGAAACAGAAACGCGGCCAGCCCGGCGATGCCGAGCAGCCCGAATTCGGCGAGGAATTGGAGAACGTCGCTGTGAGCGTAAACGGGGTCTTGTAACACTACGGGCGCGCGGAAAAGCCGCCCGTAATACAAGTAGGTGCCGCTGCCCGTTCCGAGGATGGGGCTGAGTTCAAATTGCTTGAGTGCGGCTTTCCAAAGGGCAAGTCGCAGCGGGGCGTCCCCGCCAGCAGAGCCGATGCGCATACTGAGATAGTCGCTTTTGTGAAGCGTGGCATACACGACGTAGCCGCCGCCAATGGCGACGATGACGAGAACGGTGATGAGAAAGAGCCAGATTTCCCTCCACATCCAGTGGCGGGCTAGCGCGAGGCTGATCACCGCGAAAACAAACAGGCCGATGGCCGCGCTGGCGTATCCGCCTCGACTGCCAGTCATGAGCAGTCCGGCGGCGCAGACCAGAGCGAGGTAGCCGGCGACGATTTTCCCCAGCAAACGCCAGCGACTCCAGAAGGCAAGGCTGAGCGCCATCAACATGGTGATTTCGAGAAAGCCGGCGAGATGGTTGGGGCATCCGTAAAAGCCACTGGCCCGGCTGAGGTAGCTCGATCGCGGGAGAAAATCGAAGGGCATGAAGTCGTTCCCTTTGGAAAACTGGATCGCGCCCACCAGCACATGGGCGCACGAGAGTGCCAGGAAGATACAGGTGAACACCAGCCGCGACGCGGGGGAAGTGGCGCACAACACGGTGACGAAATAGACGATCAGCGCCCCGAGAACCATAAACAGATCGGGCCGTGCGATGTAGTCTACGGGCGAAAATGTGGTCCGCAGCAGAACGTAGAGAAAAAATAATAGCGTCGCGACGAGGCACGGGATGACGCGGGGCGAAAGATCGATGCGGCCTCGGGGTAACCAGGCCACCAGCGCTGCGACGGAGAGCGCGCCGTAGGCGGGGATGAGAAAAACGGGGCGCAGCCCTGAAACGAAAAGCGCAGCCGCAACGATGCCGAGCAGAGTGAGCAACTGGGAAACGATCTTCATTTCAAAGAAAACAGACAAAAAAAGCCCCGAGCGAATCAACGCTCGGGGCTTTTTAAAAGGATATTAAATCCGACCTGAGACTAGGCGGGCGTAACGGTGCAGTTCGTCGCTGGTGGCACCAGAGTGACGGCACCCTTGGTGATGTAACGAGAGACCAAATACGAAGGGACGGAAATTTTACGGCCGCGATAGCACATCGAGACCACGGTATCGCCACTCTGTGCGAGGGCAGTTGCTGCTGCGCCGCCGAGTCCGACGATCGCTGCGAGGGATAACAAGAAGAAGCGTTTGGAGTGTTTCATAAGGAGAGTGGTGTGAGATTGGACGAAGACAGAAGCGTTGTCCATACCATATTCCGCGTTTTTTTCACGGGCGCTCATATTCGATGGCGGCGATGCGCTCCATCACGCGCTCGCTGAGCTTTTGGTAAAGTTCCCGGCCGCTCCCATCGAAATCCGCGTCGGTGAAACGGAACGGTTCACCCACTACGAGCGTGATCGGCTTGAACAGGCGCGGTTTTCCTCCGCGGGGAAACGCCTCTCTTGCGCCGAAAATCCGCATCGGCACGACCGGGCAGCGCGTCTTCGCGATGATGAGGCCGATGCCGGGCAGAGCGGGCAGGAAATGTTCGTCCTCGGTCCGCGAACCTTCCGGGAAGACGATGGTGCAGTGGCCTGCTTTCACGAGGCGAATGACTGCCTTCAGGGCGCTCATGTCCGCGCGCTCCTGGTCCACGGGGATCACATTCAGGCGCGGGAAAATCGAGCCGAGAACGGGCCAGTCGAGCAGCGTTTTGCGAGCGAGAAAGTAGATCTCGCGATGGCAGGAAATCCCGGCGAGCGGCGGGTCGAGGTAGCTCTGATGATTCATCGCGAGAAGCGCGCCGCCTTCCTCGATGATCCGCTCGCGGTGGACGGTTTTGAACGAAAAACAGGTCTTCGCGATCAGCCGCGCGAGGTTTTTATGAAAGGCGTAGGCGAATCCCATGTGCGTTCAATGCCGCGCCCAGACGTGCTCCACGTCGAGGCCTTTCTGCTTCAGGCGACCGATTATTTCACCGACGACGCCGTCGATCGTGAGATTCGAGCTGTCGATGACGTGCGCGTCTTCGGCGATGGTGAGCGGGGAATTACGGCGCGTGGAATCCACCCGGTCGCGCGCGCTGATGGAATCCTGCAAACCCTGGCGCATGCGGCGGAGGGCGCGGACTTCGGCGGAGGCGTCGATGTAAAATTTGTAATCGGTGTCCGGGAAAACGACGGAGCCGATGTCGCGGCCTTCCATCACCACATTGCGATCGGTGGCGTAAACGCGTTGCTTTTGCACCAAAAGGCGGCGCACTTCGGCGATGCTGGCGACGGCGGAGACGTTGGCGTTTACCTCCTCGGAAACGAGGTCGGGCGTGGGATCGATCCCGTCGATCATGATCGTCGAGGCACCGTCGCTGAGCCCGCACTGGATGTCGGCGAAATGCAGGAGTTGCTGGACGCGACCGGTGTCGGCGACGGGGACGCCTTTCGTGACGATGAACCAGGTGATGGCGCGATACATGGCCCCGGTGTTCACATAGTCAAAGCCGAGCCGCCGGGCGAGGGCGCGCGCGACGCTGCTTTTGCCGCTGGCGGCCGGCCCGTCGATCGCGATGACGATGTGTGTTTCCGGGGCCATTTACTCGTCGGAAGGCAGCCGCTCGATCACAGGCGTCGTGGGCTCTCCCGAGTCTTTGATCACCTGCTCCAATTGCGCGTAAAATCCGGGGTAAGACGTGTTCACGCAGTCCACATCCTGAATCACCGTCTCGCCTTCCGCGAACAGCCCGGCGACCGCAAACGCCATCGCGATGCGATGATCGCCGAAGCTCTGCAAGCGCGCACCGTAGAGCGGCGCGCCGCCGATGATTTCGAGGCCGTCTTCGCTCTCGATGACCTGCGCGCCCATCGCGCGGAGATTGGTCGCGATCGCCAGCAGCCGATCGGTTTCCTTCACGCGCAATTCTCCCGCATCCCGGATGATCGTGGTCCCATGCGCAAGCGCCGCGGCGACAGCGAGGATCGGGATTTCGTCGATCACGTTCGGGATTTCGCGGCCCTCGATTACGGTTCCCTTCAGGCGCGCGCCTTTGATCTCGATCGTGCCCAGCGGCTCGCCCTCCTCGGTTTGCACCGCCTCGCGCACATGCGCGTTCATGCGCACGAGCACGCTCACGATTCCGGTGCGCGTCGCGTTCAGGCCGATGTTTTTTACAAGTAAATGCGAGTGCGGATTTGCTGCCGCGGCGACCATCCAGAAAGCGGCGCTGGAGATGTCGCCGGGCACTTGGAAATCGCGGGACTCTGGCGTGAAGCCGCCGTGAATCGACACGGTGAGATCCTGCTTTTGCGGACGGACGAAAAAATATTCGAGCATGCGCTCCGTGTGATCGCGGCTCTGCACGGGCTCGGTCACGCTCGTTTTCCCCGGCGCAAACATCCCGGCGAGTAGCACCGCGCTTTTCACCTGCGCGCTGGCGACCGGCGAGATGTAGTGAATCGGCGAAAGTTTTCCGCCTTCGATCACGAGTGGCGGGCGACCGTTCTCGCCCTCGGCAGTGATGTTCGCGCCCATCTGCCGCAGCGGCTCGATCACGCGCTTCATCGGTCGTTTGGAAAGCGATGCGTCACCCACGAGGCGGCTGCGAAAGGGCTGTCCGGCCAGGATTCCGGCCATCAAGCGCATCGTGGTGCCGGAGTTTCCGCAGTCGATGTCGCCCTTCGGCGCGGTGAAAACACGGCGCTGGCCGTGGACGATCAGCGTCTCGTCGTCGGGGCGCTCGATCTCGATGCCGAGCGCGCGGATCGCGGCGACGGTACACAGACAATCTTCACTCGCGAGGAAGCCGCGGATGACGCACGGGCCGTTGCTCATCGCCGCGAGCATCACGGCGCGGTGGGAAATGCTTTTGTCGCCGGGCACGGTGACCTCGGCGTGGATCGCGGGCGCGCGGCGGATTTTCCAGTCAGACATCGTGTTTCGTCCGGCGCATGCGGTCGCGCAGAGTTTTGGCTTGGTTGAGAAATTCTTTCATCGGTTCTTCGCGATCAAGGAGTGTGGTGATTTCGCGCAGCTTTTCAATCATCGCCTCTGCACTGGCGCGGACCGCGGCGCTGTTGGTGCGCAGGATTTCCGCCCAGAGATCGGGCTCGCCGGAGGCGACGCGGGTGGTGTCGAAAAAACCGGGTCCGTGAAAATCGAACGCGTCGGGATTTTGCGCGGCGACCGTGTTCACCAGCGTCGCAGCGAGCAAGTGCGGGAGGTGGCTGACCAAGGCAACGACTTCATCGTGCTGGACCGGCGTGAGCGTGCGCACCGAGCAGCCGAGCGATTCCCAAAATGCGGTAACATCCACGAGCGCATCCGGCGCGGTGTCCGCGTCCGGCGTGACGATACAGACGCGCTGATCGAACAATTCCGCCGACGCGAAGGCGTGCCCGGCCTTCTCGGAACCGGCCATCGGATGACTGCCGATGAAACGCCCGCGTTCGCGAAAAATGGGTGCGAGTTCCGCGACGACGCTGGCCTTCACGCTGCCGACATCGGTGACGAGTGCGCGCACCGGGATGCGCGTCACGATTTCGCGCGCGAGCGCCGGCATCGCGCCGACCGGCACGCAAAGGACGACCGTGTCCGCATCCGCCAGAACGGCATCCAGTTCGGTCGAAACGACGTCAGCGATTTCGCGCGCCCGCACTTCCTCGACGATCTCCGGCCGCCGCGCCCAGATGGCCACGCGCACGCTGCCGGAACGCCGCGCTGCGAGGGCGATGGACGCGCCGAGCAGGCCGGGGCCGATGATGGCGATGGAATGCGACATGACAGAAAGAAAAGCCCGGCCAGAAAACGCGAGCGCTTTCAGTCCGGGCTTCGGGGCGGGGGGTGCTGCTCTAGGGGACGAGGAAAACTTTCCCCGTGTAGGGATCTTTGACTTCGGTGGCCGGGCCGAAGCCGCGCACATCGACATAACCGGCGGACGGTGCGTAAGGACTGGTGACGAAGCCGGGCTTTCCGGGGACCGGCTTGCCGTATTCGTAGTTCTTCGGACCCGTCGGCTGGGTCGGTGGCGGAGGATTATCGGGCGTCGGGTCCTCGTGCTTCACGACGGGCTTCTCTGGCGGTTCATCCACCGGGTCTTCGTGCCGGGTCAGCGGCTGCGGCGGCTGGTGAAAACCTCCCTTGTTTTTAGGCGGCGTCGGCTCCTGTTTTTTGACGCAGGCGGCGATCGATAAAACGCAGAGCGCCGCGGTTGCTGGAAGAAAAAGTCGCTTCATATTTCGTGGGAGCAATTAGTGGATTAGGTGGTGCCTGACAACGGAAATCTCGGAGCTTCAAAACTCCAAACCAACGATGCCACTGCCCGGCTGAATTTCGCCGATCACTTTCCCTTTCGTCCGCCGCACCACTTCCGCGCGGTCTTTTTCCGCGACGATGATCGTCATGCCGATGCCCATGTTGAAGACCTGATACATCTCGGCGTGATCCACTTTCCCGCCCTTTTCGATGTGCTGAAAAATGGCGGGCGTCTTCCACGCGAGCGTGTCGATCACCGCATCGCAAGTCTTCGGCAGCACGCGCGGCAGATTGTCCACCAGCCCGCCGCCGGTGATGTGCGCGAGGCCTTTCACCATGCCTGCGGGCAGGCTCGCGAGGAGCGGCTGGTAATTCCGGTGTGGACGCAGCAGCTCGTCGCCCAGCGTGCCGGCGACTCCGTCCACCTTCGACGCGGGCTGCAGCTTCATCTTTTCAAAGAGCACCTTTCTCGCGAGCGAATAGCCGTTCGTGTGCAGTCCATTCGAGGCGAGGCCGATGATGGCGTCGCCGGGTTTGATCTTCGAGCCGTCGATCATTTTCGGCCGGTCCACCACGCCGACGATCGTGCCGGCGAGGTCGTATTCGCCGGCTTTATACATGCCCGGCATCTGCGCCGTCTCGCCGCCGATCAGCGCGCAACCCGCTTGTTTGCAGGCTTTCGCGAAACCCTTGAGCAACTGCTCGAACACATGCGGCTCCAGTTTTTCCGCGCCGATGTAGTCGAGAAAAAACAGCGGTTTCGCGCCGAGCACCGCGATGTCGTTCACGCAATGATTCACCAAGTCCTGCCCCATCGTGTCGTGCCGGTCGAGCGCGAAGGCGATCTTCAGTTTCGTTCCCACGCCGTCCACGCTGGAGACGAGCACCGGGTCGCGCATCCCTTTGAAATTCGGGCGAAACAGCCCGCCGAATCCGCCAATTTTTCCGAGCACTTCCGGCCCGTGCGTTCCTTTGACGAGCGCATGAATCCCGCTCTTCACGAGGTTTCCCAAATCCACATCCACGCCTGCGGCGGCGTAGGCTTTTTTGGATTGCGGATTGCGGATTGCGGATTGCGGTTTGGAGGCCATGAGAAATTTGCGAGCGAAGGGCCGCGAGGCTAACGAAGGCCTCCGGCAGGTCAAGGCGCGCCCGCTATTTCGCGCGCGCGATCGCGATCAAACTCTGCCCGATCGGTGGACGGAGGAGCGTGGACTCGGCGAAATGCACGGCGGGGAATATGACGCGGTCGTAGAAGCGCACTTTGCCGATTTCAAAAGTGCGTTTTCCGAGCACGCGAAAGTTCAGCCACCAGGCGAAATAGCCGGTGAAATTGAAGTAGAAAAGTTTGACAATCTCGAAGCCTGCGGCTTCCAGTTTTCCACGCAGTTCAGGCCGCGTGTAACGGCGGAAGTGGCCGAAATCGCGGTCAATCGGCGCGTAGATTTCCGGGCGCGCGGGCACGAGCACGCAAAAGTGTCCGGACCCGGTGCGGAGCAATTTCGCGTAGCGCGCCAGCTCGGCTTCGTCGTCTTCGATGTGCTCGAGCACGTTGATGCTCAGGATTGCTCTCCACGCGACTTCCCGCGGCGCGTCTTCGATCGTGCCTTCGTAAAGTTCGTGTCCGGGAAATTGCGCGCGATGCTGCGCACTCAGCCCGGCCTCGGGCTCGATCGCGATGAGGCGATTCAGGCCCGGAAGTTCGCGCAAATGCGCGGTCATCTGGCCAATGCCCGCGCCGATCTCGATCACCTCTCCCGTTAAAAAAGCGCGGAACTCGTCGATCAAAGCGTGACGGTAATTCGCCGCCTCGCGCAGCGCGGCAAATTCAAAGTCCGCGCTGCTCGCCGCGGCATTCGGGACGGGCTTCGCGCTCACCGGAAAAGATTATATTTCAAAATGCAGCGGATGGCGCTGAGCCCGTCGCGCC
This sequence comes from Chthoniobacterales bacterium, assembly GCA_038228115.1. GTDB lineage: Bacteria > Verrucomicrobiota > Verrucomicrobiia > Chthoniobacterales > Chthoniobacteraceae > JANLQB01. The sequence continues at coordinate 142,521 of JBBRPM010000004.1, forward strand.
AGCCGATCTTTTTCCCATCGGCATAAGTGCGTCCGTAATAGGAAATCGGCACCTCGTAGATGCGCACGCCGAGTCGCGCCATCTTCGCTGTGATCTCCGGCTCGAAGCCAAAGCGCGACTCTTCGATGGTGATCTGCTGGAGCACTTCGCGGCGGAAAACTTTGTAGCAAGTCTCCATGTCCGAGAGGTTCAGATTGGTCGCCATATTGGAGAAAGTGGTGAGCGCGCGGTTGCCGACGGAGTGCCAGAAATACAGCACGCGGTGCGCGCCAGCCCCGGCAAAGCGCGACCCGAAAACAACGTCCGCCCGCCCGGAAAGAATCGGCGCGATCAGCGTTTCGTATTCGTTCGGATCGTATTCGAGATCCGCGTCCTGAATGAGGACGAGCGAGCTGGTCGCCTGCCCGATGCCCGTGCGCAAAGCCGCGCCTTTCCCCTGATTTTCCGCGTGCCGTACGGCTATGATCCGCGGATCGAGCGCAGGCAGTTTTTGCAATTCCTCCCACGAGCCATCAGACGAGCCGTCATCGACGACGATGACTTCCTGCACGCACACCTGTTTCAAAACAACCGCGATGACGCCCGCGACGGTCGCAGCTTCATTGAAAACGGGGATGACAACTGAGACGCAAGGCGACGTGGGCACGGGCGGTGACGGAAGCAAAAAACGGCCCAAGAGTCCACGACTCCCTCGGATGCGCGCGGGCTACGGCGTGTTTTCGCCGGCGTCGCACGCGTAAATGCGCACGTCTTTTTCCTCATAGACAAGACGGCCCGCGCCGGAGGTCGGCCACTGGAAGCCGCTGTTGTAAAAGCTGAGATCGAAGACGTGGGTGACGCCGAGTTCGCGCACCGAAGCGACGGCGTCGTTCACGGAGCCGATGCTGGCGTGGGGCTGTTCGCCGAGGCGTCCGATCGCGACGGTGTACGGTTTTTTCAAAAAATAAACGGTCGTGTAAGGCTGGCAGACAAAGACTTTCCGCACTTCAGGGCGCGAGTTGAGAAAGGCGAACGCCTCGTAATGCGGCACGCCTTCGCGGATGCGCACCTCCGCGCGAGCCGGGGAAAAAACGGCCAGCAGCCGGGGCGCGCGGCTCGACAAAACGTGGGCGATTCCCAGCACGAGCGAGAGGCCGATCGCGACGAACACCGGCCAGCGGCTGAGTCTCGTCCCCTGCCTCAAAAGCGCCGCCGCGCCGACCCCGGCGAACGCGGCAAAGATAGCGACGGCGGGATCGAGGAAGCGGAATTCCTGATCCGAGTAGAACCAAAAAACCGTGAGGATCGCCCCTAGCGCCGCCCACGCGCGCGCGGCGCGATTTTTCCACAAAAGCGCGAGTGCCACCGGCCCGAAAGCAAGCGGCGTGATACCCATGCCGCCGCCGCCGTGGAAAAAAGCGGTCCAGTAAGTCAGTCGAAACGGCAGCAGCAGCAGGTCCGCGAATCCTTTCCCAAAACCCATCCCGCGCAGGGTGATTCGTTCCTTCAGCGCGATGCAGGCTTCGAGCGAAAAAGTGGGCGTTGGCAGCCAGTGCCACACCGTTGGCGGCGGCGGATAAAGCGGGTCGCCGAGCACGATCCAATTCCGCACATACCATGCGCCGCCGGCGACCGCGGACAGGACGGTGAAAATGACGGCGTGACGCAGACGCGTGCCAATTTTTCCGGCCTGAAATATTACGATCAGCAGCGCGATAAAGACGATTGCAGGCAGCCCGAAATACTTCGTGCCCGCGGCAAATCCCGCGAACACGCCCGCGAGCATCGCCCGGCGCGGGTGCAGCTTTTCGAGCGAAAGCCGCGCCGCGGCGAGAATGAAGGCGGCGTAAGGGACATCGACGAAACACTGATCGACCGTGGAAGTGACCGCGGGCATGCCGGCTAGAAAAGCCGCCGCGAGATCGCCAGCGAGCCGCCCTCCGCCGAGCCGGCGCGCCAGTCCCCGGGCTTGTAAAAGAAATGCCGCAAAAATCAGCACGCCGAGCGGGCCAGGCGCGCGGTCGTTCGAGAGCACGCTGGCCATGCCGGAGAGGACTTCGATCGTTTCGGGAAACGCGGTGAGCGCTTCTTCCAACACGGGCGCGATCCGATGCTCGCGCAGCCAGATGGGCGGACCGAGGAGGTGATACGAGATTTCATCCGCATCCACATCGCCTACTGGCAAAGCGAGGCCGCTGATCAGCAAAAGTCCGACGATGGCCGCAGCGAAAAGGAGAGCGGGCGAGAGCGTCGTCCAGCGTCGTCCCCGCCACGGAAACCGGAAATTTAGCAACGCGCCCGCGAGCAGAACTGCCGCGCACGTCCACCTCGAAAAATAAATCTGCCCCACCAAAAAACCCGCGAGTCCCAACGCTCCCACGCCTGCTAAAAAGCGCAGCGCCGCCGCTTCGGAATCGAGCAGATCGCCGTCTTCGCACAGCCACTCTTGAAACACGCCGCCGACTCCCCACGCGGAAATAGCGACGAACAGAACCGCCGCGGCGGCCCACGCCGTCTGGGCAAAATGCGCGCTCATTTACCGAGCAATCTTTGCACCGTCCGCGAGCCCAACACCGTGAAGACCGCGTAGCCGACGATGACCGCCATGACCCACCAAGGAGCGAGGCGGAGTATCCAGTTCGGGGGGCCTTGATTGTTCATGCGGCGAGGACGTAGTAGAGCGCGGCGGCACGCTCAACGCGAAACTTTCCCGAGAGAAGCGAGACGCCGCATGGCCCGCTCGAAAAAGCTGTGCGACCACGCCGCCAGATGAAAGCCGGGCTTCGCCAAATTCACCGTGAGCCGGGCTGCGGCGACGCGAGGAAGCGCCGCCCATAATCGAAGACGCCACAGCTCCCGCCGGTAAGTGCATCGCGCCAAACCCTCGCCGCCGTAGTGCGCGACAAAATATTGGCCGACCCAGCCTTGCGCTCCCGACTCCCGATCCGTGAGGGAAATGCGCCGCCGAAAAATATCCGGACGCGCGCTTTCCCAGGGAGTCCAGCAGATCAGCGGGAAGGCGACCAGCGCACAGGCCCGCGCGTGCCCGGCCTCGGCCAGCGCCATCTGGAGCGTCAGTTCGTCCGGGGCGCCGCGTTTGAAATCGGTCCAGCCAAAAGGGGCGAGCATCGCGGGCTGCGACCAATCGAGCGCGCGCCGGAAAATGTTTCGCGCCGTGGGAGTCCGGCGAAAAAAGAAGTGTCCCCCGCCCAGAATCTGCGGCCACCAGTCCACGTGAAATTCCTGCTTCAACTGAGCCAGATCGATCTTGGCGAAAAGAAACGCGCCCGTTTCCTGCGTCGGCTCCGCCTTGGTCGCAAACGCGATGTCCCGCTCTCCCGCCTCCGCGAAGGCCGCCCGCAGATCTTGCAAAACGAGGCAATCCGAATCCAGAAACAAGGTGTGCTCAAACGGTGAATACTCGATCATCACATTCTTTACCTGCCATCCCAGACCCAGGTGCCCGGCTCGGATCGGCACGACTTGAGAGTAACATTTTTCCAGCGCCCCGCGCTCAGCATCCGTGAGATTTCCTTCGACGACACACACACTCTCCAGCGTCGGAGAGTTTAGCTGGATACTGCGCCCCAGGCCCATCGCCTCCGTCGCATTCCGCGCGAGGATACAAGTGATAACTCCGATTGAATCCGCTTGTGGCATGCAGTGTATGAAGTAAAAACGCGAAGCAGTAATGGAGAACTCAACAAAGCGCAAACTTAGCCAAACCAGTTGTGGCGACCCATGGGCGGGAGTCGCGCGATGAGTTCGGTGGTCTGCACTCTTTTCGAGGGAGACTACCATTACGGACTAGCCGCGCTGGCGAACTCGCTCTTCCAATGCGGCTACCGGGGCACGATCTGGGCCGGTTACCGGGGGACGCTTCCGCCGTGGGCCCGGCTCAAAGAAAGCGGTGACGAAAGACAGGCCTTCGAGGTGGCCGAAGGTCTCACCATTCAGTTCCTAAAAGTGGGGACGCCCCGGCATTTCACAAACTACAAAGCGGACTTCATGACTTTGCTCGGCCGGAACTATACGCCGGAGTTCGAGCGGATGTTTTACTTCGATCCCGACATCATCCTGCGGGTCGCATGGAAGTTCATCGAAGACTGGGCGGAAGGCGGAGTGGCACTCTGTGAAGATGTGAACTCGCCCATGCCGGCGACGCACCCGATCCGCAAACAGTGGCTTCGTTTCGCGGGGCCGCACGGCCTGACTGCCAGCCGTGAGATGGAGGTGTATGTCAACGGAGGTTTTGTCGGGGTCGCCAAACGCGACTGGAGCTTTGTGGAAACGTGGGAGCGTCTCCTAAGTCTGCTCGAAGTAGAAACCAGTGGACTAGCAAGGCTGGGAGTGAGCGACCGGGCTTACCCCTTTCACAAGCCTGACCAGGACGCGCTCAACATGACGACGATGTTTTCGGACCGGCCTTTGAGCATCGTGGGAAGAGAAGGCATGGACTTCATCCCCGGCGGCTACCTCATGTCGCACGCGCTCGGAACCGCCAAGCCGTGGAGGAAATCATTTTTACGAGAAGCGATGCGAGGTTACCCGCCGAGCATGGCGGATCATGCCTTCATGAGGAACACGGAAACTCCCATCTCGCTCTTTAGTCCGGGGCAGAGGAAATGGAAGAAGCTCGATCTATTACTTGGCTGTGCTCTGGGACGTTTCTATGGGCGACGCTAACGAATCCCAGCGGGGGACGCACATTTTAGTCCTGAAGTTTGGAGCGCTGGGCGATGTAGTGCGCACTTCCTACATCCTGCCTGGTCTTCATTCACGCTTTGGAGCCGGAACGCGCATTACTTGGGTCACCGCGCCGGGAGCCGTACCGCTGTTGCGTTTCAATCCCCATATTGCGGCGGTAGTTTCCTCAGACCGGCTTCAGGGAACAAACCTGCCGCCGGAGCTGGGTGACGTAGATTTTGATTGGGTTCTTTCTTTCGACGACGAACCTGAATCCTGTGGACTCGCACAGCGAGTTCGCGGTCGAAAGGTATCGGGCGCCTATTTGGAAGATGGTGGAGTTCGTTATTCGGAAGACACGAACGAGTGGTTCGACATGGGTCTGATTTCGCGCTTCGGCAAAGAGAAGGCGGACGGATTGAAGATCGCCAACCAAAGTTCTCACGACGAAATCTTTGCCCGGATGTTGGGAATCGAGATCTCGCAGCCTCATTTTTTCAATGACCCACACAGCGAGGAATACGCGCGCGCTCTACTAGAACTCGCGACGCCTCCAGTGGTCGGATTGAATCTAAGTGCGGGGAAGCGCTGGCCCAGTAAATCTCTGCGCTTGTCCGAGGCAGCGCTTTTGGTGCAGCAACTTCAGCAGCGCGAACTACGCTGTGTGCTTTTGGGTGGCCACGCTGATGAGGAATACCTGAACGCCCTGTCGCAGGAGACTGGTCTGCCAGTTTTGAGCGGGCTTTCCCTGAACCAGTTCGCCGCGGCAATCTCGCGACTGGAATTACTTATCACTTCGGATTCGCTGGCACTGCATCTGGCCATTGCGCAAAGAGTGCAAAGTGTGAGCTTCTACGCGCCGACTTCGGCGGCGGAGATCAATCCGTTTGGGTTGGGGAGCAAGGTGGCTTCTACTTCGCCAGACTACTGTAGCTACAGGCCTGACTCGGATAACTCGACCATCACGGCAGCTCGGCTGTATGCGGAAGCGGTGAAGCTGCTAAGGTTGTGAATGCGCAATCCTGCTGTCTGATTTCTCACACGCTTCAGGAAGGAGTGGGACCAGCGGATGCGAACCGGTTACTGGCGGCAGAGCTAAGCAGACGAGGCTGGCAGGTTTCGTTGTGTGGTCTGATGGATTCCTCTGCCACGGTGGTGCTGACGGAGACGATCCTGGTTTACGGAGTATCGCTGCCAGTGCTGCACATCCCGCGGTCGCTTGGTTGGGAGCAGCGGTGCGCAGCCTTGCGGGCATATCTCGATGAGCAGCAGCCGAGGCACGTCATCTTTCGCTTTATTCCCTATAGCTTAAATCCAAAGGGAATCGTCCGGGCCGCGGCGCGATGGCTGCCGCGCGTGTTGAGTGGGCGCTCCTTGCTTTGGTTAATGGATGAAATCTGGCTCGGGTCGGGACCGACTAGTTTTAAACATCGTCTTGTCGGTTTGATTCAGCGCGCGTGCATCCTGCGGCTGGTCAGAGGCGTGAAACCGAAACGAATTTATACCAACAACCGCTTTAACACGCGGGCGCTCCGGCATGAGGGAGTGGACGCGGAAACCCTGCGGCTCTTTGGTAATATCCCGCTGGTAGGTGGCGACCGCGGCGTGTGGCTGCAAGCGGAGTTTGTGAAAGCGGGCGTGCCCATCACGGCGACGAATCGGGGGCAATGGCTGGTGCTCGGAAACTTCGGTCTGTTTCATTCTGACTGGCAGCCGGATGCGTTTCTTTCGACACTCAGAGACCTTTCGAAGCAACTTGGAAAGTCGGTTTGTTTCGTTGGCATTGGTTCGCTCGGTTCCTATGCGAATCATTGGCAAGCGGTCGCTAAAACCTGGGGCGGCGACTTTACGTTCCTCCACCTCGGACGCCGGTCGGATGTGGAGGTGTCGCTGTTTCTTCAAAGCGTCGATTTCGGCATCACGACCAATCCCTACTATCTAGTCGGTAAAAGCGGGACGTGCATGGCGATGCTCGATCATGGTTTGCCCATCATCATTCCCCGGATCTCGGAGGTTGATGACTTAACGGAGTTACCCGCGGAACTCGTTATAAGGTGCGGGGACGAAGTGGGAGACTGGATTTTCGCAGAACGAATCCGGCACGTTCCCGATCCACAGTTGCCGCGCGCAGTGGACAAATTGGTGGCCGCGATGGCGGCGGACCAATGAATGTTTTTTTGACTTAGTTGTCGCGAAACAAGTCCGGGTTCCCGTCCTGCTCGGCGAGCAGATTGGCGCGTTGCTTCCGGCGCTCCATGATGAATTTGTCCACGCTCGCATCCACCGGCACGGGGTAGTCGCCGTTGAAGCACGCGAGGCAGAAGTTTTTTTCCTCCTGACCGGTCGCTTTCACCATTCCTTCGACATCGAGATAGCCGATGGAATCCGCGCCGAGATAGTCGCGGATTTGATCGAGCGTGTGCTGGTTGGCGATGAGCTTTTCGGGATCGGGAAAGTCGATGCCGTAGTGGCAGGCGTGTTTGTGCGGCGGGCAGGAAATGCGCATGTGGACTTCCTTTGCGCCAGCCTCGCGAAGGTTGACGACACGGGCGCGCGCGGTGGTGCCGCGGACGATGCTGTCATCCACGACGACGACGCGTTTTCCATGCACGGCCTCTTTGATGAGATTCAGTTTCACGCGCACATTGAAGTCGCGGATGAGCTGTGTGGGCTGAAGGAAGGTGCGGCCGATGTAGTGATTTCGGACGAAGGCGTGGTTGTACTGGATGCCGAGTTCTTCGGCGAAACCGAGCGCGGCGTAGTTTCCCGAATCGGGGACGGGGACGACGAGGTCGGCATCGACGGGGTGAAGACGGGCGAGTTCGCGGCCCATGGCGGTGCGGACTTTGGCGACATTGATGTCGTCGATGATGGAGTCGGGGCGCGCGAAATAGACGTATTCAAACATGCAGAACGCACGCTTTTCACGATTGAACGGGAACTCGGAGCGCAGGCCGTTTTCGTCGATGATGACGACTTCGCCGGGTTCGAGTTCGCGGATGAATTCGGCGTGGATGAGATCGAACGCGCACGTTTCCGAAGAGAGCACCCAAGCGCCGTCGAGCTTGCCGAGCGCGAGCGGGCGGAAGCCGAACGGATCGCGCACGCCGATGAGTTCGCGCTCGCTCATCATCACCAGCGAATACGCGCCTTGAATGCGCCGGAGCGCGGCGAGCACGCTGTTTTTCCCGGTTGGCTGGGCGAGCAAATGCAGGATGATTTCGCTATCGACGGTCGTCTGGAAAATCGAGCCGCGCTGTTCGAGTTCGTCGCGCAGGACAGCGGCGTTCGTGAGGTTGCCATTGTGGCCGATCGCGATCTGGCCGCGCCCAGTGCTGAAGGTGAGCGGCTGCGCATTCACGAGATTCGACGAGCCCGTGGTCGAGTAGCGCACGTGGCCGATGGCGCGTGTGCCTTTCAATTTCTCCAAATCCGTGGCGGAAAAAACCTGCGAGACGAGCCCCATCGCGACGTGCCGCTGGAAAGGCGTATTTGGCCCCGCTGCCGTGACGATGCCCGCGCTTTCCTGCCCGCGATGCTGGAGGGCAAAAAGCCCGTAATAGGTGAGCACGGCGGCGTTCGGGTGACCGAAAACGGCGAAGACGCCGCACTCATGAGATGGCTTGTGGTGAGTCACGCGAATGGAGAAGAGGCGCGAGACTAGCGGCGCGAGGGGTTGGGTCAAGCGGAGTCCCGATTTGCGCGAAAATGCTTGAGGACGCGCGCTTTTTTCAGCGAAGCAGCGCCATGCCAAAAGCCGCACAACACTGGATGGTGAAGTCCGAACCGACCGCTTACTCGTGGGAGCTTTTTGTGAAAGAAGGGCGTGCCGAGTGGACGGGCGTGCGCAGTTTTGCGGCACGGATTCATCTCCGTGCGATGCGCGTCGGGGATCGCGTTTTGTTTTACCACAGCGTCGTGGGAAAAGAGGTGGTCGGTATCGCCAGAGTGGCCGCGACCGCGTATCGCGATCCGACTGCGACCGAGGGTGAATGGGACTGCGTGGATCTGGTGCCTGTGAAGGCGCTGAAGCGACCGGTGACTCTCGCGGAAATCAAGGCTGCGCCTTCACTCGCCAAGATCGCGCTGGTGCGCCAGTCGAGGCTTTCCGTGCTGCCTTTGCTGCCGGCGGAGTTCGACGAAATCGTGCGCCTCTCGGCTGCGTCGCCGGCGGCGTGAGGTCCGCGAGCCGCGCCGCATTTCCGCTGGCGCCGGCGTCCGCGTATCGCGAATGTATTGAATCGAAACGCCCGCCGGGCGTCTCAATCTCGAATATTTAATGAGTATGAAACAGACTTCCCTTCTTTCCCTCGCCGCCGTCGTCGCCGCGCTCACCCTGCCGCTTTCCGCTTCCGCGAAAGACAAACATGACGGGCACGACAAACACGACAGTCATCATGACGACCATCGCGGACGGGACCACCGCGGGCCGAATGTGATCATCCGGCCCTCGTATGGATACGGTTACGGCTATGGCTACAGTTCGCCCTCATACTACCGCAACTCGCCCTACTACTACTCGCGCCCCAGCGTGGGCTTTTCCTATTACAGCGCGCCGAGGACGGTTTATCGCGGGCAGTCGGTTTATGGATCGTATTCCGACAGCTTGGGCGTGGATGTGCAGCAGGAATTGCGGCGTCGTGGCTACTATCGCGGCTCGATCGACGGCGACATCGGCCCGGGCAGCCGCGAGGCGATCCGCGCTTACCAGGATGATCGCGGTCTGCCCGTGACGGGCCGGATCGACTCATCGCTGCTGCGCTCGCTCGGCATTCGCTAGTCGCGGCTGGAAAAACGGTGCGCCCGGACGAGTGCGTGCGCTTGTGCATCAGAGCGACGCCTTGCTCACATTGGAGAGTTGCTTTCCGGCGCGCGGCTTTGCATCTTCCACGGCATGTCTAGCGAAGACGCGATCAAAACCCAAGGGATCGTTCAAGATGTGCTCCCCGGAACCATGTTCCGCGTGTTGCTCCCCAACGGCACCCTTGTCCTCGCCCACATCTCCGGCAAGATGCGCAAACATTTCATCCGCATCGTGCCGGGCGACAAAGTGGAGATCGAGCTTTCGCCCTACGATCTCTCCAAGGCGCGCATCATTTTCCGCGAACAATAGTCGCGCACGGCACCACCCGACCTCAGCATCCCCTCACGCACCACCAAAATCCCAAAAGTTATGCCCGACGAAAAACCATCCAACGCCGAGTCCGGCTCCGAGCCGAGTTTTGAATCCGCGAAAGCGCACGCGAAAGAAGCCGCCGATCACCTCCGCTCCGCGGCGACCGCGAAGGCGCGGGAGTTCCGCGAAAAGGCCTCGGTGAAAGCGGTGGAAATCCGCGAAAAAGCCGGCGCGAAAGCGAACGAGTTTCGCGAGACGGCGGAGGAAACGGCGCACGATTTTCGTGAAAAAGCCGAACGGAAATATGGTGAGGCCCGCGCCCGGTCGCGCACTTTCCAGGAAGATGGCGAGGACTACATCCGCGAAAATCCCGCGAAAGCCGTTCTCACCGCGCTGGCTGCGGGATTCGTCCTCGGCCTGATCATGCGCAAGTAGGCATCGCCGATGCCCGAGCCCCGATCAGCCAGCGCGTCTTCGTTCCCGAGCCTCCTCGAAAACGCCTCCGCATGGCTGGGCACGATGCTCGCGCATCTCCGGGTGCGGCTCCAGCTTGCCGGTATCGAGGGCCGCGAGGCGGCGTTGCATTATGGATTCCTCCTCGCGCTCGCCGGAGCCGGGCTGGGCTTGATTGCGTTCGGTTATCTCTTCCTTTGCCTCGCGCTCGTGTTCCTCATTGCCCGGCTTTTCGGCGATGAAAACGCGTGGATCTGGGTTTCGTTCGGCATGGCGCTTTTGCATCTCGCGGCGGGTGCCAGCGCCCTGTTTTGGATCAAACTCAAAATCGCCGCACCGATGTTTTCCGCGACGCTCGATGAACTCAGAAAGGATCAGGAATGGCTGACGGCGAAGACCGAAAAGCCGCTCTAGTCACGCAGCTCGCGGCTCAGCGCGCGCACCTTTCCCGACACTCGGAAGCAGTGCGGAAAAGCGTGGACGTCGCCGCGCGCGCGAAAGCCAGCTTTGCCGAAAGCCCCCTGAAGTGGATTGCCGCGTCCACTTTTGCCGGCGTCTTGCTCACGCGTCTCCGCCGCGGAAAGCGCGAGCCAAAAAAAAGTGCGCCCGCCTTTTCCCAGCCCGCCACGCGCGCCGCGTTTTTGTGGCCGGTGGCGAAGATGCTTTTCGATCTCGCGAAGCCCGCCCTCGTCTCGATGCTCACCGCCCGCGCCGCCAGTTTCGTCGCGGGATGCACCGATCCTCGTCGCGACAGAGCCCGGTAAACGCTTGCTCCAGCGGTCGTCGGCTAAAGTTAAGGTTGCAATTCAAACGAGCGTCGAATTCTTTCGCTAAGAAATCTACACGATGGAAGAATCTCAACCCCCGAGTCCGCAAAGCGAAGCGGTCCACACGCTCGAACACGTCGATCAATACCTGCAGATCGGGCAGGAATCTGATGCGTCGGATATTCATCTTGGCGTCAATGCGCAGCCGATCTGGCGTCGGTTTGGCCAGCTTGAATCCATCTGGATGCAGGCCGATCTGCTCTCGGCCGCGGACACGGAGCGGCTCGCGATGGGCTTCCTCAACGATCAGCAAAAGGAACTGCTGCGCGAGCGCGGCGACGTGGATTTCGCCTACGCCACTCCGATCGGCCGCTTCCGCGCCAGCGTCGTGCGGCACCGCCTCGGCATCGACATCGTTTTCCGAATCGTGAACAGCAAGCTGCGGTCGATGGACGAACTCAATTTGCCCGAACAGCTCAAGACGCTGACGCAGTATCACAACGGGCTCATCCTCGTGACGGGTTCGGTGGGTTCGGGAAAATCGACGACGCTCGCGGCGATGGTCGATCACATCAACAAGACGCGGCACGACCACATCATCACGCTCGAAGATCCGATCGAGTACGTCATCCCATCGCGGAGCTGCCACGTCACGCAGCGCGAAGTCCACACGCACACCGCCTCCTTTGGCGCGGCTCTGCGCGGTGCGTTGCGCGAAGATCCCGACGTGATCATGGTCGGTGAAATGCGCGATCTGGAAACCATCCAGCTCGCCATCACCGCTTCGGAGACCGGCCATCTTGTTTTGGGAACGCTGCACACGGGAAACGCTTCGCGCACGCTGGATCGCGTGCTCGATGTCTTCCCCGTCGAGCAGCGCGAGCAGATCCGCATCATGGTTTCCGAGTCGCTCCGCGGTATCGTGTCGCAGCAGCTCATCCCGCATAAAAGTGGTCGCGGTCGGGTGCTCGCGCTCGAGATTCTCACGAACACGCCCGCCGTCGGCAACGTCATCCGCGAAGCCAAGACGTTCATGCTTCCCGGCATCATCCAGACCGGGCGCAAACAAGGCATGAAACTCATGGACGACTCGCTGACCGAACTCTACGACGCGGGGATCATCACCCAGGACGAAGCCTACGCGCGCGCCGAGCAAAAGACGATCATGCGCCAGCACTTCAAGCAGTAGAAAATCCCTCCTTTTCCCATGGCCTACATCGATCAATTTTTTGAAGTCCTCATCAACGCCGGTGCGTCCGATCTTCATCTCGGACAGGGTGAACCGCCGAAGATTCGCCGGCATGGCGAAATTGTGGCCATTCGCGAAGAGATTCTGACGCACGATGAGATGGCCTACATGATGAGCGAAATCTGCGGCCCGGAACGCTGGGCGAAATACGAAGAGATCGGCGATTTCGATTTCGCGTACGAGATGGATGAGCACTCGCGCTTCCGCTGCAACTTCCTCAAACAGTCGCACGGATACGGCGCGGTGTTTCGTCTCATCCCGACGAAAATCATGTCGCTCGATGCTCTCGGCATTCCGCCGATCGTGAAGGAATTTGGGCACATGCGCGGCGGGCTGGTCCTCGTCACAGGACCGACCGGTTCGGGAAAATCGACGACGCTGGCGGCGCTCATCGACTACATCAACGCGAACTTTTCGCGGCACATCATCACCGTCGAAGAGCCGATCGAATTCGTGCATTCCAACAAGCGCGCGATCATCACGCAGCGCGAAGTTCCCGAGCATGCGACGACTTTCCCGATGGGTCTGAAGGCCGCGCTCCGCGAAGATGCCGACATTGTGCTCGTCGGCGAAATGCGCGACTTGGAAACGATCCAGCTCGCGCTCACCGCGGCGGAAACGGGTCTGCTTGTTTTCGGTACGTTGCACACGAACAACGCGCGCAAAACCGTCGATCGTATGATCGACGTTTTCCCGAGCGATCAGCAGGCGCAAGTGCGCACCATGCTCGCGAACTCGCTCCGTGGCGTCGTCGCGCAGCTTTTGCTGAAACGCTGCGACGGTGGCGGGCGACTCGCCGTGAACGAAATTCTCGTCGTGAACGCGGCTGCGAGCGCGATCATTCGCGAGGGCGCGACGCAGAAGCTGCAAGACGTAATCGTCGGCGGAAAAGGCCAGGGCATGCAATTCATGGACGACGCGATCTGGACGGTGATGCAGCAGGGCATCGTCAGCCCGAACGAAGCGTACATGAAGGCGATCGACAAAAACCGCTTCCGCGTTTTCCTGCCGCCCGAAGATCAGAATCTGTAGCGGTCGCGCGCGGCGGATTACGCCAGCACTTCGTGGATCACGTGCCCGTGGACGTCGGTGAGTCGCCGGTCGATACCCGCGGTGCGGAAGGTGAGTTTCGTGTGATCGATTCCCATCAAGTGAAGAATCGTCGCGTGCAGATCGTAGCAGTAGGTGACGCCTTCCACGGCCTTGAAGCCGAGTTCATCGCTCTGCCCGAAAGCGACGCCCGCTTTCACGCCCGCGCCCGCGAGCCACGTCACAAAAGTGCCGCCGTTGTGGTCGCGTCCGAGCGAGCCCTGCGCGAAGGGCGTGCGACCAAATTCCGTGGTCCAAACGACCAGCGTGTCTTCCAGCAGGCCGCGCGCTTTTAGATCGCCCAGCAGTCCAGCGATCGGCAGGTCCACGCTCGCGGCGATGGGTGGAAGCTCCGTCTGAATGTTGCCGTGATTGTCCCAGTTGTTCACCGCGCCCTGCGGCCCGCTCCACACTTGCACCACGCGCGTGCCGCGCTCGATCAGCCGCCGCGCGAGCAGGCAGCGTTTTCCAAAGTCTTCCGTGACCGAGTTATCGAGTCCGTAGGCCGCGCGTGTGGCGGGATTTTCGCGCGTGAGATCGAATGCCTCGGGCGCGCTGAGCTGCATTTTCGCGGCTAGCTCGTAGCTGGCGATTCGCGCTTCGAGCCGCGTGTCGTCGGGATGCTCGACAGCATGGCGCCGGTTCATTTTCTCCAAAAGACTCAGCGCAGCGTGATCGCCTTCCGTGCTGGCAAACGCGTGGTTTTTACCCGGAAACAAATCCGGAACAGGCTGCGCTTTTCCAGCATTGATGATCGTCCCTTGATGACGCGACGGCAGAAATCCGGCGCTGAAATTTCCCTTCTGATTGTAAGGCAGCCCGCGCGGATCGGGCAGCACGATGAAGGTCGGCAAATTATCCGACAAGCTGCCGAGCCCGTACGAAATCCACGAGCCCATGCACGGAAATCCGGGCAGCAGAAAGCCGGTGTTCATCATGAAACTTCCCGGCCCGTGGACGCTCGTCTTCGTCGTCATCGCCATGAGGAATGCCATCTCATCCACGCACTTCGCCTGCTGCGGAAACATCGTGCTCACCCAGCGCCCACTTTGCCCGTGCTGCGCAAAATCGAATGGGCTCTTCATCACCGCGCCCGCGACGGCCGTCTGGCCTTCCGGCTTTTCCTTTGGCCCGAGCATCTGCCCATCGTGGCGAGCCAGCTCCGGCTTGTAGTCGAAGGTGTCCATCTGACTGACGCCGCCATTCATGAAGAGCTGAATGATGCGCTTCACTTTCGCCGGATGATGCAGGCCGCCGTTGAACTCGGGGCGCGGCGCATCCACTCCCGCGAATCCCTGCCGCACGAGCAAGTGCGAGAGCCCCAGACCGCCGATGCCGCTGGCGGTATTCCAAAGAAAGTGGCGGCGGGAAATCGGACTCATGGTCAGTCGAGGAAGAGAAACTCGTTGCTGTTAAAAATCACGCGGCAGGCGGCGGCGAGGCCATGCGTTTTTGAAAGGTTTTCAAAATCCGCGACCTCCCCGGCCGTCGCCTCGCGCTGGAGCGCAAGGCGGAATGCAGCGTGAATGCGTTCGCATGTGGTGGCGCCGGACTTTTCCAAACGCTCCGCGAAGCGCTCGCTGTGACGGAGCGTGAACTCGTTGTTGAACAGCGCGAGCGATTGCAGCGGCGACGCGGAAAAGCTTCGCACAGGTGCGAGCAGACCCATATCGGGAAAGTCGAGCGCATCCATGAAAGGATCGGCGATCGCGCGCCAGACGAGCCGGTAAATGCTGCGGCGCGCGGCTCCAGGCGAGTCGTGATCGAAGTTGTCGTAGTCGAGAATCGGCGTGGATTGCGCGCCGGGCTTCGAGGTGAAAAGCGCCACGCTCGGGCCGCCCATGCTGAGATCCAGCCGGCCATCGACCGCGAGGATGGTGTCGCGAACGGAGTCCGCATCGAGCCGCGGACGGTTCATCCGCCAGAGCAGGCGATTGTCAGGATCAATCGCGGACGCCGCGGAATTCGGCGCGGACGATTGCCGGTAAGTCGCGCTGGTGACGATGAGTCGATGCAGCGCTTTCAGCGAACCCTTCGCGTCATCGCGAAACCAAACGGCGAGCCAGTCGATCAACTCCGGATGCGAAGGCTCTCCGCCCATGCGGCCGAAGTCGCTCGGCGTGTCGCAGATTCCTTTTCCGAAATGATAATGCCACACACGATTCACCACGCTGCGCCAAGTCAGCGGCTGACGCGGATCGGCCAGCCAGTCGGCCAGGGCGGCGCGCCGCGCAGATTCGTCCTTGGAATTTCGAAGATCGAAGCGCGCCCTCAGCGCAGTGACGGCCGAAAGCGCGCCGGGGCTGACTTCATCGCCCGGCTTGGTGAGGTCGCCGCGTTTCAAAAGGCGGATGGTCCGCGGCTCGGCAATCGTGATCGCACCACGCTCATTCGTCGCCGTGCGCCCCGCCGCCCACACCGCGACCGGCGCAGGCAGAGTGCTCATTTTTTGCTCCGCATCCGCGCCGACGACAAATGCCGCGAGCGTGAGTTTTTGCTCCAGCGTGCGCGTGGCCGCTGGCGTTTCCAGCATGGCTCCGACGGCAGCAGGCACGGCGTTCGGCGAAGCGTGGGGAGAAAAAAGCGCGGAGATTTTGAATCGACCCAGCAAATGCACCCCGTGCTGCAATTGCTTCAGCGTGATCACGATTTTCGACTCCGGTCCGAGCTGCACCGGAGCGGCCAGCTCAAATACTGCGTAATGCGGCTGGCCGACATTCGGATGAATGGCCCACGACGTTTTCAAATTCCCATCGATGGCTCCCGCGATGCCGTAGCCGAGCTGATCGAAATCCGCCGTCGCCCGCTGAATCTTTACAGGCTCAGCCTTGGCGCTGCCAGGGCGAAAGATCTGCACTTCAAATTCGCTGAGATGCAGGTTGCCATTGCCCGCGCGTCCCGGCCCTTTCACTGGCAGGGAATCGTCGAGCATCAAGTCGAGTCGAAGCGCCGTGATCTCGCGGAGCGTCGTCGTCGCCGTGATCGCATAAGTATCCGTATCCGGCCGCGCCCCACTGGCCAGAATCGAGCCATCGTCGAGCCGCTCCAAGGTCGTCCCCGCCGCCGAAACGAAAATCTCCGGCCTCACCGGTTCCCACGCCGAAGCAGCGCCGCGTTCCTTTTCCCACTTCTCCACGAGCGCCCTGCTTTCGGCGCTCAGCAGCACCGCCGCATCGCGATTCGCCACGGCCGCATTGACGCCGTCGAGCCGCTTCCGCTCACGCAGCGTGGCGGGATCGTCGTCGTAAAAAATGTCGCCTTTCCCAATCCCGGCGAACACGGCCTGAAGCGCGAAATAATCCTCCTGCGAGATCGGGTCGAACTTATGCGCGTGGCAGCGCGCGCAATTCGCCGTCGTGCTCACAAACGCCGCCATCGTCTGCGTCACCAAATCATCGCGATCGAGATACTCAAAACTCATCGGCGCCGTCCCCGCCGCGCTGCTGTCGTAAGTGCCAGCGCCGAGAAAACCGAGCGCCGCGGTGAGCTGCGGCTCCTCTGGAAAAAGGACATCCGCCGCGATCTGCTCGCGGATGAAACGATCCCACGGCGTATCGCGATTCAGGCTCGCGATCACGTAGTCGCGGAAGCGCCACGCGTTTGGCCGGAGGTCGTCGTGTTCAAACCCATGCGTGTCCGCAAAATGGATCGTATCCAGCCAGTGTCGCGCCCAGCGTTCGCCATAGCGCGGCGAGGCGAGCAACTGATCCACGAGCTTTTCGTAAGCCTGCGGATCTTCGTTTTTCACAAACGCATCCACTTCCTCCGGCGAAGGCGGCAGCCCGTGCAAATCGTAGAAAACCCGGCGGATCAACGTCCGCCGATCCGCGGCCGTCGAAGGTGAAAGTTGCTTCTCCTTGAGCTTCGCCTGGATGAAAGCGTCGATCGGATTTCCGTCCGCGCTCGCAGGCAGCGCGGGCTTCACCAAAGCCTTCAGCGACCACCAATCGCCCTCGCTTTTCGCAGCCTTTCGCGGATCTGGTGCGCCGCGTTTCACCCACTCTTCCAGCAGCGCGATTTCCGCCGCGGGCAGCTTTTCCTTCGGCGGCATTTGGTGATCCTCGTCCGACCAGCGCACCATCTGGATCAGCAGACTTTCGTCCACTTTTCCCGGCACCACCGCCGGCCCGGTATCGCCGCCCACTTCCCATCCCGACCGCGAATCCAGCGTCAGCCCGCCCTTCAATTTCGCCGCTTTGTGAGAATGGCATTTGAAACAGCGCTCCTCCAAAAGCGGGCGCACTTTTTCACCGAAGAAAACCTCATCCGCACTCTCCGCGCCAATCACCGCACGCGCACCGGCGAGCGTCGCGATGGCGATTGAAAGGAGTGAAGAAACGGGGCGCATCCAGCGTTGTAACCTCCGCCGCGGCATTCGCTTTGAAGAATAATCGCGCCCATCGCAGCGAGACGCCTCCTTGCCGCGCCCTGCCTTTCGTGGGAAACGAAGCGCGACTCCGATGCAAATTGCCGCGCCCGAAATCCCAACGCTCAGTCACGCGCCCGAGCACGGACGCGAGCCGCTCTTCGTCGCCCGCGGTTTGGAAAAGGTCTATCACACCGGCGAAGTCGATGTACATGCGCTCGATGGCGTGGATCTCGATCTTTACCCCGGCGAACTCATCGTCCTCCTCGGCGCGTCCGGCTCGGGAAAATCCACGCTGCTCAATATCCTCGGCGGGCTCGACGTGCCGAGCGCCGGCACGCTCACCTATCGCGGACGCGACATCACGGAAGCCGACGAGGATGAACTCACCCGCTTCCGCCGCGATTCCGTCGGTTTCATTTTTCAATTCTACAACCTGATCCCGAGCCTCACCGGCCGGGAAAACGTCGCGCTCATTACCGAAATCGCGCGCGATCCCATGACTCCCGAGGAAGCCCTCGCGCTCGTCGAATTGCAGGATCGCATGGACCATTTCCCCTCGCAGATGTCCGGCGGCCAACAGCAGCGCGTCGCCATCGCACGCGCCATCGCGAAGCGTCCCGAAGTGTTGCTTTGCGACGAACCCACCGGCGCGCTCGACGTAAAAACAGGTATCGCCGTCCTCGAAGCGATCGAGCACGTGAACCTCGAAATCGGCACCCTCACCGTCGTCATCACCCACAACGCCGCCATCGCCGCCATGGCCGACCGCGTCATCCACCTCCGCGACGGCCGCATCGCAAACATCACGCGCAATGAAACGCGCCGACCGGTGCGGGAGTTGGAGTGGTGAGTGGCAACCACATGCGTTGCCGATCCATCTGAAAAACGCTACCTTCCGTCCATGATCACTTTGGAAGCCGACGAAAAGGAATATCACCTCACCATTCCGCGCGCGGTGGTGAATGAGCGTCGGCTGGAAACGTTTGTTCAGTGGTTGCGCGATGAAAGCGCCGCACACGACGCGATGATCGCCGGACGCACCGCACGCTCACTTTCCGAAATCGCCACCGGCAGCGAGATGACCGCAGCGGAGGCCGATCGTCTCGCCGCGTCCCTGACCGCAGGATGGTGGGCACGAAATCAAAGGCGTTTTCTGCCTGAGGAAAAACCCGGCGCGTGAGCCGCGTCGTGCTTGATGCCAACGTCGCCTTCCGCTCGCTCGTTGCGGCTTGCCCGAATGTCAGTCGGCGGCTCGATCATCCAGGCGACCACGAGTTCTTCGCGTCGTTTTTTCTCATCGCCGAACTCTTTGAGCATAAAGAGCGCATTCTCCACGCGACGCGCCTCCCGGAAGCGGATCTGGTTGAAGCCTTTCACCGGCTCACGGAATCCATCGTCTTTGTTCGCGAGGCGGTAATCCCGATCGGCACTTGGTTTGAAGCGAACCGGCTCTGTCGCCAAGTGGATCCTGACGACACCGCGTATTTGGCGCTCACTTTGCACCTCGATGCGCTGCTGTGGACTGAGGACGTTTTGCTGAAAGAAGGTCTTCGCGCCCAAGGTTTCACGCGCTTTTTCGAGCCGTGAAGGAGTTCGCGCTCTGCCCATGAGCCCGCTCAATCTCAAACTCCTCCGCGACGCCGGGCGGATGAAGGGGCAGATGTTTGCGGTGGGGATCGTGATGGCTTGCGGGCTCGCGATGATGATCATGGCCCGCAGCCTTATCTTTTCCTTGGAAAGCACGCGCGATGCTTACTACGAGCGCAATCGGTTCGCCGATGTGTTCAGCAGCCTGAAACGCGCGCCAAATTCGCTGCGCACGCGGCTCGCGGAAATCCCCGGCGTCGCGGCTGCGGAGACGCGCGTGGTGGGAAATCTCACGCTCGATCTGCCGGGGGTCGCGGAGCCGGCGGATGGCACGATCCTCTCCCTGCCGGAAGATCGTCCGCAGCAGCTCAACCAGCTTTATTTGCGGCGCGGACGTTTGCCCGAAGTGGGCAGCCACAATGAAGTCGTCGCGGGCGAAGCGTTCGCGCTCGCGCATGGATTTGAGCCGGGGAATACGATTGAGGCGACGATCTACGGCGCGCGGCAGACGCTCAAAATCGTGGGCATCGCGCTCTCGCCGGAATACGTCTTCGAAGCGCGCGCAGGCGAGACGCTACCGGACAACCGACGCTTCGGCGTCTTCTGGATGAACGAGCGCGAACTCGCGAACGCCTTCGATCTCGACGGCGCATTTAACAACGTGCTCCTCGATGTCGCCCCCGGCGGCGACCGCGTCAGCGTCATCCAGGAACTCGATCGCCTGCTCGAACCCTACGGCGGACTCGTCGCCTATGACCGCCGCGATCATCCCTCCGCGCTCCGGCTCAACGACGAAATCGGCGTCCTCCGCGCGCTGTCCGTCGTCTTCCCGCTCGTCTTCCTCAGCATCGCCGCCTTCATGACGAGCGCCGTCCTCACGCGCCTCATCCGCCTCCAGCGCGAGCAAATCGCGCAGCTCAAAGCACTCGGCTATTCCTCGCGCGAAGTCGGCATGCACTACGTGAAATTCGGGCTCTTCATTGTGGCCATCGGCACCGTGATCGGCGGCATCGCCGGCATGTGGCTCGGCAGCGCCGTCGTCGGCGTCTATCACCAATTCTTCCGCTTCCCCTCGCTCACCTTTCACCCAAATTTCCCCGCCGTCGGCATCGCCCTCCTCGTCAGTTGCGGCGCGGCACTCGTCGGCGTGCTCGGCGCCGTCGGCCAGGCCATGCGACTCCCGCCCGCCGAGGCCATGCGCCCCGAGCCGCCCGCCGATTTCCACGCGTCCCTCGCCGAACGCATCGGCCTCGCCAAGCTCGTCTCTCCCGCTTTCCGCATGGCTTTGCGAAATCTCGAGCGCAAGCCGTGGCAGGCCGTCTTCACCACGCTCGGCCTCGCGCTCGCGACTGGCATTCCCATCGTCCCCGGCGCGATGCGCGATGGCATCAATCACCTCCTTGGCTTCCAGTGGGATCAGGCCCAACGGCAAAATGTGACCGTGCATTTCATCGAGCCCGCCTCCGCCTCCGCGCTCACCGACCTGCTGCATCTGCCCGGCGTCATGATCGCCGAACCCTTTCGCAGCGCCCCCGCGCGACTCCGCTTCGGACACCGCTCGCGCCGCCTCGGCGTCACCGGACTTCCCTTAAACGCCACGCTCAATCGCGTCCTCGATAAACATGGAAACCCGCTCGCGCTTTCCCCCGGCGGCCTCCTCGTCTCCGCAAAGCTCGCCGAAATCCTCGGAGCAAAACCCGGCGACCGCATCACCCTCGAAATCCAGGAAGGCCGCCGCCCCACAATCGAAGCGACCATCGAAGGCCTCATCACCGACTACACCGGCATCAGCGCCGTCATGGAAATCAACGCGCTGCGCCGGCTCCTGCGCGAAGGCGGCAGCATCAGCGGCGCGCACCTCGCCGTCGATGCCGCCAAGTGGCCGATCTTCTTGGAAAAAGTAAAAGCAGCCCCGCGCATCGGCAGTCTCGGCATCAAGGAAGCCTCTCGCGCCAGCTTCCGCAAAACGACCGCCGAATCCATCGGGATGATCCAGACTTTATATTTCAGCTTCGCCACCGTCGTCGCGTTCGGAGTCGTGTACAACAGCGCCCGCATCGCCCTCAGCGAACGCAGTCGCGACCTCGCGACGTTGCGTGTCATCGGCTTCACCCACCGCGAAGTCGCCTCCGTGTTGGTAGGCGAACTCGCCCTCCTAACACTTCTGGCTATTCCACTAGGTTTGCTCATCGGCAGCGGCCTCGCCTACGGAATCGTCACCGCCGCCAGCACCGAAACCGTCCGCCTCCCCCTCGTCCTCAGCGGCCGCAGCTACTCCACCGCCGTCCTCATCGTGCTCGCATCCTCGGCGGCATCCTTCGCCGTCGTGAGCAGACGCCTGCACAAGCTCGACCTGCTCGGCGTTTTGAAAGCGCACGAGTGATCCACGGCCGCGGGGCGCGCTTACTTTAACCGCTCGGGATTCAAGGCCTGGAGCGCCTTCGGCACGAAGCGCCCGTTTTCGCGGATCAGCTTTCCGTCGAAATGAATCGTCCCGCCGCCGTATTCTTCGCGCTGGATATTCACGAGATCCCAGTGGACCTGCGATCGGTTGCCGTTCTCCGTCTGCTCGTAGCATTGACCCGGCGTGAAGTGGAATGAACCATTGATCTTTTCGTCGAAAAGAATGTCGCGCATTGGCTGGAGCACGTGCGGATTAAACCCAATCGCGAACTCGCCGATGTAGCGCGCGCCCGGATCGCTATCGAGAATCGCGTTCAACTTCTCCGTGTTGTTCGCCGTCGCCTTCACGATTTTCCCGTCCTTAAATTCCAGGCGCACATTGTCGAACGCCGTGCCCTGATAAACCGTCGGCGCATTGTATTGGATGACGCCCTGCACCGAGTTCTTCACTGGCGCAGTAAACACTTCACCGTCCGGAATATTGTGCGTCCCGCCGCACGGAATCGCCGCGATCCCCTTGATGGAAAAACGCAGATCCGTCCCCGGACCCCTGATCTCCACCAGGTCCGTTGCCATCATCGCCTCCGAGAGCGCCTTCATACCCGGCTCCATTTTTCCGTAATCCAGCGTGCAAACGCGGAAGTAAAAATCCTCGAACGCCTCCGTGCTCATCCCCGCCGCCTGCGCCATCGAAGGCGACGGCCACCGCAGCACGCACCACTTCGTCTTCTTCACGCGCCAGTCGAGCACCGGCTTCATAATCTTGGAAACCATCTTCATTTTCTCCGGCGGCACATCCGACATCTCCGTCATATTTTCCCCGCCGCGGAAGGCGATGTACGCATCCATCTTCTTCATCTGCGCGAGCTGCACCGCCGAATGCACAACGAATCCCTCCGCCTGCGCTTCGCGCGAAAGTTCCCGCGAAATCCGCGCATGATGCACCTGCACCAGCGGCACCGCCCCGACCGCCCGCACCGCGCGAATCATGGAAATCGTCATCTCATCCGGAATCTCAAAGGCATCAATGAGCACCTTCTCTCCTTTCTTCAGCTTGACGGAAAACCGGGCGAGTAAATTGGCGAGTTGATCGTAGCGGGGATCGTTCATGGTCCGCGGAAGCTAGCGGCCCGTCCGCGAAATCCAAACAAACTTTCCGCTCGCGCTCCCGCCCGCTGCCGGGGAGGAATGACGCAGCATGTCCGCGCAGAAAATCCAGTCCATCGAAGAACTCGCCGCCGTCCGCGCCGCGCTCGAAGCGCAGGGTCGCCGCCTCGTTTTCACGAATGGCTGCTTCGATCTGCTGCACGTCGGCCACGTCCGTTATTTGCAACAAGCCCGCGCGCTCGGGGACGCGCTGCTCGTCGCGCTGAATGGCGACGAAAGCGTCCGCGCGCTCAAAGGCCCGACGCGCCCGATCAATAGCGAGCAAGACCGCGCCGAAGTCCTCGCCGCGCTCGCCTGCGTCGATTTCGTCACGTTTTTCCACACGCCGCGCGTCACCGAAGTCATCCGCGCCGTGCGCCCGCACCTTTACGCAAAAGGCGGCGACTACACTGTCGATTCGCTTGATCCCGGCGAACGCGCCGCGCTGGAAGAGGCGGGCACGGAGATACGCATCCTGCCTCTCGTGCCGGGGAAATCGACGACGGCGACCATTGAGCGGAGTAAGCAGTGAGAAGTGGTCAGTCGTCAGATCCAGAAATTCTTACTGACGACTAACTACTGCCCACTTCTTACTCCGTCATCATGCCCACACCGCGCAAGCTACGCCTCGGCATCCTCGGCTCCGGCAAAGGTTCGAACTTTCGCGCTATCGCCGATGCCATTGCACGCGAGGAGTTGAACGCCGAAGTCCGCATCGTCATCAGCGATGTGGAAACCGCGGGTATCCTCGATCTCGCCCGCGAGCGCGGCTACCGCGCCGAATTCCTCGCGCCGGGAAAATTCAAAACGAAGCTCGAACCCGAAGCCGAAATTCGCCTCGTTGCGCTCTTGCAGGAAGCCGGCGTCGAATGGGTCATCCTCGCCGGCTACATGCGGATGATTAAAGCGCCGCTGCTCGAAGCCTTCTCTCGCCGCATCATCAACATTCATCCATCGCTCCTCCCAAATTTCCCCGGCCTCGAAGCCTGGAAACAAGCCCTCGCCTCCGGGGCAACGGAAACAGGCTGCACTGTCCACTACGTCGATGCTGGCATGGACAGCGGCGAAATCATCGCCCAGAGCGCCGTCCCCGTTTTGGAAAACGACACCGCCGAGACACTCCACGCCCGCATCCAAATCGCCGAGCATACGCTCTATCCCGAAGTGCTCGCGCGGCTAATTTGATTCCGGGTAGCGCGCGCGTCTCGCTACCGCGAAAACGCGTCGCTGCCCGCACCCGTCCCCGGCACGGATTTCGCGCGACCATTCGCGGCAAGATGGATCAGCGCGTGATACACCGCTTCCGCATCCGCACCGCTCGCGGTCGCGATTTGATCTGCGGTCTGCGGCTCCTCCGTGAGCGCGGCCGCTGTTGCGCCGAGTGTTTTCAACACGGAGGCCGCCGCCTTTTTCCCGGCCTCCACGCCTGGCTGATGATACGCATTCACATTCACCAGCGCACCGTAGAAGCCCACGGCGCGGTCGTAGAGCGCGATGAGTGCGCCGACGGTGACGGGCGTGACGGCGGGGATACTCACGGTAATGGAGTCGCGTCCATTATCGTAAAGCGCCGACCGGGTTCCGCGCAGGAAGCCTTGCAAAAAATCGCCGCTCTTCACGCCGGGCTCAACATCGATACCAGCCGTCGCGCGGTCTTTGCGAACTTCGATGAAGGTGACGAAAAAATTTGCCACGCCATCGCGGAGTTGCTGCACGTAGGCGTGCTGATCGGTGGAGCCTTTGTTGCCATAGACGGCGATGCCCTGGTTCACCTTGTTCCCGTCGAGATCGAGCTCCTTGCCGAGCGATTCCATCACGAGCTGCTGGAGATATTTCGAGAAAAGCGCGAGCCGGTCTTTGTAAGGCAGCACGACCATGTCCTTCTCGCCGCGTCCATTGCCCGCGAAGTGCCACGCGAGCGCGAGCAGCATCGAGGGATTTTTCAGCGTCTCCGTGTTGCGCGTCCAAACGTCCATCGCCGCCGCGCCATCGAGCACGCCCTGCATGTCCAGCCCTTGCAACCACAGCGGCACAAGACCCACCGCGCTCATCACCGAAGTGCGTCCGCCGATCCAATCCCACATCGGAAACCGCGCGAGCCAGCCGCCGCTCGTCGCGTAGTGATCGAGCTGCGAACCGACGCCCGTCACCGCGACGGCATGGCCGCCGAAATCAATGCCCGCCTGGGTAAAAGCCGCTTCCGCCTCCAGCATTCCGTTGCGCGTTTCCGGCGTGCTGCCGCTTTTGGAAACGACGACGACGAGCGTGTGATCGAGCCGATGCTGGAGCCGTGCGAGCGTGCGATCCATGCCGTCCGGATCGGTGTTGTCGAAAAAGTGCAGCCGCATCCGGTCATCATCCGTCCCGAGCGCGTCGCTGATAAACTGCGGCCCGAGCGCCGACCCGCCGATCCCGATGAGCAGCACGTCCGAAAACTTCCCGCTCGCATGCACCTGCGCGACGAACGCCTGAATGAGCGCATTGCACGAATCAATCTCCGCCTTCAACTCCGGCGAAGGCGCAAGCTGCGGCGCGCGCAACCAGTAATGACCAACCATCCGCCCCTCATCCGGATTCGCATTCCCGCCCGCCTCCAGCGCCTGCATTTGCGTAAACGCGCGCTGCGCCAGTGGCTCCATCTTTGTGAAAAAATCATCCGCAAACCGCACCCGCGAAACATCGACGCTGAAACCGAGTGAATCGTGGCGGACGAGGAATTGACGGTAGCGCTCCCAAAGTGTGCTCATGGCCCGGAGTGGAGCAGAGGGCGGGAAAATGCCAAGTTCCAGATTCCAAATTCCGCATAAACTCCTGGCCGGGAGTTTCAATTCCGACGACGCCGGACTGGCACCATGCGCTTGCGGAATCTTCCCCGCCCTTCCTTCGCGCCGCGCTCGCGGGTACGGCCAAAGCGGCACGTTCATCGCCCAGCTTGCCGGTGCGATCAGGATCGGATAGTTGGAAAAGCGCGACCTCGTTCGCCCATTCACCTACCCATCCATGCCTTCGGCCAAATCCTCCGCCCTCGTCGATACGCGCGTCGTCTATTGCGGCGATAATATCGACCAGCTCCCGAAGCTGCCGAATGCCTGCGTCGATCTCATCTACATCGACCCACCCTTCAACTCGAACCGTAACTACGAAGTGTTCTGGGGCGAAACCAAGGAAAAGCGCGCCTTCGAGGATCGGCACGAGAACACCCGCGCTTACATTGACTACATGCGTCCGCGCTGCATCGAGCTAAGCCGCGTGCTGAAAAAGACCGGCACCTTCTACTATCACTGCGACTGGCACGCTTCGCATTATGTGAAGGTGATGCTTGATCAAATTTTCGGCGAAAATAACTTCGTCAACGAAATCATCTGGAAGCGGCAATCCTCGCACAACGATGCGAAGCAAGGCTCCAAGCATCTCGGGCGCATCCACGACACGATCTTCCTCTACCACGGTGGGAGCGCGAAATATCAGTTCAAGCACCTCTACCGCGACTACGACGAGGACTACATGGAGAAAAACTATCGCCACGTCGAGGAGGGCACCGGGCGTCGTTTTTCGCTCGGCGACCTCGGTGCGCCCGGCAACGACGCGCCCGGCAAAGGCAATCCGATTTACGAATTCCTCGGCATCAAACGCTCCTGGCGCTTTAGCAAGATGCGGATGCAGGAACTCCACAAAGCGGGCCACATCATTCAGTCGAAGCCCGGAGCGATGCCGAGACAGAAACGTTACCTCGACGAAATGCCCGGCGTGCCGCTCGGCAGCGTGTGGGACGACATCGGACCGCTGCAAGGCTCCTCGCAGGAGAGCCTTGGCTATCCCACACAGAAACCGCTGAAACTCCTCGAACGCATCCTCGAAATTTCCTCGAACGAAAACGACATCGTCCTCGACGCCTTCTGCGGCTGTGGGACTGCGCTCGTCGCCGCCCAGAAGCTCAAGCGCCAGTGGATCGGCATCGACATCTCACCCACCGCCTGCCGCGTGATGGCCAAACGCCTGCGTGATGTCTGCGGCATCAAGGAGAGCGAACCGCTGTGGAAGATCGGGCGCGGTTTCGTCGTCCGCGATCTGCCTTGGACGGAAGAGAAGCTGCGCGCCATCCCTCCCTTCGAGTTTGAGAACTGGGCAGTGATCGCCCTCGGCGGCATCCCGAATAAAACGCAGGTTGGCGACATGGGCATCGACGGGCGCATCTGGCCCGTTTCCGCGCTGGAAAACCGACGCAAGGCCAAGGCGGACGAACTACAACTCGAAGAGAAATTCTTCCCCATCCAGGTGAAGCAAAAGGACAAGGTCGGCCGACCTGACGTGGACGCCTTTGAGGCGATGATGGCCCGCGAGGAATGCGGCAAGGGCTTCATCGTCTCCTTCGACTACTCCTCGGACGCCCTCACCGAGATCGGGCGTTTCTTTAAGCAGACGGGACGCATCATCGTGCCGCTGACAGTACGCGACATCCTCGACGAGCAAATTGCTCACAAGTTGGCATGAGCAGGCCAGTGCAACCCTCCGACTTGGTTCTCCTTCGCCGTTTCAGGCGAGCAGGGCGCGGGATTTTTTACGCCACGGCCGGCACGGCGGGATTCGTCCCGCGGAAGCTCCGCCACATCTTCACCGGCATCGAGCCGAGGGCGATGAGGGCGAGGTTTAAGATGACGAAGGCCATGAGCCAGTAAAACGCGGCGTCCATGAAGCCGTAGCTGTGCAGGCCGATGCCGAGCATGTTCACGCCGAACCAGCTCCAGCTCGTGACGATGTTTCCGACGATGGCCATGTTCACGAGGCCGCGCTCGCGGACCATGCCGCCCCAGCGGGCGTGGAGGATGAGGGCGTTCCAGAGCACGATGATGAGCGCGCCGTTTTCTTTCGGGTCCCAGCCCCAGAAACGGCCCCAGCTTTGATCCGCCCAGATGCCGCCGAGCACGGTGCCGACGAAGCTGAAAAGCGTGGCGAAACAGACGATTCCGTAGATCATTTTCACGAGCGATTTCGCGGTGGGCTGATCGAGGCTCGAGGTGAAAAATCCGCGCACGATGTAGATGATGGCGAGGAAGCCGGCGACGAACGTGCTCGCGTATCCGAGCGTGACGACGACGACGTGCGTCGCGAGCCAGAAATTCGTGTCGAGGACGGCGCGCATCATTTCCATGGTGTCGCCGCTGAGCGCGAGATGATGCGCGATGATGAGCGTGACGAAACCGACGACGGATGACACGACCGCGCCGACGCCATTTTTCCAAAACCGCTCGAGCACGAGCCCGAGGATGCACGCGCCCCATCCGATGAAGATCGCAGACGAATACAGATTGGTAACCGGCGGACGCCCTTCCAAAACCATGCGGTAAATGAGCCCGCTCGTGTGAACGATAAGCGCGAGCGCGACGAGCCACACGGCGCTGCGACGCAGGGCTTCCCACGCTTTTGGGCGAACCCAAAAGATGATCGCGCACAACAATGCGGCGACGTAAACGACCATCGCTTTGTAGAACGGCTCGTATTGATTGAAGCGCCGCTCGCTCGCGGCTTTCGCGAGTTCAGGCGTGAATTGTCCATTGAGCAGACTGCGGTATTCGCGCACCGCGCCGTTGAATTGCGGGATGTCTCCGCTGCGATAGGCGCCGCTCATTTTCGCATAGCTTTGCAGGGCAAAAGCCGGCCTGGCACCGCGCGCGATGTCCATCAAAGCGGCGCCGGAGCGCTGCCAGTCGTCGCGCGTGCCGCCAGCCTGCGCGGGCGGGATGACGAGCGCAGGTTCGAGCTGCGCCATGGCGTCGAATTTCTGCAACTCGACCATCAGACCATCGAGCGCTGCCTTGTCAAAATCCTTGCCGGCCTGTTGCGCGCGCGCCGCGGTCACGCCCTGATCCACGCTGGCGAGATATGCGCCGTATTCCGCCGACCAGTCGGCGGCATTCTGCGGCTGCACGGTGTTTTGCAGGCGCATGTAGAGGCCCACGTTTTTCCAGAGGCGCGAGATGGATTGGTCAAAAGGATTGCGCTTCGAGCTGTCGATCGCCTCGACGCGCCGGGCCTCACGCTGCAAGTCCTCGAGCTTTCCCTTGATCTGATTCCACGAGAAATGTTTCCCGTCCGTCTGCTTCTCGTGGTCGCCATCCATCGGCAGAGCGAGCAGCCCTTTGAGATCGGGATGATCAATGCGGATGACCGGCCACGCGTCCGCTTTCATCGGAGAAAAGATCATCGCGAGCAGCCACTCGGTGCCGGAGAGAATCGTGGGATGATCGAAGTTGCTCTTCCACGGTTCGATGTTCGCGGTCTGTTTTTCGCGAAGCTGGAGCAGTGAATTGCGCGCGAGCGAATCGATCGGCTGGACGCGTCCGCCCGAGACGACGGGCAACTGGCCGAACTCCTCGACGGCGAGCGCGCCGTCCTTGTCCTTCGGCACGCGCAGCGCACCGGCGATCCATCCGGCGAAAATCACGACGAGAATAATTGGGAGCCACTTTTTCATAAGAATGTTGGTGCGTTGGTGACGTGAGAGTTTACCGCCAGGGCGCAAAGACGCCAAGTGACGGAGGTAAAACCAAATCGCCTGGTATCTGTGTGTGCTGGCGCTTCAAGCAGCCATCCTCCGTTTTGTGATGAAGCCGATGAGGTGGTAGAGGAACTGCCACACCATCCCGAGGGCCACGATGCCGCAGCCGAAATAAGGCGTGAGCCACGAGGGATTTTTCACCACTTGCAGGGTGCTGTTGCCCACGGCAGAGCGTTCGTCCTGCCCCATCTGATACTGGTAAAACGTGAGCCCTTGGTAGCGCAGCGGGCTGTTCATGTAGATATCCACCTCGCGGTTTTCGCCCTTCGTCGGATTGTCGATGCGCACGCGGCTCTGGAAGTTTTTCGGAATGTCAGTGCCGCGATAAACGTCGTGCGTCGTCTTCAGCAGCTTCACGGAATACGGCAGATAAGTGCGCTCCCAACGAAGGGCCGTCCGCCACGATGCGCCGGGGATGTTCAACTCCTCGTCATTGAGCCACGGCGACACGAGCCACGTGCCAAGGCTATTCCCACCTTGCACGATCTCGATCTCGGCGGCGGGCAGATTGCGTTTGTCCATCTCCTTCGTCTCCGGCAAGGCGCGGCAGTAAACGCGCGCGCCCATGCCCCGGCTTGAGGCAGGCATCAGCGCCTCGGCAGTCACCGGCAGATTTTGCTCAAAACGATCCGCTACAAAACGCCGCGCCGCATCTTGATCGGTCGGGCGCTGCATCGGCCCCATCCCGCTCATTTTAAAACCGCGCAGCATCTGCTGTTGAAAGCGTGCCTTCAGTTCCGCCATCAAGCGCGTCGCGCGCTCCGGCTGCGCGGCGCTGCGTTTCGCCGCCGCTACCAAATCCTGCGTGTCCGTTTCGCCCGCCGCCTTCAGCGCATCGCGCCAGACCGCCGTGCGGCCCTCGCTCTCCTGCGCCTTTTCTGCCTGGGCCGCGAGGCCGTCGGGCGTCGCATACTGCGCCTGCACGGTGGCGATCGCCGTGGTCAGTTGCGTGCCGGCTTCCAGCGCCGCCTTGATGGAAATAATTTCGCTGTTCGCCTCGTAGCTCTTCACCCGCACCGTGAAGGGCAGCTTCTCGTTCGTGATCTCCTTCTTTTCCATCACGAGAGCCTCGGGGATCGACACCACTTCGTCCTGCCCGTTCGCCGATGGCGAAATGAAAACAAGTTCGTTGTCGCGATGACTCTCCGTGAAAGCACGCGTCTCGCCTTCGCGAAAACTGATCAGACTTTCATCCGAAAAAAGATCCGTCGCGAGCTGACCGACGAGCAGCAGGATGATGCCGATGTGCGTGAGATTGATGCCGATTTTTTTCTTCGAGAGCTGGAAACGCTTGATGTGCGCCGCGAGTAGATTCAGCACGAGCACGATGCCCACGAGATAGCCACCCGGCATAACCGGCACATGGCCCACCCAGATGAAGAAACTTTTGAACCACCGCTCCTGCGCCTGCCAAAGCCCTTCGTTTACCTGCGCGATCGTGCCGAAAAAAACGAGCACGATGCCGAAGGCGAGGCAGGTGACTGTGAGGCGGAGCGAGGTAAAGACGCGCCAGAGCGAGTTCATCATGGGTAGGTGGAAAGTAGCAGGTACGAAGTAAGAAGTAAGAAGTAAGAAGTAGTTAGTAGTCAGTATTCAGTAGAGTAGCTAAGAGGCGATGTAGAGTTCTGACTACTGACCACTGCCTGCTTCTTACTTCAACCTTCCGACCCCTCATCACAGCGGAGGCATTCTGGCGAATGCCACAAAGCTCTCCCGCGCTGCGTTCACTGCGGGCGCGTCGCCGAGCATTTTGTAAAACCACCACTTGCCGTCGCGTGGCACGATCGCTCCCAGGAGCGCGCGCGGATCGTTTTTTAAGTCGATCAACACGGCATCGGGCGTCGCGGAATCAAGCGGCGAAGCCATGTCTTTCAGCCCCGCGTCATCCACGGCGGGCAGGCCGAGTTGCGCGCGCCAGCGATTCACGTTTGCCAGCGTGCCGCCGGTGTCGCTCGGGAAAGTGCTTACGAAAACTTCCGCTTTCGCGCCGTCCTTTTCCGGCACTCCGAATTTCGCGACCTGCATATTTCCGGGCGCGAGCGTCTTCCAGCCGTCCGGCACTTTCCATTTAAACTCAGTCACAGGCACCGCTGGCGGCGGGGCGGCGGTTTCAGTCGGCGGAGCGCTCGGTTCCTTCACTTGGATGCTCTTCAAAAAATCCACAAACGCCGGCTTCTGCGCCGTCACCAGCGCCTCGTCGCCGGACATCTTGAAAAACCAACTCGCCCCGTTTTCATGGTAAAAAGCCGTCACGATCCGCAGCGGCGCGCCACCTTCCTTCGCGCCGAGCACTTCAAACATCTGCCCCTTTTTTCCGCCGATATCGACCGGCTCCAGCGTTTTTTCCAGTTCGTCTTTCTCGATCGGCGCGAGCCCCGCTTGCTCGCGCCACATATTCACCACCATCGCCTCGCGCCCCGCCAGATTCGGCAGCGGCGTCACGTTCACATTCGCCTCCGCGCTTCCGCTCTTGATCGCAAACGCCGCCAGGCTTACCGAGTTCGCCTCCGCCTTCGTCCAGCCAGTCGGCAGCGCGTAAAGCAACTCCGGCTTCGGCCCGCTGCGAACCGTTTCCCGCGCCTCATCTTGTGCTTCCGCCGCGGCCGCTGGCGCACCCGGCCCTGCCTCATCCCGCGGCGCAAAATAAACGTGAACCTGCGGCCTCTTGCAGCCGCTAAAACTCATCGCGCAGGCGCAAAAAACGGCGATGGAAGCAGCGGCGGGTGGAAGGAATTTCATGAGTCGGGCGTGGCTCTAATGCAAGGCAGAGCCCTGCGCGAACCCGATTTTCAGGCAGAGAGTCAATCCTGCGGTCGCGGAGTTCTTAACGGGAAACCGTTTCCCGCTATCGACCCTTTCCGGCCGCTCCCGCCACGATTCGCCCCCGGGACGCGCTGGCGCAAGTAGTCCCGCGCGTTAGCGCGTAAAGACGATCGAGTTTGGCTCGTGCGCTCGAATTCCTGACGAACGCTGCGGCGAGCTGAAGCTGCGAACTGCTTGACGCTCCGCCGCCCCGGCCTAGCCTGCCCGAATGAGTCGCCCCGAACGTCGTCCCGCGCTTCAGCGCGTCGAGGCTTCGCTTCGCTTCGCGCGCTCGTTCTGCTGGCCGCGTCTTTTCGAGCTAAAGCTCGGGATCACTCTGCTGCCCGCCTTCCTGGCAGCCAGGTCCGTGCTGGCGCTGGAGGCTCTTCCCGACTTCACCGAAATCCGCCACCCGGTCACCGGTGCGGTCACCGCCCTCGTCAATCCCGCCGCGGCGCGGCATCACGGTGCGCCTTTGCCCGGCTCGGGCGGGCTGGACCGTCCGCCCAGCGCGGTGCTCCACGCGGCTTCGGGACCGCGGGGTCTCGATGACACGGTGCGCGAGGCCGGGCGGCGCTTTGGGCTGGGCGAGCCAGAGCGCGAACTGGTCTTCCAGGGTGCGACGCTCGACGGGCTGCGCATGGTCCACGAGAGTTGGGAGCAGCACTGGCAGGGCGTGCCGGTCTTTGGCGCGGGCCTCATCGTCCACAAGAATGCGCAGGGCGAAGTTACCAGCATCAGCGGGCGCGTGCTGCCGGAAGTAGTCCCGGGCTTTAGCCCGCCGAACGCCACGAATGCAAAAGCAGCGCGCGAACCGGCTGCCACCGTTCCACGAGCTGAAGCTCTGGACTACGAGACCACGCCCCGGATTTCCGCCGCGCGGGCCGTGACCATCGGGCGGGCGGCGGCGGCGCAAAGTAGTCCCGCGCTTCAGCGAGCCAAGCCGTCTGGAGAGATTGCGCGCGCGAATGTTCTTCCACGTCCTAGCGGGCTGAAGCCCGGAACTACTTTGGCCGACGCGGGCGAGCCGGTGCTGTATCTCTACAATGAAGCCTTTCTGAATGGTCAGGAGGCCAGCGCGGCGGAGACCTGGCTGGTTTGGAAGTTCAATCTGCGCAACGGTGAGGACGAGGAAGAGACCTTTGTGGTGGATGCGGCTAGCGGAAAGATCGTGAAGCGAAGCCTGGATGTCGCCTTTGCGACGACGAGGGAAATCTATGATTGCGGCACGCACTTTAATAATGGTTTTTGCTATTTAGATCGGCCCACTCAAGCCTACGGCGATGTGTTTTACTATGGCCGCTCCGAGGGGAATTCAGTAAGAGGCCCGAGTCCAGCCGCTGCGCCGATCTACGGCTCCACCGATGTCGATTACTTTTATGATTTGATGCAAACGAATCCCAGTGGAACGCCGTTGGGGTTGCACACGTTCTATCTCACCAAGTTCGGCAGAGACGGTGCCAATTCATTGGGCGGAACAGGGGATGGAATCAACGTGGCACGGAGCAGTTCGAGGATTTTAGCCAATGCTGATCTAACCACGTATGGAATAACTAACTGTCAGGCAACTAGCGCAGGCTTCGCCTGGGCAGGAACGACCAATATCGCGGTGTGTCGAGGCAGTTTGCAAAATGACCTAATTGCTCACGAGTATTCCCATTTGGTAGCGCGAAACATGCGCATCAATGCGGATGGGACATCCGTTTCGTTGCTGAATCAGGGTGAAGGAGGCGCGTTAAACGAGAGTAACTCCGATATTATGGGGGAATCGTACGAACGCTACATGACCGGAACCAATAACTGGATTTTTTGGGTAGAAGTACACGGTGGTGTAAGAGATTTAGGTAATCCGCAAAGTCAGCACTATACCAATGATTCTGGTGCCATCGTCCCATACCCTGATCGCTTTTATTCTCCGAATTTTTCCTGCGGAACCACCTATGATTCCGGTGGTATCCACGTCAATTCAACCGTTCCCTCTCACGCCGCCTATCTCGCCTCCCAAGGCGGCAGCTTCAACAACTGCGCGATCCAAGGTCTCGGCTTGAGCAAAGTGGAGCAAATCTGGTATCGGGCGCTGACGACCTATTACAGCCCGAGCGAAACCTTCAACGGTGCCTACACCGCGCTGCGCCAGGCCTGCCTCGATCTCTACAGCCCCGCCGATTGCGACCAGCTCACCAAAGCCCTGCAAGCCGTGGAGCTGGATCAACCCGGCGCGTGCAGCGGCCTCCCCGCCCGCCCCGCCACCTGCGCCCCGACCCCGGTGCTGCACGCCGAATCGACCCCCGCCGGTCCCCGCTGGTTCTGGGGTGCCGACTGCGCCGGCTGGACCTTGCAAGTGAGCTACGACCTCGCCGCCGGCTTTGCCGATGTGCAGGTGATCACCGCCCCCGGCGAATACGTGCCGCAAGCCAGCGCGCCCGCGATTTTTTGCCGGCTGAACTATAAGTAGTCATGACGGCGGCCCGCTTGCTGAGATCGTTTGCTTGGCCGCTGCTCCTGCTCGCCGCGCCGCTCCATGCGGAGGTGGTGATGTATCAGGGACGGCTGAGCGTGGACGGCGCGCCGTTCGAGGGCGTGGGGCGGTTCAAGTTTGCGCTCATCGACGCGAAGGGCGCGGCGGTCTGGTCGTCGGAGGCGATGTCCTTGCAGGTGAGCGACGGCAGGTATGCGGTGCGGCTCGGGGATTCGGCGCAGGCACCGCCGATGGCCGACGGGCTGCTGCGCAGCGGGACGGTGCCGAAGCTGCGGATTTGGTTTGAGCGCAAGGAGCGCGGGTGGTCGGCGGCGGGGCCGGATGTGGCGCTGGCGAATGAGCCATCGGCCGAGGGCGCGGCGACGGCGTCCAGCGCGCAGCTCACGGCGGTGATGGCGGAGCTGCGGGAGATTCGCGCCCTGCTCGAAGGCAAGCCGACGGCGCGCACGGTGGAGGCGGAGACGGTGACGGTGTCGGTGGCCGGCGCGCCCTCGCTCGGAAGCGCGGATGCGCCGCTGGTGCTCGTCGAGTTCACGGATTTTCAATGCCCCTACTGCATCGGATTTCAGAAGGTGTTCGAGGCGCTGAAGACGAAGTATGTCGATACCGGCAAGCTGCGCGTGGTGAGCCGGAATGTGCCGCAGGCGTTTCATCCGCTGGCGGGTCCGGCGGTGCGCGCGGCGCGGTGCGCGGAGCAGCAGGGCCGGTTCTGGGAGATGCGCGCGCGGCTCTTCGCGGCGAATGGGGAACTGTCGCCGGAGGCGCTCCGCAAGGCCGCGGCGGATGCGGGGCTGGACGCGGCGAAATTTGAGGCGTGCCTCGCGGGCACCGAGATCGCCGCAGCGGTGGAAAAGGATGCGCAGGAAGCGCAGGCGGCGGGCATCGCGGCGACGCCGACTTTTGTGCTGGGAAAGCTATCGGGCGACCAAGTGACGGGCGTGAAGCTGGTCGGCGCGCAGCCGCTGGTGCGGCTGGAAATCGAGATGCGGAAGCTTTCGCAGGAGGCGAAGGGCGGACAGCCGGGACAACGATGATGCGAACGCCGGGCGAAATGGTTGTCATTTTCCTCGCCGCCGCCTGCCTCGGCACGGCCTACAACGCGATGAGCCCGCTCGGCGTGCGCTTTTCCACCGGGACCGCGCCCGCGGCCTTCGCACCCGCGCCGGCGCAGGCCGCGGAAGTGGAGCGCGACCCGGCCTTGCAAAATGAGACGCTGACGGCGGCGATCCTCACGGGCGGCCCGGCGATGGGGCCGGCGTCGGGAGCGCAAAAGCTGACCGTCTCGATGGCGTGGGCGGAGGTGAAGCCGCTGCTGGCGCGCGGTGAAATCGTGCTGGTGGACGGGCGGGATGACGCGGCGTTCGAGGCAGGGCACATCCCGGGGGCGGTGTCGCTGCCGCTGCGGTCGCTGTCGGAAAAGGCAGCGGAATTTTCCACGAAATACGCGCAGGCGAAACCGCTGGTGACCTATTGCGGAAGCGTCGGATGTCCGATCGCGCATGTGCTGGCGGAGCAGTTGCGCAACGACTACGGCTACACCGACGTGCGGGAGATGCCGGGCGGCTATGTGGAATGGCGCACCGCCGAGGCGAAGGAGGAACGGCGATGAAGGTGGCCTTCACGCTCACTTGGGCTATCGCGCTGCGCTGGCTGCTCGGCCTGGTGCTGCTGTGGGCCGCGCTCGGCAAGCTCGCCAATGTGCAGGAGTTCTACGCCGCGCTGCTGGCCTACCAGCTTCCGCTGCCATCGCCGCTGCTGAAGACAACCGCGGTCGTGTTGCCGTGGCTGGAGTTGTTGTGCGGACTGATGCTGCTGGCGAATGTGCGGACGACCGCCGCGCTGGCTTGGGCGGTGCTGCTGTTCGCGGTGTTCGCGGCCAGCACCGGCCAGGCGTGGCTGCGCGGGCTGCCCATCGCGTGCGGCTGCCTCGACCTGCGTCTGCTCGGAATCGCCCGCGACGGCGCGCTGGGCGTGTGGTTGGAATCCGCGAAGTTTGCGTTCGTTCGGGCTGCGCTGCTGGCGATCTTCGCCGTCTTTCTCCTTCGTTCCGGGACAAAGCATTCTGCTGACTGACATAAGAATCAGGAAAGCGGCTGCGGTGTGCGTGCTAAAAACGGAGACGCTTTCCTCTTGGACGCAGGTGGTTTGGCGATGGAGGTAGCCACACCGGGGCGATCCTCTCGCGTTTTAGATTGCTGTTCTCGGCGTGTTTCAGGAAATCATCCGGCATGTCTTTGCTCATCAAAAACGGACGCATCGTGACCGCGGACAGTGATTTCATCGGGGATATTTTTTGCGAGGGCGAAACAATTACGAGCATCGGGCGCGGGCTGGATGCGCCGCCCGGCGCGGAGGTCATCGACGCCACGGGCAAGTTCGTCTTCCCCGGTTTCATCGATCCGCACGTTCACATCTACCTGCCGTTCATGGGCACGTTTTCCAAGGACACCTACACGACCGGCAGCCAGGCCGCGCTCGTCGGCGGCACCACGACGCTCATTGAGATGTGCTGCCCATCGCGCGCGGATGAAGCACTGGCGGGCTTCGAGCTGTGGATGTCGCAGGCCGTCGGGAAATCCGCGTGCGATTTTTCGTTTCACATGGGCGTCACGAAATTTGACGACAACACCGAGGCGCAACTCCGCGAGATCGTCCGGCGCGGGATCAGTTCGTTCAAAGTGTTTCTCGCTTACAAAGGCGCGCTCGGGATCGACGACACGGAGCTTTACCGCACGCTGAAACTCGCGAAGGAACTCGGCGTCATCGTCACCGCGCATTGCGAAAACGAAACGCTCATCGCCGAGCGTTCGCGCGAACTGCTGGCCGCAGGTATGACCGGACCGGAAGGCCATCACAAAAGCCGTCCGCCGCGCGTCGAGGCCGAAGGCGTGCATCACCTCTGCACCTTCGCCGAACTCACCGGCGCGCACGTTTACTGCGTCCACACGAGCTGTGAGGAAGCGCTGGATGTCGCCATCGCGGCCCGCCAACGCGGCGTGAACGTGTGGGTCGAAACGCTCATCCAATATCTGCTCCTCGATAAAACCTACGCCGAGCGCGCGAACTTCGAGGGCGCGAAATTCGTCATGTCCCCGCCGCTGCGCGACGCCCGCAATCAAGACGTGCTCTGGAACGCCCTCGCGAGCGGCCTTGTCAGCACCGTCGCGACCGATCACGCGCCGTTCGATTTTGAAACGCAAAAGCCGATGGGGCGCGACGATTTCACAAAAATCCCCAACGGCATCCCGTCGCTCGAAGACCGCGTGAACCTGCTCTACACGCACGGCGTGAAAAGCGGTCGCCTCGACCTGCAAAACTTCGTCGCTGTCGCGAGCACGAACACCGCGAAACTCTTCGGCCTCTTCCCGCGCAAAGGCACCATCGCCCTCGGCAGCGACGCCGATCTCGTCATCTACGACCCGGAATACCGCGGAAAACTCTCCGTGAAAACGCAAACGCAAGCCGTGGACTACAACGCCTTCGAGGGCTGGGAAATCGAAGGCCGCCCCAGCGTCGTCACAGTGCGCGGCGAAGTCGCCGTGCGCGATGGAAAGTTCGTCGGCACCATCGGGCGCGGACAGTTTCTCCAGCGCCAACCGACGCACTTCTAGCCGTCTCCCGCGTTCTACTTCGCCTGCTGATTCGTCGCGCTAAAAAGGATCAGTCCGATGAGCGGTTCTGGGAGAAACCATGTGGAGGTTTCGTTCGGTCGAGAGTTCACCTGCACCCAGCCGCCGGTCTGCGGTGGAATGCCAAAGGCCATGTTGGCCACGATGTAATGCGATGGCTTCCGCAAATCATTGACCCGCGTGTGAATGACAATGCCGGGCTGCCCGCGGTTGCGCGCATTCACGTAGTCGTAGGTGTGCCAGTCTCGGGCGACTTCCTTGAAATGCGTTGGATGCCAGCTTTGGCGCTCGTTCTTAAACTGAAGCGAAACGACCTGCGGCTGAGGCTTTGCGGAGTCGGTCACGATCGTGAGCCGGTTATAGACTCCGCATTTGATGTCGAACTGATAGAGAAAGAGCCCGTCGGGAAACCCGGGAGCCACCGCTTTGGAGCCGGAGACCGGTCCCGGCGCGCGGTTGAAAAGCGCCTTCTTGGCTTCTTCCAGCGGGGTGAGATAGGCGATTTTGCAAGTGCCCGTCCCGTCCATCTGCGGGCCTTCATAGACGGTCGCTTCGGGATGCGCCGCGGTATCGGCCCCCGGCGTCCCGTAGGCGGAAAGCAAGAAGACGAGATCATCGATCTTCCCGCTCTGGCCGCCCCGCGATTGCGCGGTCAGGGCGTCCCAATGTGGAGCGAGCGAGATCCCCGCTCCGCTGCCCGCGGTGGCCACGGCCGGCGCAGAAGCCGGAGCCGATGGCGTCCCGCCCGGACGCTTATCCAGAGCACTGCTGAAATTTGCGAACGGGTCTTTTTTGGGAGCCGGCGTGGCCGGTTGTTGCGCCATGCTGGTGCTGCAAATGGCGGCGAGAACGAGGTGGCGGCGGGAGATCATATCTTGGAGGAGTTGGGATTTCTGTTCTGAAAAAGAAGGAAGGCCGGGCAGCGCTGCGTTTACTCGGGAGGAGGCGCGTCCACGAAATAGGTTTCAAAGTCCGGGGTCACGAAATAATAGGACGATGCGGTGGATCTTCCGGCTCATGGAAAGGGTTCGGCTCGTCTCCTTGCGGCGGAAAATCGTTGCCGCATTCGCACCGCCCTGTATGCCTCTCTGCGCATACACATTCCCGATGAATCTCCGTCCCCACCTTCTCGCCCTGATCGCCCTCGGTCATTGCGCCTGCGCCGAAACGCTCAAGATCAATGGCTCGACCACCGTGAATCTTCCCGCCGCGGAAGCCGCCGAAATCCTGCGCGCCGAGCAAAAGCTCGACATCCAGGTGGATACGCAGGGCGGCAGTTCGGGCGGGATTTCCATGCTGGGCGACGGGCTCGTGCAGATCGGCATGTCGTCGAAGCCGTTGAGCGATGAAGATCGCGCCAAGTATCCGGCGGCCAAATTTAAGGAAATCCAAATCGGCGAGGATGCGGTGGCGCTCATCGTTTCCAAAGACGTGTGGGACGGCGGCGTCCACGCGCTGACGAAGCAGCAGATCAAGGACATCTACGAGAGCAGGATCACGAATTGGAAAGACGTGGGCGGTCAGTCGCAGCGCATCGCTTTTTTCAACAAGGAGCCGGGCCGTGGCACGTGGGAAGTCTTCGCGCACTGGACCTACGGGAACCCCAAGGCCGCTCCACAAGTGAGCTTTCCCGAGGTCGGCGGGAACGAGGAAACGCGCACCAAAGTCGGCTCCACCCGCGGCGCACTTTCGCAGCTATCGTCGTCCTGGGCTGATGGGAAGCAGGTCTTCGCGCTCTCGATCAAGCTCGACGACGGCACCATCGTCGAGCCGACCGAGGCCAATATCGCGACGAAAAAGTATCCGCTCAGCCGCTCTCTTTTCCTGCTCACCAATGGCGAACCGTCGGGCATCGCGAAAACATTCGTCGATTTCCTGCTCAGCGATCGCGGACAGGAGTTGGTGAAAAAACACGGCTACCTTCGCTTAAAAGATTTGGCGCGATAAGACGGTGCCTTCCTCCCGATGACGCGCGCGTTCAGTTGGTTCTTCAGCCTGATCGCGGCGGCCACCGCCGCGCTGATGGTCGCGCTTTTCGCCTGGCAAAGCCTGCCCGTTTGGCGGCACGAAGGCTGGCACTATCTCTCCGGCACGAAGTGGTTTTTCCGCCAGCATCAGTTCGGCGCATGGCCGATGATTTACGGCTCCGCCGTCGTCTCACTCATCGCGCTTTTGCTCGCCGCACCGCTTGGTTTCGGGGCCGCGCTTTGCACCGCGGAATATCTTCCTCGTCGTCTCCGGCTCGTCGTAAAAATCCTGATCGAACTGCTCGCGGGCGTCCCATCCGTCGTTTACGGCCTCCTCGGAATCCTCCTGCTGCGCGGCTGGGTGTACGATCTTTTCGCGCGCTTCGATCCGCTGAGCGGCGACACGCTTCTCACGGCGGGCCTGCTGCTTGCCGTGATGATTTTGCCGACCATCGTCACGCTCAGCGACGACGCCCTGCGTGCCATTCCGTCTGCCCAAAGACGCGCCGCGCGCAGCCTCGGCCTCACCCGCGCCGAGACGATTTTTTCCATCTGCATCCCGCAGGCCGCACGCGGATTTGGCTCCGCGCTGCTGCTCGCCTTCGGGCGCGCGCTGGGCGAAACGATCGCGGTTTTCCTCGTCGTCGGACGGCAGGATAACAACGTGCCCGCGTCGTGGTTTTCACTGCGCCCGCTCCTCGAAGCCGGGCAGACGATCACGAGCAAACTCGGCGGCTCCGAAACGAATATCGCCTACGGCGATCCGCTGCACTGGGCCGCGATGGCTGGCCTCGCGATCATCCTGCTTTTGATCACCGGCGCAGTCACCATTCTCGGCAGCGCGTTTGCCCGGAGGTCCGATGCGTAAAGCCGCGGATGCTGTCCTGGCCTTGTTTGCCGGCCTGTGCGCGCTGATCGCCGTGGGCATTCTCGCGGGCCTCGTCGCCGTCATCGCGCACCGCGGCGCGCCTGCGCTGAGCTGGTCATTTTTCACCGAGCAAATCCGTCTCGTTGGCGCGTCCGGCGGCATTTTTTGGAATCTCGTCGGCACCATCATTCTACTCGCGACAGCGTTTCTCGCCTGCACTCCCGTCGCCATCGCGCTCGCGCTCGTGGAGCACGTCTGGCTTCGCGGCACGCGCGGGCGGCGACTGCTTCGCACCGCGCTTTACACGCTGAACGGCGTGCCCACGATCGTCCTCGGTTTGTTCGGCTTCCTCGTTTTCGTGCAGTGGTGCGGCTGGGGAAAATCATGGCTGGCGGGCGGCCTCGTCCTTGCGCTCGGCATGCTGCCGACGGTCACGATTTCGCTCCTCGAACGGCTGAAAAGCATCCCCTCAAAATATCTCGAAGCTGCCGCGAGCCTCGGCCTGAATCGCACCCAAATCGTGTGGTCCGTGCTGCTGCCGCAAGCGTGGGGCAGCGTGATCACCGGCTCCCTGCTCGGCCTCGCGCGCTCGGCTGGCGAGACGGCGCCGATCATGTTCACCGCCACCATTTTCGCCGGAGCCACCCTGCCGCACGGCATCAAGGACAGCCCCGTCCTTTCCCTGCCGTACCACATTTTCATCCTCGCGCAGGATTCGTTCGATCCCGCCGTCGGCTCGAAGCTCTGGGGTGCCGCGCTCGTCCTGCTCGGGCTCGTTTTTCTGCTCAGTCTCATCGCGCTTCCGAGCCGCTTGCGCCTGCACGAGGAGGCCGATGTCTGACTGCTGCCCGTCGCCCGTCGCCGCTGCCGTCGCGCCCATTTTGGAAGCGCGGGATGTCAGCGTGCATGCGGGTGCGAAAGCGTTGCTCCGCGGTGTCTCTTTCGCCGTCCGACCGCATCAGATCTTCGGCATTATCGGCCCGTCTGGCGCGGGAAAAAGCACGCTGCTGCGGGCGCTGAACCGGCTTACAGACATGATTCCCGGCTTTCGGGTGAAAGGCGAAGTGCGATTCCGCGGCGCGTCCATTCACGCATCGCACGTCGATGTAAACGCGTTGCGCGCCAGTATCGGCATGCTGTTTCAACAGCCCGTTATTTTTCCCGCCAGCATCGCGGAGAACGTCCTCTTCGGCGCAAAGCGGCTGCGAAAAATCGCCCGATCCGAACGCGAAGAAGTCATCGAATCCGCGCTGCGCGAAGCGGCGCTGTGGGACGAAACCAAAGACCGTCTGCGCACGCCCGCGACCTCGCTTTCCGTCGGCCAGCAACAGCGCCTTTGCCTCGCCCGCGCGCTCGCGGCGCAGCCCGAAATCATCCTCATGGATGAACCAACGAGCGCGCTCGATCCGAAATCCACGCAAGCCATCGAGGAACTCATCGTGCGGCTGAAAGAGCGGCACACCATCGTCATCGTCACGCACAATGTCGCGCAGGCCCGCCGCATCACCGACTGGATCGCGTGCCTCTGCATCCGAGACGACGCCGGCGAAATCGTCGAGAGCGCATGCTGCGACGCTGTGCTCGACCATCCGCAATGCCGCGAAGTCATCGAGTACCTCGCCCACACGCCGTGAAGTTGCCGGGAATTGCCGCCGCGCGCGCGCTTCCGTAATGTCCCCCGCGACATGCCGGCCACTTCCTTTTACAAACGCTCCAACTTCGTCACGCATCTGCCCGTCGCGTGCCTCTACAGTCCGTCGCACTTCTGGCTGGCGCGGATCGAGGGCGACCGCTGGCGCGTCGGCTTCACGAAATTTGCCACGCGCATGCTAGGCGAGATCGTGGAAGTGCAGTGGGACAAGGCGGCAGGTGACGCCATCGCGAGCGGCGCGATTATCGGTTCGATCGAGGGATTCAAAGCGATCAGCGACATCTACTGCGCGGCCAACGGAGCCTTTGCGGGAGGCAATCCCGCGCTGGCCGACAGCATCGAAAAAGTCGGCGACGATCCCTACGGCGCAGGCTGGCTTTACGAAATCGACGGCACGCCCGATGCGAAATGTGTGGACCTCGAAACATACCGCGCGCTCCTCGACACCACGATCGACCGCATCCTCGAAAAACAATCCGCTGAAGAACACGAATGAACGAATCACTATCCAAGTCGCGCTACATCATGATCGGCGGCTTCCTCGGCGCGGGAAAAACCACCGCCGTCGCCGCGCTCGCGCAGCATCTCACCGACGGCGGCCTGCGGGTCGGCCTCATTACGAATGATCAAGGCAGCGAACTCGTCGATACCGCGATGCTGCGCGCAAAAGGATTTTCGACGGAGGAAATCCCCGGCGGCTGTTTCTGCTGCCGCTTCAATTCGCTCGTCGATGCCGCCGCCAAACTCAACGAAGCCACACGTCCCGACGTCTTCATCGCCGAACCCGTCGGCAGTTGCACCGATCTCGTCGCCACCGTCACCTATCCGCTGCGCCGCATTTACGGCGACCGCTTCCTCATCGCCCCGCTCAGCGTGCTGGTCGATCC
Organism: Chthoniobacterales bacterium; assembly: GCA_038228115.1. GTDB lineage: Bacteria > Verrucomicrobiota > Verrucomicrobiia > Chthoniobacterales > Chthoniobacteraceae > JANLQB01. Next base: position 186,204 of record JBBRPM010000004.1, read on the forward strand.
CGTGCGTGCCGAGCGCATTTTCGGCCTCGATGAAGGCGGTCGAAAATTCTCCGACAAAGTCCTCTACATCTACCGCAAACAACTCGAAGAAGCCGACCTCATCGTTGTCACGAAAAACGATATGATGCCCGCCGACCGGCTCCAGCGTTTGATCGCGCGCCTGGCCGAAGAATTTCCAAACCCGCAAATCCTCGACGTCTCCGTCCGCGAAAACCGCGGCCTCGCCGAATGGTTCCTCCACATCGCCACCGGCGAACAAGTCGCGCGCGCCACGATGGAAGTGGACTACGAACTTTACGCTGAAGGCGAAGCCCTCCTCGGCTGGCTCAACGCCACCGTGCAACTCACCAGCCCCGCCTGCTTCGACTCAGAGCCCGTGCTAAAGACCATCGCCACCGGCATCCAGCGCCGCCTCGCCGGAGCCGAAATCGCGCACCTGAAAATGACGCTCAGCCCCGACACCGGCCTCGGGGACATCGCCGTCATCAATCTCGTCCGCAGCGATTTCGTCCCCGAACTCTCCCTAAAACTCGAAGCCCCCGTGACCAGCGCCCAGCTCATCATCAACTGCCGCGCCGAAGCCGCCCCCGACGATTTGCGAGATGCAGTCCGCGCCGCGGTCGCGGAAATCGGCACCCAATTCCCCGGCCTCCACGCCCAGCTCGAGCACCACGAACATTTCCGCCCGGGAAAGCCAACGCCGACGCATCGGGATGTTGCCGTCGCGGAGTAATTTGCGCGGCAATTCCTCTTTACGCTCATCCGGTCGGACCCCTAGCGTCCGCGGACCCCGGCCCGCGTTTTTGTCAAACATCGCGCACGCGGATAGCTTTGCAGACCGGTCCCAATCCATGTTTCCCGACTAAATGAGCATCGCAATCGTCACCGGCTCCGCAGGGCTGATCGGCTCCGAAACGTGCCAGCGTCTCCACCGTGAAGGCATGGAAATCATCGGCGTCGATAACGACATGCGGGCGCAGTTTTTCGGCGCTGAGGCTTCCACGGCTGGAACCCGCAAGACGCTGGAAAGTTCGCTTAAAAACTACCGCCATGCCGCCATCGACATCCGCGATTTCGATGCGGTGAAGGCGCTGTTCCAAACCTACGGTTCGGCGGTGAAAGTCGTCGTTCACACCGCGGCGCAGCCTTCGCACGATTGGGCTGCACGCGAGCCGCACACCGATTTCAGCGTGAACGCCACCGGCACCCTGAATGTGCTCGAAGCCGCGCGACTCTACTGCCCGGACGCCGTCTTCATCTTTACCAGCACGAACAAAGTCTATGGCGACACGCCCAACCGGCTACCGCTCGTGGAACTCGAAAAACGCTGGGAAATCGACCCCGCGCACGCCTACCGCGAAGGCATCGACGAAACCATGTCGATCGACCAGACGAAGCACAGCCTCTTCGGCGCATCGAAAGTCGCGGCTGACGTGTTAGTCCAGGAATATGGACGTTACTTCGGCATGAAGACCGGCGTCTTCCGCGGCGGCTGCCTCACCGGCCCGGCGCATGCTGGCACCGAGCTGCACGGCTTCCTCGCCTACCTGATGAAATGCACCGTGTCGGGAAAGCCCTACCGCGTTTTCGGCTACAAGGGAAAACAGGTGCGGGACAACATTCACAGCCACGATCTCGTCGAAGCGTTCTGGCAATTTTTCAACGCCCCGCGTGCCGGCGAAGTTTACAATCTCGGCGGCAGCCGCCACTCGAATTGCTCGATGCTGGAGGCGATCGACGAATGCGAGGCCATCAGCGGACGCAAGCTCGACTACACATACGTCGAGGACAACCGTATCGGCGATCACATCTGGTGGGTGAGCGATGTGAGAAAATTCCAGAGCCATTTCCCGGCTTGGAAATACCGCTACGGCATCCCCGAAATCCTCCGCGAAATCCATGACGCCTGCATCGGCTAGCGATCCCGCCGCACCGAAGCTGACGCTCTTCAGTATCGTCGTCCCCGCGCGAGATGAAGAAGGCTCGCTTCCGTCGATGGTAGAGCATCTTCACACCAAACTCCCGCCGTGCCGCACGAAATCGTCGTCGTGGATGTTGGGAGCAAAGACGGTCCCTATTTGGAAAGCAGTTTCCGGTAGGCGCCAGGCCAGGTGTGGAGGAATGAGACCGTCATGCCGGCAGGCGTTCGCTTACGTCTTGAGGTATCGCACGATCACTGACGACCCGAACATTTTTAACGGCGAGCCTTCCATTTTTCGCATTAAGCCAAAGAACGGCTTCAGCAGCGGTTGGAATCGGTTGCCCCCGTGTTCAAAGGTGGGCCATGCGTAATCCGTCCCGGTGCGTCGCAGGCCGCGCGTGACGAAAAGCTGATCCAAGTCAGCGGCCTTGAAGACGCGCGCGAGGGAGATGCGTCGGTGCAACCAAGGGAAGTAGGGCAGCAGCGGAATGCGACCGTGCCGCTCCCACGAGCCCGATGCGCATGCCGTGATTTTCAAACGGAAACCAGCGGTTCGGAACGGTGATGAGCAACTCGCCACCGGGTCGGAGGACACGACAGATTTCGGCGGCGGCACCGGAGAGGTCAGGGATATGTTCCATCGTCTCGATCGAAACGATGGAATCAAAATGCGCATCCGGGAAAGTCATGTCCGACGCCGACATATTGGCGACGTGAAAGCGGGCGTCTCCGGCCACGGCTTGGCGGAAAATTTCCAGATACGGCTCCTGCACGTCGATGCCGTGAATCTCGCCAAATTCCGCGGCCAAAACCCGTGTGAATGCCCCATCGCCACAGCCGACGTCGAGAAGACGATTGCCGGAAAGTTTTCCCAGACGAATCAATTTCCCTGTGATGAGCTGGAGCGTCTTGGAAAGAGATTCCCCGCGCGGGGCACCGACATAGAGCGCTTGTTCGTGTTCGAGCATTTGGGAGTCTGGATTTGAAAATCTGATTGCTGGTCGGGTGCGGCATTCGATCCGTCAAGCGGTGATGTCCAGCCAATCGGGATGCTCTTCTGCGTGGCGCGCGATTTCGTCGAGAATTTCGCCGAGTGAAATCTTGGGAAGCCAGTCCCATTGCTGTCCGGCGCGGGAGGAATCCATCACCATCCACGGAATATCGAAGGCACGCTCGCCAGGATCGGCGGTGACGACATGCGCGCCGAAACGCTGTTCGCACCACGCGCTGAGTTGTTTCAGCGACATCGCCTGCGCCATGCCCCCGGCGACATGCTGAACACGCCTCGAGGTTCGCCTGGGCTGGCGGATTTGTTTCAACACCAGCCGCGCCAGATCGCGCGGATGCAGGCAATCGCGGACCTGATGGCCGGTGCCGCCGAAGCCGGTGTATTTCAGTGGGCGGCGGCGCATCCAAGAGTGGATCCAAAAACTGAAAATGCCCTGATCGGCGCGCCCGAACTGGCCGGCGCCGGCGAGGACTCCACAGCGATTGATCCAAACCGGCAGATCGAAGGCATCGCCGTATTCGAGCGCGAGTTGTTCGGAGCAGAGCTTCGTCGTTCCGTATAGCGATACAGGTGGCGCGGTGGAAAAGTCTTCGTTCACTCCCGCGGCGGTCACGCCCGGCGGTAGAGTGCTGCCGGTGTCGAGGGTGAAGGCGTCGTCTTTCACCCGCATCGGCAGCGCGGCGAGCGGCGGGATGGAATAGACGCGGCTGGTGCTTAGCAGGATGAATCCAGCGCGGCGCGCCTTGACGTATTCGAGCATCTGCACAGTCCCGAGTAGATTGTGCTCGATGATCTGACGACTGCTCGTATTCCCATCCACGCCCGCCAACACACTCGCGTTTGCGGCTGCATCAATTACCCAATCGACCGCTGGTAGCGCCTCGATGTCGCTCTGCGCGCGCAAATCTGCGTGCGAAACCTTCACGCCGAGCGCCTGTAAATCCCGCCGATTCAGCTCGCTGCCCGCGCGGATGAAATTATCAAATCCGACAACCTCGATCCCCTCGCATTCCTGAACAAAAAAACGGGCAAGCGCACTCCCGACGAAACCACAGATGCCGGAAATGAGTATTTTCATCCCGTCGAATTTGGACCTTTCAAAATTGGAAGTAAATGAAAGGCGCAGATTCTCTCGCGCCCAGGCAGAGGATGGTCATCAGCAGGACGGTGTAGGCGATGGCGCGGACGGGCATCGGTTTTTCGATGATCCAAGCGGTCCAATTGCTGTCTTTCGACACACACAGGTGCGCGCCGGCGACGATCGCGAGCGACATAAAGGTTTGCGGCGAAAGCAGGCGGATGCCGCTCGTGTCCCAAGTGAGGATACGCATGAGCATGGCTGTGGCGTCGCGCAGGCCGGATGCGCGGAAGAAAATCCAGCCAGTGAGGACGAGCGACATGGTGAGCATCCAGCCAACGGGTGAGGCGAAACGAGACGAGTCCAATATCGCGCCGCGTTTCCCCAGTATTGAGCGCCATGTTTTGTGAAGGATGAGGCCGAGCCCGTGCAGTCCGCCCCAGATGACGAAATTCCACGACGCGCCGTGCCAAAGTCCGCCGAGCAGCATCGTGAGCATGAGATTGATGTGCGTGCGCGTCGGACTGCGGCGGTTTCCGCCGAGCGAGATGTAGAGATAGTCGCGGAGCCAGGTGGACAGCGAGATGTGCCAGCGCCGCCAGAATTCCGTGACACTGGTGGAACTGTAGGGCATCCGAAAATTGACCGGAAATTCATAACCCATCATCCGGGCACAGCCGATGGCCATGTCGCTGTAGCCCGAAAAGTCGCAGTAGATTTGGAGCCCGAAACCAACCGCGCCAAACAAGAGCGAGAGTGCGTCGTAGTTTCCCGGATGGGTGAAGATGAGATCGACGTGACCGGCGATTTGATCGGAGACGACGAGCTTTTTGATCGCGCCGAGGGCGAAGAGGGCGAGGCCGCTTTCGAGATCCCTTCCACTCGCGCGGCGGCGTTTGAGGAGTTGTGGAAGCAGGTCGGCTGCGCGGACGATCGGGCCGGCCAGCAATTGCGGGAAGAAGGCGACGAAGAGCAAAAAATCACGCAGGCTGCGACACGCCGGGATGGCGCGTCGGTACACGTCGATCGTGTAACTCATGCTCTGGAAGGTGAAAAACGAAATGCCGGCGGGAAGGATTATGTTGAGCAGGACCGGATCGAATTTGATCCCGAAAGAGCCGAGCATCCCGTGCCAGGTTTCGAGGAAGAAATTAGTGTATTTGAAATACGCCAGAACGCCGAGGTTGGCGACGAGGCTGGAAGTGAGGAGCAGTCTCCGAGTTCGCTGACTGGCAGATTTTTCCATCCAGCGTCCGGCGAAAAAATCGAGTGTGGACGTGAAAATGAGCAGCAGGACGAAGGGCGGATTCCAGCTCATGTAAAAGAGCCAGCTCGCGATAAGCAGGAGCCACTTTTCCGCGGTGAAATTGGTCATCACGCTCCGCAGAATCAGGAGCACGATGAAAAACGCGATGAACTCGAACGACGTGAAAATCATCGCGTGGCTTCCACTGAAAGTTGCTCGACGACGCGACGCGTGGCAATGCGGCGTCCATCATCGTTAAAGTGAACGAGGTCCCAGAAAATTTCCGCCGGTTGCAGCGCGGGCTCGTGATCCAGGCGGATCATTTGGAGCTTCGGGTTTGCGATCTTGATTCGTTCGAGCGCTTTTTCGAAATGCTCCACCGATATGGCATCCGCAAATACTTCCCGATATGGCGGAGAAACGGGGAGGACGATAACGACGGCAGGCTCCTGCTGCGCTGCGCGAGCGAGAATGCGCGCAAGGGCGAGGCTCTTCGGTCCGTCGAACCTCCCATGGGCGAGTCCCGATGCGGAAAGTTGTGACAAGTTTCGCCCGACGCGCCCACGATCCCAATCGCTCAGTTTCTCGGGACGGGCAGAATCTTCATCCGTTTTGAATGTGAGCTTCGATTCCAAATCCAGATTCGCCGGCTGCTTCCGAAGCGCCCGGACCTTGCCGCGGAGGTTCACCATTACCGCATTCGACCGACCGGCGACGGGGAGCACTTGCTGAATCCACGGGACTGGATACGACCAGCCAACGCGCTTCATCGCCGTCCAATCGCTGTGGCTCGCGCGCAAATCCGCGATCGTTTGTGTGAAAGGAACAAGCGTCGGACGCGCGTCGCTGAGGTTGTTTTCATTCAGGTCGAAAAGGGAAACACCGATGATCATGCGCGTGGCTTCGGGCACTTCGCGTGCGAGCGATTCGAGTTCGCAAGGCGAGCAGCCACCGACACTGCGCGTTAACAGCGGGCGATTCATCGCTTTTGCCACCTGTTGGAAGGAGATGCCGAAAAAGGTGAGCGAGGAACCGAGGACCAGCGCTGGTTTTCCCGTCGCATCCGCATTGATCCGCCCGCGCTCCACACCGCTGGTGCGAATATCGAGCGCCCACACGAGCGCATGGCTGAGCGCGGAGGACAGCACCAGCACGGATGCGAGGATCACGAGGAGTTGGCGTTCGCGGCTCATCGCGCAGGTTTTGAGAGGGGGCGGCCTTGGGTTCGACGCCTCACGCTGCATAAACTGTTCACCGTGGCGTAGATTTCATGGTCGCGGATTTTGTTCGAGAGGGAAGAATGGCGCGACGGCCTTTAATCGGCAGCGCGCCTCGCTGCAAGTTTTGCGTCGCGCAAGACCGCGAGGCGGAAGGAAATGGCTAAGCTGAACCGGCCTCCGCGACGGTTTCTCCGATGATATTCGCGTATAGACCCTGCAGTTGAGGCCAGATCTCCTCCCGCGAAAAAGCTCGCTGGCTTGCGGCTTTTAGCTGCGTCCGAAGATGCGGATTGGACCACGGCTTCGATTCGATCGCCGATCGTAGTGTTTCCGTGAGCGCGCCCCGATCCAGATCCCGCGCGAGGGATCCAAAGCGAAACTTCCGGACATATTCGCCAGGGCCGGAGTTATCATAACAGACGGGCCAGAGCCCCATCGTTAGCGATTCCTTGAGCGCGGTTGGGCCGGTATCGATCCGGGTCGGAAGGAGAAAAATGGAACTTCGTTGCATCGCCGCCACGATCTCCGGCGTGGACAGAGCGCGATCGTGCATGAAACGCGCGCCAAGACCGACTTCCCCGGCCAGGCGGGACATTGCGTTTTCGTTCTCTTTCGTTCCGCTTCCGATCACGTGGAGCGACCATTCCGCGGGCGCGGCTCGACCAAACGCGATGATGGCATCCTGGATTCCCTTTCTTTCTTCGATTCCTCCGACGAAGAGCGCGCGATGATCCTGTCCGGACGCTGGCTTCGCTTCCAGAAACTCGCCCCGAAGCGGATGCTCGATGACCCGTAATTCCGCACGGGGACAGAGCGGTGCGGCGATTCGTTTGGAGTAATCGCTTTCCGCGACGACCCGCCGGGCGGAGCGTAAAGTCAGCCTTTCGGTAAAGCCGGTGATGATAGAGCGAGGGCTCATCTGAATCCGGCGGCGATATTCCGTGATCAGTCCCTGAATGCCGATCACATGCCGGTGCGGTGCCAGTTTCCGCGCCACCAATCCAAAGCTGTCTTCCGTGCCCCAGCCGTGGATGACATCCGGCTTCAACTCTTCCACGAGTGACCGGAAATAAGATGCATCCCTCTGGAAAAATAACAGCGCGCGACCCTTCTTTGGACAGGCGACCAGATGAAATGGCACCCCTTGAAATTCCACCGTCTTTCGACCCGACCCACCCGGCCAGAGGCAGGCGACATGCAATTCTATCCCCGCTGGTGGCGGGAAATGCGCCAGAACCCACGGCATCGCCACCTGAGCCCCATGCTCCTCGCCTTGCAGCGCCTGTTTTTGCACGCTCAAAGGCAAACTGCATATCCAAAGGACTCGCATCCGAAAAAAGCTAGGCGGCCTCCCAAGTTCATGTCAACTTTCGCGATTTTCCATGCCGACCTTTCCATGAAGATCACGCTCGCCAGCCTTGATCTCTTCCATTTGGTCAACCAAGCCCGCGAACTCCAATCCGCCGGTGTGCTGGACCATTTTTTCACGACCCGTACGAGGCCGGGTTTCGAGAAAATTCGGGCGGAATTGGGCACCAGTTGCCTGCCCTTGCATTATGCGTTGAGGACGCTCCAGATGAGGCCATCGTGGGTTGGTGGAAATCATTACTACCTTCAGCTTTGCCGGGCGTTCGATTTCTGGTTGAAACCCAAATTTTCCCGGAAGACAGATTTGCTCGTCATTCTCTCAGGCGTGGGATTGCACAGTTTTCGGGCGGCGCGGCGCGCTGGGGTTCGTACACTCGTGGAGTCGGGATCGACGCATACAGATTTTCAGCACGAGATCGTCTTTGAGGAATACCGGCGCAATGGTCTGCGTGCCCCGCTTTTTCCGCCCAGCTATCGCGACCGCGTCCGAAGGGAATTCGTCGAAGCCGACTTCATTCAAATTCCGAGTCGCTTCGTTGGAAAGACCTATACCGATCGCGGCATTCCGCCGGAAAAGCTGCTCTACGCACTTTACGGAGTCGATGTAGAGCGCTTCACCCCACGCCTCCGGCCCAGCGGCACGGAGCCGTTTCGCGCCATCTGTCCTTCCGGTGTGAATCTCCGCAAAGGGGCCCGCATTCTGATGGAAGCCTGGCGCAGACTCGGCTGGACCGATGCCGAGCTTCACTGGATCGGCGCTCCGACTCCCGAAACCGCACACCTGTTCCGCGACCTGCCGGCGACGGTGAAGATGCACGCATGGATGAGCCACCAGGAACTTTCCGAACTCTATCGCCGGTGCGACGTGTTCGTTCTTCCTTCATTCGAGGAAGGTTTCGCGCGGGTGATGTTTGAAGGTGCGGCATCTGGCCTGCCGCTGGCCGTCACGCCAAATACCGGCGTCGAGGATTTTTTCACGCCAGACGATCCCGAAGGCTGGCTGCTCGAAGCAGGCTCCGTCGAAGCTCTGTGCGCTGCGCTCATCCAGGCTAAATCGGATCGCGAAGCCACCTTCCGCCTCGGCCAGCGCGCCGCCGCGAAAGCGCGCGCTTACACTTGGGCGGCTTATGGAGTGCGAGTCTTGGAAAATTACCGTCGAATCCTCGGCAAAGATTCCGCGCTTGCGGCAAGTCACGATCCCGCGACTGAGCGCGTCGCTTCGGAGCAGCGCTCGAAGCAGCGGTAAAGCACCGCCCGCATCCGGCTGGCGCAAAACTCTTCGCGAGCGCAGCACTTGATCTCCTCCGCATGGTGTGTCCAAGGAAATGGGTCGGCCAGCGGCATGCGCAGTAGTTCGGCAAGTGCTTTGGCGTCAGGCTCATTCGTCGCGACCCCCACGCGATACTGCCGGGCCATTTGCATCACGCTGCTCTCCGTATGGCCGAGCGTGATGACTGGGAGACCCGCAGCCAGGTAGGTAATGAACTTTGTCGGAAAACTGAAGCGGTTGTAACGCGGGTCGTCGTCCGTCAAGGCCATCGGCGCAAAGCCCCAGGTGCAATTGCGCAACGCCGCAAGTAACTCCGGCTCGGCCAGATTTCCGTGCTCCTGCATCCACGACGCGTCAAACCACCGCTCGCCTGCGTACCTGTGCGACCCGTAAAGATGCAGCGACAATGGCCTGGGAAAACTGGGCCGCAGGCGGCCCACCGCTTCGACAAAAAGCGCAAACTCTCGCGGGACTAAAATCGTCCCCGCATAGGCAATGCGAATTTCGTCCGTTTCGCTCGCGGTCTTGTTCTCGAGAAAATGGAAGTCCTCGTCCTCCAATCCGGCGTGCAACATTTGTGCCGCCTCCGCATGAGTGCGCGCCCGCAGGTCCGCGATCATTGGATGCGATGTGGCGTCTCGAGCTGTCGCCATCTCGTAAATGCGATCCGCCATCGCCGCCATCCGCTGACAGCGAACGAGCCCAAAGCGTTTCGTCTGCCCATGCACATCCACATAGTCCTGCATCGTCACATGGAAGCCGGTCCGCGCGTCTGGCAGGATCGTTGCCAGTGGTAGGATCGACCAGTTATGCGGAACGACCCAAATAGCGTCGGGCTGGACCCGTCGAATAGTCCGACCGAAATGGGCCGCCGCCCAGGGAGCCCAAGCCATCGTGAGAAGAGCAGACTTAAGAGCGGTAAAACGCAGTTGTGGTCGGAGCTTGGCGGGAAGACCCCCGCAAAAGTGCCCGGCAACTTGCTGCCCGAACCGCCGGTCACTTTCCGGCAAGCAACTCCACCAAAACAAATCCTGCGCCGGCCATCCGCGCAGCATCTGCCGAACGACCGCCGGTCCGCCGCCGGAAGCGTTCGGAGAAAACTCGGTGGCAACCAGCAACCTAAGAGAGTGCTGAAAGGACATGAGGGCGAATCAGCTCCTTAACTGCCGGGCTTTTTCACGACGAGCATGATGTGTTGCGCAAAGAGCGACGGCCACAAGTTCTCCAGGAAACCCAACCGGAGCGCGTAGGGAACTTTACTCTTTAACTGGCAACTCAGTCCGACGAGGCGGCCAAAAATCCACAGCGCGTCAAAAATTGAACATGAACTGTGCGGAATCGTCTCAACAACGGAGAAGCCCGCCGAGCGAAACATTTTCTTGAACTCATGAAGGCTAAAGAAACGGATGTGTGCGCCGGCAAAAGGGTTGTTTGGATTGAAAGCGGACGTTCTCAATCGGGCCCGAAACAGCGCTTCCAAGCGGTCGGCAAAGTAGCCAAAATTGGGTACGCTCGTGACTAACTCAGCACCGGGTTTCAATACCCGGAAAATCTCTTTCGCGGTAAATAATGGATCGAAAAGATGCTCGAACACCTCGATGCAAGTCGCTCCATCAAACGTTGCATCAGCATGGGGAAAGACTTCCGAATCAAGCTTAATCCGGGTACATTTCAGTCCTATCAACTCTGCGCGCGAGACGGCTCGAGTGCTCACGTCCAGTCCGTATAGCTCCTTGACGATGCTCAACAGCTGTTTGTGGTAGGTTGTTGCGTCGCCGCAACCGACATCCAAAAGTTTTTCCTTCCCGCGAAATCGCCCGAGTTTTCTTTGGAATTCATCTTCAGCCATCGGGCAGATTTCCGGCGTCCAAGTCGATTCCTCCTCCCGATTCCAGTAGTCGTCGTAGTAAGATTGTTGTAGTTCAGTGCTCATAGTCTTTAGCGGTGTGAAGTTTCCCGAAGTTTATAGGCAAAAAAGGTCAGGCTCATCATAAATTGATGAAGGCCAGTTCCTGCAACTGCGGACAATGCGATCGACCTTTCTTGTCTCCATATCTCGCGGGCTTGCCGAAGCGGGCTGGTAAGCAGGCTCCGAAAACCAATGTTGAGCGGCCGCTCACGCAACCGCTGCCAATGCGCGGGCCACTCCCGCCCTTCCCAGCGCCAATTTGGAAGGTCGCCGGGTAGTGCGAGAAGCGAAAGCGCAATGACACGCCGCCAGTGATAGGCTTGTCGGCGTAGCAGAATGTTGCGAACACCGTACGATTTTCGCGTGGGTCGATGGTGGAGGACGAGATCCAGTGTCTCGAAAGATGTTTCTGGGACAGGCACTTGCTCGACCATTCCGAAAAAACGGACCCGTCGGCGATCAAATAAAAAGTTTCGGTTTTTGGGCCAGCGGTGGGTGACTTCCCGCCGACCATCCCAGAGAGGCCACACGCAAGTATAGCCCGACACCGCCGGGGATTTAGTCTGCGCTCGAAAGGCTCGCAACCAGGCACACAGCTCCACGCTGGGAAACTCATCCGCATCGAGACGGAGAATCCAGTCCTCCCTTGCCTGACTCCACGCGAACGGCCAGTGCGGCTCCTGTTGAAAACTCCGCCCGCCTTCAAAAAAGCGCCCGCCGTATGCTTCGACTAGGGCGTGCATACTTCCGGGTTTGGGTGGAAGTTTGGGAGCAGTGTAGCCTTTAGGGAGCGCTGCGCCCGGCTGAACTGTGGCGTAGTCAATCGCTGCCGGTTTCGTCTCATCGTGAAAGCCTTCGTTACTCTCAGGACCATCGTGAACCACCACCAAATCATCGAAGCAGCCTTCGGATGCGCAAAGCAATCGCTCAAGAAAATCACGCTCTTTGTGAACGCAGACGACCAGGGAGATAGCCGGCATACCTAGCTTTTGACAGCGACGATGTTACAGCCGTCACCGTAGCCAAGGGTTGCTCCCAAGTCTAGCAACCGCCGCTTGAGCAGACTATCAGGCGAGTAGCCGTGAGGAGTGTGACAGGTAAAGATCGTAAAACCCTCCGCCTTTAACAGCCCACACATCTGCGCCGCGGTGAACTGCCATAAGTGCGAATCAAGGCACCAAGTCAGCCACTTCTCCCGGAGGAGCAGGCGCGGGATGGAGGCGTAGTTCGGCATCGCCATCATCACCTGTCCGCCCGGCTTGAGCAGCCGATACATCTCTCGAAGGTAGGCCACGGGATCGGGTACGTGTTCGATGGTGTGGCAGCAGTGGATCACATCGAAAACATCGCCAGCTTCCCATTGACCGACCAAGCTACCCTCGCGCGTCTCAAACCCCAGTGTTTTACAATGATTCGCCGCCCATTTTGAAAAATCGAGCCCGACTGGAACGAAGCCCATCGTCTGGGTCAGTTGGAGCACGCGACCCACGGAACATCCCACGTCGAGAAAGCGAACGTCCTTCGCATAAAACTGGCGCAGGCGAGCCATCATCAAATCGGCGAAATGACTGAGCTGGTGCGGATGAATCGCTTGCCCCTGCTCGACGTAGGGCGCGTGATACTCCTCTTCATAGTCATCGACGAGTGCAGGCATCCGGCGACGAATACCGCAGCTTCGGCATTTGATAATGCTAACGTCGCGCACGGTTCCCCGACTCAAGCCCCACTCCTTAAAAAAATGGACTTGGCGGTAATGCGAACTTCCACAGACATTGCAGACTTCAGCGCGATAGGGCTTCTCAAGCATGATAGGTTCGTTAGCGGTCCACTGCCCCGGCAGGCAACTCCGGCGCAAGTTGAGAAAGCAGGCTTTCCCGTAATTCAGAAATCCGATCGTATTGATGCAGGATTGGCACGACCGCCCCAGCGTCATTGAGCACAGCCCCGTGATGATCGAGGCGCAGATCGCTCATCTGCATCGGCCCCAGCGTCATGACCGGCCCACCACGATTTTCATGCAGAGTAACATCAGACAACAGCCCGGCTCGCAGCAGATAGTTATGGACGCCTTGATCTCCAGCGGCAGCGCGGAGGCTTTTTACCTTCATCGTTGCGGAAACCATCTGATTCAAATAGTCGAACATTCCCGGCACATCCCCAAAGACAGTGCCCGCGCAGGAAACGGTGTCTGTAGCCCAAGCGGCCAGAGTCGCCGATCCGAACTGGCTGGTGATCCATTCAACGTGATGAACGCACGTCCCGAGCTTGTTTTTTTCCTCTTCTAAAAAACAATGCAGGCCCGGAGTGGGCTCCCAGCCAAATGGATCGGCCTGAAAGAAGACGTCGCGGCTATCCGTGAGAAACACGGATTGGTATTCAGTTCCATATTCCCGCAAAAAATCGAGATAGAGCAGGTGTCTGCGGTAGAAGAGATGAAAGGAAAAGTGGGCAAGGCGTTCCTTGGCCGCCGTCGAAAGGCCGCTCGCGAATAGCGGACGCCAGAGCCACCACAACCGCGCGACATCGTTGAAGACATGCTTTCCGCGAAATCGGAAGGGAACGACACGCGCTCCCCAGTCTTCCAGTTGCCGGAGCGAGGCATCGTCCAGCGCGCTGGCGAAGACGACCATCTCACTCTTGCAGCCGGTAGCGTGCAATGACTGAAAGAACGGTGCCAGTGCAGCAGAATTGATCCGATGAACTGTAGTCAGGATCAAGTTACGCTTCATGTTTGGAAGTGGGTAGTCATTGCGGTGTGAGAGCGTGTCATGCACTTTGCCCCGTAGCACCAACGGTGCATCCAGAAGCCAGCCCAGGGCAACGCCCTGGGTTTGGGATGGAAAGAAGCCAAAGCCCTGAAGGGGCGAAAGAAATACGCTCCTCGGTTCGTCTGTCTCGCCCTGACAGGGCTTGCTCCTTGTACGACGAATTCCCAGGGCGTTGGCTCGCCCGTCCACCATCCCCCGCTTGTCCCCTCCGCCTCCTCGCTGGGCTGGCTTGTCTCGGGCCTTTGGCCCGCCATCGTCATGTTTTTGTGAAAGTGCATCACAGGCTCTAAATTTTACTCCAAGTTCCCCGGCTTGCGCGCGAGGACATAACAATTGAATTGGGTCACCTCCGACGCCACACCGGGCAGAGTCTTCGAGGTCGCCACGATCTCCGCACCGTGCTGCTGAAACCACCACTCTATATCCTGCCGCCGCGGCAAATGGACGGCATCGGTGTCGATCCCGTGAATCTTCCCCTTCAGTTCACTCGGAAGGGTATTGATCCAAAAAGCCCCCGGCGGGGCAGACTGGGCGCGAGCTTTCCATCGCGGCGCATTCCATTTGAGGTCGATGAGGTGGAGGGCGACATCGAAAAGAGCCAGGGATTGCAGTTTCTCCCGCAACCGCCGGGGCGTCGTCCCATAGTAGAAAGAAGGTGGGAAGCAGTCTCCCTCGACGAACTCAGGACAGATGACACCCAGCAATCCACCGGGTTTGCAAAAGCTCCACATGCGCTCCAGATAAGCAGGAGGATCGACGACGTGCTCGATGGTGTAGAGACTGGCCACGAGGTCGAATTGTTCCTGCAAGTCCGTCCCGGTAGGGTGAAAAACGGCTTGTGGAAAACGCCGCCGATTCTTCTCTAGTAACTCGGAGCTGTAATCCATGCCAGTGTAATGACCCCCAGCAGCCTCTATTTGCGGACAAAGATGCGCTGTACCACAACCTAGTTCCAGCACTCTCATCCCAGGCAGAACGCGAGTGGCCAAATCGCAATGAAATGGCATCAACTCTGGCTGATACTGAGTAGCCGCCTGGTCTGCAATGGCATAGTAGGATTCCGGTGGATTGGCGTAATAGTCCGCCAACTCTTGCTGCAAGGCAGCACGGTCCTCCTCACTCAATTCGGCATGGCGATAGATGCGAATACTCATTGTTCGCACCACAGGTGGAATGCGACTGACCGTGTGGGCATATCAAAGTCCTCAAAAAAAGTCAGCGTTCCGTAGCCAATTGCTTTCAGCAGGTCTGTTACATCTTCCCATCGCCGCCCCTGCGCTTCGAGAAAGGAAGGGTGCAACTCGATCCAAAGCCTAGGGTGATGGATAGTCAGACAGTTGCGCGCGCCCTCCAAAACGTCCAACTCAAAACCTTCCACATCTACCTTCATCACCGTCGGAGGTACTCCGGATTCCGCCATATAGGCATCCACGGAGGTGGATGGAAATTCCACTGCCACGAGTCCCTCGGCGGAGTCGCCCTGGCGCAACATCGCATCTCCCCCATGGAGCATTCCATGGATCGTGTCTCCGCGACCGACCGCTTTTGGAACCACCTCGAACCTTTCCAGCCGATTCAACATCTTAATGGCTCGAATGGCTTCGTAATTGCTCTGAATCGGCTCGAAGAGATGGACACCAACCGTCTCGCCGAACTTGGCTTTCGCCCCCGCTCCGTAAGCTCCCCGAAATGCGCCAATGTCGTAGATGACATCTCCCGACCCCAGCTTTTCCAAAAAGAAAGTCATCTCTCGGATGCCCTGACGTGATTCGCAGAAGAACCAGTAAGTCTCATAAAACTCGCGCAAAGGAATCTCGATCATCCGATCCGTGCCGGACAAAACACACGGAACGATTCCCCTTTGACCGCGATGCCACCACGCACTGATGAACGCCGCCCACTGCGGCAGTGGCAAATTGGAGAGTTGAGTAAGTTTTCCCGAAATGCTGCGCTTTTGCATGTATGGATCCCGTTAGTGGCGAGAGACGATGTCTTTACGAATTTGTGAAGCATTCATCGTGAAATCAAGCGTGGCTCGGAGATAAGTCTGTGCGCATTTTCCGCCAGACGGTGCGAATTGGATGACGCAGGATCCACGCCGACATAACCGCACCGTGCAGCACGGCAGGGAGGAGTTGCCAAAAAGATGTGCGCGGCCAAATCAATGATGTGGACAAGAGCGCCAAACCCACGGCGGCCTGCATGGTGAAGTGACGCCATGTGCTGGCGGCCAGCCACCCGCAAGCGCCGACGAGGCGAATTACGAAGAGATCTTGCACTACCAGTGCGATACGACTCAATAAAAAGCCCCAAGCCACGCCTATGACACCGTACCAATGCCAGCCAACGAAAACTCCAGCGACCAGCAGCAGGCTGGTCGCGATATGAAAAACTAGTCCTGCACCCAGGCGATTCAACGAACCCAACTGGGCACTCGAAATGGTAGATATCGCCGCCAGGCAACAGCCGACAATGATCGGAGAAATAATTGGGAACAAATGCACGCTCAATTCCGGTCCCAGCCACAAGTGAAGCAAAACTGGATGCCAGATCACCACAATCATGGAAACCAGAAGATACCACGGGAAAACGAAATCGAAGGTCTGATTGTAAACGAGAGCCAGCGAAGTGCGCGTCCCGTCCCCCAAGGCGCGGGTGCTGTTATTGAAGACGGGCCCCATGATGGCTTGACTTAAGCCCTGAATGCGACCACCCGCATTCGTGCAGATGGAATAATAGGTGAAATCGGCGGCGGGGGCGAGCCTGCCGACCACGATGCGGTCCACGGTCCCGAGAAGTGAATTGACGATCAAGGTCGCGAAAGTCTTACCGGTGTAGGCGGCCATCTCCAAGGCTCTTCCGCGGCGAGCCTGGCCCAAGGCAAATCCCATTCGATAGGTTCTGCGGCCATGCCAAACATAAACAACTAGTTGAAGAAAGGCGATAACTGTCGTCCACGTGATCAATACGAGGGGGCTACGCGTCCACCAAGCCAGCGGAATTGCCGGAACGACCTGCAAGATGCTCATAGCCGTTCGGAGTACTCCTACAAATCTGAAGTCTAAGTGAGCTTGGGAAAGAATGAGCCAGAACTGGCAGTAGTAGGAAAAAAAAAGCCCGAGCCCGCCGGAAAGGAAGGACCAGCGAAGTAAACTCACATTGGCAGGTGCCACTGGAAACCAGCGTGGGCCATACCACGCACCGATCACCAGAAAACCGAGTGCCATGAACGCGAGCAATGGGATGGCAATGACGTTGGCTGTGCCCCAGTATTCCCGGACAGCTTGTTCATCTCCTTTCCCCAACGCGATTCCCATGTATCTGCCTACGGCAACCCCCAGTCCCAAGTCCATGAAGCCAAAAGTCCCCGTGAACGTCAGAACATAAAACCAGAGCGCATACATTTCTGCGCCCAGGTAGCGGTAGAAAAGTGGGACAGAAACCACATTCACGAACGTCACCACTACTAACGGCAGCATACTCCACAGACTCTGTTTTCTCAGACTCATTTCCTAAAAGACGGATTAGCTGGGCTCGGGACGCCTTTGAAGCTCACCGAGGGGGTAAGCACCGCGCAACGAATACGGGAACTTCATCGAAATTGCGGAGAGGGCCTGGAGGCATGGCGGGGTCGCCAAGAGACCTTGTTGTTCACTCTATTTAAGAATTGCGGCTCTTCACGCTTCGCGGGCGGCTTCACAAGCAAGGCAACTTGCAAGCCATATATCCACCATAGCTCGAACGGCGTGAGCGCAGTATGCCCGCCAACATGTGTGAAAGCAAGAATCCGAACATTCAAGAGTAGGATGTATGTGGAAAGCATACCGGAGTAAGAGTGGATGGATAACTTCCTGAAGAGTTTGATGCCTCGCAGGGTGACGGAGAGATAAATCCATGCGGCAACTCCCGCGAGGGGAATCCCGAAGTCCGCCGAAAATCCCAGCCACGTGTTGTGCCATGCCGAACCCATGGCGAAAGGCATCACCTGCAGTTCCGTGTTGCCACCCCGCGTGGCATATTGGGCGGTCAATGCTTGAGCGAGGCTGAGGTCAACTTGATAACCGGTCCCGATCCAAGGATCCTTTTCGATTTTTTGCCAGGCCAGACGGCGAAGCTCCGAGCGAAAGACGTCTGTGCCGCCTTCCATCGACTGCAAATCCGAATCCCAAGATGCAGGCAAAAACGAAAAGGCACGTTGGGCAACCAAAGGGAATTTAAACAGGTTATTGTGCCCGATCACGATTATACCCGACGCGATCGCGGCACCCGCCAGCCATAGCATTAAAAACCCCCATTCTTTCCGCAGAACGGACGCGACGATCATGACCACCACGACAGAACCGATAACTGTTCTCTTACCGCTGAGCGCGATCAACAGGATGCACAAGGCAAAAAGCGCGACAACCCAGAGCCGGTTGAATGAGAACAGTTCGGAAGCTTTGTAGCGAGCAAAGCAGAATGTGATGAGGATCATCGGGACTGTCGCCAACGCCTGATGCCACGAATAAAAATCGTCCGGATCGCTACCGAGAGACACTCCTCCGCCTAGTCCCACTGGTAGAAAAAAGATCGAAATATTGTAAACGGAACTCAAAACGCTGCCCAACAGCACGATAATCATCACCCATTTGGCGTCGTTCTCGGTGACTACCTGATTGGCCATGATCAGGAATGAGGCAAGGGCCAGGAGAATCTTGGCGTAAAAGCGGGCACCGCCAAGCGCGGCGCCGGCGTCTGAAAGCCCCACTGGATTCAAAGCGAAAACCATCATGACCCAAGCGACATAGACCAGAACCGCCGCGTGCTCCCGCCTAAATATATTAAGGGCCTGACGTCTCACCGCGTAGCGGGCAAGAAAAACCACACTACATAAAGCAGAGGCCAGCTCAGGGAGTTCCAGCAGCCGTTCTTTGATGGGAATTGCGGGCAGTTGTGAAGTGAATGCAAACGGAATGATGAGCCAATATTTGTCACCGAGAGCGAGGACGAGGGCTACAAAAGCTGCGCCAAAAAAGGCGAGGTAAATACTGAAAAAATCGCCCTCTCCTGCGGATATACCCAGAAACGCGGCGGCCAGGAGCGCTACCACCACCGTGACGATGATGTGGAATCGGCTGACGATTCGCGTGACTAGGGTGTGGTCTTCGAGCATTTGGGAGGGTGAATGGGCGGGAACGTAGAACGGGTTTCCAGAAAATAAAGGCACATCCGCTTTGAGGCGGTGACACGATACATTTTGGCCTTTATCAACGCTGTCTCGCCGCGGAAGGCCCGCGCGTGTTCTCGTTTTCGAGAAACCGTTGGGCTACCGCACGACGCCGAATTCCGCGCGGCGATTCTTCGCCCAAGCTCCTTCGTTTGATCCGGAGTCGGCAGGCATTTCGGAGCCGAAGCTGACGGTTTGCAGGTGGCCGCCATTCGCTCCGGCGCGGATGAGGGCTTCGCGGACGGCCAGGGCGCGTTTTTCTCCGAGGGCGCGGTTGTATTCGGGGGTGCCTCGTTCGTCGGTGAAGCCGGCGATGATGATGGTATTCGGCGCGCTTTTCATGAAGGCGGCGACTTGGGAGATTTTGGACTGTTCACCGCCGCTGATGGTGTCGGCATCGAAGCCGAAGTAGATCGGGGCGAATTTGTGCCGGTCCACGTTTGAGCCGAGGAAGGAGACGCCTTCCTGGCGATCGGGCAGCGCAGAGCCATTGACGAAATCGCCATCAGCTCCGCCACCGGGCAGGCTGGCACCGTTCTTTTTGGCGCAGCCATTGAGGGTGAGGGCGAGGGCGGCGACGAGGAGCAGGGAAATGCGGGAAGTTTTCATGAGATGAGTAAATGGAATCAGCGGGACCAGGCGGGCTCGGAGACTTTGCCGACGCCGGAGACGAGTGTTGTCCGCTGGCCGGATACGGCATCAAGGAGAATCAGTGAGCCGCCGCTGGCGAAGAGAAGATGCCGCGAATCTGCGCCCCAGACGGGGTCGTTTCCCTCGCCAAGTGTGCGCGTGCCGCCGCCAGCCAATTCGGTGACGGCGACCTCGAAACTGCCGCCGCCGCGCGTGTTGAAGGCGACTTTTTTTCCGTCCGGCGACCAGTTGGGCTCGGTGCAATTACTGCGCCCGGTGGACACGGCGCGTCCGCTGCCGCCGGCTGCGGAGATCCGGTAAAGCTGTGAGCCGCCGTGGTCGTCGCACGAGTAAATGATTTCATCGCCATCGGGCGACCAAGTGGGCGAACTCTCGGACCCGCTGGTGCGGGTGAGTCGCCGCGCGCCACCGCCGCCGGAGCCGGTCACATACAGCTCGGGGTTTCCGTCTTTGCTCAGCGTCACCGCGATTTTTCCTCCATCGGGAGAAAAGGCCGCGCCGGTATTGGTGCCGGGATATTTCATGATGCGATTGCGCGCGCCGCTGCCGAGATCGATTTCGTAAACATCCGCGTAGCCGCTCTGATAGCCGGTGTAGAGCAGTCGGCGTCCGTCCGGGCTCAGGCTGGGGCCGACGCTGATGGCGTTGTCGTGCGTGAGCTGCTGGAGGTTCGAGCCGTCGGCGTCGCAGGTGTAGATTTCCTTTTTCCCAGAGCGCGTGCCGACGAAGGCAATCTTTGTGTTCGCAAAGCCACGATGACCGGTGAGCGTCTCGACGATTTCATCGGCAAAGGCGTGGACTTTTCCGCGAGCCGATCCGCTGAACGTCTTCGAGAGCACCGTTTTCCCGCCGTGATCCGTGACCGTCCCGCTCAAGCTGCCGCCGCCCGAGCCGCTGGCGGTGAAGGCCGCACTGGCCGCGGGCAAGATTGAAAAAAAGCCCGACCGGAGAAGGTCATCCTGCAGGATTTTCGCGTCGGCTCCGCTCAGCCCGCCGATGGCGATGCTGAGTTTGTCGTTCTTGGAAACGGTGATCGTCGGCGCTTCCTCCGCGCAGAGCGATCCGGCGCAGGCGAGGGAGAAAATCGTGAGAAGTCTTTTCATCGAGCGCGGAGGCTAGAGGGGCTTGCGGGAAATTCCAAACCCCAAGCACTAAATTCCAAAGAAATCTCCACGAATGGAAAAGAGGGGAAATTCAAACCCCGAATCTTCCCAAGATCGGGTAGTGGCTCCGTTTGGAAAAAACCGGTCATTCTGAGCGCAGCGATGAACCTCCGAGGCGGCGGAGGGGACAAGAGGGGGAAGGAAGGCGGGCGAGCCGACTATTTTCTTCTTCTTGGCCGTGGCCGCGGGTGACCGCCGGAAATAGTCAGA
>JBBRPM010000005.1:0-196498 GCA_038228115.1 Chthoniobacterales bacterium
CACGATTACCCCTGAGTTCACTTTTGAACCGTCTCCAGTTCACTTTTGTTCCGGCCACGACAGGACTTTCTCGCCCGACTACCGCGCGCCCCATCCGAAGAGGACGACGGGGATGGTTTTGAGCAAGATTCTCAGGTCGAGCCAGAGGGACCAGTTGTCGATGTATTGGAGGTCGAGGCGGACCCAGTCGTTGAAGTCAGTCACTTGGTTGCGGCCGCTGACTTGCCAGACGCAGGTGAGGCCGGGCTTCATGGAGAGGCGGCGGCGCTGCGCGGTGTTGGCAAATTGCTCGACTTCGTAGATTGGGAGCGGGCGGGGGCCGACGAGGCTCATGTCGCCGTTGAGGACGTTGAGGAGCTGGGGGAATTCATCGAGGCTGGTGCGGCGCAGAAATTTCCCGATCGGCGTGACGCGCGGGTCGTTGTCGATTTTGAAGACGGGGCCGGTCATGACGTTGAAGCGGATGAGTTCATCGCGCGCCATTTCGGCGTCGGTCCGCATGGAGCGGAATTTATACATGGTGAAGGGCAGCCCGTTGCGCCCACTGCGCTTTTGCCGGAAAATGATCGGGCCGGGCGAGGTGAGGCGGATGGCGAGGGCGATGAGGAGAAAAATCGGGGAGGCGACGACGAGGCCGAAGAAGGCTCCGACGCGGTCGATCAAGCCTTTGACGAGGAGGGCCCATGAAACGTCGGGCGTGGTGCGGAAGACGAGCATGGGCCGTTTTCCAAAGACATCAAAATCGGGTCGCGCGATGGAGGTGCGGATGAAGTCGGCCACGAGCCATGCTTCGACGCCTTCGGTTTCGCAGACGCCGATGGCTTCCTGCAGACGGATGATCTGGCCGTGGCCGCCGGCGAAGATGACGCGGCTGACGGAGTGCTCGTGCATGGCGGCGATGAGGTCGGCGAGTGGCTGCGTCTCGAGGTCGAACTCGGAGACGACTTTAATCTCCATGGTTTGCTCAGGCGTGAAGGAATGACGAAGCGCCTTCATGTCGGCGGGGGTGCCGACGAGGATGACCGGTTCGCGCATGTCTTCTTTTATCAGGCGTCGCCGATAGCGGATGATAGAGACTCGTTCGCGAATGAGGAGTGCCGACACGGCGAGGAGCGCAAAGAGGGGCATGACGGCCCGGCTGGGGACGTCGAGTTTTAGAAAATAGGCGGACGAGGCGATGAGGAGGCCGAGCCAGAAGGCAGTGCGCCCGAGCTGGCCGATGGAACGGGGGAGAGATTTGTGGAGGAGATGAGAATAGAATCCTTGCAACTCGAGGATGATCGGGCCGAAGGGCATGATGACGAAGAGGAGCCACTGAAACTCCTTGAACGGTGCGATTTGCTTGTCGAAAGGAAACCACGTGTTGCCGACGAAACGCAGGGCGTGGGCACCCCAAAACGCAACGACCATGAGCAGTCCGTCGAGGATCTGCTGCATTTGGCGGTTGAGTTCTTCTTTGCGGTCGAGCATTTGGTGGGGAGTGAACGATATGGATTCGGCGAGCCGTGTGATTCGCGTGAGACGCAGCAATAGTGCCAGCAAAAACCGGGGCGAGTTACCGAAAACTTTTCAAGTCGTCGGGACCATACCAAGTCGCGCGGCGTTGTCGTGCGCGTTGCGACTGCCCGTAGGGGCGGTCGATCTTCTGGAAATGCGGGTGGATCACTTTGCGGACGACGTGCGTCCCTTAGTGCGCGCGCTGCCGAGGCTTCCTGCTCCGCTGATCGTGACGGTTCGTCATGCTTCGGAAGGCGGAGCGGCGCTGCTGCCGGTGGCGCGGCGGCGCGAGCTTTACGCGCAGTTTTTGCCGGCGGCGGCCTGCATCGACGTGGAACTCCGCTCGGTGCGCGAGCTGGCGGCGACGATCGCGGAGGCGCGGAAGCGGGGCGTGCGGGTGATTCTTTCCGCGCACTTTTTCAAATCGACGCCCGCCCTTTCCCGACTGGAAACCCTGCGCGATCGCGCCTTCGCGGCGGGCGCGGATGTTTTCAAAGTGGCGACACTCACGCGCACGGTGGCGGATGTGATGACGCTGGCCAGTCTGCTGTCGGGCAGCCCCCGGCGCGCGTTGAGCGTGATGGGGATGGGGCGATTTGGTAAAATGTCGCGCCCGCTGCTGGCGTGCGCCGGTTCGGTGTTGAACTACGGCTTCCTCGACGCCGCCCAAGTGCCCGGCCAGTGGCCCGCTCCACTGCTAAAGGAACGGCTCGCCGAGTATTTTTAGGCGACCTTCTCCGGCTGCTGCTGCAACACGCGCATGACGGCGGAATAAATTTCGCTCGGCCCGAGCCCTTTGCTCACGTAGCCGTTCGCGCCAGCTTTGCGCGCCTTCTGCATCGCCTCCTCGTCGTAGCCGAGGCCGGTGAACATGACGATCGGCAGGTCGGGGTATTTCGCGCGAATGGGCGAGACGAGTGAAAGGCCGTCCACTTTCGGCATGCCGATGTCGAGGATGATGGCATCGCACGAATTTAGATCGAGCCAGGATTCCACTTTGGAACTGTCGGTGAGAGACGACGCCTGGTGGCCTTTGCCGCGAAGGTAAGTCGTCAAAAAGCGATTCAGCAGGCGGTTATCATCAACAACGAGGAAGGTCATAAGAAGAGTTTGAAGCTGCGCTCCAAAATAGCACGGGCGGTGCCACCGTCGCACCGGAAACTGGCTGGGCAACGCAGAGGATGCATGCGTTTCAAAATGCCGCGATCAAATCCTTTGGCAAGCGCGGTTGCTTCGCGGTTCTTCCCGTTTTTTCTGGAGAATCAAACGAAACTATTTTTGTGCCACCTTCGTTTTTGCGGAAATGCACAGCGCGAAACGGTGCCGGCACTGTCGCATTAGCGCGACTCGACGGCGGGCCGCACGACACTCGCCGGTTCATCCCGTGGATAAACCCAGCGGTGGTAGAGGACGAACTTTAGACCGGCCACCGCGACCTGACATCCAGCGACGATACTATAGGCGAGTGCATTGGTGCCGCCCCATTTTTTAATCCCCGTGAGGGCGAGCGAAAGCGTGAGCAGATAACAGAACACCACTGCCGAGAGGTAGCGCGCCTGGCACTCTTTGAAGCCGCGCTTCGTGCGGAAATTCACGAAGTAATTCCAGATCGAAAAGATCACCGTGACGCAGAACAGACTGATCCCCAGCGCCGCCGCGTCCGGCAGCTTCGTATGCGTCCGCATCCACGCAAACGGTCCGACATTCAGGCCGACGCTCATCGCGCCGCCCACGCCAAACCAAAACAGACGCGAGATGAGAGACTGCTGCTTTTCCATCAAAACGATCGCCAAGCCGCGGACGACCCCGGCGCTGCGAACTACTTTTTCTTGTCCGTCTTTTTGTCCGCGGGTTTCACTTCAGTCTTCGCGGGTTCTGTCGGCACGCCGATGTCGATGTCCTTCAGAATGCGGCCAGCATTGAGTTCTGTGAGCACGTCGTTCGTAAGATCGTTATCCTCCGTGCTGTACGGGAAATCCGGGACGCCCGCGGCGTTTTCCGCCGAGATATTGATGACGAGTGAATAGTTCCCCGCCTTGGCTTTCGCGCTGATGACCTTGCGCATATCCCCGAGTAGTTCATTGCGCAGCTTGCGACTTTCCTGATCCGCGTCGTTCCGCGCCTTGCCTTCGAATTGCAAAATGGACTGCTCCATTTCCTTCAGCTCTTTCAGCTTCGTGATCGCGGCCGGGTCCGTGGTATTCGCCGGATATTTCGAGAGGTCTTCCTTCCCTTTTTGAAAGGCCTCGCGCTTCGCCTTGGCCTCATTGGCCACGCCCTGCAGGCGCTTCTTGAAGTCCTCGTCGTTCTCCTTCGCCTTCGCGTATTTCTGAAAAAGTTCGCTGATTTTTACCGTCGCGATCTTCGTCTGAGCGTGGGCGGTGGCTCCGCAGCAAGTGGCGAGAAGGAGGGCGAGGAGGGAATTTCGTTTCATGGAAAATGTCATGGCGATTGAACAAACATTTCTCCGCCGGAAGCACAACCTCGCATTCGTGACAAACCGCCGCGGACGCGGCATAAGACCGGGCGCGCTCGCCGTCGGCACAGCACGATTCCTGCGGCTGGGCGCGGGCCTTTCACGCATGAAAACACATCATTCTTTATCCATTCACCGACTCATTCGTTTCGGAATCTTTATCGCGCTGGCTGTCGTCAGCGCGGCCTGGAGCCCGACTCTCCGGGCCTTGACGCTGCCGCCCGGCTTCAGCAGTCAGACCGTGGGAAGCGGCTGGGCCGAACCGGTCGGTATCGCTTTTGACCCGAGCCCGGACGCGGCCAATCGCATCTATGTCTGGGAACGCGCCGGCCGCATTTGGATCGTGGAAAACGGCGTGAAACTTCCCACGCCCCTGCTCGACATCAGCGACGAAGTCGGAGCGTGGCGAGACTTCGGAATGCTCGGCGTCGCGTTGCATCCGAACTTCCACCAAAACGGATACATCTACGTGAGCTACGTCGTGGACCGGCATCACCTGCTGAATGCGGGCACGGCAAACTACAACCCGGCGACGAATCAATATTTCGCGGCCACCATCGGTCGCATCACGCGCTACACCGCGCGCGCTTCGGATGGCTTCAAAAGCGTCGATCCCGCGAGCCGAAAAATCCTGCTCGGTGAAAGCAAGACGACCGGTTTTCCCATCTGCTACCAGTCGCACGGGACGGGTGCGCTCGTCTTTGGAAATGATGGCACGCTGCTCGCCTCGTGCGGCGAGACGGGCAACTACGAAGAGGTCGATGACGGCTCGATCCCCGGTCTCACCTACGCCACGCAGGCGCTCGCGGACGGCATCATCACCGCGAAGGAAAACGTCGGCGCATTTCGCGCGCAGCTAGTCGATTCTCTCGCTGGAAAAATCGTGCGGCTCGATCCCGAAACCGGCAACGGTATCGCGAGCAATCCCTTCTTCGATCCCGCGCATCCGCGCTCCGCCCGATCGCGCGTCTGGGCGCTCGGATTTCGCAATCCATTTCGTTTCACCATCCGCCCGGAAACTGGCAGCCACGACCCGGCCGACGCGGACCCCGGCGTGATCGTGCTCGGCGATGTCGGCTGGGGCGCGTGGGAGGAAATCAACGTCATCAATGGCCCCGGGAAAAATTGCGGCTGGCCGCTTTTCGAAGGCCTCACCCGTCACGAAAGTTTTCAAATCCTGACCGCGGAAAATCGCGACGCGCCAAATCCGCTCGGTGGCTTTTTCAAATTTCGCGATCTGCTCGTGCAGGAAACGCTCGCGACTCCCTCGTGGCCAAATCCGCTGCGACCCGCCGTGCAAGTGCCCGCCAGCATTCCGCACTTCATGCACAATCGGCCCGCGCTCAGCGTCGGCCGCCTCACCAATCCCGACGGCCCCGCGCTCGTCCCGGCCTTCGTCGAGCAGATCGCGACCGAAGTCCCTGTAGGAGCTGCCGGCTCGCCGGTGGCCGGTCCGCAGTTTGGCGCGAATGCCAGCGTCGGCGGCGTCTTTTACACCGGCACGGATTTTCCCGAGAGCTTTCGCGGCACTTATTTTCACGGCGATTTCGGACACGGCTGGATCAAAAATTTCGTCTTCGATGCGAGCAACCATTTGGTGCAGGTGAACGATTTTGCCACCGGCATCGCCCCCGTTTTTCTCGCCACGCATCCCGCATCCGGCTCGCTCTACGCCGTCGATTTTGGAAGCGCCACGGTTTTCAAAATCGTCTATGCGCCCGGCGGAAATCTCGCCCCGACCGCCGCCGCCTCCGCCAGCATCGCGCTCGGCGCGTCACCGCTCAGCGTCGATTTCAGCAGCGCGGGATCGCTCGATCCAGACGACCTGCCGCTCAACTATCGGTGGGACTTCGGCGACGGCACAACGAGCACCTCACCGACGCCGACGCACGTCTTCACCAGCGCCGCGGCGCACCGCTTCGATGCGACGCTGACGGTGACCGATGCCGGCGGCGCGACGGCGACGGCGAGCGTCCCGATTTTTGTCAACGACTCGCTGCCGCAGGTGACGCTGCTGACTCCGATCGACGGCACCAAATACTCGCTCGCTGGCGACACCGCCTACGCGCTGACGCGGCTCGTTACCGAAGTCCCCGGCCATCCGACCACCACGCAGTGGCAAGTTTTCCTGCATCACAACGAGCACGAACACTCCGAGCCCGCCGTCACCGCCGCGACCGCGACTGCGCTGATTTCGCCGATCTACAGCACCACGGAGACGTATTTTTTCCGCGTGCAATTAACCGTCACCGACGACCTCGGCGCGCAAGTTATCCGCGAAGCGCGGCTGTACCCCAACGCCACCAATCTCGCCCCGCAAGCCGCCTGGTCTCTCGCCCGCCAAATCCTGAGTGTGAGCCCATCGCCGCAGATTTTCGACGCCGCGGCGACGCTCAGCGATGCCGACAGCCGCGGTCTGGAGTTCGGAAAATTGAAGATCGCGCTGTCTCTCGCGAGCGCGGGCGATTCGCTCACAGTTTTGAGTGAAGGTCTCGCGCCGGGGCAGGTCAGTGTCACCGGTGCAAACGTGCGCTTCGGCGGCGTGGCGATCGGGAAGCTGAGCGGCGGCACCGGCAACACGCCGCTGGAGATTTCGTTCACCGAGGCGGCGACTCCCGCTGCCGCGCAAGCCGTGCTGCGGAAAATCGCTGGCACCTTCACCACCACCGGCACGCGGAGCGCCGTGGCGACAATCGATGACGGGGACGGTGGCGTATTCTCGACGCCGCCGCTTTTACTCCGTGTCAATCCGCGCGCAAATATCCCGCCGACGATTTTCCTGAAACGGCCCGCGGTGAACGCAACCTACGCCGCGCCCGCGGTGATTCCTCTCGCCGCGACGGTCGCGGATGCGGACGGGCGCGTGGTGAAAGTGGAGTTTTTCAGCGGCCCGCAAAAGCTCGCGGAAGTAAGCGCCAGTCCGTTCGTCCTCGCGTGGACTGGCGTGTCGAGCGGCACGTATTCGCTCACGGCCCGCGCGACGGATGACGCCGGCGCAGTCACGATTTCCGCCCCGGTGAGCATCTCCGTCACCGGCGCAAATCCGCTCCCGAATCCATGGCGCGCGCAGGACATCGGCGTCGCATCCGGCCTGGCCAATGCGGTGAATTCCGTCTTCACCGTGCGCGCCGTCGGCACGGGCATCGGCGACACGTCGGATGCGCTCCATTTTCTATGGCAGCCGTGGACCGGCGACGGCGAAATCATCACGCGCATCGACAGTTTGCAGGGCGCAAATTCGCAGTCGTTCGGCGGCCTGATGTTCCGCGAATCTTTGCTGCCAAATGCGCGGCAGGCATCGCTGAGCCTGCTCGGAAACACCCGCCCGACTCTGCGCTGGCGCAATGGCGTCGCGACTTCATTGCAGCGCCTCGTCGCCACCGCACCCGCGCTTCCCTGCTGGCTAAAACTTGCGCGCCGCGGCTCGGTTTTCACTGGCTCGACTTCGCCCGATGGCATTACATGGACCGCGATTGGCACCGCCACTTTCGACCTGCCTGGCGATTGTCTCGTCGGATGCATCGTCAGCGCCAGCGCCCCGTCCGGCCCGCGAACCATCGCAACATTTTCCAACCTCGCCGGACCGCGCGCGCTCTCGCCGTAAGCCCGAGCGCCTACTTCCTTCTCGCCACGCGGCGGGAATTCGCGATTCCATCGCGCACATGAAAATTCTCCTCGCTGCCAGTGAAATGGCTACGCTCGCTCGCACCGGCGGCCTCGGCGATGTGCTCGAAGCGCTGCCCGGCGCGCTCGCCGCGGCGGGGCACGAGGTGAGCGTGGTGCTGCCGTGTTATCGCGGCTTGCGCGAGGATTTGAAACTCGGCGCGGTCGGCACGGGAGTGGCGGTTCCCATTCAAATTGGAGGAAAAGTTCACGTCGCGGAAATCCTCCAAGCGACCACTCCGAACGGGACGCAGGTTTTTCTGGTGCGGCGCGACGAGTATTTCGATCGCGGCGGTTTCTACGGCGAAAATGGACGCGACTACGAAGACAACGCCGAGCGATTCATCTGGTTTTCCAAAGCCGTGGTGGAGCTGGCGCGGCGGCTCGTGCCGGGGCCGGACATCGTCCACGTTCACGACTGGCAAACGGCGCTCGTGCCCGTGCTGCTGAAGGATCGGCGGCTGCCGTTCAAGACGGTGCTGACGATTCACAATCTCGCGTACCAAGGCAGTTTTTGGGGACACGATTTCGGGCTGACGAATCTGCATTCGAGTTACTTCGGCGCACAGGGCGTGGAGTTTTACGGGAACCTGAATTTGCTAAAAGGCGGCCTCCTTTTCGCCGATCAAGTGATGACGGTGAGCGACCGCTACGCGCACGAAATCCAGACGCCGGAATACGGCTGCGGGCTGGATGCCGTCATCCGCGAGAACGCCGGAAAACTATCTGGCGTCCTCAATGGCGCGGACTACGCGACGTGGAATCCTGCGACTGACACGCGGCTGCCAAAGCGTTTTTCGCCGGACGACCTTGCAGGAAAAAAAGCCGCGCGAGCCGCTCTGCTGAAGGAATGCGGGCTGGAGCCCTCGCCGCGCGGACCGGTCTTCGGGATGGTATCGCGGCTGGCGGAACAGAAGGGGATCGACTTGCTGCTGCCGCTCTTCGACCGGCTGCTGGCGGATGATGTGCGGCTCGTGATGCTCGGCGAAGGAGAGCCGGCCTATGAGAAGGAATTGCTGATCGCGAGCGCACGCCACGCGGGCCGTTTCGCGTATCGAAAAGAAATGAACGATCGCCTCGCGCACCTGATCGTGGCTGGCGCGGACGTGTCGCTCATCCCGTCGCATTTCGAGCCATGCGGGCTCACCGCGATGTATTCGCTGAAATACGGAACGCTCCCGATCGCCCGCGCGACCGGCGGCCTTTTCCAAATGATCCGCGACTACGACCCCACGCACGACACGGGAAATGGTCTGGTCTTCTACGACTACACCGCCGCGGCACTTTGGGACACGATCGTGCGCGCAAAGCGGTATTTCGAGGACACGAAGCATTGGGAAAAGCTGATGCGCCGGGCGATGGCGTGCGACTTTTCGTGGGAGCGTGCGGTGGAAAAATACGAGGCAATCTACCGCCGGGCGCTCAGGGCGAAATAACAGGAACGTTAGTTTCCCAACCGCCGACTCCACACGGCAGAAGCTCCCGCCGCCGATTCTGTGCGCCCGCCATCAACACCCGATTCAACGCCAAGCAGCAGGTCTTCCTCGAATTCGTCCTCCAGCACTACGTCAGCGTGGGCGTGGAAGAACTTCGATCAGGAAAAGCTCACGCCGCTGCTGCGCTTGAAATATCACAACTCCATCGCCGACGCCGTGGCCGACCTCGGCAAACCCGAAGAGATCGGGAAGGTATTCGCCGGTTTTCAGAAGTATCTTTACGCACAGGTGGCGTGACACTCTCCAACGTGTGGCCCCCCCCCGGAGCGCCGCGCCGCTTTTATCACTACTTCCCCATCGACTAACAACCACCCTATTTGTGCATGACCCCTCTTTCACCGTGCTCGTTGTGCGCAGCGGGAAATTGAAGGCTACTTTGGATGGCCACCCGCGACGGATGGTGCATCAGTAGCGATCAGTGTTAATTCATTCCCGGGCCTGTTCCATACGAGGTGATAGACGCCGAAGTTCGTCTGCCCACTACTACCTGAATAGTTTCCACCAATGCTCATTTGAAAACCGTGCTCCAATGCTTTGTCCAAATCCACATACATGTGTGATAGATTAGCCTTTTTCGGGACAAGGCCTTTTTTTTGAATGAACTCCCAGCACCGCATCGTGAGGTTTGTCTTGAGCATCTTGAAACGTTCCTTCCCGCGCCGTCCATAAATGAGAACCTCAATGCCATAGCTAGGGCTCCCGTAGGTAAGGGCGATCAGGTTTTCATCCCTCGAAAAAAATAGGTCGCCATCCACTCGAAACATTACCCACGGCTCCAATGGCAGCCCGTAGGAAACATTCCGAAAACCATCCTTTACCACCTTCACGTAGCCCACGGAAGGATTGCCAAATTCCACCGTTACTTTCCTGGATGGGGAAAAAAAGTGGACATCCCAGCGGAGCGAATTCTTATACGGATCCTCTCCAGGTGCGATCCGGTTTGCCGGCACCCAGCCACGAAGACCGATGTGAGATAGCTCTACCCAGCGAATGCCATCTCTTTCAATGGGGCTGCCGCATTCCAAGTTCGACATTCCTCCCGCCAACTCGGCGAAGACGGGCGCAGTCATCGATGGGAAACGGCGCATCTTTACGGCTTCACCCATTTCAAGATACGAGTAGATGACGTCCTCCGATTCCGGTGCCTTCACAAAACCTGGCGAATCGATGATTCTGCATTTTGTGCCTTCGAACGGCGCATCCGACAGTTGCTCATGCGGGATAGGAGCGGGCGGTTCCACACCTAGTATGGTCACGGAAGTTATTGCCAGCGCGATTGATGCAATGAAATCGCGGGATCGGTTCACAGTAGATAGTAAAGGACCACAAAGATTGGGGAGCGACATACCAGTAAATTAGAGATACGCATCTATCGGATAATGCCGGGGAGACGAGGGAATGTTACTCTTTCCGCATGTCGTCGGAACAGCAACTTTCGCGGCGCATTTCCGGAGGGGACCGCCGCCGTCCCCAGTCGAAAGCGGGTTGAGTCTTTAAATCGAGAATGCAGCGACCGTGATGCCGGGCTATCGCTAAAAATTTGCTTTTGCCGATGTGCTTTCCGTTTTCACGAATAACGCTCACACTGCGTGCATGATTCCGCATTCCCGCCGCCGTTTCCTCCAACTCACCGGACTAACTCTGCTCGCCAGCCGGGTTGCTTTTTCGATCGAGCCTATTCGACGCGGGGGGACGGCGCGGCTTTCCTTGAGCTTGGCGGCTTACTCGTTTCGCGATCTTTTTAAGGAGAATCAGGGGAAGGTGAATGCGGCGGGGACGCTCGATATGCTTGGGTTTGTTGACTACTGCGCGGAGCACGGTTGCGCGGGGGCGGAGTTGACTAGCTACTACTTTCCTGCGGACGTGACGGATGACTATCTGCGCGAGGTGCGGCGGCATGCTTTTCTGCGCGGGGTGGCGATCAGTGGGACGGCAGTGGGGAATACTTTCACGCTGCCGGCGGGGGCGGAGCGGGAGAAGCAGATCGCGCTGGTGAAGCTGTGGGTGGATCGCTGCGTGGTGCTGGGGACTTCGCATGTGCGCGTGTTTGCGGGGAGTCCGGGGAAGGATCAGGCGCGGGAGGAGGCGGTGCGGAATTGTATCGCGGCGCTGGAGGAGTGCGGGGATTACGCGGGGAAACGCGGGGTGTTTTTGGGGATCGAAAATCACGGAGGGATCGTGGCGGAGCCGGCGGGTTTGCTGGAGCTTTTGAAGGCGGTGAAGAGCCCGTGGATTGGAGTGAATTTGGACAGTGGGAATTTTCACGGGGCTGATCCGTATGCGGACTTCGCGTTGCTGGCACCGTATGCGGTGAATGTGCAGGTGAAGACGGAGATTCGTCGCGCGGAGGCGAAGGAGAATGAGCCGGCGGATTTGGGACGAGTGGTGAAGATTTTGCGGGAGGCGAATTACCAGGGCTGGGTGGCGCTGGAGTACGAGGGGAAGGAGGATGCCTGGAAGACGGTGCCGGTGGTGCTGGGGCAATTGCGCGAACTTTTACAGGAGCCAGTAGCGAACGCGGCGGAGTGGGTGCCGCTTTTCGATGGGAAGACGCTGGCAGGCTGGAAAGAGCCGGGCTTTTCCGGACAGGGTGAGGTGACGGTGAAGGATGGGAGCATGGTGCTGGATATGGGGAACGACATTACGGGGATGAATTATACGGGGGAGCTACCGAAGGAGGATTATGAGGTGGAGCTGGAGGCGATGCGGATCGAGGGGAGCGATTTTTTCTGTGCGCTGACTTTTCCGGTGGGGGAAACGCACTGCACTTTTGTGGTCGGCGGCTGGGGTGGATCGTTGGTGGGGCTGTCGAACATCAATGGTGATGATGCGTCCGAGAATGAGACGAGCCAGACGAAGAAGTTCGAGAAAGGGCGCTGGTACAAGATCCGCGTGCGGGTGACGAAGGAGAAGATCGAGACGTGGATCGATGATGCGCAGGCGGTGGATCTGGCGTTGCAGGGGAAGCGGATCGGGATGCGCGCGGGCGAGATCGAGCTATCGAAGCCGTTCGGGATCGCGACGTACCGGACGCGGGGCGCGGCGCGGGGGATTCGGTTGCGGCGGATTTAGTTTTCCGAAATGTTGATGGCGCAAACCAATTTCGGTTACAGCATGACACTATGAAAACGCATTCGCTCATTGCAGCTCTAGTTTTGACGATCCCGGCTTGGGCCGAGGACAAACCTGCACCCGCGCCCTCTCCAGTTCCCGACGCGGCGGCGGCCACGGTTTACGCGCCGACGGATTTGGCAAAGTTGAAGGAGATGACGGGGAAACAAGTGGTGGTGGAGGGCACGGTGCTGGCGCAGGGCGAGAATAAATCGGGCACGGTGCGTTACTTGAATTTCACGAAGAACTACAAAGAATCGCTGGCGCTGGTTTTCCTGCTCGGGAAAAATGCGGAGGCTTTTTCCAAGGAGAAGCTGGCGGAGTATGTGGGGAAAAAGGTGAAGGTGAGCGGGACGGTGGGCGCTTATAACGAGACGCTGCAAATCAAGATCGACAAGCTCGATCAAATCCAGGTCCAGCCATGATTTACCGGAAACTTTTGCTGGTGACGGCGGTGGCGCTCTTCGCGAAAGAAGCCTGCGCTTGGGATGCGGCGGGGCACATGCTGGTGGATCAAATCGCCTGGTCGCAGACGGAGCCAGCGGTGCGCGCGCGGGCGCAGGAGATGGTGGCGAAGCTGGAGAAGACTTATAACGAGGGGGCGACGTATAACTTCATCACCGCGGGGTGCTGGATGGATGATATGCGCTCGAAGAAGGGCTATGCGTGGTCGGCGTGGCACTATGTGAATATCGACTGGACGGCGGATGGCGTGGCCTTTGTGCTGCCGCCGCCGCCGAATGTGGTGTCGGCGCTGGTCGATCTGGTGAAGGAACTGAAGACGGCGGACCCTGCCTCCGACAAGGCTGCGGAGACGCTGGCGATGGTGATGCACTTTGTGGGCGATGTGCATCAGCCGATGCACGCGACGGATCGCGGGGATCGCGGTGGCAATGGCGTGTTTATCGCGGGAGTACCGTTCAGCGATTTGTGGCCGGGGACGAAGCCGAATCTGCACGCGTATTGGGACAAGGCGTTTCGTTTCGACCGCTCGGGCGACAAGGTCGTGGAACTGTGGCGCTGCCCGCCGGTGCTGGATCGCCCAGCGAATGCGGAGGATGGAGTGATCGCGACGCGCGCGGCGAAAATCATGGCGGACTATCCGCCCGCGGCGATGTCACGAGAGCTGGCGAAAATGGATCCCGTCGATTGGGCAAAGGAGAGTCATCAGCTCGGATGTGTGTCGGGTTACCCGCCGGGATTTCAGCCGAGCGATAATCATGTGGTGGAATTGACCGGCGACTTTGCCGCGAAATCGCGGGTGATCGCCGAGCGTCGCATCGCGCTGGCGGGCTACCGGCTGGCGCGCCTGCTCGACGGGGCGCTTTCGCGCTGAAGCATCACTGCGTGTAAGGCACCGTGCCCCTGGCGTCCACCTGCCAGCCCCATTTCGCGATGTAGGGCGCGGCGGGTAGAAATTCGTCTCCGTTCGCCTTGAGCTTGCGCTGAAGTTGCGCGTCCAGGGTGGCTTGGAGCGCGGCGTTTTCGGGAGTGTTGACCAGATTGTGCTGTTGATACGGATCGGCCTCGTCGTCGAAAAGGAGCCACGGCCCGGCGAGATCGCGGACGTAAGTGTGGCGGATGGTGCGGAGGCCGCGGTATTCCTTGCCGCCATTGCGACGATCGAATTCGCCGAAAGGCGCGACGCAGGTGAGCACGGTGCCGCCATCGCCGGGAGCGGGGCCGTTGCCGCGCAAGTGCGCGCTGAAATCGAGGCCCTCCACTGAGGGCGGGACGGGCACACCGGCGAGGCCGAGCAGCGTGGGCATCACGTCTTCGGAATTGATCGGCGCGTCAATCTGCCGCGCGGCTTTTCCGAGCTGCGCGGGCCAGCGCAGGAGAAAGGGAACGCGCGCCGATTCGTCGAAGGGCTTTTGCTTTTTCCACATGCCCTGCGAGCCGAGCATGTCGCCGTGGTCCGCGCTGAAAACAAAGATGGTGTTTTCGGCGAGTCCGCTCGCCTGCAAGGTCGCGAGCAGTTCGCCCATCGCGTCGTCGAGAGCGGAACAGTGCGCGTAATATCCGGCGAGATTTTTGCGCGTCTGCGCTTCCAGATTTTCGGGGATGTTTGGGCGCAGTGTGAGTTTGGCGGGATCGTAGAGAGCGCGGTATTTCGGCGGCGCGGTGAAATACGGATCGTGCGGTGGACCCCACGCGAGCCAGAGCAGAAAAGGCTTTTCGGTCTTCGCGTGGGCGCGGAGAAAATCGCAGGCGTCTCGCGTTTGATCGAGGGCATCGTAGCCGGACCAGTGCAGCTTTTCCGAGGTGTCGCCGTAGTAAATCGAGTCGGTGTAATTGTGCGTACACTCGTTGACCTTCCAGTATTCAAAACCCTGCCGCCGCTCCGGCGGGATGAAGCTGGAGCGACCGTGGCCGTCGATGTGCCACTTGCCGATCGCGGCGGTCTCGTAGCCAGCTTTTTGCAGCGTCTTGGGAAAGGTGACGGCGTCGGGATTGAGCGGTACGTCATTGAGGAAAACGCCGGTGGTGAGCGGGCGTTGGCCGGTGAGCAGCGAGGCGCGTGTGGGCGAGCAGACGGGCATGCCGGCGACGGCATGGATGAAGCGCACGCTTTCGCCGGCGAGCCGGTCGAAATTTGGCGTGTGGACATTTGGATCGCCGGCAAAACCGAAGGCTTGCTCGCGCCATTGATCGGCGAGGACGACGACGATATTTGGTCGCGCTGCTTTTTCCGCACTCCGCGCGGAGGCGAGCGAAACGACGATCAGAAACAGGCGCGAAACCAGCGAAAAAATCCTGCGGGGGAAGCAACGCATGGGATCGGAAGGAATGTTACTTTTCGCGAACCCAGCCGTGCTCTTTGGCGACGCCTTCGGCGAGATAGAGCGGCCACTGTTCGTCATCGAAAAACTCGGGGCGTTCCGCTTTCAACTTCTGAAACTGCTCGATGAAGATCGCGTTTTCCGGCGAGCCTTTCACGCCGATGCCGGGATAGCGGCGGACGGCTTCCTCTTGCGCGCGGGCCGTGCTGGCACCGTCGAGATCGCGATCGGACACGTGCGATTCCAGACGCCGCTGAGGAGGGGGAGTTGCGGGCATAAGGGTGGCGGGTTCGCTGACCGTGGCGGAGCCGATTGCGGGCGGTGCCATCATTTCGACGATGCGATCGGGCACGGAGACGTGGAGTTCATTGGCGTGGAAGGTGACCTGGCCGTTTTTCCTTTCCTCGAAGACAAAAATGTCGCCGGCATTGAGCAGATACGGCTTCCGGCCCACGGTGACTTTCGCGTTTTCGATGATGCGCACGAGCTTGGCATTTGGATCGGTCGGCTCGGGGATTTTCAACGCGTCCACGAGCGAAGGAAGATCGGGATCGGGCTCGAAGGCGGCGACGGGTTCAGGCGCTTTTTCGGGCACTGGTGCGAGCTTTGGCACGATCGGCGACGGGGCGCTGGCGACCGCGGCAGCAGGCGTGGTGGATGGCGCGGCGTGCGCCATGCGATCGAGCTCCACATAGCCGCGCTCGATCATCGGGATGGATGCGCCGAGGAGGCAGACGAGGGCGGTGGCGAAAAAGACGCCGTTCCGCTGATGAAAAAGGCGGAGGCGGGCCATCGTCCAAAGAATGGTGAGCGTGACGAGGCAGATGACGATGGGCACGAGCGAGCGCGGGCCGGAAACGATGAGCGCGGCTCCGATGAGGCCGAAGGCGAGCAGCAGGATGGCGAGGCCCCATTTCAGATTTCGCTCGGCGGCGAGTTGGGCGCGACGACGGCGCGGCACATCGACGAAGCGAGGTTCGAATTCGCCCTGGGCGAGAACGCCTTCGACCAAAGGCCCTGTGCGGGTCTCGGGTTTACGGCGCAACATATCGAGAGGTGTTTCGGGCGGGTTCACGGGCGGTCATTTTGGCAGGATTTTTTAGTCTGTCGCGGGCGCATTTCGCAAATTTTCTAAAGCAATTCGATGAGGCCATCGTGGCCGTGCTGCACTTCCATCTCGTGCCCGATGAGGTCGAGGATCTGCCGCGTGAGGCCGAGCTTTTGCTCGAGAAACGCGTCATCATGACCGGGATCATGATGCGTGACGATCCAGCGTTTGACGTTCGCGAATTTCATAAGCAGACACGCATTCGACACGCAGCAGTGGCCCCAGCCGATCTTCGCGAGGTATTCGTCGTTGGTATATTGCGCCTCGTGGATGAGCACGTCGGCGTCCGACACGAACTCGATCAATTTCCGATACGGGGCGACGAACGGGTTGTCGCGCGTCAGATCGTCCGGCGATCCGACGTAGCCCTGGAGAAATTCGTTGTCGGGCAGCCATACGACTTTTCGCCCGGCGATCTCGATCTTGTAGCCGACGGTCGCACCGGGATGCTGCGCGTATTCCCAATGCACCTTCACGCCATTGATGCTGACCGGATTTTCCGTGAGGTGGCGGAAGTGCAGATTCGACTGCATGTCCTCCATCTGGACGGGAAAGTAATCGCGATCCAACTGCCCGCGAAAGATAGACTCAAGGTCTTTTCCAAAACCCTCCGCGCCCCATACGGTGATGTCGAAATCCGGCGAATATGCCGGCATGAAAAACGGGAAGCCCTGGATGTGATCCCAGTGGGTGTGGGTCACGAAAAGATTCAGTTTCAGCACCGGGCCATCCATCAGCTCCTGACCGAGATCGCGGATGCCGGAGCCGGCGTCGAAGATGAAAACCTCGCCTTCGTGCGACAGCGAAAGACAGGACGTATTGCCGCCGTGCCGCAGGAAACGCGCGCCAGGAGTAGGCGTGGAACCGCGCGTACCCCAGAGCGTCATCGTGCCGTGGGAAGTATCGAGCACCGGGCAAAACGGTGCCGTGTGGAGATGGCCGGATGGGCGGCGTTCGCGGACAGCGACCGACGTGTCGCGCGTGAAGTAAGAATCCACGAGCTTCACCAGTTCCTCCATTTTGAAAGGCTTCACCAGAAACGCCGCCGCACCCAGCGCCTCGCAATCTTCCTGATCGGATTTGAAGGCTTTCGCGCTGCAAACGAACACGCCGATTTCCTCCGTCTCGGGCGAAGAGCGCAGCGCGCGGAGCACTTCGATGCCGTGCAGCTTCGGCATCATGATGTCGAGCAGCACGAGATCGGGATGATGCGCGCGCGCCTGGTGAAGACACTGCTCGCCATCGTGTGTCAGCTCGCATTCATAACCAGCGGCACGAAGCGCCTGAACCATGTCAGCCGCGATTTCGTGCACATCTTCTCCGATGAGAATGCGGCCCTTGGGTGCAGTTTCGCTCATGTAGATGTGGGAGAAAAGCGCAAGGGTCTGTCGAAATAAAGCGCAAATGCCGGGACGGCGAAGTCGGGATGTGATTGAAAGCGGGGCCAGCTCCATCCTCCAGATTTTGGTCCTGATCCCCTATTCCCATGGTGTCCATCAAACCGGGGCAAGCCTATGATTGAAAAGGCTCCCGAGGTTCTCATCGCACGACTTTCAGACGGACAAATCGCCGGTTGCTTCCCGCAGGCAGCGTGGCTTTCATACTCTGCACGGTGCCGTTGTCGCTGAGGACGGTCGGCGCGCTGACGCCGGTGGTGCTCCAGTCATTGAGCAAGGTGTCGCTCCACTCGACGGTGAAGGTCACACCGTCGCTCATCGCGGCGAGGCTGCGGGTGTAGGTGAATTCGAGCGTCGCGCCGTTCCTCACCAGCGCGGGCTGGGTGAGCGTTGCCGCGTTCGGGTTTTGCGCGGTGGCAAATTCCAGCAGGTTCACTTCGCCATCGCCATTCGCGTCGAAGAGGTCTGCGGCGGTGCCGGTGTTGGCAGTCGTGCCCAAGTATTGCTGGCGCCAGCTCTGCTGCTGCGTGAGCACACTCAGCGGCACGGTCGCGGAGGCGCTCAGGCCGCTGAAGGTGGCGACGCTCTGGCGGGCGAGGCTGGCGATTTCGGGGTCGGTCATTGCACCGCGGAAGAGTGCGGTGTCGTCGAGCCAGCCGCCGAAATAGCGCGAGATGACGCTGGCACTGGTGCTGGCGATGCCGCCGATGACGAGGGGCAGATCCTGCCGCAGTGACCACGTCACGCTGGTGGGCGTGCCGACGAGTGTTCCATTCAGGTAAAGGCGGACGGTGCCGGTGTTATCGGCGGTTTTCTCGAAGGTGATGGCGGCGTGGTGCCAGACGTTTTGCACAGCGGTGCCAGGCGAGACGAGTGTCAGGTCGCCGACATTGGCTGCGTTGTAGTGTTCGAGCCGCAGCGTGTCTGAGTTGGCCCCGCAGCGCAGTTGTAACTCATCGCCACTGCCACCGAAGCCATCTCCCGAGCCGATGTAGAATAAGAAGTCGTCCGTGGTGCGGCTCCCACGTTTGAACCATGTCGCGAAGGTCCAGCTTCCATTGCTCATTTCGAGGTTCGAGCGGGTGACGGTGCGTTGAAGCCGAGCGGCGGTGCTGGCGGTTTCGTTGCAGTGAAGGCTCTGGGTGCTGTTCGCACCGAGCGCAGCGGGCGAGTTGGCTTCGAGCGCGGCAGTGCCGGCGCCGGCGAAGCTGAGCGCGGCATCGCGCTGTTGTCCGCTGGCGTCGCGCACGAGATTGGTCGCGAGCGTGGCGGGCGGCTCGAAGTCGTAGTGCCAGACGATGCGCGGATGCAGGCCGCGGTCGCGAGCGGTGAAATCAAACGCCGCTGCTCCACTGCTGCCTGCCGTCGGCGTGAAGCGCGCGGTCCTGCCATCGGCGAGCAGTGCGACCGTGCCGCCGGTGGGATTGCTCACCTCGAAAAACAAGTTCGCATCCGGTGTCTCGCTGTCCGCCACCCGCGCGGAGAGGTCCACATCCACGGGCGATCCGGCGACAGCGGCGACGCTCGCATTTCCCGAAATGACGGGCCGGTTGTTGATGGTTTGCGTCCAGTCGTAGTAGTTCGAGGTGACGGTGCGGTTGTCGCCAAAGATGTGCAGATGCCCCTGCTGCGCCTGATACATCCAAGGGTCTTCGAGCATCGGCCAGCTTTGGTAATCCACGGTGACCCCGTTGATTTTCCCCGCGAGGCCATACGTGAGGTCGAGCACATCGCCGTGACGATTCGTATAAACGAGGCGCGGCGCGGCGGCGGAGATGGCACCGATGTCCGGCGCGTGGGCCAGCACCGCTGTGCGAAATGCCGCGAGCCGCGCGGAGGCGGTGCTTTGCGGATACTCACTCACCGGAGCGGTCTCAATGGCCAACCCCGCCTTGACGCACGGCGTCGTAAAATCCGTGGTCCACGAAAACGGGTTACTAAGATACACTGAGATGAGCACCGAATTGTAGTGTAGGAAAATGCGCCCAGTCGTCGCCGCCTCGTTTGTGATCGCCAGATAGCCCGCCGGGATGTGCCCTTCGAGCCATTGGTTCGGAAAGTCGCCGTTGTTCCCGCCGGGTCCGCCGGTCGTCGGGATGTTATACACCGCGAGCATCGTGTCCTCGCGTTGCAGCGTGTCTTCATAAATGGAGGTGCCGCCCGTCGTGCCGGAGTAAGTCGTCGGCGTCGTGATTCTCAATGCGGAATCGCCATTCGGTGGATCATCCCACGCCATGCCCCAGCGCTGGCCTTGGTAGCCGCTGTAGATCGCCTTTGCATCAAGGTCTTGCAGGATGATGCTGCCGTCCGCATTGAAGCCGCTCACCGTTCCCTCGGCCTGGCTCCAGAGCGCATAGCGGGGCGTCATCCACGTCTGTTTGAAATAGGCGATCTGCGGCCCGTCGGACTTCTGCGCAAAGGTGCGCCGCGTATAACTCTGCGTCCGCTGCGTCGCCGCTGCGCTGATCTCCGGCAGTACCCCGGCAAAAGGCGGCATCGTGAAAATCGTACTATTCTCCGCATCCCCCATATCCGACGGTGTCGGCCCGCCGTGGATCAGCCACCAGACTTGCGGCATGATGTCATAGTTATTCTGCTGCGGTATCGTCTGACCACGCGTCGAGGCCACACCCCAGTGGCCATTCAGCCACGCCGAAGCGCCTTCAGCCATCCCCCAGTCGAATGCCATGCGCGCCTTGTTTTTGAAAACCGGATCGGGCGCAAAGTCCGCCAGCGTACGCATCGGCGCGAGGGTATAGAGCAGGTAATGATTCGCATCATGCTCGGGGTAACCGTGAAATGGCATCGCGTTGATGACATTTTCGAGATAGACCTTCCCGCTCGGATCGGCGGTGCCATAGCCTGCGCTCGAGACCGAGTTCACCGCGCTACCCCACACGCTATTCGCCAGATAGGAAGCCGTGCAGGTCATAAACCGTTGATTCGGCGTGGCCGAGTTATCGTAGAGATCGGAGGTCGTATAGATCTGCTGGTAGCGATCCTTCAGAGTTTGCGAGAAAAGTTGGCCCCAGCGCAGATACGCATCCATCCCCGGCCACATCGAGAAGCCCGTGTTGGGACCCTCCGCGCTCGCATCCTCGACTGCGGCGGTGATGTAGGACAACCCATTCGCCGTGTCCCCACGCAGCAGTCGCCCCTCGCCAAACCAAAAGCCTGTGCGCCCAATGCGATGCGGCCCGGCTCCGGATTGTCCGAGGTTAGGTGTCGCAGTGTTCAGGTAGTCGAGCACCGCGCCCTTTCGTTCCTCAAAGGACGAGCCTGCCTGGAAGGGCGCGGTGTAAGTAAGATCGCCGAGCGGGCCGGTCGCGGTGATCGCCTGCACCGCATAGGTATAGCTCGTGTAGTTACCCACCGTATCGGTGAAAGTCGTCGCGTTCGCCGCGAGCGTGGACAGCAACTCCAGCGACCCATCCGCGAGCACCCGATAGACGAGGTAGCCGGTTTCCGTCGTCGCATTATCCAACCACGAAAATTGCAGCGTGACATTCGCCTCGTTCGTTGCGCCGACGATGCTGAGCACAGGCCCGCTGGGCGATGGGTCGTTAATGCGCTGAATCGCCACGTCATTCCCCGAGCCACCGACCGCAAAACCGCTGCCGCCAAAATTCGACGTGAAGCTCACGCGAAACCACTTTCCTCCGAGGTCGAGTTTTCCACCATCGCCTATGCCATTGAGCGTGCCCGTCGTCGTGCCCGCGCCGTTATTCCGCACGAGATAAAGCGTGTCGCCAATGGCTGGCGTGTAGCCAAGCGTCGTGCCCGCGAGGTCGCCAGTCAGCGAGACATTGCCGCCCGCCACCGCGATCGCATCGTAGCTCGCCGCACTCGTGATACCAAAAACCAGATGGACTCCCGACGCTGCCGTGAAGCCATTGGAAACCGTGAGCAGCCCCGCAGGAGCCACCGTCGCGCCACTCGCCGCCGTCAGCTTTCCCGTCACCGTGCCACCACCGCTCAGCGTCTTTCCACTGCCCACCGTAAAGCCTGCGGCGATGGCCGAGACATTGAACGTCGCACCGCTCGCCAGACTCACGCTCGCCGTGCTGTCCAGCGACCCGCTCGCGCCCAGGGCCAGCGTGCCCGAGTTGATGCTCGTCGCGCCGGTGAAGGTGTTATTGCCATTCAGTGTCAGCGAGCCCGTGCCGGAATAATTCAGCTTCGTCGCGCCACGGATGCGCCCGCTGAAAGTCGTCACCGCCGAGCCCGTGAGGGTCAGCCCGGTCGTGCCGGTCGCATAAAATTCACTGTTCCCATTTCCGCCCGCCAGCCCGCCGATGCTGTGCGAATTTGTGCTCGTTATCGTCGCCGCCACACCGCTCGCATTGGTGAACGTGATGATTCCACTCGTCGGCAAATCCAGCGTGTCTGCGCCTGCATTCCAAGTGCCCTCCGCCATATTAAAACCGCCCGTGAACTGCACCTCTGAGCCGCTGCCGGAAAACTGCACCGTGCCAGCGCCCGACTTCGTCAGCGAGCGCGTGCCGCCCTGCGAAATGATGCTATTGCCCAGCGTGAACGTCTTCCCTGCCGCCACAAATAGCTCGCCGTTCGTTTGCAGCCGGAAGTTCACCTTGTTCGCCAACTCCGATGCTGGCGCATTGACCGTCATGTTGAAGAGCGGCCCGGTATTCGCCGCATTCACGCTCGCCCCGTAGAGATTCGTCACCAGTGGCGTCGAGCCGGCGTAGTTGAGAAACCCGGCCGCCACCACGCCATCAATCGTCAGCGTCCCGCAATTCGCCCCCGACTGCGCATTGATTTGCGGCACCGGATTCACTGCCAAATTATTCAGCACCACCGCATCGCTCGAAGTCGGCACGCCGTCCGCAGCCCAGTTGGCCGCATCACCCCAGTTCGATGTCGCGGCACCGCCGTCCCAAGTCTTCGTCGCCGCGTGGGCAGCAAAAGGCAGCAGGCCTGCGAGCAAGGCGCGGCGAAAGACGCCCGCGCAGTGGCATCGGTATCGGGATGGAAGGGACTTCATGGTTTGAAAATTTTCAGCCGGACAAACCGCCGGTCAGTTCCATGGGTAGAGCGGCTTTCACATTCTGCACAGTGCCGTTGTCACTGAGAATTTGCCGGGTGACGCCCGTGCTACTCCATGAGCCAGCGACGAGCGTGTCGCTCCATTCGACGGCGTGGAAATAGGGGTCAGTTGGTCCTGATCCTCTGTC
The DNA here is from genome assembly GCA_038228115.1 of Chthoniobacterales bacterium. GTDB lineage: Bacteria > Verrucomicrobiota > Verrucomicrobiia > Chthoniobacterales > Chthoniobacteraceae > JANLQB01. The sequence goes on from JBBRPM010000005.1 coordinate 22,727, forward strand.
TTGATCGGAAGATCAGGAGCCGGAGCAGGGGATTAGCACAACTTTCAATCACATCCGCGAAGTCGGCATCCGTAAAAACCCTGAGTCAGAAATCAGTAATACTACCGGTACAATAACGGCTGTAAGTGGCGGCGACTGGTCCGGATTGTCCGGCACTCAATTTGGCGAACTCATGCGACATCTTCAATAAAATGGCACCACATGACCTCCATAGGGAGACGACGCACGGCTTTCCCGGACGCGCGCGGCTGGGTGCAGGCCTCCTCGTTGCGGCCGTTTTGGCGACGCTTTCCGCGCGTGCGGAATTCGTCCCATTGCCCGAGCCTACGGAGAAAAATCCCGATCCCGTCACGGCCCTTCTCGCAAAAGGGACGGAGTCCCTCGGAGGCACCGTGGTGGCAGCCCAAGACACGTATTTCCTCGTTCCCGAGGGTGCCGAGGGGTTGCTGCGGTCGTTCGTCGTCGATACCGGCGAAGGTTACGATTTTTACTACCAAGTCGTGAATACTGGTAAAAGCGGTGACGTATTTCGCTTTGAAATCGCGGGTGGTTTTCAGGGACTCGATGTCGGAGTTACTTTCACCAACGACCTCTCAAAACTCGATTTCGGAGAGTTCGCGAAACGTGAGGAAGAGAAATTCGGACCGTATGAACCGGGCTCGAAGCCGGTCTTTAGTGCGACGCGGGACTGGCTCGTTCCCGGCACCATCCACTTCCAGTTTTCGGAAAAGGGCAGCCCGTCCGACGAAGCCAATGTGGGGCCCCAAGATTCGAGCATGTTTGCGGTGATTCGCACCAACGAGTCGAAGTTTTTTGCGGTAGATTTGCAGATTAACGGCGTGAAAGACTCGGCCTTTGTTCAGTCGCTCGCAGCGGTGCCGGAGCCGGGAGCGCTCCCCACGATCGGGGCCGCGGTGGCAGCACTGCTTTCGCGGAGACGGCGGCGGATCAGCGGCTGAAAAGGCGGCGCAAAAACTCGGCGTCGTGGAAGCGGCCGAAATTTCCCTGGCGGACGACGATCAATGCCTGCGAGGGGACGACGTAGAGGCGCTGGCCGCCGCTGCCGATGCAGGCGAGGAGGTCGGCGGGCGCGGATTTGCAGAGGCACGCGCCGCTCCATTGCTGGCGTTGCCAGGGGATTTCGAGCATGTCTTCGGGATCGACTTCGCGGCCGCCGGAGGCGAGGTGATTATTCCAGAGTGCCATGCCGAAGGCGGGGTTGATGTGAGTGCCGCGGGTGGCGTTGTTGAAGGCCGAGGCAGGCACGATGGGCGCGCCTTGCTGGAGGATGCACTGGCCCATGCGGAGCCAGCGGCTGGCGTCCATTTTGAATCCCGACGCGAGGAGCGGATTGCCGCTGCGATCGGCGACGTAACGCTGTGCGCCGAGGCCGAGCGGACGCAGGACGCGGCGCTCGAGAAAGGCGGTCGGCGTCTCGCCGTGCCGCGCCAGTTTGCGCTTGAGCACTTCATGGAAAACCTGGAGCGCGGCGGGGCCGTAGATGAAGTGATCTCCCGGCGCGGAACCGAAACGGGTGCTGATGGCGAGTGAGTTGCGATTCCCGATGCCGTCGCCGTGCAGGGCAAAATTTGGCTCGATGCCGCTCGTGAAATTCAGCAACTGGCGGATGGTGACGTGCGAGCGTGCGGAGCCGTCGGCCCATTCGGAAATGGTGTCGGCGACGCGCTCATCGAGCCCGAGAAAACCATCCTCTTCCGCCGCCAGTCCGGCGAGAATCCAGAACATCTTCGTGCCGGAGTAAATCTTCCCCTCGGCGGAGAGCGAAGCGCCGTTCGCCGCCTCGGCAAAGACGCGCTTCCCGCCCTCGTGAACGAGCAGGACGGTGCCGTGGTTTGCGCTGGAATAATCCGCGGCGGCGCGCAGCCCGGCGGAGTCGATCGCGCCGGCGGAGAATGTGGCGGCGATCCAAAAAATGAGAGAATAAAGAGGTTTCATCCAACGAAAATGGCGGAAGGGAGTTTGCACTTTACACGTTGAGTTCGACAAATAACTTCCGGCCCCGAAACCGGACCACACGAGGACACAAAGCTCAACCCACATGAGGTGCAAAATATGAGGCCAATCATCTATCTAATCATCATCGGAGCCGCAGCGTATCTGGGTTTCAACTACTACAACACGGGGAAACTGATGCCCACGAGCGACGCGCCGCCTGCCGTGGAGGAGACCTCATCCGCTCCAGCCAGCTTGGCTGAAAGCAAACCGGCACCGGTCGTGAAAGCAGTCCCGGCCTTTGTTTCGAAGATCAAGATCCCGGAAGGTGCGCCTGGCGAAAAGCATTTGGCGAAACCGGGCATTTTTTATGTGCTGGAGCGGACGAGCATCGAGCATGAGACGGGCGTGGCGGCGGTGATTCCTGGAGACGAGGTGGCGCTGCTGGAGCGGAAACCGAACGGCGTTTTGAGAGTGATCGCGGGCGAAAAATATCGGTTTGAACTCAAGGAATCGCAGGTGACGAATGACCTCGATGTGGCGCAGGAAGCGGAGCGGAAATTCGTGATGACTCATCCTTTGGCCAAGCCCTAGGAGGCACGAACCGATGACCGGGATCGAGGCGTGCATCGCGCTCAATATGGTCCCGAATCTCGGGCCAGTACGTCTGCGCAAGCTGCTGGAGGTTTTTGAAACGCCGGAGCGGGTGCTGGTGGCGCGCGGCTCGGAATTGCGGGCGGTGGACGGCATCGGAAAGGAAGTCGCGGAGGGCATCGCGACATGGGAATCGCACGTGGATCTCGCGGCGGAATTGAAGCGGATCGAGGAGTTCGGCGCGCACGTCGTCACGCAGGAATCGCCGGATTACCCGCGCGAACTCCGCGAAATCCACAACCCGCCGATGGTGCTCTACGTTTGGGGAACACTGACGCCGCGCGACCATCGGGCGATCAGCGTCGTGGGCTCGCGGAAGACGAGTCACTACGGGCTCGAGTGTGCGAAAAAGCTGTCGTATCAAATCGCTTACGCCGGGCTCACGGTCGTGAGCGGTCTGGCCCGCGGCATCGATACCTCGGCGCATCAGGGCGCGCTCGCCGCGCAGGGCCGCACGGTCGCGGTCATCGGCTCGGGTTTGATGGATCTTTACCCGCAGGAAAATCTGGGTTTGGCGGAAAAAATCGCGGAGTCGGGCGCGGTCGTTTCGGAGTATCCGATGACGTTTCCGCCAGCGCGCGAGAACTTTCCGTATCGAAACCGCATCGTTGCCGGATGGTGCCAGGGCTTGCTGGTGGTCGAAGCCGGACTGAACAGCGGCGCGCTCATCACCGCTGGCCAGGCCATCGACCAAGGGCGACAAGTCTATGCCGTCCCCGGCCCGATCGACCGCCCGACTTCCGCGGGGTCGAACCGCCTCATCCAGCAGGGCGCCAAGCTCGTCATGGGAGCCGGAGACATCCTCGACGACCTCAACGTGCTCCTCCCGCCCGAGTCCAAATCGCGTTCCGCCGCAAACACTTCCGCAATCTTTTCCCCTGACGAGCAAACCGTGCTAGACAGTCTGGAAGAGGGTCAGACCAGCCTCGACGACCTCGTGATAAAAACCCGTTTGCCAACCCAAATAGTGTCTTCTACCTTGCTCGCCCTCGAAATGAAACGGCGCGTCAAAGCACTTCCAGGTCAACATTTTGTAAAGCTCGCCAAGGACTGAATCATGCCCAAAACGCTCGTCATCGCGGAAAAACCCAGCGTCGCCACCGATCTTGCAAAGGCGCTCGGTGTGAAAAAAGACGGCGACTGGTATGAGAACGATCAATGGGTAATTTCGTCCGCTGTCGGCCATTTGCTCGAACTCGCGCCGCCGGATGGCTTCGAGCCGGCGAGGGGAAAGTGGAAGATAGAAAACCTGCCCTCGCTCCCGCCTGAGTTCGCGCTCGCGCCGATCGATAAAAACGTGGGCAGGCTCAATGTGCTCAAGCGTTTGCTGAAGCGGAAGGACGTGGATGCGCTCATCAATGCGTGCGACGCCGGACGCGAGGGCGAGCTGATTTTCCGGAACATCATCCGCGCCGTCGGCGTGAAAAAGCCGCTCCAGCGCCTCTGGCTCCAGTCCATGACGACGGACGCCATCCGCACCGCTTTCCAAAATCTACGCTCTGACGCCGACATGCAGCCGCTCTCCGACGCCGCGCTTTCGCGCTCGGAATCCGACTGGCTCGTCGGCATCAATTCCACCCGCGCCCTCACTGCCTTCAATTCGCAGGGCGGCGGCTTTAACAAAACCACGGCCGGCCGCGTGCAGACGCCGACCCTCGCGATCCTCGTCGATCGCGAGGAAAAAATCCGCGCCTTCGTGCCGCGTGCTTATTGGGAAGTGTTCGGCGATTTTGGCGTCGAGGCAGGGAGCTACCGCGGACGCTGGTTCGATTCGGCTTTCAAAAAAGTCGCCGAAGAAGACCGCGCCGAACGCATCTGGGATCAGGCCAAAGCGGACGCGATCAAGGCCAAGTGCGACGGCAAACCCGGCACGATTTCGGAGGAGAAAAAGCCAACGAGCCAGATCGCACCGCAGCTTTACGACCTCACCACGCTCCAGCGCGAAGCCAACCAGCGACACGGTTTTCCCGCGAAGATGACGCTGCAAATCGCGCAGGCGCTTTACGAAAAACACAAGGCGCTCACCTATCCGCGAACCGATTCGCGCTACCTGCCGGAGGATCACCTGGCCACCGCGAAACGCGTGATGGGCAGCTTCGCCGATCCGTCGCTCAGCGTGCATGCGAACAAGGCGCTGCGCGACAACTTGGTCCATCCGAACAAACGCATCTTTAACAACGCGAAGGTGAGCGATCACTTTGCGATCGTGCCGACGGGCACGGTGCCGAATGCGTTGAGCGAGACGGAAGCGAAGATTTACGACCTCGTCGCGCGGCGGTTTATCGCGGTGTTTTATCCGGCAGCGCAGTTTGAGGTGACGACGCGGATCACGACGGTCGTGGGTGAGAAATTTAAGACGGACGGCAAGATCATCGTCGATCCCGGCTGGCTCGCGGTCTATGGACGGCAGGCCGAGGGTGAAGGCGAAAATGACAAGGCGATTGTCGCAGTGAAGCCCGGCGAGGGCGCGAAGACCGAGGCGATCGAGGTGAAGGAAAACGTCACCAAACCCGCGCCGCGTTACACGGAAGCGACGCTGCTTTCCGCGATGGAAGGCGCGGGGAAACTGATCGACGACGAGGAACTTCGCGAAGCGATGAGCGAGCGCGGCCTCGGCACTCCGGCGACCCGCGCGCAGGTGATCGAAGGGCTAATTTACGAAGGCTACCTCATCCGGCAGGGCCGCGATCTCATCGTGACCGCGAAAGGGCTGTCTCTCATCACGCTCTTGCGCAGCCTGAAAGCGGAGTCGCTCACCAAACCGGAGCTGACCGGCGAGTGGGAATCAAAACTCCGCCAGATGGAGCGCGGCCAGCTCTCGCGCCCGGCTTTCATGGAGCAAATCCGCGGGCTGACGACGGACATCGTGACCAAAGTGCGCGGCGGCATGGGCACGGTGGTCGAAGGAAAATTCCACGACCTCGAAGTCGCGTGTCCGAAGTGTAACGGGCCGCGTTTCAAGGAGAGCTTCAAAGCATACGAATGTGTGAATCCCGAGTGCAAATTGCTCATCTGGAAAAGCATGTCGGGCCGCGAACTCGAACGTGAAGAAGTCATCAAGCTCCTCAGCGAAAAGCGCGTCGGGCCACTGGAAGGCTTCCGCAGCAAACTCGGTCGCGGCTTCAACGCCGTCGTGATGCTCGACACCGAAGAGTGGAAACAGAAGTTCGACTTTCCCGACAAAGACGGCGCGGACGGCAAACCGCTCGACCTCTCGCAGGCGAAAGAGATTGGCGAATCGGAAAACGGAAAATTTTACGAAACCGACTCCGCCTTCCTCTGCGTGAAAGATGGTGTGAAGCCCGTCCGCCTCGGTAAACTCATCTGCCAGCGCACCATCCCGGTCGAGCAGGCGATCAAGATTTTCCGCGATGGAAAGACGGATTTGCTCCCGCGTTTCATCAGCAAAAAAGGCAAACCCTTCGCTGCGTATCTGAAGCTAGAAGAGGGCAAGGTCATCTTCGAGTTCGAGCCCCGCGCGAAGAAGGCACCGGCGAAGGCCAAGGTCGCGAAGGTGGCCTGAGCGCAGGGTTTTGAACCGCAGATTTCCGCAGATCGGCGCAGATTTCGGATTCTGAAAATCTGCGTCGATCTGCGAGCATCTGCGGTTTCTCTCTTCTGCCATGCGCATCGACATCCTCACGATCTTCCCCGAAATCGCCACCGCCCCGCTCGGCGCGAGCATGATCGGGAAGGCGCAGCAGCGCGGGCTCGTCGATCTGCGGGTGCATGATTTGCGGAAATGGGCGGACAGTAAACACCGCACGACCGACGACATGCCTTACGGCGGCAGTCAGGGGATGGTGATGAAGTGCGAGCCGTATTTTGCCGCCGTCGAAGAACTGCGGGAGGATTTCAGATTTCAGATTTCAGATTTCAGATTGTCGGAAGACGCGGCGCAGTCGGCTTCAAATCTAAAATCTGAAATCTACGATCTGAAATCCCGCGTCATCCTGATGTCTCCCGGCGGCCGCCCTTTCACTCAAAAAATCGCGGAAGACTACGCGAAGCTGGAGCACATCATCCTGCTCTGCGGACATTACGAAGGCGTGGATCAGCGCGTGATCGATCATCTCGTCGATGACGAAATCAGCATCGGCGATTACGTGCTCACGAACGGCGCGCTTGCCGCCGCGGTCGTCGCGGATGCTGTGGTGAGGCTGCTTCCTGGTGTGCTCGGCGATGCAAACAGCGCGCCGGATGACAGCTTCTCCAGCGGCCTCCTTGAGTTTCCGCAATACACGCGTCCCGTCGAATTTCGCGGCTGGCGCGTGCCGGATGTGCTCCTCAGCGGGCATCACGCCGAGATCGCGAAATGGCGGCGCGAGCAAGCACTGGCCAAGACAAAACGGGTGCGGCCTGACATGCTCCCTGAAAATCTGAAATCTGAAATCTGAAATCTCCCCCATCCTCACCGTCCGCGACCTCACCATCCGGCGCGGCGATACCACGATTCTCGACCACATCTCGTGGGAAGTCGCGCGCGGCGAACACTGGGTCATCCTCGGCGCGAATGGCTCGGGCAAAACATCGCTCCTCAGCGCGCTCACCGGTTACCTCACGCCGACCGAGGGCGACATCACGGTGCTCGGCGAAACGTTTGGCGCGAGCGACTGGCGGGAGTTGCGCAAACACGTGGGGCTCGTGAGCAGCGCGATTCGCCAGATGGTGCCTGAGGAAGAGGACGCGCTGACGACGGTTGTCTCCGGCAAGGACGCGGTCATCGGCTTTTGGGGAAGCACGAAAAAAGACGACCGCAAAACCGCGCGCAGCCTGCTTCGCAAAGTCGAGGCCGAATACCTCGCCGACCGACCGTGGCTGGTCCTCAGCCAGGGCGAACGCCAGCGCGTCCTCATCGCTCGCTCGCTCATGGCCAAGCCGCGCCTGCTCATCCTCGATGAACCGTGCGCCGGCCTCGACCCCGTCGCGCGCGAACAATTTCTCACGTTTCTCCAGCGCCTCGGCACACAGCGCAGCGCACCCGCGCTCGTCCTCGTCACGCATCATGTGGAGGAAATCATGCCCGTCTTTTCCCACGCCGTCCTCCTGCGCGAGGGCCGGGTGATCGCCGCCGGAGAGCGATCGCGCGTGCTGACGAGCGCGCAACTGTCCACGACCTTCGCCGCTGCGCTCCGCCTTTCCCGGCGTGATGGACGCTTCGTTTTGCAGAAAGCGAAAGCGGCGTCGTGAAAATCTGCCTATGAAAACCTTCGCTCTCGCCTTCGTTTTTGCGTCTTCACTTTTTGCCGCGGACCCCATGCCCGCTTTTCCAAAAAGCGCGCGCGTGCTTTTCCAAGGTGACTCCATCACCGACGGAAATCGCGGTCGCAACCTCGATCCGAATCACATCCTCGGCCACGGCTACCAGTTCATCGTCGCAGCGCGTTACGGCGCGCAGCTTGCGGAGCGTGACCTGACTTTTTGGAATCGCGGCATCAGTGGAAATACCGTGCTCGATCTGGAAAAACGGTGGGAAAAGGACACGCTCGAATTGCGGCCCGACCTGCTCAGCGTGCTCATCGGCGTGAACGACAACAGCAAGGGCGTCACGCTCGACATTTACGAACAAACGTACGACCGCCTCCTCGCGGCTGTCCGAGCCGCAAATCCCAGCGTGAAACTCGTCCTCTGCGAACCGTTCGCGCTGCGCGTGGGGAAGAAGGCGGAGATTTGGGACGAGTGGTTTCCCGGTATCGTGCAGCGGCAGCAAGTCGTCGCGCGTCTTGCGGAAAAGTACGGCGCGGCTCTGGTGCATTTCCAAAAAGTTTTCGACGCCGCGTGCTCGCGCGCACCCGCTGAGTATTGGATTTGGGATGGCGTTCACCCGACCTATTCGGGCCATCAATTGATGGCGGAAGAGTGGGTCCGCGTAGTCGCCGAACACTGGCCGGCGACGAAGTAGATCGCGCTCTGGATCAGGGACGCATCACAAACTCCGTCGCCTCGCGCCACCATCCCGCGTCGAGCGAAGCGTGAATCGTATTGTGCATGCCGGGCTTCACCCACAACCGCTTTGGCCCCGCAAACGAATCGTACAGCGCTCTCCCAAAGCGTTTTGGAATCACCTCATCATTTTCGGCCACAACGACAGCCAGTGGTCCTGGAAACTTCTGCAGCCACTCGACCGCCGGATAGCGATCCGCCAAAATCCAGCGCACGGGCAGCCACGGAAAATGGTACGACGCCACATCGGTCATTCGATTCAGCGGAGTGATGAGAATCAGGCCGGACACCAGCGCCGGCGCGCGCGCGGTCACTCCTGCGGCCACGCCGGTCCCGAGCGATTCGCCGACGAGAAAAATGGGAGACACGACGTTCTCCTTTTTTAAAAGCCGAAGCGCTTGCTCACCCGCAGCCAGCAATGTCTCTTGAGAAGGTTTTCCGCTGCGGCTGCCGTAACCGGGGTATTCGAGAATGCACACTTCGCAATCCACCGCGCTGGTGAGTTCGAGCGCGTATTGCACCCGATGCAGCGCGTAGCCTGCATTCCCGTGGAACACGAGAAAGCGCGCTGCGCTCGGACTTTTTTGGCCGCGGTGCCGCCAGCCGATCAGCGTGCCCGCCTCATCACGCCACGGTTCCAACGCTTCGGCACGCGCGTGGCCCAGGAGCATCTCCTCGGATGCCTTCGTTGGAAAGTAGATCAGCTTCCGCTGGAAAGTTGCGATGCCCACGACGGCGAGAGCGTATGCGCCCAGTAGCGGTCTGGCGAACCGCCACAGCATGAGACGAAAGTTTTTTGGGGCCATGTCAGGGTTAGTTTTCAGGCGGAAAAAATAGCCCGCGAAACACGCGAAAAAGGCGCGAAAAAGAAGAGGCATTTTTCGACCACGCCTCGGTTAGCCAAAAGTGCTGTCATTTCGAGCGAACCAAAAAACCTTTCGCTTTTCGCGTCCTTTCGCGTGTTTCGCGGGCCGACCCGACGCGCGTTTCCCCTTGGCCTACAGCGCGTCGAGATCGCGCAGGATTTCGCGCGGCTTCGCACCTTCCCCGGCGGCGACGTAGCCACGGGCTTCGAGGATGTCGAGGATGCGGGCGGCGCGGGTGTAGCCGAGGCGGAGGCGGCGCTGGAAAAGAGATGTGCTCGCTTTCTTTTCCTGGCGCATCACTTCGATACACTTTTCGACTAGCTCCTCGTCTTCGCCGCTCACCTCCTCTCCGTCTCCGGCACCGGCGGCATTCAGCCGGTCGTGGATGGCGGATTCAAAACTCGGCTCGCCTTGTTTGGACGCGTGTTCGACGAGGCGGTGGACTTCTTCGTCGGTGACGAGCACGCCTTGGGCGCGGGTCATGCGCGAAGTGCCGGGCGGGCGGTAAAGCATGTCGCCTTGGCCGAGCAGACGCTCGGCTCCGTTTTCATCGAGGATGACTCGCGAATCCAGCGGGGAAGCCACTTGGAAGGCGATGCGGCAGGGGACGTTTGCCTTGATTACGCCGGTGATGACATCGGCGCGCGGCGTTTGCGTGGCGATGATCATATGGATGCCGGCCGCGCGTGCTTTTTGCGTGATGCGGGCGATGGCGCTTTCGACATCCGCGGGCGCGGTCTGCATGAGGTCGGCAAGCTCGTCCACGATGATCACGATGAACGGCATCCGATCCGGGATAATCAGTTCCTCGGCTTCGCGCGGCACATTGATCTTCGGCTTTTCGGCGACGTCGAAAAGCTCCTCGTCTTCCATCGCGCCGAAGTCGATCTCGAGCGGCTGTACGACGGGCTTTGGCGGCGGCTCCGCAGCTATTTTCTCGGCTTCGGCTTCGTCAAGTTGAGCCTGTGTTTTCGGGCGCGGGCGGTCGTTGAATCCACCAATGTTCCGCACCCCTGTTTTGGCGAAAATCGTGTAGCGCTTGTCCATCTCATCGACCGCCCAGCGGAGGGCGAGCAGGACTTTCTTCGGGTCCGTGACGACGGGGACGACGAGGTGCGGCAGCGTATTGTACATCTGCATCTCGACGACCTTCGGGTCGATCAGGATCATGCGCAGATCCTCCGGCGTGAAGCGGTAGAGAATGCTCGCGATGATCGCGTTGATGCACACGCTTTTCCCCGAGCCGGTGGTGCCGGCGACGAGCCCGTGCGGCATTGCGGCGAGATCACCGATGATCGTTTTCCCGTAAACATCCTTGCCGAGTGCGACGGGGATTTTCGCTTTCGTGTGCACGAAATCATCGGACTCGAGTAGCTCGCGCAGGGTGACTTTCTGCTTCTTGGAATTGGCGATCTCGATGCCGACGGTGTCCTTGCCTGGGATCGGCGCGAGCGTGTTGATGCGCTCGGCTCGGGTCGCGCGGGCGATGTCGCGTTCGAGCGAAACGATCTTGTCCACGCGTACGCCATTTGCGGGATACACCTCGTAGCGGGTGATGGTCGGCCCGCGTGTGATGTCGCCGCGCGTCACGACGATTCCGAACTGCGCGAGTGTCTCGATGATCGTGTCCTGAATCGCGAGCAATTCCTCCGGCTTCGCGGTCTCGCGGTTCTCGGTGTCCATCGGATCAAGGAGGTCGAGCCCGGGCAGTTCGTAGTTTTCGCAGGAGATGGAAGTGAGTGGCTGGAACTGATTGCTCTTCGCCTTTTTCGACGCCGCGGGGATCGCATTGCTGTCGATGATCTGCGGCGCGGGCCGCAGGATTTCGTCCTCGGCCACGAGCTTGAAAACATCCTCGTCCGCCGTGGCCGCCGTACTCGCAGGCGCGTTTTCCGAGGGAAGCGCCACGCCTTTTTTCGTCAGCGTGCGTTCCAGTTTCTTGCGCTCTTTCGCCATCCGTTCCGCTTCCAGCCCGAGTTTTTCCTGTTCATTGGCGCGCTCCATTTTCCAAAGCCGCTGCCGCTCCTGCCAGACGCCGGGCAGCGCGATGGCGCGACGCATCAGCTCGATCGGATGCAGGCCAGTCATGAGGATCAGCATCACGACGTAGCCGAGGCTGAGGACCATCACCGCTCCGACGATGCCCAGCATTTTCCGCAGGAAAAGCTCGCCGAAAATCCGCCCGAGACAGCCGCCTTCGTCCCTCGGATTCAGCATCGTGGCCTCGATGAGCCCGAGGTGCAGCAACTGCGCGAGACACGCGCCGGAAAGCACAAAGCCGAGCAGCCAGACGGTGCGGCGCGCGATTTGGACTTGTGGATTGAGCAGCTTCACGCCGCCGAAACCGAGTAGCGCCGCGGCGAAAAGATAAGCGGCGGCCCCGAGGAAAAAGTAGAGCGTACAAGCGATGATCGCGCCAACGGGTCCGATGAAGTTTGCAGTGCCGTGGCTCGCTTGCGCGACGGAGCTGAGCGGGAACCAATGCGGCACATCGACCGGCGTGTAGGAGATGAGCGAAAGGAAAACCAGGGTCCCCAAGACCAGCAGCGAAAGGGCGACGATTTCATTCGTCGTGTGGTTCGATTGTTCCGGGGTGCGCGCCATGGCGCGGGATTGTAGTCTCTTCGATTGGGCTTTCAATGCAGGCGTTGTTCGTCGCGAAGATGAGCCGGATTTTCCAGCGAACGCACGCTTGATCTTCGCAAAGATGAAGACGGAACTTTTTCAGACGACGGCGAAAGAGTCATCACCAATGCGAAACGCAGGCCCGGCGCGAAAAGGTCGCCGGGACTGCGTTTGCAAAAACAAGAACTCGTAGCGGGCTAGCTGCCCGCCACCGTTGAGCACATCACCGGATGCCGCCGTTCATACCGGCCGGGAAGAAAAGTCCGCCTCCCGTGGCCGGTCCCCCGTAAACAATTCGCAGCACATTTCCGATACTCCGCGCGAAAACAAGTCCATCGGCGTCAGTGGGCACAATGTTTAGCGCGCCGTTGAGAGTTAGCCCTTGGTCGTCATCCGTGGAGCCGTCCAAAGCGTCCCGAGTATCGGAGATCGCCTGGATGGTCGATAGGATACTACCGCCGCCAGCTTGAGAAGAAAGCTGCGCCAGCACTGTGCGCACGGTCGCTGCATGGTAGGCTTCCACTCCGAGAAGTCCGGCAGCCGCGGAAAGGATTCCCTTCCCGACAATTAAACCTGCTCCTCCCCGATATGCGGTCACGCCGACATCTTCAAAGATAAAGGCTCCGATAAGAAAGTTAGTTTCGCTGGCGAAGGGGTCGAAGGTGGTTCCCAATCCCGCGACCATCGCCAGCGTGTTAAAGCTGTTCATCAAGTCGATGGGCGGGCGGGCGGCTGGCTCCTGGCCCAAAGCTCGCACAGCTCTCCGAAGAAGCAGAACGTGTTTCTTCTCATCCTGGGCAATCTCGCTGGCATACTGCTGAATCGCGGTCGTCGAAAAGGTAACTTGTGGGTTGGCCTTAATGGTCACGTCGCCTTGCGCCCCTCGTCCAGTGATATTGGTAGCTTCCAGGCCTAGTCCCGTCGTTCCCCGGAGATAGTATTCCGCCTCCAGATACTCCAGGTTTAGCGCGAAGTTCAGGACTCGCGCATCGTTTTGCCTCGCCTCCAGGGCCGAAGCTTCTTGCGGAGAAAAGACACTCGCCGCGCCCGCGCCGGCCGCGGCTAAAAGCCCGACGCGGCCACTGCGTTTCAGAAAATGACGGCGGTTCAATGGAGAAGGAGTAGTGGTATCGTTTTCGTTATTCATAATGACAGTTGATCTACGGAGTTAGTAGCTGCCGACTGGTAAGGCAGCGTTGGTTTCGAGGTATTCGGTGAGTTGTCTGCGAGTGGCCGTGTTTTAGAGAAAAACAAATGGCCGCCTTTGCCTGAGCTGAGGGTCAGGACGTGACGGTAGTTCTTAGCTTCGCGCGCCTGCGTCCTACCGCGTTCAGTGTTTTTTTGAACATCCGCCCTTGCACATCTACACCGCGCGCGTGATGGCGGACGGATGTATTGGCAGACCCGGACGCATACTTTCGATTTGTCGCGCCGCGCGCTCGTGATGGGCGTGCTGAACGTGACGACGGATTCGTTTTCGGATGGCGGCGATTTTTTCGACCATGAAGAAGCGGTGAAGCACGCGCGAGCCATGGTGCAGGCGGGAGCGGATCTCATCGACGTGGGCGGCGAATCCACGCGGCCCGGCGCGGAGCCGGTCTTCGAGGCGGAGGAAATGCGGCGCGTGCTGCCGGTGATCGAGCGGCTCAGTGCGGAGACGCCCGGCGTTTGCCTCTCGATCGATACCATGAAGCCCGCTGTCGCCGCGGCTGCCGTCGAGTGCGGCGCGGACATCGTGAATGACGTGACCGGCCTTCGCTCCGCGGAAATGCGCGAGGTCATTTGCCGCAGCGGAGCCGGCGCGATCGCCATGCACATGCAGGGTGCGCCGCGCGACATGCAGCGCGCTCCGCAATACGGCGATGTGGTGGGGGAAATCCGGGAATTCTTTCGACAAACTTTGGACGCTTGCCTAGCGTCCGGCATGAAAGAGACGCGCCTCGCTTTCGATCCGGGAATCGGATTCGGCAAGACCGTCCCGCACAATCTCGCCATCCTTCGGAACCTCGAATCCATGCGCGTTGGCGGGCGGCCGCTCGTGCTCGGCGTCTCGCGGAAATCCTTTCTCGGAAAGGTGCTCGGCAGCGACGCGATGGAAGATCGTGCGTGGCCCACCGTCGCGCTCACCAGCTACGGTCGCGAGCGCGGTGCCAACGTCGTTCGCGTGCATGATATTCAACCAAACGCAGAGGCGCTGCGCATGACGGAGGCCATCCTCGCCGCATGACTCTCGCGCCTGCCGAATACTGGAGAGCCGCTCTTGAGATTGTCATCTTGTGGGCAGGCCTTTACTGGCTCTGGGTCTTCTTCCGCGGCACCCGCGGCGCGAAAGTGCTCACGGGTCTCGCCGTCATTTTCCTCGTCATGTCCGTGCTCTCGGAGTTCTTCGATCTGCGCGTCATCGGCAGCCTGCTGAAGTATCTCTCCACCTTCCTCGTCCTAGCCGTCGTCGTTATCTTCCAGCCCGAACTCCGCCGCGCCCTCGCTGCCCTCGGCAGTAACCGCCTTTTCTCCATCGCCACCAGTTCGCGTGAAACGACCGAGCTCATCACCGAGATCGCCTTCGACCTTTCCAATCAACAACTCGGCGCACTCATCGCCATCGAGCGCGATACCAATATCGAGTCCTTCGCCGACAGCGGAGTCGGCATCGACTGCAAACTCTCGCGCGAACTCGCCGTCACCCTCTTCTTTCCCAAAACCCCGCTCCACGATGGCGGCATTATCATCCGCGACGACCGCATCGTCTCCGCCGCCTGCGTCTTCCCCGTCAGCCAGCGCGTCGATCTCGACCGCACGCTCGGCACGCGCCACCGCGCCGCGCTCGGCCTTTCCGAGGAAAGCGACGCTGTGGTCATCGTGGTCAGCGAAGAAACGGGCATCGTCTCCATCTGCCACCGCGGCCGCATCGAGAGAAACTTCGAGCCTGAGTCATTCCAAAGGCGGCTCGGTGAACTGCTGCTGCTGGAGAAAAATGGGACGACTTCCCGGCCTGATCAGAAATCGCTTTCTGGAAAAGCGCCGATTGTTGCTCCGGATGGTACAGCTCCGCAGCGGCAGCGGGATAAACTCGCGTTTTAACACCCGCTGCGACACACCGCACGGCCGTTAGAAACCGAAAGACAGTCCCCGTTTTGAGTCGTCCCAAAAGTGCCTCGGCGAACTGCTCCTGCTGAAATAAAACGAGAAAATGTTCGGTTTGATTGCCTATTGATGGCTGGCAAAAGTGCTGTTGGATCTGCCGTGCGCGACTCAGTAGCTGAACCAAGGGACAAGCTCGCCTTTTAGTCGGCTCTCTCCGCCGCACCTGCCGGGCGACTGGGTAAGGAATGCCTGGTTAGGTAGGACGAAAGCTCTCAAAAGATTACTCCCCAAATCTCCTTTTCTTACCGGGGCGAGTTAGACAGTATCTGCCTCTCAGCGAAATTTTTGCGGCTGTGTCAGCTTTGGTGAACGCCGTCCCCGATCGGCACCGTACTGGCAGCGGCCGGGTGATCCGTGACCCCTTAACTTATGAAAACAGTATCTTACCGACTCCTCCTCGCCCTGCTGCTCGCGATCTTCACACCGCGCCTTCGAGCCGACACGATTACTTCGATGCCGTGGACGGGAGATGCCGATTCCGGAATCTCCTCTGGACGGACGCTTTGGGCCTATCACTTCGGAGGATCCACTGCGACCGCGTCCGTTAATTTCGTTTCGGTTCCCGGCCTCATCGGGGGCAATCCTTCGGTGGCCGGCAAATTTTCCGTGACTGGCGTGAATGGGGTGATTCCGAGCGACTCAAATGATCTCACGGCTCTGGGCGGGCAAGGAAGCGCGCTGCTGGGCTCCGGCTTTGTGTACGATGGACATCCCGCCGTGGTCACGCTCCAGGGGCTCACCGCGGGCCTCACCTACACGGCGACCTTTCTCAGCGTGGGGTGGGACGACGCACATGTCCGGCAGAATACTTTCGCCGTAGGCACAGCCAGTCAGACCTTGGATCAGGCGACCTATGGTCCGAACAAGGGCATCCGCGTGGACTGCACCTTCACGGCTACCGCGGGCACTCAGCAAATCACGGTGACGCCACCGACCGGCTACACGTGGCATCATTACGCCCTCGCACTTCGGGTGGAGGCAAGTCACGTCGCCTATGTTTTCAAGACCGACAACCTTCCGGTGCCTGCGGAAACCATCGCTGCGATTCAGGCCTACGGCGGACCGGACACCGCCATCGTGACTTTCGGACCAGGAGGTGGTGGCACGATCAACGGTGCGCCAGTGACAGACATCGGCACGGAGACGCTGCCGCGCTACGATGTGGTGCTCGGCACTGTATCCGGTCCCTCACCGCAGGCCAGGCACTTCATCATCGCCGGAGATCTCACGCTCTCTGCCCAGCGGAGTCTGTGGGGCACGGGCGGTCTCCTCTTGAAACTTGAGGTGCTCAATAACGCTGTCCTCCAGCCGGGATCGCTGATATCGGTCGCGGCGCAGGGGCGCATTGGCGGAGCTGGGGGCGGATTGGGTGGGCTTGCGTTGCCTCATCCGGTCCACATCGACATCTCAGGAGATCTCGAGCTTGATTACGACCCCAATCGCGCGCTTCGCCACGCCTTTTCATATTTCCTCTTAAGAGGCTCGGGCGGGGTGACTGGCGATGGTGGAACAGGACCGCAGGGAAATCCGTCGAGATCCTACTACCCTTGGGCACCTTCCCCAACTCAAGTAGTCGTAGCTTTCGATCCTGCGGTCTATGTGTGTTCCATCGGCGGGGGAGATGGCACGCGTGGTCAGGGAGACAGCTCTGCCTCTCTTGGCGTCTCGCCCGGTGGAGCCGGAACGCCTTACACGGGAGGTTATCCCGGGGGAGGGCAAGGTGGTGCCGGGGGGCAGGCTGGGGCCAGCTTTCCGACGAGCACGAGTGGGTCCAATGGCGGGGTTGGCAGCCCCGGCGGGGATGGGGTGAATGGCTTCGACGGAGGGAACGGCTCGCTCATCACATTGGCAGGCACAGTCACTCATCTGCGCGGTGGCTCTGGCGGCGGTGCCGGAGCCACGGGCGGCCACGGACTGGGTGGGCGTTCGGGCGGGGGTGGCGGCGGCGGCGGGGCCAGTGGACCGGACATTTTCAACTCCCCCACGCTTTCACGGGGTGGGAAGGGTGGTCTGCCCGGTTACGCTGGCCTTCCTGGCTCTTCCGGGGCGGGCGGGAGTGGCGGCGGCGGCGGCGGGGGTATTCTGTTCATCGTCCGCGGAACTTTCGTGAATGCGGGAACCATCGCAGCCAGTGGCGGCACCGGAATTGCAGGTGCGGTCGGCACCTTGGGAACCACAGGCGCCGCCGGAGGAGCCGGGGATCCTGGTGGCGCGGACATCGGCATCAATCTCCACGGCGGTAATGGCGGGACGGGAGGCAAGGGAGGCGACGGCGGACGCGGGGGCAACGGGGGCAACGGAGCCTCTGGCAGCGGCGGCACGATCCAGATCGCCGCATCCGTTTACCAAGCTTCCGGGGCCATATTTAACGTGTCCGGTGGTACCGGGGCCGCGGCCGGGCTCTTGCAAATTCACAGCTACACCGGGACGACGCAGAATACCCCGTTCGGTTCGTTCGCCGGGGGACTCTCTGCCTACCGATCCTATACCTTCAACGGCTTCGTCTTCCCACCGCGCCCGGACGCAGACCCTGCACTCGTCCCTTTCCTGCCGCTGGAAGGCGGAGCAGCCACGAGCGGCCTTGGCACGCAGAATTTCGTCTCTGATACCATGCTCGCTTCCCTCCAGCCGCCCACAAATGCCGCCGCCGCCGTGGTGCGGTTGCCTGCCAGCGCGTTTTTTCCGGAGTATCCAGACCACGATCTGATCGTCTTCACTTCTCTAAAGGCGGGCTATGCGGTGAATGGTCCGCGACTCAGCCTCGTAAATGCCACCGATGCCCTGCAGGCGAACATCGGCAATGGATGGGTGCCCGCCGGCCCACAAAGTTTGCTTTATGGCACCGCCGACGCCAATAACCCGGCTTTCTTGCCAGGCGCGCCCGGGCCGACCATCGGCCCCATTCCTTGGAATCGTGGTTTCATGACGCTGGTGGAAAAGGGAAAACCGTTCGAAGTCACCGCGGAATTCGGCCCCTACGATTTCCTGCGCACGTTCAAGGGAACCCCTTCGCTAGCGAATGTGACTGCTCCCGGTGGCTACGCTGGTTCAGCCGTGTTTCTCTACGACAAAGGGCGTCTGAGAGCCACCGTCACCGGAGAGAGCACCACCAATTTGGGCGTAATCCTCAGCGAGTCTGAATCCGAGACCAGCACCACCGTTACTGGCGAGACCTTTTACCGAGTGGGAGTGGCTCCTGCGGTGCGTTACTCGGCGGCAAACATCGGCAACGCTTGGTCGCGCGCGGCAGGCTCGTATTCCATGCGTTACACGCCGCCCGGCGGGAGTGAAACCACGGCGAACTTCTCTTTCGCCGCTGCCGCGCCAGGGACGCCGGTCTTCTCCAGGAGCATCACTTCCGCCGCGGGCACGGTGCCAGACGCGCAGGTCCTCATCGGAGAATTTACTCTCCGGCCCGACTACGATTTCGCCACGCCGGAGCCTGTGGTGCAACAGATCTACGCCAATGTACTCGGGCCGCAATCCGCGCTTGGCGGACTGGTCAGCACGGTATTTGGACCGGGTGTGCGCTTTTCCACGGGCTCCCTTAGTGCCGTGGCGCAGAACATCCAGATCACCAACAATGCTCCGGTCCGCGCCGGGTGGCAGACCTTTGCGAATGCGAACCCGGCATACACCCGCCTGGGCATCGTGTCCGTCAGCTTCACGGGAGCCAATGCTTCGGCCTTTGCAGTCAGCGCCCCGTCCGCACTGGAACGCGGCGCAGCGGGCAGTATTGCGATCACCTTCTCGCCGACCAACGCGGGCACCTACAGCGCCACCCTGCGCATGGTCACGGATGAAGGGGCGAACAACGGCGGCACCGGACGCACCATCGATGTGCCAGTCACCGCCTTCGTTGGCGTGCTGGAAACCTACGATAGCTGGGCCAGCGCCCTCCCCGCCGGGCTGCGCGGCAGAACCGCCGATGCCGACGGCAATGGCATCGCGAACTTCCTCGACTACGCCCTGCGCGGCGCAGCCTTGCCGGCCATCACCAGGAGCGCACTGCCGGGGGGGCCGCTTTCCACGAGCCTGACCTTTGCGATCCCTGTGGCCGGACGCTCCGATGTCCGCTGGTCCATCTCCGGCTCCAGCGACCTGCAGAATTGGCAGCCGCTCGCCGTGCGGGCGACCGCGGGCGCATGGACTCTGGCGAATCCCGCGGACGTCCTCCTGGAGATGATCAGCGGAGGCAATCGCCAGCTCAGCTTTACCCCCGGCGGCAATCGCCCGCGCTACTTCCTGCGCCTCAACGCCGACGAGCCGGCGATCGCTGCCAGCTACACCAACGATTTCGCAACCGAGCCCCGCGCCGCGCTCTACGGCAGTGCGGAGTGGAATAGCGGCGGACTGCGCCTCACCAGCGAGGTGAACGACCAGCTCGGATCGGCAATTCTCAATGGCATCGAAACGTGGCCTGGACAGACTGGTTTCAGCGCCACCTTCAATCTGACCACCGGCCCCGGCAGCATCCCCAACCCGGCCGACGGTGTGAGTTTCAGCGTCGGCGACCTCCCCGGCGACGCTTGGGGCGAAGACGGACCGGAATCCTGGGAGAGTTCGCGCAACCTCACGATCGTTTTCGACACCTATGGCTTTAACACAGGGTTCGAAACCTCGCGCGGGATTAAGATCCGGGTGAATGGCGGCCTGGTTCTCTACTCGCCCGTCAATCCCTACAGCAACGGCACCCCGCGCGCCGTCGAGATCACCTACACCCCCACCGAGGGCCTCACCGTGAAATTCAATGGCAGCAATGTCTTCACTGGCGTGAACCTCGGCGGCTTCGCGCTCCAGCCTGGCGACCGCTTCGGATTTGGCGGCCGCACCGGCGGCCTGAATCAAGTGAGCCGCATTGACGACGTGAACATCCAGCCGCGCTGAGGTTCGAGGCCGCTCTTCAAAGCATTTGGTCCCTCAATTTTGGGCCGGCCAGCGCGAGGGGCGATCAGGAAGCTACCGCGGCTCGACTGTTTGAATGAGATGGCCGGATCGAAAGAAACTTCGGCCCCGAGCCGTTCCAACGATGGCACGGTGAACTGCGACTACTGGAGGAGAACGAAAAAACCCTCCGGCCCGACCAGGCATCCGCCGGCAAAGGCTCCGCGAATTCACCCTCCGGTCACGATTCCTCCAGCGGGACGCAGCAACGGCAGCGGGACAAGCTGGCCTTTTAGTCCGACTTAACCCTTTTCCAAGTCGCCCTCACGCGTATCCCACTGCCGGGCACGTCGGATTCCCCAGTAGAGACCTATGGTCGCGAGGCATACTCCTTTATTTGATCAGCGTAGAAATGATTGCGGTTGTGCTATCGGTGTAAGTCGCGCGCCAAATTACTGCCCCGCTATCGTTGAAACTACGTGTCACACCCAGGCTACCAGTCACCGACTTAAGAACGTGGAAACTAAGCACCGTCTTCCCTTTCACCATATCGCCAGTGCGGAAAAGTAGTTGCAGGTTTCCCGTCGAGTCCATCGCCCACACGCCGCTGGAGTTGCTGGCAGTGACGCCGCCGCGACCAGTAATCAGCGAGGCGCTAAAGATCGGGCCGCTATCCTTTGCGATGGTTAGTGAGCTAAAGGTTCCCCACCTGGCACCCGGCAGACCCGCTGGTTCAGCACCTGCCTGCGCGAGCAAGCGGAGAGTGTCGCCGGGCGGCTTCCACCACAGCGTTTCGCTCGTGAAGCCGTGTAGTCCTAGCTTTTCGATCATCGCTGGAAAAGCCAGGCCGCCGTCGCTGGCAAGCACGGGATCTTTGAACGCGCTAAACATTGCTCCAGTGTCCCCGGCAGGATCTCCCGTGCGTGCAATCGGCGAATAACCCAAAGTGGGAGGGGTCAGGAGGAAAATGCCTCCCGCGTTTGCGAGAGTAACACCGCCAGCACCGACCGTGAGTGGAGCCCGAAAGGCGCTGTATCCGTCGGCATTTACCGCGGGAACCCCATAACGGGAGAAGTTTGCCGCATTTAGATTCGGCCCGCCTGCGCCGCCAGGTCCGCTTTGCGAGAGGATAGTTACTTTGCCGTCGAGGTCCGCGCTCAGCACCGCCTGGGTCTGATCGGTGAAAACAGCGAGTGCCATCGCCAGCGGCGATCCGCCTGCTGGCGTGCGCAGCCAGCCGCGGCCCTGGCCCGGCGAACCGTCGCCCACTCGAAATGCGACCAGCGACATGATCCTTTTGCTTCCCACCGGCTGGCCTTCGCGTAACACCAGCGTCATCGGATGCGTCGCATCCATCACCCAGATACCTGTGTTGTTGGCATCCGTCACGGTCGGCAAATGCGCCTGGAGGCTCAATCTCCCCAAAATCGCGACACTTGATCCAGACACGGTCGCAGCCTGAAAGTCCTGAAACCTTGCATCGCGCGCACCCGGTGCCACGTCGCCTGAACGAGCTACTACGGCTAGATCGCCAGTCGGCGTCGTCGCATCACTAAGCACCGCCTTCGTTCTCGCTGCAGGCACTCCGGCGAGACTCGCGAGGAAAGCTAGGTTTCCGCTTTCGATCACGGGATCGTTGAAACTCGCATAAGTCGCCCCCAATATTCCCGGCACTCCTCCACCGATCGTGGCGATGCTTTCCGTGTCCGTGAAAAGGCTCTTCCCCGAGCCCGACGACGCGCTTTTCCATCCCGCGATGAAAGCCACGTTTCCATGGTTATCGATTGCGGGAATACCAAAGTCTGTCAGTTGCGCGTCCGCAGGGAGAAAGCTGGAACCAATCGATTGGATCAGCGCTCTGGCCGGCTCCGGCCGCGCCGAAGCCGTCGGCGCGAGCGCGGCTCCGTTTCTCCGCCCAGGCGCGTTGTCGCCCTTGGCAAAAAATGGCGACGGCTGCGCCACCCAGACGCGTCTGGCAGTCGTCTGGTCACGATTGCCTGCCGGATCGATGGCATACACATCGAAGGTGTGGATGCCCGCCGCGAGGCCGGAGTAAGTCTGAGGGCTACTCACCGCGACCGGCGTCCCATCGTCGAGCGACGCCATGAAAGTCGATCCGGCTTGATTCGAGGTAAAGGTGAACGTCGCCGTGGTTGCAGTAACAATGCCACTGGGGCCGGAGGTGATCGTCGTTTCCGGTGCGACCGTATCAACCCGCCACGTCCGCTCGACCGGCGTTGAATTCCCCACGACGGAGCGGACGCGAAAAGTGTGCGCCGTATCGGAAAGTCCGGTATAAGTCTTCGGGCTAATCGCCGGAGTTTCCGCGACATTGTCGATCGATGTCACGAAAGTTGTCCCGACTACATTCGACGTAAAAGCAAAAATTGCCTTGTTACTGTTCACGGTTCCCTTGGGACCGGAGACGATGATTACTTCCGGCGAAATCGTCCAATCCCTCTGCACAGGCGTCGGATCGCCATTCCCCGCGCAATCTATGGCGCGAGTCCTGAACGTATGTGGACCGGGTCCGAGTCGAAGGTAAGTCTTCGGACTCGTAACAAGTTCCTCCGTCGTCCCGTCAAGCGATGCCATAAAAGTCGAGTTAGCCTCCGTCGAAACGAAGGTGAAGGTTGTATCGCTGCTGCTCACCGCTCCACTCGGACCGGAGGCGATCGTGGTATCCGGCGGGACTGTATCCACCGTCCACTTCCACTCCGCCGGAGTTGGGTCCGTATTCGGGGGAGTATCGTTGTCAATCGCTCGCACGGCAAAGGTATGCGGACCATCCGCAAGCGAAGAAAGTGTCACAGGGCTGGACGCGGCGAGGAAGCCAGCACGGTCCAGGCTGTATTCAAATCCAAGATCAGCCGGCCGCGTCCCATGATCGATGCCGGTGAAGACGAAGACGGCCCCGGTTGCGTTCGTGCAAGCATCTGGCCCGCTGATGATTGTGGTATCCGGCAATCCCGGCGTAATAACCACGTAAGTGCCGGAATCGGTCGCCGTCTGATTGGCCGCCACCGTTACCGTGTGACTGACGGGCGGCGTCCATCCGGCGATCGACTTAAACGCGATGTTGTGGCTGCCCACAGACAACCCGCTCACGGTCGTCCCGCTATTTTGGAAAGTTCCCCCGTCCACCTGCCATTGAGCACCCGCAGTCACCGCCTCGGAGGGTAGAATGGTCACGGTTAGCGAGCCGGTCTGCGAAATGGCCGCATACGTGCCTGAGTCGAGGGTCGTCTGGTTGGCCGCCACCGCTACCGTGTGACTGGCGGGCTTCGTCCACCCGCTGATCGTTTTGAAAGCCACGGGGTGGCTGCCCACTGCCAGCCCACTCACGGTAGCCCCGCTGTCTTGGAAAGGCCCACTGTCCACCTGCCATTGAGCACCCGCGCTCACTGCCCCGGCAGGTAGGATGGTCACGGTCAGCGATCCAGTCTGTAGAATGGCCACATACGTGCCTGAGTCGAGGGTCGTCTGGTTAGCCGCTACTGTTACCGTGTGACTGACGGGCGTCGTCCACCCGCTGATCGTTTTGAAGGCCACGGTATGGCTGCCCACGGCCAGCCCACTCACAGTAGCCCCGCTGTCTTGTAAAGGCCCACTGTCCACCTGCCACTGAGCACCCGTGCTCACCGCCCCGGAGGGTAGAATGGTCACGGTCAGTGAGC
Organism: Chthoniobacterales bacterium; assembly: GCA_038228115.1. Lineage (GTDB taxonomy): Bacteria > Verrucomicrobiota > Verrucomicrobiia > Chthoniobacterales > Chthoniobacteraceae > JANLQB01. The sequence goes on from JBBRPM010000005.1 coordinate 46,473, forward strand.
CGGTCGGCAGAATGGGCGCATACGTGGCTGTAACGACGGTTGTCTGGTTGGCCGCCACCTGCACCGTCTGGCTGTTGGGCGTCGTCCATCCGCTGACGGTTTTGAACTCCAAGGTGTGAACGCCCTCGGTCAACCCGTTTACGGTCGTTCCGCTGTTTTGGAAGGGCCCAGCATCCAACTGCCACTGGGCACCGGCAGTCACCGCACCGGCGGGCAGGATGTTTACGGTCAACAAACCGGTCTGTGGAATGCCTGGCAGTTGCAGCACCAGATCATTGCCAGTGCCGCCATCGTAGTTGGAGACGAAGTTGTAAGTGTTCCCACCAAAAGTCAGAGGCACCACTTGTGACTGTCCGAGATTGGAAAAAAGCGGGCGAATCAATGTGGTCCCTGCGTTCTCGGTCACCCTCAGAATCGTTCCCGGTGCAGGCGCGTAATTTAGACTGAAATTCACGGTCTTACCTGTGCCGCTGACCCCGTCGGTCATAAAGGGCACATCCGCATTACTTCCATAGGTGGCTGTAAGTCCGATGCTGCTCGTGCTTTTGAGGCTGGCACCTAAGTCCACCTTGCCGCCGTTGACGGAGTAAAATTGGATTGGTCCACCGCCACCAGCAAGCGTAGTGAGGTGCGCGAGAATAATTCTACTCTCGCTCCCTCTTGCTCGAACAACGTCGCTGCCAGAAAAGCCAAAGGTCGTGGCAGATGGGAAGTCAATCACGGCACCGGAGTCAGCATAGAGATTTGTGATTGAGAGGGCCGTCGCCGAGGTGAAACTCACCAGCGCACCTCCGCTGGCGTTGACGGTCACATAGTCATTTAGCCCCGTAACATTCGCGACGTTCAACGTGCTGGCCGAGGAATCCACAGTTAGGATCGCCCGGTTTAGACTTCCGCTCAAGTCCACCCTGCCGCCGTTGATGGCGTTGACATGACACTCCGTGCCGCCCCCGGCGAGGATCGTCAGGTGCGAGAGGTCGATCTCGCTCGCCACGCCGTTCGTCACTCCGCTGGCTTGCACCACGTCGACTCCCGACACTCCGTAGCTAGTAGCCAGTGGGAAGCGGATCACCGCACCGGAGTTAGCGTAAAGGTTCGTGATCGAAAGAGCGGTCGCCGACGAAAATGTGACAATCGCCCTGTTGCTGGCGTTGACGGTCACATAATCGTTCAGTCCCGTAACCGTTGCGACGTTCAGCGTGCTGGCCGAGGAATCCACGGTCAGGATTGCCCGGTTCAGACTCCCACCCAAGTCCACCTTGCCACCGCCGAGGGCGTCGATAAAGCATTCGGTGCCGCCTCCCGCGAGGGTCGTGAGACGTGAGAGGTCGATCTCGCTGTTCACTCCGCTCGCCCGTACTCTGTCGCCTCCCTGGACTCCGTAGGTTTTGGCAGATGGAAAGCGGATCACCGCACCCGAGTCCGCATACAGGCTGGCAATGGAAATGGCCGTCGCCGAGGCAAAGTTCACCACTGCACCACTACTCGCTTTGACGGTCACATAATCGTTCAGTCCCGTAACCGTTGCGACGTTCAGCGCGCTGGCCGAGGAATCCACGGTCAGGATTGCCCGGTTCAGACTCCCACTCAAGTCCACCTTGCCACCGCCGAGGGCGTCGATAAAGCATTCGGTGCCGCCTCCCGCCAGGGTCGTGAGACGTGAGAGGTCGATCTCGCTGTTCACTCCGCTCGCCCGTACTCTGTCGCCCCCCTGGACTCCGTAGGTCGTTGCGCCGGAGAAAGTCATCTTTCCACCCGAATCAGCGAACAAGCTCACAATCGCCAGCGTCGCTGCACCTGTGACGTTCAATGATGCGTTGGCTCCCGTGACCGTCAGCGTTGAACTGTTCATCGTTAGTGCTGCATCAATTTTGCTAGCAGGTGCCGGTAAGGTCGGTGCTGACAACGTAAGCGAGCCTCCGTTAATGTGGAGCGGCTGCTGGCTGCTCAGGCTGTGAGCCAGTGCGGCAATGTCGATCACGATCGTTGGATTCCCCGAAAGAACCGGGATTGTCACGTCGCTGGTCGAATCCGGCACATTGCCGCCCGTCCAGTTGAGGCGATTGCTCCACTTAAAGTCGCCGCCTCCTCCAAACCAAGTTACGGGTGCCGCTTGGGCTTGGCGGGACAATAGCAAGAGCAGAAAACCTACGACGGCGAGTAACCGCGATGCCCACGCTTTATCTCCGAATCTCCACGCTTTTAGATTACAGGAGAGCAGGGAAGTCTTCACCCCTGCTCGCGGTAACATAGGTGGAAAGCTGAGACGAAGCGCGGGAGACTGTGAGAAGAGGCGGGCGCAATGGGGGACTGCCTTTACAAAACCGCTGACCTTTGGTTGTGAATCACAAAGGGCTGAAGCGACAGGCGGATTCAGTGTTTGCATGGGACTAGGTGGGAGTTGGCTGACAGACATTTGTGACTGATACGCAGCGCAGTTCGGCGAGGGAACTCAACGCCAGACGCCAAGCGCGGAATGAAGATTAGGGCATGGGTGGTTGTCTTTTGACGTCGGAGTCTTATCCCCGGTATTAAGCCGGGTGCCGCATCGTGCCGCACGCGCTCCGTTCGATGCGAAGCTGGCGAATGTTTTCTATTCCGACAACGAAGGCAGACATGGTTGCTTGTCTGTGCGGTGGGATTTGATTTGTGGATGCAACAATCGTTTCTGACTGGTGACGACCAGAGTATTCATTGCGCGAGGCGTAGCTTCGTGATTTTCGGGAGTGCCTGCGATTTCGTGACCTCTTCGGGAACGACGTGACCGACAAACAGACCCAGCATCATGTTCAGTCTCACGTAGGTGTCTGCAGTGGCGGAAACCATGACCGTCTTTTTATGGGTCCATTCGGTGGTCGTGCTCACCTCGTGGGCTCCCGGCGTCGTTTCTGCATGAAAAAAGCCGTGCGGGACTGCTCTGCCGACGACTCTGCCATCCAACTTTACTTCTGGCTGGACCGCGGCCCCTCCAGCACTAGGTCGGAAAAACCAAATTCGGCCCTGGCCAGCAGACGGAGGCTGGAGGGTGGAGCGATACTCGGTGTATTTGGGACCGCCCGCGCAGCCGGATAGCATAGCAGCGCAGGCAGAGGCGAGGATGATAAGGCTCTGTTGTTTTTTCATGGGGTTTGCAGGTGGGTAGCTGACGTGGTGAGGCTGCGTCGGTGGGCGCGTGGGCCGTGGGCAATGGCGGGTTTAATGAATCTTCGAGATCGGCCGTTGTCCCCTGCGCGATCTGTTCTCCCTGTGTTCGTTGCGATCCTGTGATCTTCGACCGTGAAAAGTAAACTATATAATCGCGCATTTATCTGGCGGTGATGCCGTCAGATGCCACGCAATCATACTTCGTGCCGCAGTTCGGGAGTCTGCCGACTCGATTGTGTGGTTTTCCGTTTGCTACCGCAGGCGGATCGCAAGAAACTCAGCGCTCGATTCGAACCGGCGACGGCTGGGACGCGTTGTTTCTGTTTTATATTCTAAATGCAAAATATCCTCGGTCTGATCATCAATCACTGGCTGGCCAAGCTTTTGTCGCTGCTCCTGGCGATGACGCTGTGGGCGGTGATTCGCAGTAGCGTCAAAGAGACGGGCCTGCCGGCCCGGATTCAGTTCGATTCAACCCAGCCTTCTGCGGACTCGAAGTTCGACATTGGCAGTAGCTTTCATGGCGACCGCAAAAAGTAACGTGGCGGCTCCGCGCCGCATATTTGGAACGGATGGAGTTCGCGGGACGGCGAACATCGAACCTGTCACCGTGGAGACGGCGCTCAAGCTGGGACGCGCAGCGGCGCATGTCTTCCAGCAGATGAGCGTGGCGGCGGGGCGCTCGAATGGGCGGGCGACGATCGTGATCGGGAAGGACACGCGCATTTCCGGCTACATGCTGGAGAATGCGCTCGCGGCGGGCATCATGTCGCTCGGGGCAGATGTGCTGATGATCGGGCCGCTACCTTCGCCGGGTGTTGCCTATATCACGCGCTCGCTGCGCGCGGATGCGGGGATCGTGCTGAGCGCTTCGCACAATCCGTATGAGGATAATGGGATCAAGTTTTTCCGGCACGACGGCTACAAGCTGGACGACGAAATCGAGAAGCGGATCGAGAACATTGTCTTCAGCGGCGAAATCGAATCCATCCGGCCCACGGCGGGAAAAATCGGGCGGGCGACGCGGATCGACGATGCGCTCGGGCGCTATGTGGAGTTTGCGAAGGCGAGCTTTCCGCGCGGACGGACGCTGGAGGGTTTGCGCATCGCGCTCGATGTGGGGAATGGGGCGGCGTACAAATCGAGCCCGTACATTTTGCGCGAACTCGGTGCCGATCTCATCGTGGTGAATAACACACCGAACGGGCGCAACATTAACAAGGATTGCGGCTCGACTTACCCGGAGGAAATCCAGCGCGTGATGCGCGAGACGAAGGCGCAGATCGGCATCGCGCATGATGGCGATGCGGATCGGACGATCCTTTGCGACGAACTCGGCGAGGTGGTGGATGGCGATGAAATCATGGCCATTGCGGCGCTCGATTTTTTACAAAACGGACGCCTCGCGAAGAACACGCTCGTGGCCACGGTGATGAGTAACTACGGCCTGAACGAGACGATGGAAAACGCGGGCGGCAAAGTGCTGCGGACGAGCGTGGGCGATCGCTATGTGATCGAGGCGATGATGCGCGATGATCTGAATGTGGGCGGCGAGCAAAGCGGGCACATGATCTTCCGCGATTTCACGACGACCGGGGACGGCATCGTGAGCGCGCTGCAGATCCTGCGCGTGATGATGGAAACCGGGAAGCCGCTGAGCGAGCTGAAGAAGTGTCTCGCGAAATATCCGCAAGCGCAGCGGAATCTGCGCGTGCGCGAAAAGAAGCCGCTCGATCAACTGCCGCAGGTGCTGAAGCTGGTGGAGGAAACGGAGAAATCGCTGAATGGAGTGGGCCGCGTGCTGCTGCGCTACAGCGGCACGGAGCCGAAGATCCGGCTGCTGATCGAAGGTCGCGACGGGGAGATGATCAATGCGCAGGCGGATCGGATCGCGGGGATGATCGCGGAAGAGATCGGCGTTTGAACCCGTGAACCTTTTCCTGACCGGAACGGATACGAATGTCGGCAAGACTTTTGTCAGCGCGCTGATGGTGAAAGCACTGCGGAAGGCGGGCCTGGATTGCGTGGGGATGAAGCCGATTTGTTGCGGTGATCGTGCGGATGCCGAGACTCTGCACGCTGCGTGCGAAGGCGCTATCCCGCTCAATGACGTGAACCCCGTTTGGCTGCGAACGCCCGCTGCGCCTTACACGGCGGCGATGATCGAAAATCGGCCCATCGATCTCGCGCTCGTTCGCGAGACTTTTGCGCGCCTGCGCACGGAGCATCCGTCGCTGATCGTGGAAGGCGTGGGCGGCTGGCGGGTGCCGATCGCGCGGGATTTTTTCATCAGCGATCTCGCGTTGGAATTTGCGCTGCCGGTCGCGGTCGTGGTGGCGAACAAACTGGGCGCGATCAATCACGCGCTCCTCACTGTGGAAGCGATTCGACGCGACGGCTGCGAGTGTGCGGGGGTGATTTTAAATCATGTGTCGTCCACCACGGCGGACATCGCCGGCATCACGAATCGCGGGATGCTCGAAGACATCCTGGGCGTGCCGGTGCTGCACGAGATCGCGCATGGCCAGACGGAGCTGGCGGCGAATTAGTCCAGCAACTCTTTGGGCACTTTGCCGCCGTTCGCGGCGAGCTGCTTGATGACTTCCTTGTGCAGCCACACGTTCATCGTCGCGGAGTCCGCCGTGTCGCCGGTGTAGTGCAAATCGTGGGCGAGTTCCTTGCGCGCGGCGAAGCTGCTGTCCATGCCGACGAGCTTCATCAGATCGACGATCGACTTTTTCCAGTCGAGCTTCTCGGAGCTTTTGGCCGCGAGGCCATCAAGGATCGCGGTGACATCGACCGCCACAGGTGCGGCGGCGGCCAGGGTGATGACCTGCGCCGACACGGGTGTGCCCGGCGTCGGTGCGGCTGCGACCGGAGCAGGCGTGGATGGCGTGGCGGCGGGGGTTGAGGTGGTAGTGGTAGGAGCCGCCGGCGCGTGGCCGAAGACTTTTGACATTAGATTGGCGAACATTCCCATAATGACAACAACGGTAGTTGGGCGCGTTTTGATGGCAATGTTATTTTAGTCCGCGCGTCGCGAAATCGCAGCGCGGGCATCGACGAACGGACGCGGTTCTGCCAAACATCCACACCATATCCCATGAGCGACCCCACCGAACTCCAAGCCGAAGCGCAGCGTTTCCGTGATGATTTTCAGCGGCTGCGCGAATCCGTCGGGCAAATCATCGTCGGGCAGCAACGCGTGGTGGAAGGCGTGCTCACCGCGATCATCGCCGGTGGAAATGTGCTGCTCGAAGGCGTGCCCGGCCTGGGAAAAACCGAGCTGGTGAAGACGCTGGCGCGCGCGCTTGATCTCGATTTTCGCCGCATTCAATTCACGCCCGATCTCATGCCGGCGGACATCGTCGGTACGAATATCATGAGCACCGGTCCGGACGGGCACTATCAGTTCGAGTTTCGCAAAGGCCCACTTTTCACGCAGCTTTTGCTCGCGGATGAAATCAATCGCGCCACTCCGAAAACACAATCCGCGCTGCTCGAAACGATGCAGGAAGGCAGCATCACCGCCGCCGGGACGACGCATCATTTGAAGCAACCGTTCTTCGTTCTCGCGACACAAAACCCGCTCGAGCAGGAAGGCACCTATCCGCTCCCGGAAGCGCAGCTCGACCGCTTCATGTTCAAGCTCGTCGTCCCATTTCTCAATCGCGCCGAACTCAACGAAGTCGTGCGCCGCACCACGCTCACACATCACACCGAAGTCCCCAAAATCATGGACGGCGACCGCATCATGGCGCTGCGCATGGTGCTCGAAAAAGTCGTCGTCGCCGACCCGCTGCGCGACTACGCCGTGCGCCTCGTGCTCGCCACGCATCCGGCCAGTGAGTTCGCCGGCGACACCGTCCGCCGTTTTGTAAAATGGGGCGCCAGCCCGCGCGCCGTCCAAGCCCTGATCCGAGCCGCCCGCGTGCGCGCCCTCGCCGAAGGCCGCGCCCATGTCGCCTTTGAAGACATCCGCCATTTCGCCAACGAAGTCCTCGGCCACCGCGTGCTCTTAAACTACGACGGACTCGCGGAAAATCTGAGCGTGCCGGGCCTCGTGGACGAAGTGGCGAAAGGCGTTGCGGAGGAAGCGGCGTAGCGCTTGCCTCAACGGCGGGAACGGGGCACTTTCCCACTATGACGGTCACGATCCCAGACGAAGCGGTGAAAGGAATTCTCGATTCACCGGAACACGCTCGAATCGAACTCGCTGCCTTTCTCTACGCGGGCGGTCGCGCGTCCTTCGCCCAAGCCAGAAAGATCGCAGGAGTGGAGCGCGTTGCGATGCTGCGCGAACTCGGTCGCCGACAAATCGCGATTTACCAGATGGCGGATTACGAGGCTGACATGAGGACGATTCAGTCAATGTCCGAAAGCGTCGCGCGGGCGTGATCGTTGTCAGCGATACCACCGCGATCACGAGTTTGCTCGCCATCGGTCGAGCCGATCTCCTCCGTCAAGTTTTTGGAGAGGTGCTGATCCCGAGCGCTGTCCTGCGCGAACTGACCGTCGTTCATACCACGGTGCCGGACTTCGTCCATGTCCGCGAAGTGATTGATGCCGGTGCAGTGCTACGACTAGCGGCAAAGCTGGATGCCGGAGAGGCCGAAGCGATCGTGCTCGCGGAAGAACTCGCTGCCAATTTTTTGCTGATCGACGAAACCGAGGGACGCACGATCGCAGCGCAGCCCGGTGTGCCGATTATTGGTCTCGTCGGAGTTTTGGTGCGGGCGAAGCGCGAGGGAATGATCCCGATGATTGCACCGATCCTCGAAGATCTCGTGACTGTCGGTGAGTTTTGGATTTCCGCCCAAATCCGGGATCGGGCTCTCGCCGATGTCGGAGAATCGCCTGCATGAGCGCCCCGCAACTCACCACGCTCCTCACAAATCGCGACCTCGATCGGCTCGCGCGGTTGCGGATCAATGCGGCGCGGCGGCTCACCAATCGCAGTCGTGGCGAGCATCTTGCGGCGAAGGGTGGGACGAGCACCGAGTTTTGCGACTACCGCGATTACGCGCCGGGCGACGATATGCGCTTCGTGGACTGGAACATTTTTTCGCGGCTGAACCGGCCTTACGTGAAGCAGTTTCATCACGAAGAAGAGATGCACGTCGCCATCCTCGTCGATGCGTCGAATTCGATGCTCTTCGAGGGAAAATTCGCGCTCGCCCGCCAACTCGCCACCGCGCTCGCGGTGGTCGGTCTGCGGAATCAGGAAAAGGTTAGCGTCTATGCGCTGCGGTCGGCTGGCGCGGCGGCGCGGCTCGCGCCCTGTACGGGCCGCGCGAATCAGGCAAAGACGCTCCGCTTTATCGAAGGGATCGAAGGCGGAGGCGACGCGCCAATTGAGCAGGGAATCGAGAGTTTTTTGCGGCAGCACTCCGGGCGCGGTGTCGTCGTGGTGCTTTCGGATTTTCTGACGGGCGGCGATCTGAAACGCGCATTCAGTTTGCTCCACGGCTCCGGGCTGGAAGTGTTCGCGCTGCAGATTCTCGGCCCGGGTGAAATCGACCCCGACATCTCCGGCGACCTGCGCTTCTTCGATTCCGAAACCGCGGCGCATCTCGATGTCAGCTCCGCCGCCGACCTGCTCGCGATCTACCACGAATACCGCGCCGCGCATCAGCAGATGATCGAGACGCTCGCGCAGCAAAGATCCGGTCGTTTTCTTTCGGTCAGTGCGAGCGAGCCGTTTGAGCGCGTGTTCTTTGATTTGCTGAGGAGGAAAGGATGGATCGTGTGAATTTGCAAAGTGCTCTTCAAGAATGGGCGCACCTGCGGTGGGCTAAACGCCAAACGCCAAACGCCAAACGACAAACTTCAAATGAAGCAGTCGCCCCTCGTCGAGAGTGGGGCAAAATCGTTTGGCGTTTGGCGTTTGGCGTTTGGCGTTTGGCGTTATCCCCACAGTCGCGATCGAGAGATCGATTCGCCGCCTCGAAAACCACCTCAGGAGCATGAGCTTCCTCTCCCTCTCCAGCGCCTGGCTCGCCGCGCTCCTCCTCCCGCTCGTCGCCTTCTACTTCTTAAAGCTCAAGCGCCCGCGCCACGACGTTTCATCGCTCGTCCTCTGGCGGCAGGTCATCGCCGATCAGCGCGTTAATTCCCCGTTCCAAAAATTCAAACGCAACCTGCTGCTTCTCCTGCAAATCCTGCTCCTCGCGCTGCTCGTGCTCGCGGCGATGCAGCCGCTTTTGCGCAGCGGCGCGGCGCAGGCGGAGCGGCTCCCGATCTTGATCGACGTCTCCGCGAGCATGGCCGCGCTGGATAAAGCGGGCGGCGTCTCGCGGCTCGATGCGGCGAAAACAAAAGTGCGCGAACTCATCGCGAAACTGCCGTCCGATCAGCAGCTCTGCCTCATCGCTTTTAGTAAAACGGCGCGGCGACTCACGGGCTTTACGAATAACAAAGCCGAGCTGCGCGATGCGCTCGCCGTGCTCGAAGTCGATGATGTCGCCGGCGATCTCGAAGAGGCGCTCCGCACCGCACAGGCGCTCGCCCGCGGCGCGGCGTTCGACAAGGTGCTGCTCTACTCCGACGGAAATTTCCCCGCGCAGACGAACTTCGAGTTGTCCTACCGCATCGACTTTCAAAAGCTCGATCCTGCCGGCCCAAACTTCGGCATCACCGCATGCAACGCCCGCCGCGGCGTCTCCGGCCAGTGGGATGTCTTCGTGCAACTCGGCGGCTCCGCGCAGGCGGAATCGACATCCGGCACGGTTGAGTTGCTCCAAGACGGCGCGGCCATCGCGGCGGAAAACGTCACGCTCGTGAGCGGCGCCGCACCGCGACTCGTCTTCAAAGTCGGCGGCGAAAAACCTGCGGCGCTGGAAGCGCGCTTCACGCCGCGCGGCTTCGATTCCCTCGCGGCGGACAATCGCGCGTGGCTCACGCTCCCCGCCGTGCGACCGCTCGCCGTCTATGTCCCGCCCGCGCTCGCCTCGTATCGGCACGCGCTCGAATCCATCGAGGGCCTCGTCCTCTTTCCGAGTGATGGAGCCGCGCTCCCCGGCGCGTTCGATCTCGTCTTCGCCAATGCTGAGGCTGATCTCGCGCTGCCTGCCCGTGTTTTATGTTCGGTCGGATTTGTCCCGCCGGAGCTGCAAAAACTCGTCACCGTCGAGAGTGGAAATGCCAGCGTCATCGACTGGCGGCGCGACTCGCCGCTGCTCCAGCACGTCACCATGTCGGACGTGGTGCTCATGGACGACCCACACCGCGCCGCCGGAGCGGACGAAAGCGCGCTCGCGAATCTCGGCTACGAAATCCTCGCCCACGGCCCGCACGGCCCGCTCATCGTCTCGCGCACCGACGGCGAAACTCTGCGCGTGCATATCCTCTTCCACACCGACCGCTCCACGCTCCCGTATCGCGTCGCGTTCCCCATCTTCATCTCAAATCTGGTGAACGCCACGCTCCGGCAGGCACATCTAGGCGAAGTGGAAGCCGCCCCGACCGGCGTCCTCCCCGCGCTCACTCTCGCGTCGTCGCACAGCTATCGCATCGCCGGTCCGACGGGATTTTCGCGCGAAGCAGGCACCGACGAACGCGGCCAACTCGCGGGCGTCTCTGCTCCGAAGGCTGGTGAATACACGATTTCCGACGGATCGCAGACCGCGGCCTCGGTTGGTGCGAGTGTTCTGTCGGTGAAAGAAACGTCGCTCGCGAGCGTCGAGCAGATCGAGTTCAACGACCGTCTGAAAGTCGCCGCCTCCACTGCGCCGGTCAGCACCGACCGCCCGCTCTGGTGGCCGCTCGCGCTGGCGGGATTTGGGGTGCTGATTGTGGAGTGGTGGTTCTTTAACCGGCGAAGTGTGATGGCGGGATGAAGTGGACCTCCGAACGGTGGAGCACCCGACCCGGGTGCCGTTTGCGGCGACCCTCCGCAAACCCTGATGACGGCTGGCGGTCACGAAATGCTGCCGCCCAAAGATGCTCTCGGCGGGTTGCCGAAAGCAGCACTTGGGTCGAGCGCTCCACCTTCGGAATCCTGCTCGCGCTTTATCTTTTGCTCGCATCCGCGAAAGCGGCCGGACCGCTCACGGCAGAGATCAAACCGCTCAGTGTGCAGCCGCGCATGTTCGCGCCGGAGGCGATCGATGTGACGCTTTCGTGGAGCGGTTCCGGTCTGCTGGAGGGAACGCTGGAGCTTTCCTCGCCGGATGAAGACGAGGGAAGGCCGCCCTACCGCACGCACGATCTGGCGCTCGCTGCGGGTCAAAAAAACTTCCGCCTGCTCCTGCCAGCGGCGGGCACGGAAGGGATTGGCACAGCGAGGGAAATTCGGGCGCGATTCCTGGCGAAGTCTGGCGTGATCGATCTCGGGCGTTTTGGCCTCGGCCTGCCACGCGGACCGCAGAGGCGATTCACCGTGTGCGTCGGACGCCCGCGCTTTGGTGCGGCGGTGGCGGCTTCCCTCGTCTGGCAGAGCCTGCGTCTGGAGCGATTTCAGCCCGAAGAAAATGACTACGACCTGCCGAAGGCGAACACGCTGCCGACCTATATCGATCCCGAGGAAATGCCGGCCACCCCGCTCGGCTACACACCTTACGACATCGTGCTGCTGGAAGGCCCGGCCTTCACCCAGATGCGCGAAAAGCCGCTCGCCGCCCTCGCGCACTGGGTGCTCGCGGGAGGAAGTCTGTGCGTGCTCGCGAGCGGTATCTCCGAAGAAACACAACGACGATTTCTCACAGAACTAGTCGCCGCCGATCCACGCGGTCTGCATCTCGATTTCGACGGGGAAGGTCATCCGCAGTTTGCAGAAAGAGACGGCCCGCTTTTTGTCAGAGCCGGTTACGGACGGCTGGTCGTCGCGTCGTCGCCACAAAATGACGCGGAAGCGAACGCGGAACGGTGGAACCGGGCGGTCGCGTTTTTGTGGAAGCTGCCGCAAACGCTGGTGGAGAGCGTAGTTAAAACCGGGCATTGGACCGGGATAGCAGACCGGCAAAATCGCTGGGAGCGCGAGCAGCGGGACCGCGCTTTTGCGGAGCTGCTCGCTCCGCGAAATGTCCGCCTTCTCCCGTATTCGATCATGCTGCTGATCCTCGGCGCTTTCGTCGTGGTCATCGGTCCGGTGGATTGGCTGGTGCTCGGCCGGTTCCGTTTGCGCCGGTTTACTTGGATCACCTTCCCACTTTCCGCGCTGGCCTTCTCGGGTCTCACTGTGTTCCTCGCCGGTCGATCTCTCGGCACGCTGAACCGGCGCTCTTCCCTCACGATCACCGATCTCGGCCACGATGGACGCGTGCTTCGGGAAACCCGGATCGAGCTGATTTTCCCCGCGCGGGCGCAGGAGGTGAAGACGGAAATTCACAGCGCACTCTGCGCGCCGATGAGCATCGCGCGATACGGAAACGGATCGAGCGGGCTGGTAGTCAGTCGCTATGACGGTCTCTTTCCCACGAGCTATTCCCTGTGCCAGTCGCTCGCGCAATGGACCCCGCAAATGAACCGGTTCACCTCGATCGAGAGCGGAGAAGATCGTTCCGGTGTCGTGTGGGAAAAACTCCATCCCGCCCAGCTCGGCGCGAAAAACTGGCGCGAAAAAATCAGTGCGGAGTGGGATGTTTACCGGGTTGATCGCGGGAATTTTTCCACGCTTTTCAATGAATCGTTACCGAAGGATTTCGCGGCGGCGTTGAGCCTGCCGCCCGCGTTTGGCTGGGCTGCCGTATGCGGCTCGTTTTCGCCGAATGGGAACGGGGAACTCAATGACCTGACGCTGGGCGGCATCGACGATGCAGATCTTTTCGTGACCATCATCGCCCGGCGGGTTGGCGCGAACTTTGAAATCTACCGCCACCTTTACGCCCCATGATTCCTCCCGAAACTCCCTCCGCTCCGCTTGTCTCCGTGGAAAATCTCGGCGTCAGCTACGGTCGCACGCATGCCGTGCGCGGGTTGTCGTTCAGCATTTCGCGCGGCGAAATCTTCGGCTTCATCGGGCCGAACGGCGCGGGGAAAACATCCACGATCAAAGTGCTCGCGACACTGCTGAAGCCGACGACTGGCTGCGCGAAAGTCGCCGGGCTCGACGTGGCGGAGCATCCGCACGAGGTGCGGCGGAAGATCGGCTACATGCCGGATTTTTTCGGCGTGTATGACGATCTCACCGCGAAGGAATACCTGCATTTTTTCGCCGCCGCCTACAAAATCCCCACGGCCAAACGCGCCGGCATCGTAGGCGATGTGCTCGCGCTCACCGACCTGACGGCGAAGACCGACGCGCCGGTAGATGGCCTTTCGCGCGGGATGAAACAGCGGCTCGGCCTCGCGCGTGTGCTGTTGCACGATCCCGATTTACTCCTGCTCGATGAACCGGCGAGCGGGCTCGATCCGCGGGCGCGCATCGAGATGCGCGAGCTGCTGAAGGAGCTGCAGTCGATGGGGAAAACAATCCTCGTTTCCTCGCACATCCTGCATGAGCTGGCGCAATTCTGCACCCACATCGGCATCGTCGAAGCCGGGCAGATGGTGGCGTGCGGATCGTTGCAGGAGATTTATCGCGCGCTCAGTTTGCGCCGCACCATCCACATCCAGCTCGCGAATCCCTCGGCGGAACTCGCGGCGAAAATCCGTGCGTTGCCGCATGTCGTGAAGGTCGAGGAGCAGGCGGATCGTTACGCGGTGCAGATGCGCGAGGATGAAATGCCGGTCGAAGATTTGCTCGATGCCGTCCACGCACTCGGCGCGCGGATTCGGATGTTTCAAGCGGATGCGATGGATATGGAAACGGCGTTTATGAAACTGACGGAGGGGAAGACGGCGTGAGTATTTTCCGGGTGGCGCACGCGTCTCGCGTGTGGGGACTTTCCTGCGTGTGCGCGGTGAGAAAGGCAGTGTTCCAACCTGTGGTCCCCGTCACAGGAAGTTCGTTTCGGCGGGACGCCAAAACCAGCACGCGGGACGCGTGCGCTACCCGGAAACTTTCGCGACGCGCGTTATGAACGCGCTCTCATTTCCTCTCCTCGCCAAAGAGCTCACCGAGATCGCTGCGCGGCGGCGCACCTACATCGTCCGCGTCGTCTATGCGCTCCTGCTCTACGGTTCCTTCGCCGCGTTTCTCCACCCAAAGCTGAACTACGCTGGCGCGACGGTGCTGGGAGCGATGGGCATGGGGCGCGATCTGTTTTACTCGCTCATCGTCTTCCAAATGTTCGGCATCTATCTGTTTTTGCCAGCGTTCACGGCGGGTTTGATCACACAGGAAAAAGAGCGCGACTCGCTCGTCCTCCTTTTCCTGACGGAGTTAAAACCGTGGCAAATCCTTCTCCAGAAATACGCGAGCGGCCTGCTCTCCATCTTTTCTTTTCTCCTGATCGGACTTCCGCTCGCCGCGTTTTGCTACGCCTACGGCGGCATCCCGACCGCAGCACTTTTTCACGGCACGGTCGTGCTCATTTTGTCTTGCCTGCAAGTCGCCGCCCTCGCGCTGCTCTGCTCCACGCGAGCGCGCACCACCGTCGGCGCATTCCTCGGCACCTATATCGTTGCTGCCGTGCTCGTGGGCATCGTGAACCTGAGTGGTGTCGCGATGGATCATTGGTTCCAACGGCCCGACTCCGGTTCCTTCATCAACCTTTTCGTAAAAATCTTCCCGCTCCTGTTATTCAACGAGGACATCACCATCGAGCAAACGCTGCTGCACAGCATCGCGCCACTCGTCCTCACTTTTGTGTTCCTGCTGCTCGCCCGTTTCTACCTCGTGCGCCGCGCCTTCGCTCCCGCGCGCAATCGTTTGCTCGCCGTTTTTCGCTGGCTCGACGCCGCGATGCAGCGCGGTAATCGCTTCTTTGGAAACGTCACTTTCCGCACCCACGACCGCGCGCTGCCGGAGGACGATCCGATCGCGTGGCGTGAAATGTCGCGCACCACGCTCGGTCGTCCACACTACCTGGTGCGGCTGCTCCTCGTGCTGGAAATCGTGGTGTGCGCACTTTCTCTGTGGGCGATCAGCGATCGCGTTTCTTCGCGTGATAAAGGTTTTTTGTCCCTGCTCGCCGCCTCGCTCGGAACTCTGTCCGTCCTGTCGCTGAGCGCGTTCGCAGCCAATGCCTTCGTCTCCGAGCGCATCAATCAAACGCTCGAAGTCCTGCTCACCACGCCGCTCGTCGCGCGCGACATCGTGCGGCAGAAGGCGCGCATGCTCACGCGTTTCATGTGGGTGCTCGCCATCCCGCTCGCGACGGTTTTCGGGATTGAGACCTGGTCGAAAAGCGAGAGCACGGCCTGGAACGGATCGCGGCAGGCCTACATCAATATCCCCGCGTATGTGACTTGGGCCGCGCTCTCGCTGGTCGTCTATCTGCCGCTCGTCCTGTGGCTCTCGCTTTGGATCGGCTTGAAAATGCGCACCCGTTTCCGCGCCATCCTCACCGCCCTCGGCGTCATCGTCGCGTGGTGCGCAGTCTCGATCGTGATCGGCGTCACATCGGGCATGGGTTCAGACCGGGTCCAACGTCTTTGGCTGCTGCTCTCTCCGATCTCCATCCCCATGCTGAACGAATTCTCCGAGATGCGGGAAATCTTCCCGAAATTCACAACCATCGGCCCCGCTTGCAGCTTCCTCGTTTACGCCCTCCTCGCTTTCGTCTTCCGCCACCTTTGCCTGCGCGGCGCAGAGCGCGAATTGCGGCGTTGAGCCGCGCGACGCGCTACGGTGCGGGCCAGCGCCAGGACCAGTCGAGCTGTTCGTTGCCACTTTTCTTCTCGCCGATGGCACCGCCGTCGTCCTTGCCGTTCATGCCGACGGAGTAGAGGAGAAAGTGGCCGTCTTCCGTCCGCCGGTAGATCAGCGGCGCGCCGGTGATAACATCGTGCGGAAGCGCCGTGACGTATTTCGGCGCGAGCGCTTCCAGCGTTTCAGGGAACTGGCCTTCCGCCAGTCGGCGACGCTCCAGCGCGCAGGCGAGCGTGCAAATTTGCAGCACCGAATGAGCGTGGAGAAATGTTTTTTCCACGGAGGCGAGGCCTGGAATCAGCAGCCGGTAGAGCACGTAGATGTGCTGTTTCACGATCGAGCGATCGATCATCTCCAACTCTGCGTTGGTCGTCCCCGTATCGACGAAGAGCGCTCCAGCAACGTCGATCCTCCGGGGGAACTGATCGTAAAACCGGTTCAGCGCCGTCTGGTTCAGCGAAATCCATCCGGGAATTTTTGGCACCGCGCGCAGCAACATCAGTCGAGCAGGATCGGACTCCAAGCCGCTCTCCGTGCCGGTGACAGGCAACTTGCCCGAGCGCGTACTTTCCAGCGTGTCGTTCATGCATGCTCGTTCGGATGCAAAAGCGAACAGGGCATCTTCGAGGAGGTCGATCCCGGAGAGGTCTGCTTCGATTTTTTGCAGTGATGAGGAATCCCAAGCTGACGTTACCACACCTTCCCAAACTCCACCGAAGGCCATCTGCAAAATCGAAATTCGGACGAGGCCATCAATCAACGTCGGCTCTTTTTCCAGCGCGTGGTACAACCGCAGCAACCCGCCAAACTCCGCATACGCCGCCGCCGGGTCTCGCTGCGCCAGATGCGCCGACATGCGAAGCGCGTGAACCTTGGCGGCGCTTTGAAGAAATCCGAGATGAGGAAGCCGGGCGGCAAAACCGAGTTCCCATTTCACCGGGAAAACCGCGCCGGGCCGACGCTCCGCCTCCGCCAGTTCCACCAAAGCCGGGCCGAAACGATGTTCGAGTGCCTGCAAGACATCCGCCGCAGGATCGGCACTGGCGGCGGGAAGGTCGTCGATTTTTACGAAGGACGACTGCCAACCTGCTAAGCGACAAAGGGTCGCCTGATCGAAGGCTGCGAGTCGTGCCTCCTTTCCCCGATCCAAAAAATTGAGATCGAGTGCATCAGTTGCCTTTTTCCGCACCGCTTCGTCTTCCGAAAAAAGATTCGCGATGAGCGGCACGGCGGCGAAATTTTCCGCGTCCGGAATCGGCGCGGGCAACAGTTCTTGCAAACTCATCTTCACGCCGCGCGCCCGCGCGTCGTCCGAATACCGCTCCCACGAAGTCTTGCCCGCCGAATTTGCACCGACAAAAAGCGCGGCTCCGCCCGTCATGATCGTCGCGATGAAGAGGCAAAAGATCGTCGCCGGCTTGAGCAGGAATGAGACGAGCGGGCGGGCTTTGCCGCGTGCCCGATCTTCATTCGTTTTCCCAAACCAGCGCTGCGGTGAAGTCTCCGCAGCCGTGGGCGTGGATGGTTTCCCGGCAGCCAGCGCGTTCGCTGTCAGTGAGATCAGGATTTCATCGCGCAGTTCAGCCGGCGGCGTGCGGAATGGAGTGGCGTGGAGTTTGCGTTCAAAGTCGTTCATTGGAGTTCTTCGTAGATGGGACGCAGGAGCGTCTGAAGTTTGTCTATGCCGTAGCGGTAGCGGCTCGCGGCGGTGTTTGGCGGGATGTCGAGCATGTCGGCGATTTCAGCGAAGGTGAGGTCTTCCCACAGCTTCAAGTGAACAGCCGCGCGCTGCTCGGCCGGCAGTTCGGCGAGCGCTCGCGTGAGTGCTTCGCGATAGCTGGCTTCATCGGGATTTGGCGCTGGCGCGAAAAGCGGCGTGGGCTCCGCGGCAGCGCGTTCGACCGCATGATCGAGTCCCGAGCGGCGGCGGAGTGCGTCGATGGCCAGATTGTGCGCGAGCCGTAGCAGCCACGCGCGCGGCTGGCGCACGGTGGCGAACTGATCGGGGCTTTTGGCGATTTTTAGAAAAAGCTCCTGCAACACGTCTCGCGTGTCCGCGTCGCTGCGCGTGAGATTTAACACGAAGCCAAAAACGGACGCGGCGTGCTCGTCGTAAAGCTGGTGCAGGTTCGGGGGCATTTTCGAGAAGACGCGCGGAGTGCGGAGATTTGTCTAACGCAGTTTCAAAAACGCTCCAACAAAGTGCAGCATGGCACAATGGGAGCGGGGCTCCAGCCGAGCCAGAGCGGTGCGACACTTTCCCGGAAGGCGCGGCAGGAGCTGCGCCCGCGCATCATGGATGCCGTTCCGACTCGTGGGAGAGGGCGATCATGATTCCGTTCACGATCGTTTCACGCGCGGGTCCGAGCCCGCGGACGAACCGCGCAAATGGGCGGATGCGTGAGGGATTTCGAGCGAGGAAGGCAACCAACGCGATAACGCGCGGACGCTGCTTCACCATGTCGTAGCTGATGTGAAGAGGGACGGGGATTTCCGCGGATGCGGTGTCGCTGATCGCTCGAAGCGAGAGCATCGGGACGCCGCGCGATGCGCAGACGCGGGCGATGGCGCTGGTTTCCATATCGACGGCTTGCGCGCCGGTGTCGCGAGCGAGTGCGGCTTTCTGCTCCGGAGTTTCCGCCGCACGGGGTTGCGTAGTGAGCGTGCCACGGCGGCCTTTGGCGGAGGGAAACAGCTCGGGGGAGGAAAAATTTTCGGCCAAAAACAAGGAACTGTGGGGGATCGCAGGATCGAGCGCGCCGGCATAGCCCGAGCTGAGCAGCCAGCGCGGGTGATGGTCGGCGAGCAATTTTTCCACACACTTCTCCGCTGCGGCGGTGCCGATGCCAGTGTGCGCGATGATGACCTGCTGCTTCAGGATGGTGCCGGTGATCCATCGGTCAGCCCCGACCATTTTGGCGTCGCGGAGATGGCGGCGAACGTCGGCACTCTCATGCGGGACGGCGAAGGTGATCGCGATCATCTACTTTGCGGCGTCGATGGCGGTAGAAGTTCGGGATCGTTCGCCACGGCGTCGCGGAAACTGGGATAACGCGGTGCCCAGCCGATGGCGCGGAGTTTGGCGTTGCTCACGCGCTTGCTCGTCCAGCCGCGTTTGCGATTCGGGTCGATCGGGCCGCTTGGTGGGAGCGGTTTTGCGAAGCGCTCCGAAAGCCATTCGTATACGGCGCGCTGGGTCATGGGTTCGTCGTCGCTCACGTTGAAAATGCCGCGTGCGTTCCCTTCGAGCAAATGCGCGAGCGCAGTCGCGATGTCGTCGCGATGCACTTGATTGATCACGCGTTCGCCGTCGCCTTCGATTACGGCTTCGCCGGAGAAGAATTTCTTCAGCAACACCGATCGCGCCGGTCCGTAAATGCCTGCGAGCCGCGCGACGCAGCCGCCGCGCGCGATCACGAACTCCTCGGTTTCGCGCAAAATGTGCCCGGTCTCGCGATCCGGCTCGGCGGCGCTTTCCTCAGTCACGACCGAGCCATCGGTTTGCGCATAGACCGACGTGCTGCTGGTGAAGATGAGCTGCTGCGCATTGAGTGCTTCCGCCAGCGCGCGGGCTCCTTCCAGATAGACTGCGCGATATTGCTCCACGCCGCCGCGTCCGGAACTCGCGCAATGAATGACCGCATCGACCGGCGGCAGGCCCGAAATCGCGGTGCGATCGGTGATGTCACACGCGACCACGGAAAACTTTTCCTCGCGCAGAGCGTCCGCCGATTCCTGCGAATGGGTGCCGCCGATGACGCGCCAGCCGCTCGCGTGCAGCAGGCGCGCGGTGGCGAGGCCGGTGAAGCCGCATCCGGCGATGAAACAAGTTTTCATGTCGCGCGAGATTGCGCGTGGGCGGGCGCGAGCGGCGAGCCATTTTCCCCGCTGGCCTGACCCTTGCTTTGCCAAAGCAATGAATCGTCTCCTTTTCCTCGTCATCGCCGCGCTCCTCGCGCCGCTGCTGCACGCCGTGCCGCCGCCGATGTCGGCGAAGGACATCGCGCTGATGGCGCGCAGCGGTTACACGGACGACGAGATTCTGAAGGAGGTGGAGAAGCGCCATTTCGCGGCGCAGATCGACGCTGCGTCCGAGCAGGCGATGTTCAACGGCGGGGCCTCGAAGGCGCTGATCGCGAAACTGAAAGCGGGAAATTTCGTCCTCACCGCCGAGCAGCAAGTCTATCTCGCACGCCAGGCCGCCGAGCAGCGCGCCGCCGCGATGGAGCGTGAGCAGAGCGAGTCCACGATGTTGCAACGTCAGCGCGAACAAGTCGCCGCGCTCGCCAGCAGCGCAAACGCGCGCGACAACATCCAGCGCCTGCTGGAAGGCCGCCTCGTGCGGCTCCAAGCGTCCGAGATCGTGCCGTATTCCACGAGCAATCTCGCCGACGTGCGCATGTATGCTTTCTACTATTCTGCGGGCTGGTGCGGGCCGTGCCGCAAGACGACGCCAGTGCTCGCCGAGTGGTATCGCAAGACGAAAGCAGCGCATCCCGAGTTCGAGCTGATCTTTGTGAGCAACGACAAGAGCGACATCACGTTTGCCGATTACCTGCGGAAAAACGCGATGCCGTGGCCAGCGGTGCGCTTTAGCGATGTGCGCGATCCGGCGGTGAATCAGTTCGCGGGAAAAAGCATCCCGTGGCTTTCCGTAGTGAGCCGCGCCGGTGCGCCGCTGACGAAGAACGCGGCGGGCGGCGACTACGCAGAGCCAGAGCAGATCATGCAGGCGGTGGATACATTCCTCGCCGATCTCGCGAGGCCGGGCGCGAAGCTCAAGGGCGAGTAGTCATCGCGCTGGCGGGCGCGAGTTCTTCCTTTCCGCCGTTCTCTCCGCTCCGCTAAAACCCGCGGATGATCTCCGTCGTCATCCCGCTCTACAACGAGCAGGACAATATCGCGCCCCTGCAAAACGAACTCGCCGCCGCTCTCGCGGGCATCGACTACGAGTTGATCTTGGTGGATGATTTTTCTTCGGATGACACGGTGAAAAGGATCGCGCGCCGGCCCGAAGTGCGCGTCATCGAGTTCGCCAAAAATACGGGCCAGAGCGCCGCGATGTACGCCGGGATTTACGCGGCGAAGGGCGACGTGATCGTGCTCCTTGATGGCGATTTGCAGAATGATCCTGCCGATATTCCCAAGCTCCTCGCCGAAATCGAAAAGGGCGCGGACCTCGTCTGCGGCTACCGCGCGAACCGCAAGGACACGACTTTCAAGCGCGTGCAAAGCCGCATCGCGAATTTCGTGCGCAGCCGCTTTACCGGCGACGGCGTGCGCGACACGGGCTGCACGCTGAAGGCGATGCGGCGCGATTGCCGCGAGGCGCTCGTTCCGTTTTACGGGATGCACCGTTTCATCCCCGCGCTCATCAAAGGCATGGGCTACCAGCTCGCGGAAGTCGCCACGCATCACCGCCCGCGCACGGCGGGCGTGAGCAAATACGGCTTCGGCAATCGCGCGTGGAAGGCGACGTGCGACATGTTTGCGGTGAAGTGGCTGCTCACGCGGCAGGTGCGGATTCGGATCAAGGGCAAGGCCGTCGGGGTGTTTGAATGAGCCTGCTGAAGACGCGGATTTTTGCGGCGGTGCTGGCATTTTTCGGCCTCGCAAATTGGGGCGAGACGAAGCTCGATCCGAGGTGGCACTGGCACGACATCCAGACGCAGCCGTTCCAGGAATGGGTGAAGCAAGTGCCCGTGCAGCTTCCAGTAAAGCTCGCGTACGGATTGCAGGTGCCGGTGAAAATGGCGGTTGAGAAATTTTCGACGCCGGAGACGCCCTGGTACGTGCGCATCCCGGCGAAGACAGTCGGCGCGGCGGTGCTGTATGCGCTGCTCTTGCGGTTCGTTTGGTGGCGGCTGCGCGCGCGGTTTGGGCGGGTGGCGTGAAGTGTGGTCGCGAATTCCGCGTGCTTGCGAAGGCGTCCCTACGTTTTCGAAATACTCACCTCGCCCGCAGTCAGCGTCGCCAAATTCCCGTCGCTCGTCCGCAGCAAAAGCTGACCGTTCGCGTCCAGATTTTCCGCGACACCTTCGAGCATAGAATCCGCCGCGCGCACCTGCACCCAGCGACCGAGGAGCACGCTGCGGCGGGTGGCTTCGGCGACGAGTTGCTCGAAGCGGCGATCAAGATCGGCGTAGTGCGCGTCGAGTTCGCGCAAGATGGCGGCGGCCATCGCGGTGCGATCGATCGCGTGGCCTGTGGCGACGCGGAGCGAGGTGGCGATGCTCGCCAGCGCGTCTGGAAAATCTTCGCGCGCGTGGTTCGCGTTCAGGCCAATGCCGACGACGGCGAAATTTTCCTGCGCACGATCAAGCCCCGTTTCGATCAGCACGCCCGCGATCTTGCGGCCATCGACGAAAATGTCGTTCGGCCATTTGATCCCCGCGCGGACACCCGTCGCACGCTCGATCGCAGACGCGATGGAAACTGCGGCCCACGTCGTCAGGCGCGGCCACTTCTCCGGCGAAAAAGTCGGACGCAGCAGCAGCGACATCCACAGGCCGAGATGCGAAGCGGATTCCCATCGCCGTCCGAAGCGTCCGCGCCCGGCGTTCTGTTTCTCCGCAAAAATCGCGAGGCCGCTCGCCGCGCCATTCTTCCCGAGCTTCGACGCTTGATCGTTCGTCGAATCGGTTTCTTCGAAGACCACGATCTCGCGGACCAGCGCGCAATTTCCCAAACGCGAATACAGGTCCGCCGCGATGAGGCGATCCGGCGTCGCGACGAGGCGGTAGCCGAGGCCGGGGCGCTCATCGATCTCAAAACCGGCCTCGCGCAATTCATCTACGAGCGCGGCGATTCCAGCACGCGTGGAGCCGATTTGCGCGGCGAGTTCCGTCGGCGGCGTATGGATCGTCGCCCCGCGCAGCGCACGGAGCAGCGCGGCATCCAGCGAATTCACGGGAGCAGCTCCAGCGAAAAATCCATCGACCGCGCCGAGTGTGTGAGCGCGCCCGACGAAATAAAATCCACGCCCGTCGCCGCGATGCCTCCGACCGATTCCAGCGTCACGCCGCCACTCGCCTCAAACTGCACGCGCCCTTTTCCCAGCCGGACCGCGGTCGTCATCTGTTTCAGCGTCATGTTATCGAGCAGGATGACCTCGACGCCGCTCAGTTTCAAAAACGCCGCGACCTGCTCCAGCGTGTCCGCTTCCAACTCCACGCGGACGCCCGGATGTTTTTTGCGAAAGTGCGCGATCTTGTCCTGAAGCTCATCCGCGGCCGTCGTGGCGAGCAGATGATTGTCCTTCACCATCACCATATCGTAGAGCCCGAAGCGGTGATTCAACCCGCCGCCCGCGAGCACCGCCGCCTTTTCCAGCGCGCGCAATCCCGGCGTCGTCTTCCGCGTATCGAGGATGCGCGCCTTGCGTTTTCCCACCGCTTTTACGAACTGCGCCGTGAGCGTCGCGATGCCGGAAAGATGCTGGAGAAAATTCAGCGCCACGCGTTCCGCCGTGAGGATCGAGCAAACCGCGCCTTCGATTTCGATCACGGTCTCGCCATTTTTTACCCGCGATCCGTTGTTCGCCACGACCTTCGCCCGAGTCTTCGGATCGACGCGCCCAAACACTTCCGCCGCCACATCCGCGCCCGCGACGACCGCTTCCTCTTTCGCAAAAATCCGCGCCTTCCGCTTTTCCGTCCCGACGAAATAACGCGACGTGAGATCGCCCGAGCCGATGTCTTCCGCGAGTGCGATGGCGATGGGATCGTGCAGCGTCGCGCGCGCTGGATCAGGGAGGGCTTTCACTTTTAGAAAAGTTCCGGCTGCAGCGAGCGATAGACGCTTTGGCCGCGCACGTAGGTTTCCACCACGGCTTCCGGTCCGCCGCGATAGATGCACAGGCTGAGCACGTCTTCCGCAGTGAGGTCGGAGGTGCCCTTCGCGCTTTTGCGGTATGGGAGCAACATCCCGTAGTCGATGACGGTCAGGTCGGCTTCCTTGCCGATGTCGAAGCTGCCGAGAAAGTCGCCTTTGCCGAGCGCGTCGGCTGCGCCTTGCGTCGCGAGGTAGAGCGCGTCGGCGGGCGAGGGGACTTGCACGTTTGGCTCGTAAAAGGAGCGCGCTTTTTGCGATTCGATTGCGCCGCGCATCACGCGCCACATGTTGAGTTCGGGGCCGGCGGCGACATCGCTGCCGAGGCCGATTTTCAGGCCGGTGCTGCGCATCGTATCGAGCGGGAGGATGCCGCTGCGGAGGAAGAGATTTGCGGTCGGGCAATGAGCGATGTTGGCACCGCGTGCGGCGAGCGTTTCGCGTTCGCGCTGCGAAAGGTGGATGCAATGCCCCAGCACGGTGCGCGGCGTGAGCAGGCCGCATTTGTCGTACACGTCGGTGTAATCTTCCGCCCAGGCGAACTGATGTTTCACCTTCTCGATCTCCTCGATGTTTTCGGCGAGGTGCGTCTGGATATACGCGCCGGTGGACGCCGCGAGTTCGGCGGCGGCGCGCATCAGCTTTTCGCTGCAACTCACCGCGAAACGCGGACTCACCGCGTACTCGATCAGGCCGTCCGCCGCGCCGTGCCACTTGCGGCAAAGGCGCTCGGATTCGTGCAGCGAGACGGAGAGAATTTTGCTCGGCTGAAGCGCGCCGTAGCTGCCGACATCCATCATCATTTTCCCCATGATGACGCGCAGCCCGATCTTCGCCGCGGCCTCGAACGCGGCCTCGCACGAGTCCTCGTAGATCGCCGTGTAAAGCATCGCGGTCGTCGTGCCCTGCTTCGCCAGTTCGGCAAAAAAGGCGGCGGCTTCGCGGCGTCCGCGCGGGCCGGTGAATTCACGCTCGAGCGGGAAAATATGCTGGCGGAGCCACGGCAACAGATCGCTCGTGCCGCGCGCGACGGATGGGTATTGCGGGACGTGCGTGTGCAGGTCGATGAGGCCGGGAAAAATGGCGACGCGATTTGAGTGATGCCAGCGCACGGGCTGGTCGCGCGGCTTTTTAGAAAGCGTGTCGTAATCGCCGACCTCCGCGATTTCCCCATCGTCGATGATGATCGCGCCATCGCTCCACGCGCGGAGACGCCCGCCGTAATCCGGCGCGTCGATAAGCCAGCCGCGAATGCCGATGAGCGGGCCTTGGAAATTCGAAGCGAAATGTGGACTCACGGGCGCAGCGTAGAAAGAATTCGCCTCCACCGTCAAAGGCGGAAGCTGCGGGCGCGCATCGGGCAATCTGGCTTGAAATCGGCGACGGACTCTGGCAGATTCAACAGGATGAATCCCCGTTTCCCCAGATATGCATCGTCGTTTATTTTTCTCCTCGGATCAATCGCCGCCCATGGCGCGGACGTGACCCTCGATACCACGGGCGGCCTCACGATCACGGCAGCGACGGACATCGGAGCCACCGTGGGCAGCACGGACATCATCGGCGCGGGCACATTGACGCTGAATGGCGCGGGCACCATCGGACTCGGGAACAACGGACCGGATCACATCGTGAACGTGAATATGACGGGCGGATTGATCGCGATTCTTACGGGCGTGAATCTGCAAAATGGCGGTTGGTCGGACGGAGTGTGGACGAACAATCTTGCTTCGCTGGATGTGGCGTCCGGCGGAACGCTGGACGTGTGGGATGGGAATCCGGTTCGCGTGGATGCGCTGACGGGAGCGGGGACGGTGACGATTTCGATCTTGGCAGGCCAAGGAGTGAACTGGGCGGGCGGGCGGAGCTTTGCCGTGGGCGTGAACGGAAGCAGCGGCATCTTCACTGGAAACGTGACGGGCAATGGCGGGAGCGACGGCGGCTCACTCGCGCTGACCAAAGAAGGCGCGGGCACGCAGACTCTCGGCGGTACGAGCACTTACAATGGCGGGACGACTGTGAACGGCGGACGGTTGGTGCTCGTAAACACGACGACGGGTAGCGCGAATTTCACCTCGAACGCGGATTTGGAATTCAATGTGACCAGCGGGGTCAGGCAATTCAACGGCGGGACGATGAATGGCACGGGCAATCTCATAAAAACGGGCAACGGGCAGATGTTGCTGGGGGCAAACGGATCTCCGCAGACCGTGGCGCTCACCGGGGCGACGAGTCGCATCGACGTGCAGGGCGGAGTGCTGCGGAATGAGTACGGAAACAGCGCGTGGGGCGGAAACAAGGCGTCGCTCAACGTCGCGGCGGGCGCGGTCTTTGATCTTTGGGACGGCGATACGACGGTGGACGCGCTGACTGGCTCTGGCACTATCGACAAAGGCTGGAGCGACAGCAAAACGCTTACTTTCGGGGTGAACAACGGGAGCGGAACCTTCAGCGGCACCATTTTCAACAACAACACGGGGCTTGGCTACGGCGGCAACAGTGGTGGCAATCTGAGCCTAGTGAAAAATGGCACCGGCACGCAGGTCCTGAGCGGCTTCAACACGGCCGCAGGGAACACTTCGGTCAATAATGGCACGCTGCGCCTCGTCGATCTCATCACCTTCTCCAGCGGCGGGGGGCCTGCCAATACGATCTCGATCGCGCCCGGGGCGACTTTGGATTTCAACGTCGGGACCAGCACGGGCTTTACCACGGACGGGGCGCATCAAGGATTGGGAACGACAGGCGGCACGACCATCAACGGGGCCGGCACTTGGCTGAAAACGGGCAACGGCATTCTGGCGCTCGGCGGGCAGGGTGGCAACGGCTCAACCGTCACCGTCGCCATGACTGGCGGCATCATCGACATCCAAGGCGGCACGCTGCGCAACGGCGGGTGGGCAGGCGGCATTTGGTCCAATAACAAGGCAGCGCTCAATCTTGGCAACTCCGCGACGTTTGACTTGTGGGACGGGAATACCGTTTTCGTCGATGCGCTCACGGGGACGGGCATCGTGGACAAACTTCAGAACGCCGGCTCGAATCGTCTCCTGACCGCCGGCGTGAATGGCGGCACGGGCATCTTTTCCGGCACGATCCAAAACTCCAATACGATCGGCGGCGGCGTGGCGATCGAGAAGGCGGGCAGCGGCACCCAAACACTCAACGGCACGAATACTTACAACGGTGGAACGACCGTGACAGGCGGGCGGCTCATCCTGGTGAATACGACGACGGGCAGCGCGAATTTTACCTCGAATGCGGATTTGGAATTTAACGTGACCAGCGGGATCAGGCAATTCAACGGCGGGACGATGAATGGCACGGGTCATCTCATCAAGACGGGCAACGGGCAGATGTGGTTGGGGGCAAACGGGTCTCCACAAACGGTGGCGCTCACGGGAGCGACCAGCGTGATCGATGTGCAGGGCGGAGTGCTGCGGAATGAGTACGGAAACAGCGCGTGGGGCGGAAACAAGGCGTCGCTCAATGTCGCGGCGGGCGCGGTCTTTGATCTTTGGGACGGCGATACGACGGTGGACGCGCTGACCGGCGCGGGCACGGTGAACAAAGGCTGGAGCGACAGTAAAACGCTCACCGTCGGTGTGAACAACGGGAGCGGCACATTCACGGGCACGATTTTTAACAACAACACGGGGCTCGGCTACGGCGGCAACGGCGGCGGCGATCTGACGATTTCCAAAGTCGGCACCGGCACGCAGACTTTCTCGGGCGCGCAGGGCTATGCCACGCTAAACGCCAACGGCGGGGTGATCAACCTCGACAGCCCGCTGGGCACCGGGAATTCCACGGTGAACGCGAGCGCGGTAGTGAACTTCAGCACGAGTCAGACGCTCGCTGCTTTAAATATCGGCGACAGTGCGGTGGTGACGCTGGGGGCGCTGATCGCACCGGAGCCAGCCGTGGCCCCGGAATTCGCCGCGGTGGAAGTGCAAGCTGTGCCCGAACCCGGCGCGGTCTCGCTACTGGCGGGAGGAATCGCCGCGCTGTTCGGCTGGCACCGCCGCAAAGGAACGCGCTGAGCCAACCGAAACGGGCGGTTGCGCGTCGAGCGCCAGCGCTGCGTTTCCGATGATGCCTGCGTCGTTCCCGAGCGTCGCTGGCAGGATGCGAAGGTGCGCATTAAAAACCGGAATCGTGCGCGCCATGATCTCGCGCCGGATCGGATTGAATAGCAGATCGCCCGCATTCGCGACGCCGCCGCCGATCACGATCGTGTCCGGGTTCACAATCCAGACGACGCTCGCGAGCGCCGCGCCGATCTCGACGCCGAGCGCATCCCACAAATCTTTCGCGACGGCATCGCCCGCCCGCGCCGCCGTCGCGAGCGCGAGCGGTGTGCATTCTCCCATCGTTTTTTGCGAACCGGCCTGCGCGTAGAGCTTCAGCGCGCGCTCCGCGATTTGCACGTTGCCGACGTATTCTTCGAGCCCGCCAAAATTCCCGTACGGCCCGCGAATTCCGCGGTAGTCGATGCTCATGTGGCCGATCTCACCCGCCGCGAGCGTCGCGCCGCGATACAGCTTTCCATCCAGGATCAGCGCCCCGCCGACGCCGGTGCCGAGCGTGATGCACACCGCGTGTTGCGCGCCCACTGCCGCGCCGTATCTCCACTCGCCGTAAGCCATCGCGTTCGCGTCATTTTCGATGATCGCGGGAAGTCCCGTGCGCTCCGATAAAATCGCGCGCAGTGGCACTTCGCTCCAGCCGGCGACATTCGTGAGTGAATGGACAATCCCAGTCACGCTATCGACGAAACCCGGCAGCCCGACGCCGATCGCCGCGACGCTCGGATGCGTCGTCCGCAGCGTCTCCACGACATGCACGATCGCACCGACGAGCGACTCCGCGGAGTGGTGAAGCTGCGTGTCGATCGCCGGTGCATGCAGGAGCAGCCGCGGACCTTCGACGACCGCAGACTTGATGCTGGTGCCACCGAAATCGATGCCGATGGCTGTGCGTGGAAGTATCATGGTCGCGCGAAAATGAGGAGAGTGCGGAGCGTGTCCGGGCAAGTCAATCCGTGAGCCGAAATCGGCGCGCAGCAGGGAAGCAACGGTCATTTCGACCGGAGCGTAGCGGAGTGGAGAAATCTCTCGCATCCGTGGGCAGAGGCGGAGCGGAGCGGGGAAAAGTTTGAGCTTTCTCCACTCCGCTTTGCTTCGGTCGAAATGACCGTTGTTTCGTTTTTGTGCGCAGCAGTGCGTCTCGAAAATCACTGGCGTCCGCGACGCTATTCTCGCTACAGATTTTCCAGTATGAACGTCTCACCCTCCGTCATCCCCCCGCTTGATCCCGGCTTCGTGCCCGCCGTGCTTTGGAATCGCGCCTATCGCGCCAAATGTGGCGCGGACCCCGGGGCGCATCCGCTCGTGATCGCGCTGGAGCGCACGGATGGGACGGTTTCGCGCTTCGACACGCTCGTCCTTCCGCATGTCGGGGAAAACGTGGCGCTCAATCGCAAATACGTGGAGCGCCTCGTGAAATTCCTGCTCTGGGCGCGTGGCGGATGGCGCGTGATCATCGGCGGCGACGACGCAATTGCGGCGATGCTGCGCGGGATTTACTCGGCGACGGGAGAACGGAAATTCGACTACGAATTTATGGGCTCGCGCGTTTATGGGCGGACGATGGAAATCGAAGCGCGCGCCCTTTCCGAAGTGCCCGACGCCCGCGAAATTTCCATCCCGCTCGGGCGTCATCTCGATGGCTGCCGCATCGGTTTCGACCTCGGTGGCAGCGATCGGAAATGCGCCGCCGTCATCGACGGTCAGGTCGTGTTTTCCGAGGAAGTGACGTGGGACCCGTATTTTGAAAACGATCCGCAGTATCACTACGACGGCATCCAGGACACGCTCCGCCGCGCTGCTGCGCATCTGCCTCGGGTGGACTCGATCGGCGGGAGTTCGGCGGGCGTGTATGTAAATAACGAAGTGCGCGTCGCCTCGCTCTTCCGCGGCGTGCCGCCGGAGGATTTCGACGCGCGCATCCGCCGCATCTTCTTCGACCTGCAAACGGCGTGGAACGGCATCCCGTTTGAAGTCGTCAATGACGGCGAAGTCACCGCGCTCGCTGGCTCGATGAGCCTGAATGAGAACGCCGTGCTCGGCATCTCGATGGGCACGAGCGTCGCCGGTGGATACGTCACTGCCGACGGCTCGATCACGCCGTGGCTGAACGAACTCGCCTTCGCCCCGATCGACTACCGCGACGACGCGCCCGCCGACGAGTGGAGCGGCGACATCGGCTGCGCCGTCCAGTATTTTTGCCAGCAAGGAGTCGCCCGCCTCGCCCCGCTCGCCGGCCTGACTTTTCCGAAGGAGATGAAATTCGCCGAACAGCTCGTGGAAGTGCAAAAACTGATGGCGGCTGGCGACGACCGCGCGCGGAAGATTTACGAAACGATCGGCGTCTGCTTCGGCTACTCCATCGCGCACTACGCCGAGTTCTACGACATCCGAGTGCTCCTCATCCTCGGTCGCGTGACCAGCGGTGAAGGCGGCGAAATCATCATCCAAAAAGCCCGCGAAGTTCTCCAAACCGAGTTCCCCGAACTTGCCGCCCGCATCTCCCTCCGCACCCCGGACGAAAAAGACAAACGCCACGGCCAAGCCGTCGCGGCGGCGAGTCTGCCCGCGCTGCGAAAGGAGCCACGGCATTGAATCTAGCGCCCCGGAGACCCGGGAATTCGCCCGCGCCGCATCAGCCACCACTCCGCTCCGCCTGCACCCGCCGGTAAAGGTCGCCCAGCTCTTGGAAGTCTCCACCCGCCTCGCGGAAAAGGCGGCGGCAGTTCAGTATGCTTCGTGGGCGAGGTGGTGCGCATCGCCGCCGCAGTCCAGCGGCATGAATCGGTTTGCATTGTCGCGGATGGTTTCTCCGCGCCGCCTTCGCTCGCAGAACAAGTTTTCTCGCCCGCCGTGCCTTCCCCGTCTTATCCCCTCCTTCTCCTCGGAGGTTCTTCGTGCCTCAGCATGACAGGGTTTTGGCTGCTGCCGCTGCGGCGATCACTCCAGATTTTGACGCGTTTGTCCTGATGTGCCGCGCCTTCTCCCCGAACTTTACAGCTGCGTCGCGCCGCTCCCCAATTTTGCTAAAACTATTCGTCTTTTCCAATCCAGTGCCCATTTCGACGCGTAATTGACTTCAAAGTATGATGTCTCTAACCTGCCCTTGTGAAAAATTTCACAAAGATTAATCCCGTGACTGATAAATCCCAAGCGTTGAAGCAGACGTTTGAGTTGATCAACTCGCAACTTTACTCTGTAGAAGAGCGCATCCGGCAGCAGGCCAGGGCGTTCGACCCCGGGGTGGAGGGCTACGTGGCGTACGCGATCGAGAGCAATGGGAAGCGGCTGCGCCCAGCGCTGGCCTTGCTGGCGGGCGGGGCGACGGGGGCGATCGGGCCGAGCCATTTTGAACTCGCGGTGGTGGTGGAGCTGATCCACGCAGCTACTTTGGTCCACGACGACATTTTGGACGGTGCCGACAAAAGGCGCGGTCAGCCAACGGTGAATGCCAAGTGGGGCAACGCGATTTCGGTGCTCCTCGGCGACTGTCTTTTCGCGCACGCGCTGAAACTTTCGACCAACTTCCCGAATGGCGAAATCAGCCGGCGTATCGCGCATGCGGCGTCGGATGTTTGCAGCGGCGAAATCATCCAGACCCAGCGGCGTTTCGATCTGAAGCTGAGCGTGCCGGACTATTACAAAATCATCGAGATGAAGACGGGGGCGCTTTTCGCAGCGGCGACAGAGCTGGGCGCTTTTATCAATGAAGCTTCGCCGGAGGTGATCAGTGCGCTGAAAACTTTCGGTCTGCGGCTGGGCACGGCCTATCAGATTTACGACGACTGCGTGGACCTCGCGGGCGATGAGGCGACGGTGGGGAAGACGCTCGGAAGCGATTTGCGAAAGGGCAAGCTGACGCTGCCGATTTTGCATTTGCTCCAGCAGAGCGATGAGGCGGAGCGGCATCGCTTGAGCGAGATCATCCTGAATGGCGACGATGCGGACGTGAACCAACTCGTGGAACGCGCGGTGGCGGCGGGCGCGATCAAGTCGGCGGTGAGCACCGGGCGCAAAATGCTGCGCGAGGCGCATGCGCTTTTGGACATCGTGCCGGCCAATAAGTATCGCGACGCGCTTTCCAATCTCGTGACGGCGCTGGATGGAATGATCGCGCCGTTTGGCTCGGCTCACGCGGCCTGAGGCGGAGGCGGGCAGCGGGAATCGGCGCATGAGTTCCTACACGATCCAGGAACTGCCGGAAGGAGATCGGCCGCGGGAAAAACTGGCGCGACTCGGAGCGAGCGCGCTGAGCGAGGCAGAGCTGATCGCGATCCTGCTGCGGGTCGGGATGAAGGGCGTGAACGCGCTGGAACTCGCGCAGCAGCTCCTCGTAAAATACGGCACGCTCGCCGCCCTGGCGCGATGCAGCGTGGCGGAAATCGCGAAAATCAAAGGCATTGGGACGGCGAAAGCGGTGCAGCTTGCGGCGGCGTTTGGGCTCGGGCAGCGGCTGGCTTTTGAAACGATCGCGGCTCAGCCGATGGACCAGCCGGGAATGATCTACGAACTTCTCGGTGCGGAGATGCGCACGCTCGGGCGCGAATCGCTGCGGGTCATTTTGCTCGATACGAAACTTCACCTCATCCGCGTGGAGGAAGTCTCGCTCGGGTCGCTTAACGAAACGACCGCGCATCCGCGCGAAATTCTGCGGCCCGCGCTCATCCACGCGGCGTTTGCGTTCGTGCTCGTCCACAATCATCCCTCCGGCGATCCCACTCCGAGCGAGGCGGATCGGCGGCTGACGAGGAAGCTCATCGAGTGCGCGAATCTCCTTCAGATTCGCTTCAATGATCACGTCGTCATCGGCGCACCGCACGCGGCGCGGCTTCCATATTTCAGCTTCGCGGAAGCGGGGATGATGCAGTGAAATGCGGGCTCTCGTGAAACATCCCACCGCCGTCATCCATCCCGACGCCGTCCTCGCCGCTGACGTGGAAATCGGCGCGTATGCCGTGATCGAAGGCGCAGCACAGATCGGTGCCGGCTGCATCATTCACGCGCACGCAGTCATCGGCGCGCACGTCGTCATGGGCGAGCGGAATGAAGTCGGCCACGGTGCGATCATCGGCGGCGATCCCCAAGATTTTGCGTTTAAAAAAACGACGAAAAGCGAAGTGTGCATCGGTAACGGAAACCGCATCCGCGAAGGCGTGACGATTCATCGCGGCACATCGGAAGGCAGCGCGACGGTCGTGGGCGACGATTGCTTTCTCATGGCCGGCGCGCATCTCGGTCACAACGTCCGCCTCGGCGACCACGTCATCATCGCGAACAACTCGATGCTCGGCGGACACGTCGTCGTCGAGGATCGCGTGTACATCGGTGGCGGCTGCGTTTTTCACCAGCACATGCGCGTCGGCCGGCTCGCCATTTGCCAGGGCGCATCGGCCTTCAGCAAAGACATCCCGCCTTTCACCATGGCCGCCGAACGCAATGGCGTGGCCGGTCTGAATGTCGTCGGCCTTCGACGCGCTGGACTCGATGAGAAACAGCGCGCGGAGATCAAGGTCGCGTTCATTCTGCTCTATCGAAAAGAGCTGAACGTGACGCAGGCAGTCGCCGCGGCGCGTGAAATCGAGTGGTCGGCGGAAGGCCGCGCGTTTTGGGATTTTATCGCGGCGTCGGGAAGACGCGGCGTGTGCGATTTGCTCGGCGCTCGCGTCAATTTCAGCGCCGGCGCGGATCGCGAATGAGCTGAAGCGTTTTACCGACGGTGGAGCCTGCCTGCCGCTTTTTGAAGCGTGCGCACAGAGGAAAAGACGAAGGCCGATTCGCCCGCCGCGAAATATCACGATACGCCGATTGCATTCAAAACGGGAGGGCGTTACATGCGCGCGATGCAGCACCCTTGGGACATTCCCGCCGCCATTTCTCTCTACAACGTTGACCGTTGGGGCCTCGATTATTTTTCGATCAACGAACGCGGCAACGTGCAGGTTTGTCCGACTCAAAATCCCAAGACGCCGATCGACATCATGGAACTCGTGGCCGAGGCGCAGAGCGAATACGGGCTCGGATTTCCGATGGTGCTGCGCTTTCAGGATCTGCTGCGGCACCGCGTGGAGACGATTAACAAGGCGTTCCATGCGGCGATCGAGAAATACGAATATCGCAACACGTATCGGGGGGTTTTCCCAATCAAGGTGAACCAGCTCCGCGAGGTCGTGGAGGAGATCATGGACGCGGGAAAGGCGTATCACTTCGGCATCGAGGCAGGGAGCAAGCCGGAGCTGCTCGCCGCGCTGGCAGTGCATACGGACCCGGAGTCGCTCATCATCTGCAACGGCTACAAGGATGCGCTTTTCGTGCAAAATGCGCTGATGGGAAGCAAGCTGGGAAAGAAGGTGATCATGGTCGTGGAGAAGCTGGAGGAGCTGGCGCTGATTTTGCAGGTATCGAAGGAAGTGGGCGTGGAGCCGATGATCGGCGTGCGCGTGCGGCTCGCGGCAAAAGGAGCGGGCAAGTGGGCGACGAGCGGTGGGGAAAACGCGAAGTTCGGCCTGAGCACGGCGGACTTGGTGGCGGCGAGCATCGCGCTGAAAGAGGCGGGACTTCCGAACGCGCTCAAGCTCGTGCATTTTCACGTCGGCTCGCAGGTGCCGGATATCGGGACGATCAAGCGCGCGGTGCGCGAGGCGGCGCGGTTTTACGCGAAGATCGCGAAGATGGGGCACGCGCTGGAATACCTCGATGTCGGCGGTGGACTCGGCGTGGATTACGACGGATCGCGCACGGCTTTCGACAGCTCGACGAACTACTCGCTGCACGAATACGCGCGCGACATCGTTTATAACATCATGGAGGTATGCGACTCCGAGAAGGTGGCGCATCCGGCGATCGTGAGCGAAAGCGGGCGCGCGATCGTGGCGCATCATTCGGTGCTGATCGTCGAGGCTTTTGGCTCGATCGAGAAAGACAAGGCACCCATCGCGATCGACGCGACGGAGAGTGATCCGAAGCTGCTGGCAGACATGCTGGAGCTGCAAAAAAACATGACGCGGCAGAACCGGATGGAGACGCTGCACGACGCGCAGCAGATCAAGGAGCAGGCGCAGTCGATGTTCGATCTCGGGCTGCTGGAGCTGGAGAGCAAGGCGAAGATCGAGACGATCTACTGGCAGATCGCGCACCTGATCGTGGAGTTTTGCAAAGGGATGAAATACATCCCGGACGAAGTGAAGGAACTCGAGGTCGCACTCGGCGATCAATACGTGTGCAACTTCTCCGTGTTCCAATCGCTGCTCGATCATTGGGCGCTCGGTCAGCTCTTCCCCGTGATGCCCGTGCATCGGCTCGACACTTATCCCGAACGCAACGGCACGCTCGTGGACATCACGTGCGACTCCGACGGGAAAGTAAGCAAATTCATCGACCTGCAAGACGTGAAAGACACGCTGCCGCTGCACAAGCTGAAGTCCGGCGAGCCCTACTACCTCGGCTTCTTCTTGATGGGCGCGTATCAGGACATCATGGGCGATCTGCACAATCTTTTCGGGCGCGTGAATGAGGCGCACGTGTTTCTCGACGACGACGAAGAGAGCGGCTGGTACATTGAGGAAACGATCGCCGGCAGCACCATCGCGGACGTGCTCGGGATGACGCAGTGGAATCACGCCGACCTCGCGCGCCAGGTGAAAGCGCAAGTCGATGACGCCATCAAACGAGACCGGCTGAAACCGAGTGAGGCGATGAAGCTGCTCGCGAATTATGAGCGGGCGCTGAAGGATTACACGTATCTCACCCTCACTGGCGCGGCGGTGAAGTGAGGTGGATGGCGCCGCTCCGTAGCGCCATGCCAATGCCTCAGATGCACTGTCATTTTGAGCGAAGCGAAAAACCTCTGCCTATTTTCTTCTTCGAGACCACGGAAGTCCGCCGGAAATGATCAGAGATGTTTCGCTCCGCTCAACATGACAGTTGTTTTCGAGGGCTGACCAATGCCACGCCGCTCCACTACTTGATCGCCGCCCAGACGCGATGCACGTCGTCGTTGTCTTCGAGGCTTTGGAGAAACTCCCCGACTTCCTGCTGATGCTCCTCGGTGAGCGTCGGATATTGTTTCGGCACGTAGCCGAGTTCGGAGGTCACGACCGTCCAGCCGTTTTGCGCGAGCCACTTTGAAACGGCGGCAGTCGCGGTGCGATCGGCGATGAAGCGTCCGCCGGCGACGCCTTCGGGGATGTCGTCATTCTGCGCGTGGGTGAGCGGTTCGACTTCATTCGCGCCGGCTTCGATTGCCGCGCCTTCGAGGTCTGTCGCGGTGTCGGGATGATGCGCTTCCACGAGGCCGACGTGCTCGAAGAGAAATTTGTTGCTGCCCGGTGTCCCGAGTTGCGCCTTCTTGAAAAGCAGCCGCATTTCCGGCGCGGTGCGGTTGTTGTTATCGGTTAGCACTTCCACGATGACCGGGACTTTGTGCGGCGCGTAGCCTTCAAAAACCACGTGCTCCAGCGTGAGCTTTTCATCGCCGATGCCCGCGCCCTTTTTCGTCGCGCGCTCGATCACATCGCGCGTCACCGAAGCGCGGCGCGCTTTTTCGATCGCGGCGAAAAGACGCGCGTTTCCGTCCGGCTCAGGACCGCCGAGCTTGGCGGCGACCATGATTTCTTTGACAAGTTTGCCGACCATCTGGCCTTTTTTCAGACCGGCGACTTCACGTTTAGCTTGGAGCCATTGGCGTCCCATATTTTTTGAAAGGGTGGAGGTGTTTGAGGAAGTGGAGGGCGCACCTTGCCGCATCCGGCCCACGCTCCGCAACTCCCCATCTGCACGCCGCGCTTGCCATCGCCGGAAGCGCCGTGAATTGTCCCGCCCGAACTGCATGACTTCCAACAAGCTCGTCTTTCTTTCCCGGCTCAGCAGTTCGGTGGCGCTCTGGAGCGTGGCGCTTTGGATTATTTTTTCCGGTTACGAACTCGGCTTTTTCTTCCTCATCAGCACGCTGTCTCTCGTCGGCTTGTGGGAATACTACACGATGCTCGAGCACAAGAAGCTGCCGGCTTTCAAGATCATCGGCATGCTGTGCGGCGCGGTGCTGGTCGGCGGCGGCTTCTACTATTGCCGCCGCGTCGGCCCGGCGCGGAGCTACGATTTCGAAGTCGCCACGCTCGTCTTTTTCATGCTCGTCGTCTTCGCACGGCAGATGTTTCAGAAGACGCGCGATCTGCTTCCGATTGAGACGATGGCCTATACGGTGTTCGGGCTTTTGTATGTCCCGTGGCTGTTCTCGTTCGTCACGAAAATCGTCTATCTCATCCCGCGCGACGACTCGGGAAATGTGACCGGCCACCTCTACGTGCTATGGCTCGTCGTGGTCACAAAATTCAGCGACATGGGTGCGTATCTCACTGGTTCGCTCATCGGAAAACATCCGCTCGTCCCGCACATCTCGCCGAAGAAAACGTGGGAAGGTTTCTTCGGAGCGCTCGTCTTTTCCACGGCTGGTGCGTGCGGCGTGCTGGCACTGCGCAAGCGCGAGTTATCGTTGCTGACCTATCAGGACGCCATCATCCTCGGCCTCATCCTCGGCTTCGCCGCGATCATCGGCGACCTCGCGGAATCCATCGTGAAACGCAGCGCCGACGTGAAGGACTCCGGCAAATTTCTACCCGGTATTGGCGGCGCGCTCGACCTTATCGACTCGATCCTTTTCACCGCGCCGCTGCTCTTTTTCTATCTGCGTTTTGTAAAAGGGATCGGGTAAGCGCTGAGTCAGCGCTGAACCCAGCGCAGCTTGGCGCTGCTGGCGCGGGAGTTGGCGCGGACTTCTTCAGCGCCCGGCCGCAGCACTTCGGAGACGGTGCGATAAGTGCCGTCGCGTTCGCCGGATTGGAACGCCTTCTTCACGCGCCGATCTTCGCCAGAGTGAAAGCTGAGCACGGCTGCGCGACCACCGGGTTTCAGGCAAAGAGGGAGCTGGCGCAGAAAGGAATCGAGCGCGCTGAATTCGTCGTTCACTGCAATGCGGAGTGCCTGAAAACAGCGACGCACCGTGGCATCATCGCCGCCAGCGGCGCGGAGGACGCGGGCGAGTTGTGTCGTCGTTTCGATCTGCGCGCTGCGCATCGCGCGGGCGAGCGGCGCGGCGTTTGGTTCGTCGGCATTTTCGATGAGGAGCGCGACGAGCGCGGCTTCATCGATCCGCGAAAGCAGCGCGCTCGCGGGCTGGCCGCGCTCGGGATTCATGCGCAGATCGAGCGGGCCATCGTGTTTGAAAGTGAAGCCGCGCTCCGGGTTGTCGATCTGCATCGAGGACAGGCCGAGGTCGGCGAGGACGATGTCCGCAGGCTCGGGCAGGAGTTTTGCGAGGCCGGCGTAATTTGTCCGGTGGACGGAGAAACTTTCCGGCCCAAAGCCAAGCGCACGAAAACGCGCTTCGGTTTTCGGCAGTTCGATGGGATCGATGTCGAGCCCGATCAGGCGTCCGCCGGGCTGGATCGCGGCGAGCAATTCGCGCGCGTGGCCGCCGTAGCCGAGCGTGCAATCCACCACCAGATCACCCGGCTTCGGCGCGAGCACCTCCAGGATTTCCCGCAGCATGATCGGACGATGAGACCCCGCTGGCGTCTTCCCGCTGGCCACGATTTTCGCCACGTCGTCGGGATAGTTTTCTGGCGCGTGCTCCTTATATTTCTCGGCGAAACGGCGCGGATTTTTTCCCGCATAACGTTGCCGCCGTTTCGGACGCTCTGGAGCCGGGTCGCTCATTCGCGGCGCACCAGTTTTTCGTAAAGCGCTGCCACTTGCTTTGCGATGGCCCCCCAGCCAAACAACGCTTCCGCTCGCGCGCGCCCCGCTTTTCCCATGCGCTTTTGCGCCTCAGGATCGCGCATGACGTCGTTGATTTTCGTCGCCAGATCGCGCGCGAACTGATCGGGATTCCGCGCTTCAAACGGGCTCTCGTCCATCTGCTCCAGCGTCACGAGATGACCGGTTTCGTCCTCCACGACGACTTCCTTGATCCCGCCAACCGCGCTCGCGACCACCGCCGTTTGGCAGGCCATCGCTTCGAGATTGATGATGCCGAACGGCTCGTAAATCGAAGGGCAGCAGAACACGCCCGCGTGGCTGTAGAGCTCGATTTTTTCAGGCACGCTGACCATCTGCTCGATCCACACGATGCCCGCTCGCACGGCCTGCGCAGCGGCGACGGCGGCCTTCATTTCCGCGGCGATTTCGGGCGTGTCGGGCGCGCCGGCGCAGAGCACGATTTGAAAACCGGGATCGAAATATTGGATCGCGCGCACCAGATGCACGATGCCCTTTTGCCGCGCGATCCGCCCGACAAAGAGCACGTAAGGCCGCGCCGGATCAATCCCAAATTTCTCCAAAGTCCCCGTCGTTTCGACGCGCTGATATTCATCAAGGTCGATCCCGTTATAAATGATATGCACGCGCTCCTCGGGCACGTCGAAGTAGCGGAGGATGTCCGCCCTCGTGCCCGCGCTCACAGCGATGACGGCGTCCGCCATTTCGATCGCGGTCTTTTCCACCCAGCAGGAAAAATCGTAGCCGCCGCCGATTTGCTCGCGCTTCCACGGGCGCAGTGGCTCCAGCGAATGGACGGTGAGCACCATCGGAATGCCGTAGTTTTGCTTCGCCATGATGCCGCCGAGATGGGTGTACCAGGTGTGCAAATGGACGATGTCCGAGTCGATGTTCGTGGTGTTCCAGTCGAGGCAATGCTGCACGGCACCGAACACGGAATGGAGCGGCTTTGGCGCGGTGTAGCCGCTCGTGTCCACGCCGAATCCGGTCGCTTTCAACGTTGGCGTGTCGAGCCGGTATTCGTGCTTTTCCTTTCCATAGCAGCGGACCTCGACGGTGATGAGCTTCGAGAGTTCGCGGCTGAGGTAATCGACGTGAACGCCCGCGCCGCCGTAGATGGTCGGGGGATATTCGTTGGTGAGAAAAAGCGCTTTCATCGCGCGCACCTTTCAACGGTGCGCGTCTCGCATTCAATCTCCAACGTCGGAAGACGGCTCTTTTGCACGGCATGAGTGACGAAATGGAAAATTGCGCGCGCAATTTCGGGTCCACTCCTTGTGCCGCCCGATGGCGTGCGCTTTCTTGCGGCCTCGCATGAGGAGACGAATTTTAGCCGCCGCGTTGCTCGCGCTTACCACGACGGGATTCGGCGTGCCGCGGGAAGCCGACGATCTCGCCGCCCGGCTGGAGAAAATCCGCGCCGCGCACGAGATCCCGGCGCTGGCGGGAGCGGTGGTGGATGAGGGCGAAATCGTGGGGCTCGGCGTGACGGGATTGCGCCGCGAAGATCGCGACATCGCGGTGACGCTGGAGGACAAATGGCATCTCGGATCGTGTACGAAATCGATGACGGCCTCGGTCTGCGCGATGCTGGTGGAGGATGGGAAAATGCGCTGGGACATGACGCTCGGCGAAGTCTTCCCCGAGCTAAACAACTCGATGCATCCCGACTGGTGTACGGTGACGCTGGAGCAACTGCTGGTGCATCGCGGCGGCGCGCCGCACGATCCGCCCGCGGAGGCGTGGAAAGAGGCAAAGAAGCGCGCGGGCACGCCGACGGAACAGCGGCTGCGTTTTGTGAAAACGCTGTTCGCCCACAAGCCGTGGCACCCGCCAGGGACGCATTGGGACTACTCCGACTCCGGCTACGCGATGGTCGGAGCGATGATGGAAAAGCTGACGGGAAAGGCTTGGGAAGAATTGATGCGGGAGCGGTTGTTCGTGCCGCTCGGGCTGACTTCGGCGGGTTTTGGCGAGCCTGCTTCGGTGGGGAAAGTGGACGAACCGTGGGGGCACCGCGGAGAGGAGCATCCCTTCCACCCGGTGCCGCCAGGGCCGCTCGCGGATAATCCGCCGGCGATCGGGCCGGCGGCGGTGGTGCATTGCAGCATCACCGATTTCGCGCGGTATGCGGCGTGGCAACTGGCGGGCGATCGGGGTGACGGGTGGCTGCTGACGCCGGAGAGTTTTACCAAGCTGCACACCCCGCCCCAAGGGCAGGAATATGCGATGGGCTGGGCGGTCACGAAACGCAAATGGGCCGGTGGCGTGGCGATGATGCACAACGGGGAAAACGAAATGTTTTACGCGGTGATGTGGCTCGGTCCGGGGGTGAATCAATGCTTCGTGGCGGCGTGCAATTGCGACGGACCGGAGGCGGACGCGGCGTGCGACGAGGCGATCCGCATGATGATCAATCGCTACTGAGCGGGTGCGGATTTTCTCCCTGCGTTTGAAACATAAAGTTCGCCGAGTTGTCACTCGCGATGCCATACGGGCTGCTATGGTTGCCGTGGTCCGAGGAAGGACAGCGGCGCGAACGAGATCGTGGGGACGATCGCATCGCGCTGCGCAAAGAGGGGGAAAACGAAAGCCGTCCGGTTGGGGAACCGGGCGGCTTTCAGTTCCCCGCGAGTCGGGGATTGAAGTCGCGCGCGGATTCTAGGAGATAACCTTTCTTGAACCAAAAAACGAAACCAGTCCCGCCGGATCGCACGTGGGCCGAGATCGACGCCGCGGCGCTGCGGCACAATGTCGCCGTGGTCCGCGCGCTCACCGGCGAGCGGGTGCGCATCATGGCCGTGGTGAAAGCGGACGCTTACGGGCACGGCGTCGCGTTCGTGGTTCCCGCGCTGGCGGATTGCGTGGAAATGTTTGGCGTCGCGAATTTGGCGGAGGCGGAAGAAGTGCGCGCGCTCGCGGATCAGCAGCCGATTTTCATCCTCGGCCCGGCGCTGCCGGAAGAACGCGCGGGTATCGCGGAGCAGCGTTTCATCCCGCTCGTTTCCGATTTGGAAGAAGCGCAGGCCTACTCTGCGCTGGCGACGGGCGAGCCGATCGAGGTCCATCTGAAGCTCGATACCGGTATGGGCCGCGTCGGCATCTGGCAGGACGACGCGCTCGCTGTGGTTCGTGAAATTCGTGCGCTGGAAGGCATCCGCATCGCGGGTCTCGCGTCGCATTTGCCGGTCGCGGATTCCGATGAAGCCTACACGCGGACGCAGTTGGAGCGTTTCGAGGCGCTGGTCGCACAGGTCCGTGC
The DNA here is from genome assembly GCA_038228115.1 of Chthoniobacterales bacterium. Taxonomy (GTDB): domain Bacteria; phylum Verrucomicrobiota; class Verrucomicrobiia; order Chthoniobacterales; family Chthoniobacteraceae; genus JANLQB01. The sequence continues at coordinate 88,261 of JBBRPM010000005.1, forward strand.
GGACGGTCTCACGTCGCCCGTGATTCAAATCGAAAACAGCGCGGGCATCATCGCGTTTCCCGCCCACGCGGGCGACATGGTGCGCGCGGGCCTGATGCTTTACGGCAGTTCGCCGATGCCTGCGTTTCAGCCGGAATTGCGCGCGGTGCTTTCGTGGAAAACGCGCGTCATTCTGGTGCGCGAAGTCGGGCCGGGTCGCAGCGTGAGTTACGGACGGACGTTCATCACGGACCGCCCGATGCGCATCGCCACGCTCGCCGTCGGATATGCGGATGGATACCGCCGGCATCTCTCGGGCCGCGGCGCAGAAGTGCTGATCCGCGGCCAGCGCTGTGCGGTGCTGGGCCGCGTGACGATGGATCAAATTCTCGTGGACGTGACCGCCCTGCCGGAGGTCGCGGTCGGCGAGGAAGTCGTGCTCCTCGGAGCGCAGGGCGACGGGCAAATCCTGGCGAGCGAACTCGCAGACAAGGCGGGCACGATCGCGTGGGATATTTTCACCGGCATCGGTCCGCGGGTGAAACGCGTGGATTGCTCTTTGCATGCGCGCGCTTAACGTCCGCAGCCCCATGTTTCAGATTGTCTTCAACGAACTGAGCGCCGCCGAAATGGCCGCGCTCCCGAAAGAAATGCAGCTCGAGCTGCTCGCGGAGTTTCATTTTCTTCCCGAGGAAATGGACAGTCTGGACCCGGAGAAATTCGGTGCGATCGAGCGGGATGGGAAGAAGCTGCTGCGGTATCGCGCGCTCGATTACCGGATTTATTTCGAGAAGACGGACGACGGGATCAGCGTGCAACGCGTGCTTCATAAAAACACGATCCGCGACTTTCTTTTCCGCGCGAAACTGCCGATGCCGCAGGAGGACGCCGAACTCGGACAGCGAAAGGAATTCTGGAAGTTGATCGAGGAAGGGGAAAGGACCCGGTCGCGTTGAGCAAGCGGGCGATCGCGTGGATCATCATGGGAGCCATCGCGGCGCATCTCGCGGCGTTTTCGGTCGTGAGCAAATGGAAGGCGCGGCCCAGTGCGCGCTACGTGCCGCCGGCGAATTTCGGCTACCACACGATCACTTATATCGATCCGGCGACCGGTGAAAAAACGATCGAACGTGAGATCCGCGTGAGCACCAAACTCGCGCCGCCGGGCACGTATGAAGCCCAGCCGAAGGCCGGAGCAAAAAGTGAGAAGTCAGCAGCAGGCAGTGAGAACTCTTCATCTGACGACTGACCACTTTTTACTTTTTACTCGTCCCGCCAAAACCATGAATCTTTTCCCCAACGAAGAAGAACGCCGCCAACTCTTCCCGGTCTGCCGGGAGAAGATTTTTTTCGCGCACGCTGCCGTCGCCGCTTTCCCAAAGGCGGTCGCCGAAGCGATTGTGAAGTACGCACAGCAGTCGGCGTCGGAGCCTCAGGAGTTTGCGGAAGTGCTGCGCGACATCAAAAATGCGCGTCATCTGTGCGCGGATTTTATCGGCGCAGACGCGGATGAAATCGCGCTGCTTGGGCCGACTTCGCTCGGGCTGAGTCTGATCGCGAACGGGATGCCGTGGCAGGCGGGCGACGAAGTGCTGTGCTATCACGGCGACTATCCGGCGAACGTTTATCCGTGGCTCGATTTGCGGCGTCGCGGCGTCATCGTGCGCTATCTCCAACCGGCGCAGCCGGGCGAGATCACGCCGGAACTCGTGTCCGCCGCGCTTACTCCGCGGACGCGGCTGGTCGCGCTGGCGAGCTGCCATTTTTTCACCGGCTACCGGATTGATGTGGACGCGATCGGCGCGCTGCTGCACGAGCGCGGCGTGTTGTTTTCGCTCGATGCGATCCAGACACTCGGCGCTTTCCCGACGCATGTGACGCAGGTCGATTTCCTGAGCGCCGACGCGCACAAGTGGATGCTTGGCCCGTGCGCGGCGGGGATCGTTTACGTGAAACGCGCCCACTTCGAAATGCTGCGCCCGACGCTGCTCGGCGCGTGGAATGTAGTGTCGCCAAACTTCCAGACGCAGGACGAAATTGAGTTCGTGCCGACCGCGCAGCGCTACGAACCGGGCGTGCTGAACATCGTGGGCATCTACGGAATGAAGGCGGCAATCGAGCTGCTGATGAGCACGGGCATCGAGGCGATCGGCGCTCGGCTGCTGGAGCTAAAAGCGCATCTTCTTTCGCAAATCGAGCCGCTGGGTTTTCGCGTGCTCGGCCCGCGCGAAGGCGCGAACGCGAGCGGCATCACGACCTTTCGCCACGACACGGCGAGTTCGGTGAAGCTCGCGGCGGCGCTGGAAAAAGCGGGCGTCGTCAGCTCGCTGCGGCACGATCGCGAAGGGCGCGACTACCTGCGCTTCAGCCCGCACTTTTATAACACCGAAGCGGAAATCGACACGGCGGTCCGCGTGCTGCGCGAGGCGCTCTGATGCGGCCGCTGGCCGCGCCGGTACCGCACGAGCGATGGCGGCTTTCCGTGCTTTTTTTCCTGCACGCGCAGGCCAGCGGCATGTGGAGCGTGGCCGCGGCGAACGTGCTGCGGGCGCACGGCCTGGAGCGCATCGTGCCGTTTACTTTCGCGTGCGGCGCGCTGGCGGCGATGATTTCGCCGCTCATCCTCGGCTCGCTCGCGGATCAGCATCTGTCCGCGAACCGGCTCCTGCGCTGGCTCGCGACGGGGACCGCCGTTTTTCTCGCGCTGACTTCGCTCGCGATCGAGCGGAGCTGGGGCGCGGGAAGTGTGCTCGCGCTTTTACAAATCCAGGCGCTGTTCGTCGCGCCGATGTTCGGGCTTTCCTCCACGATCGTACTGGCGCGACTCCGCGAGCCGCAGCGAGAATTTGGCCCGATCCGTGTGTGGGCGACGATCGGCTGGTTGTCCGCGGGGCCAATCACGAGCTTCATCCTGCTGGCAGACAGCTCCACGCGCGCGGGCTTCGCGGCGAGTCTGCTTTGGCTCGGCGTAGGTGCTTACACTTTCACCCTGCCGCCGGTGCCGCCGCTCGGTCGCTGCGGGCCGCTGCCGTGGCGCGACATCCTCGGCTTGCCCGCGCTGCGACTGCTCGCACATCGGGAGCACCGCATCGTCTTTCTCACGTCGGCGCTGATCAGTGTGCCGCTCGCGGCCTTCTATCCCTTCACGGCGCTGCACCTCGGCGATGTTGGCGTGCAGCACATTTCAGCGGCCATGTCCCTGGGGCAGATCAGCGAGATCATCGCGACGTGCGGCCTCGCGACGCTACTCGCTCGTGTGCGCTTGAAATGGATTTTCCTGTCGGGGATCGGCTTCGGTGTAGTGCGTTTCGCGCTCTATGCGCTCGATACGAAAGCGGGGCTGCTCTGCGGCGTGGCGCTCCACGGCTTTTGCTACACGCTCTTTTTCGTGACGGCGCAGCTTTACCTGGAAAAGCGCATCCCGCCGGAACTGCGCGGGCGCGCCCAGGCGCTGCTGGTGCTGATGACCGCCGGCGTCGGGACTTTTGTGGGCTCGATCGGGAGCAATTGGTGGTGGGCCGTTTGCAAAACGGGCACGGTGACGAACTGGAGCCAGTTCTGGAACGGCCTGAACGTGATTCTGGTCGCCGTCCTCGTGTTCTTCGCTGTCGCCTACCGCGGCGTGCGCAGCGAGTGACCGCTTTTCCTCAGGAAAATTTCACGCTTTTCCCCGGCTCCATCTCGTAATTGTAAGTCACTTTTTCCGAGGTGTGCGCGCGGATGACGTCGTTGTTGAACTTCATGTAAATTGCGTCGTCTTCCGTCATCGCGAGCTTTTCCAGCGACTCGAAATCCATCGCGATGAAAAATTTCCATTCGCTCTGCAGGTCGATGTTTTTCCCGCATTTCACGCTCAGGATTTCCGGGATTTTCAGCAGACTCATCCGGGTCGTCATCATCATGTTTTCAAGCTGCGCCGGCGTGACCTCGGGCTTGAGTTTAAAGAGAGAGACGTGATGGACCATGAAGCGCTGCGTTGTAGAAACTCGGCACGGATCGCGCAAGGCGGATCGCAGGATAAAAAAACCGGGCGGCAGGTCGGAAATCCGACGCGCCGCCCGGCGGGGTGGGGAGGGGAAAATTTAGCGCTTCCAGTCGAGCGCGCCTTTTTTCACGGCGTAAACGTAGCCGATTGTGAGGACGCTGACGAAGCTGAGCATGCTCCAGAAGATCGTGTGATCGCCCCGCTCGATAAATTCGCGGAAGACAACGGCCCACGGATAGGAAAAGACGATCTCCAGATCGAACAGGATGAAGAGCATCGCGATCAGGTAAAACTTCACGCTGAAGCGCGGCTGGGTCGGCCCCTCGGCCGGCATCCCGCATTCGTAGGCGGAGTCTTTGGCCGCATTACTCTTCGCGGATTTCCCGAGGATGACGCTGAAGATCAGCGCCGACGCGGCGAAGCCGATGGCGATGATGACCTGAAGCAGGATGGGTAGATATTCTTTCAAGAGAGGCGGTGGAAAACGGGTGCGGTTGCTGGCTGGAACGCGGCAGGTTCTTTTGGAAGAGCTTTGTCTTTTTTACCATCTTTTTTTAACAAGCTGCGTCCGACGCGGGCTTGGGGTTTTTCTTCAGAGCCGTGGCGGATGCGACGGAGCGGGCGAAGATGTAATCATCCATCACGTATCCGCCGCCGATTTCGAAAATCCCCTCATCGATCCGGGTGAAGCCAAACTTTTCGTAGGCGCGTTGCGCCCGCACGTTGCTCTTGTTCACCTGCAATCGCATTTCCCGGACTCCGCACTTTGCGGCGAGGTCGAAAATCCGGGAGAGCACGATCTGGCCGGTGCCCTGGCCTTGGTGCGAAGGAAGAAGGTAGAGTTTGTTCAGCTTGCCCGTGCCATCCTCGCCGAGTGTGGCCGACCAAAAACCGACATCCTCGGTGTGATCGCTGATGATTTCCCAAACCACGCCCTCTGCCAGTTCGTTTCGGACGGCGTCCGCGGAATACATCCACACCAGCATGTATTCGATCTGCTTCGGTGGAATGATCGACACGTAACAATCCCTCCAAATGACTTCCGCCAACTGGCGGAGCAAGGCGCAATCGCGATCGGTCGCCGGTCGAAAAGTGAGCATCATACTGGGTGCCAACCTTGCACGTTTACCGGTGGCTGTGCCAAGCGTTCGCCAGCGCAATTCCCCCTTGACCACCCCCGGCGTCGCCTCCATTGTCGCCGCCCCACTTAAGAAATTTATGAAAGTCTGCGAAATCACCAAAGCCAAGCCGACGAAAGGCTCCATCATTCATCGCCGCGGTCTTGCCAAGAAAAAAGGCGGCATCGGCCAGCACGTGACGAAAGTCGTCTCGCGCATGTTCACGCCGAACCTTCGGACGAAGCGGATTTGGGTCACCGAGTTGAATCGGTTTGTGACCGTGAAATTGACCGCGCGTGCCTTGAAGACCGTCACCAAAAACGGTGCCTACTCGACTTTGAAAAAAGCCGGTTTGGTCTGATTCGGCGCGTAGAGTTAAACCCAATCCCTCAATATGGCGCTCTCTGTTGTCAGCAAGAAATCGGGAAAGACCTACTTTCTGCATGAGCGCAAGCAGTCCCTCAAAGGCGGCCAGCAGGTGACGCTCTATTACTTCGGCGGCGAGGCCAAGGAAGGCGCGATCGATGCGCTGCCTGCGGGCTACGAAGTTTCCGAAAACTCGAAGACCGGTCTGCCGTTGCTGAAGAAAAAGCAGTAAGTCGTCACACCATCTTAAATTTTTTCTGGCGGCGCGGAGCATGTCTCCCGCCGCCAGTTTCTTTTGGTTTCAAATGTTGGATTCCAGATTTGGAACCAGACGCGCCCCGTGGTCTGGTTCAATCCGACATCTGAAATCTGAAATCCTCAAATCTGAAATTCCATGAAACCCGTACCCGTTTCCATCCTCACCGGTTTCCTCGGTGCAGGGAAAACCACGCTGCTCAACTACATCCTCAAGCAGCAGCACGGCTACAAATTCGCCGTCATCGTCAATGAAGTCGGCAAGATCGGCATCGACGGCGCGCTGATCGAAAAGACCGAGGACGACGTGCTCGAAATGAGCAACGGCTGCCTCTGCTGCACCGTCCGCAAAGACCTCGTGAAAGGTGTGCAGAACCTGCTGAAAAAAGGCGGCTTCGACTACCTGCTCATCGAGACCACCGGCATCGCCGATCCCGGCCCTGTCGCGCAAACTTTCCTGAACATCCCCGCGCTGCAGCAGTTCGTGCGCATGGATTCGATCATCACCGTCGTCGATGCCGAGCAGGTCGAGAAGCAACTCGCCGAAACCGAAACCGTGCGCGAGCAGATCGCGATGGCCGATTTCCTCCTGCTCAATAAAACCGACCTCGTCGATGAAACGCACCTCGCGCGCATCGAAGCCAAGGCGCGCGAACTCAATCCGCACGCGCAGATTTTTCGCACCAACCACTCGCAGGTGAATCTCAAGGAGATGCTCGATATGCACGCCTTCGACGTGGACCAAAAGCTCGCCGTCGATCCGCAATTTCTCGACGAACTCAACACGCGTCATCACCACGACATCCAGTCGTTTTCGTTCGAGTTCGAGAAGCCGTTCAGCGTGGAAAAGTTCGAGTTCTTCGTGCAGACGCTGAGCGAAAAAGAAAAAGTCTATCGCTCGAAAGGTTTCATCAGCATCGCCGGCAATCCTCGCCGCGCCATCTTCCACGGCGTGAACAACCGCTTCACGATCCTGTGGGATCGCCTCTGGGAAAAAGGCGAGACCCGCAAGAGCCAGCTCGTCTTCATCGGCAAAAATCTGAAAGAATCCGACATCCGCGCGCAGCTCGAAAAGTGCCTGGCGTAGGGTTGCTCCTCTCGATGCCCGACGAGGTAATTTCAAAAAGATGCTTGCGCGATTCGTGTTTTCAGGAAATACTGAAAGCACAGTATGAGCGGCAAAACATCCACGGATTCGGTTGCTGAAAGTGCGCGTTTGAGCGCGGCACGGGACGAATTCATCACCCAATGGGGCGTGATGGGCAGCGCGTGGGGAATCAATCGGACCATGGCGCAGATCCATGCACTGCTACTCGTAACGGACCGGGCCTTGAGCACAGACGAAATCATGGACGATCTAAAAATCAGCCGGGGTAATGCGAACATGAATCTGCGCGATCTGGCGGGTTGGGGACTGATTCGCAGTGTGATCCGCAAAGGAGAGCGCAAGGAATTCTTCGAAGCGGAAAAGGATGTGTGGAAAATGTTTTGCACCATCGTCCGCGAGCGAAAGCGGCGCGAGATTCGCCCGGCGATCAACGTATTGAAAGACTGCGTGGAGCGCACGGACGACCTGACTTCGGCGGATGCCGTCGCCTTCACAAAGCAGACAAAGGCGCTGTGCGAGTTCATGGAAATGGCGGACGGCGTCCTCAGCAAGGTCGTACGTTCGCAGGAAAGCTCGATTGTTCCGTGGGCACTGAAATTTCTCAAATAGGCGCGGCCTTCTTTTTACCGAAAACTTTCAACGAAACCTGAAACAACAAGAACAACAGATAGAAAAACTTATGAACCCCATCGTCTGGACTTACCTCGCCTACCTCACCATCAGCGTCGCGCTAACCGTTTGGGTCGCGCGCACGCTTCACAAAAACGGTCGCATCTTCCTCGTGGACAGTTTTCACGGGAATGAACTTCTTGCCGATTCGATCAACCACCTTCTGCTCGTCGGCTTTTATCTTATCAACATCGGCTATGTAACCCTCGCGCTGAAATACGGCGACAAGCCCGCAAACCTTCAAGAGGGACTGGAGGCGCTCAGCACGAAAGTTGGCGCGGTGCTGATGATTCTCGGCGCGATGCACTTCTTCAATCTCTACGTCTTCTCGAAGATGCGCCGCCGCGCCCTGCTCCACAGCGCGCCGCCTCCGATCCCTTCGCAAGCTCATCTCCCCGTCGCCGGTCGATGAAAACGCTCTACGTGCTCTACGATGAAAAGTGTGGTTTCTGCCGTCGCTGCCGCGGCTGGCTGGGACAACAACCGGCCTTCGTGAAGCTGGCGTTTATCCCGCTGCAATCGCCGGAAGTGACGACGCGGTTTCCCGGGATCGAGCGATTTCACCCGGACGAGCGCCTCGTCGTCATCAGCGATGCCGGTGAAATCTGGCAGGGCGATGGCGCATGGATCATGTGTTTGTGGGCCTTGCGCGAATTCCGCGAATGGTCGCAACGGCTGGCGAATCCTTTGCTGAGGCCGTTCGCGCGGCAGGTGTGCGAACGCGTTTCCGAAAATCGGCACGCCATTTCGCGATGGTTTGCGAGTGAGTCGGTCGAGCACGTCCGCGCGAGGCTGGCCACAGGTGCCAGCGAAGCGTACGGGGAAGCGGGCTACTGCAAACCGCGATGAAGATCGTCATTCCCGGTGGATCGGGCCAAGGTGGGGACGCTGCTCGCGCGGGTGTTTCACGCGGAAGGTCATGAAGTCTGCGTGCTCAGCCGCTTACCCGGAAACGCGCCGTGGCAAACGATCGAGTGGGATGGCGAAATGCTCGGCGATTGGACCAAGGCGATCGACGGCGCGGATGTCGTGATCAATCTCGCCGGTCGCAGCGTGAATTGCCGCTACACAGCCGCGAACCGGCACGAAATCATGCGCTCGCGGGTGAACTCGACCCGCGCCGTCGGAGCTGCCATTGCCGGTGCATGGCACCCGCCGCGCGTCTGGCTCCAGGCGAGCACTGCGACCATCTATGCGCATCGCTATGACACCGCGAACGATGAGGCGACAGGCATCATTGGAGGCGCGGAAAAGGATGCGCCCGATACGTGGCGCTTCAGCATCGACGTGGCGCGCGCCTGGGAAAACGCTGCGATGGAAATTCCCGCCCCGCGCACCCGCCTCGTCCTCCTGCGTTCCGCGATGACGATGAGTCCCGACCGTGGCGGCATCTTCGACACGCTGCTCGGTCTGGCGCGCCGGGGACTGGGCGGACGCGCGGGCGATGGCCGCCAGTTCGTCTCGTGGATTCACGAAGCCGATTTCGTCCGCTCCGTTCGCTGGCTGATCGAAAACGACTCCATCAGCGGTCCGGTCAATCTCGCCGCACCCGAACCGCTGCCCAACGCCGAGTTCATGCGCCTCCTCCGCGCTGCTTGCGGAATGCCGGTCGGACTTCCTGCCACGAAGTGGATGCTCGAAATCGGAGCGCGTTTTTTGAAAACGGAAACCGAGTTAATTCTGAAAAGCCGTCGCGTCGTGCCGGATCGATTGCTCGATGCCGGTTTCACGTTCCAGTTTCCGCGCTGGCAGGAAGCCGTGCGCGATCTGAGTGCGTGGGAAACTCGCCGTTCCAAAAAGCATTCTGGATGAAGTTGCCACTGCCGTCGGGGCGGCTATCCATTCCGCCATGCAGGATTTCGGAAAGATCATCTTCATCGGCGGGCTCGCCCTCGCGGTCGTCGGCGCGGTCTTGTGGAAGACGGGCGGGCTGGGCGGGGTCGGGAAACTTCCGGGCGACATCTTTGTGCAAAAGGGCGGGTCGTCGTTCTACTTCCCGGTCGTCACCTGCATCCTCATCAGCCTCGCGCTGACGCTGCTGAGCTGGCTCTTCCGCAAATGATCGTCAGCGAGGAACGGGAGCGGGAACGTTTGCTCACGTGGTTGCGGAAACATTTTTTCTTGCGCCGCTCACCACGCACGATGCTCAGTCTCATCCTGCTGGCCACGGGCGGCGCGGGGTTTGCAGCCTCGTTTACCATGTTGCGGTGCGGGGTGGATTCGATGGCATTCCGCTATCCGCTGGCGGTGCTGTTGGCTTGGGGAGTATTTTTACTTTTGGTAAGAGCATGGGCCGCGCAGGAAGCCGCGCACTTTCGCGAGGATGAACATCTCGGCGACTTCGAATTCACTCCCGAGAATTTCAAAAAGCCGGTGCGAGAAAACGGCCCGCTCGCCGAGCGAAAGCAAAAACGTGATCGCGACCGCGGATGGGGTTGGCTGGACTGGCTCGATCTTGGCGATCTTTTCTCCGGCGAACTGGAAGGATTTCTTTTTGGCATTGCGGCGATCGTGGTCCTCGCCGCATTCGTCGGCGCGATCGCGACGCTGGCGGGGCTTATTGGCGAGGCCGAAGTGCTCATCGCCGAGTTGTTCCTCGATGCCGTGTTACTCTCCGCCTTTTCCAAACGCCTCAGCCGCCTCAAGCCCCAATGGTGGGTCGCCGGAGTTCTTCGCCAAACCATCTGGCCCGTCCTGCTCACCGCCTGCACGCTGATGTTCGCCGGAGTTTTCCTGAAAGGAATCGTGCCCGAGGCAAAGTCGATCGGCGGCGTGTGGCGTCACTACCATCCCGCGCCGATGCCTGCCGTTCCGCAGTTGGAGCGGGAATGATTCGCCGCTCACTTGGCGAGCGACACGCAGACCAGTTCGCGGTCATTCCGCGCATAGACGGAGCGATTCGCGAAAGCAGGATGTGACCAGACGACGGGGCGGCCGGGGTCGTTGTTAGTCGGTTCGAGTAAGTGGGTGCGGCTGATTTCTTCGTAACCGGCGGGCGATAGTTTCGCGATGATGAGGTCGCCGGATTCGTTGAAGAGAAAGTAACGCGCGCCGTTCTTAATTATAAAGGCATTCGCCCAGCGAATGGGCTTGTCGCCCGTTGTGGCGGCGAAGGTTTCCCAGACTCGGTCGCCGGTGTCTGCTTTCAGGCAACGCAACTGGCCGTAGCTGCACACGCCGTAGATATAGCCATCTTCGAGGACTGGCGTGGACATGACGGTGTGGAGCCCGTCGGTGTCTTTCTCGCTGACTTTGTTACTTTGCCAGAGCTTCGTCGCAGCGGGCTTGGTCGGGTCCAGGCGCATCATCACGGAGCCATTGTAGAAAGACGTGACGTAGAGCAGATCGCCGAGCTGCCGCGGGGTGGCGATGCTCATGCCTGAGCGCGCGGCACCCGGCTCGGACCAAAGGACGGCGCCGGTTTCGGGATCGAGCGCGTCGATCGCTTTCGGATGCCAGATGATGAGCTGCCGCTTTCCACCTGCCTCGATGATCGTGGGCGGCGCGTAGCCCGGCTCGCTATCGCTGAGCGCACGCCAGAGTTCCTTGCCGGTGTCTTTGTCAAAGGCGACGGCCACACTGCCTTCGCCGCCGACGAGACAGATGAGCTTGTTTCCATCCAGCAGCGGATGTCCGGCGAAGCCCCACATCGGCGTCGGAATGCCGAAGTCCTTTTTGAAATCGCGCGCCCAAATTTCTTTCCCCGTGGCCACATCGAGACACGCGAGATTCCCCTCCGCGCCGAGCGCATACACCTTTCCACCGCTGACGAGCGGAGTCGTGCGCGGCCCGCCCGCGTAGCTCACGGTGTAGGGGCAGTCGTATTCGTGCGCCCAGAGTTGCTTGCCGTCGGCTTCGCTGAAACAGAGCACGCGCTCAGTGCCGTTGATGCGGCTCCGGTCGAAGGCGTTCTTCGGATTGCTCGCGTCCTTGGCGAGCTGGCGATCCATCACAAATACGCGTCCATCCGCGACCGCCGGCCCGGAGTATCCCCCGCCGATCGGCACGCGCCAGCGCACGGTCGGACCGCCTTCGGGAAACTTTTCCACAATGCCCGTCTCGCGCCAGACGGCATCGCGTTGCGGGCCGAGCCACTGCGGCCAGTCGTCAGCGCGAAGGGTGGCAGCGGCAGCGAGGAGGGCGAGAAACGCGAGGCGAAGTTTCATGCGCAGAACGTAGCCCGCCCGCGATCCCCCTGACGATCCCGATCTTACTTTTCCGTCGCGGCCTTGCTCAAACCGAATGCCTCATGCGCGAGGTTCGCTGCCTCCGCGATCCGCTTCTCGTCGATGATGACCGCCGTCTTGATCTCGCTTGTCGAGATGAGCTGGATATTGATCCCGCCCACGCTCAGCGCCTCGAAAAGTTTCGCCGCCACGCCGCTGTGTGAGCGCATGCCGATGCCCACGATGCTCAGCTTCGCGATGCCATCCACGGTGGAAATTTCCTTCGCGCCGAGTTCCTGCACCGGCCCCGCGAGCGCCGCCTGCGCCTTGGGCAGCTCGTCTTTGCTCAGGGTGAAATAAATGTCGTTCGTGTCGCCGAGCGTTTCGCTCTGCACGATCATGTCGATGCTGATGTCCGCTCCGGCGAGCGCGCGGAAAATCTTCGCCGCCGTCCCCGGCTGATCCGGCACGCGGCGGATGGTAACTTTGGCCTGATTTCTTTCGATGCTTACGCCGCGAACGACGACATTTTCCATGCTCATGGTTTCTTCTTTCACGAGGGTTCCAGGGTGGTTGTTAAAGCTGCTGCGCACTTCAAAGATGACGCCGAATTTTTTCGCAAACTCCACCGAGCGCGACTGCATCACCTTTGATCCGCTCGACGCCATCTCCAGCATTTCGTCGTAGCTGATCACGTCGATCTTCGTTGCGTTCGGGACCACGCGCGGATCGCAGGTATAGACGCCGTCCACGTCCGTATAAATCTGGCAGATGTCTGCCTTGATCGCCGCCGCAATCGCGATCGCCGTGAGATCCGAACCGCCGCGACCGAGCGTGGTGATGCGCCCGTCCTGCGTCTCGCCCTGAAAGCCCGCTACGATCACCACGTTGCCTTCATTGAGATGCCGGTGGATTTGCTTCGGCGTGATGTTCGCGATCTTCGCCTTCGTGTGAACGCCATCCGTCACGATGCCCGCCTGCGCTCCGGTCAGCGACACGGCTTTTTTCCCGAGCCCATTGATCGCCATTGCCGTGAGCGCGATCGTCGTTTGTTCGCCGGTGGAAAGCAGCACGTCCAGTTCGCGTTCCGTCGGGCTCGGCGAAACGTCGCGCGCGAGTTTGATCAGCGAATCCGTCACGCCACTCATCGCCGAGACCACGACGACGACTTGGTTTCCCGCGTCCTGAGTCGCGATCACGCGCCGCGCCACATTCAGGATGCGCTCGGGATTTCCGACGGATGTGCCGCCGTATTTCTGGACGATCAGACTCATTTGGAAAAAGGGCGGGCATAGTTGAACAGCGCCTCCGCGCTGTCAACGTCCCCACCGCGCGCTACGCCGGAGCCGACCACGCGACCGTCAGCTTGCGTCCATCCTGCATCGCGCCGAAACGCAGCGCGCCTTCGGGCGTCGCGCCCGTGAAGCACTCGATATTTGCCGGCCCGCCCGCCGCCGGGTGGATGCCCGAGACGGTGAAAGTGCCGAGCGCGTGCGGCGGCGGATTTCCTCCTGACTGGCCTTGCTGGAAACGCACCGCGACCTCGGTATCGCCCGCTGTTTTCGTGCGAAAAGGAAAGCGGTGATCGGCCGGCAGCGGCTTGCCACCGCCGAGAATCACGCCGCCGTCGCCATCATCCAGCGTCAGCAAAATCGGCCGGCGCAGCGCTCCGGCGCGGTGCGTCTCCAGCGGGATTTCTCCGTTGGCGAGCAGGTTATTCCAGAAGTCGATCGTCACCGTCGCGGCCTGCTTGAAATCATCCTGCGTGCCGGGAGCCGCGGCCGCATCGCGCAGCAGCGCGATCGCTTCCGCCGTGCGGTCGAGCTGGCGTAGTGCCTGCGCGTAATTCCAGTCGAGACGCTTCGAGTATTTCCCGAGGCGCACCGCAGGCTCGATCGCTTCCGCCAGCGCCGCCGCGTCCTTGTTGTCCGCGAGGATCGAGCAGTAGTGCAGCAGCACTTCCTCTGCGTCCGGCTTGATCGCGTAGGCCTGCGCGGACCATTTCTGCGAGGTCGCGAGATCTCCTCGATCGCGCGCGATGCTGCTCGCGACGAGGTAGCCCATCCACGATTTTTTTTCACCCGCAAAGACCCCGACCTCATTCTCGATTTCCTGCGATGGATTCCCCGCATCGATGCCGAAACGGATGCCGATCGCCTGTTGAAAATTCGGATCGAGCGCGAGCACGGAATCCAGCGCATGCGTCTCCCCAGCCTTGTCCCCGCCAGCATTGTACGCCTGCGCGAGGTGGAAAAAGCCCCACGGATTTTGCGGCTCCAACTCCGTCACGCGGCGCAGCAATTCGATGCCGCGCTCGTTCTGCCCCGTCATGCGATACGCCGCGCCCAGTGCCACCATCGTGCGTGTGTGATCCGGGCGAATTTCCAGCGCCTTTTCCAGCGCCTGCACCGCGATCTCCGGCGTCAGTCCCTCGCGCAATTGATGCTCCGCAAACGCCACCAGTTGATCCGGCTCTTTCGAGAGCGGTTCGATCTGCTGCGCCACCATCCCGCGGTATTGCTCCACCGGCAGATACACCACCGACTTCGGATCTTTCGGATCGCGAAAAAGTTTCACCGCCACGCGAAATTGCACGAGTCCATCCAGCGCCATCTGGTCGTTCGGATTCGTTTGCAGCGCATTTTTGAAAGCCGCAATCGCCTCATCGCGACGACCCGCTTCACCCAGCATCCCGCCCACATGCGACCACAGGAAACCCAGCGCCGGAGCCTTTTGCGCCGCCGCTTCATACTTCGCCAGTGCCTCGGCATCCTGCCCATTTTGCCGGTCGATAAACGCCGCGTGAAAGAGCCGGAACGCCGTGCCGGGGTGCGCCTGCTCGATCTTTTCCAGCAACTCCGAAGCCTGAATGTATTCGCTGTCCTGCAGCGCCTCGTTCAAATCCTGAATGTGCTCCGCCGCGTTCAGAAATCCCGTCCACGGCCCGGCGGACGCGGGATCAGTCTCCTCCAAAGTCTCGATCGCCCGCAGCAAGCTCGGCGCGTCAAAGGGAGCCTTGGTCGCGTTTTCCGCCGGCACATCGGAAGGCCACGGGATGCGATGTGGAAGGGCGAAAAAGTCGAGTTCCCACGCGGGGCATTCGATCCAGGAAATGGGTGCGTTCATGTAGTGAAAAGGGCGCGCAGCATCAGGTCGCCACTACGCGATGTCAACGGCGCGGGCCGCCGGAAATTTGTTCACTTCGCCGCCGCCGCATCGTGCTGAAAACCGCGGATCGATTTCTCCAGGTCGCCCAGCATCAGCCGCGAGCCGATCGCCTTTTTCACGCCGAAACCCCCGGCCAGCGCAGGCGCGGAAACGAGGCAGCCTTCCCACGCCAGCGTGCCGCGTTTTCCCTCCACGACGACCGGCAGCATTTCGTAAAGCGTGATCGACGCGAGATAGCCGCTGCTCGCGTAGTAGCTCACATCAAGGACCTGCTGGCGGCCATCGCCGGCGTGCGTGTAAATCGTGCCGAGACAAAGAGCGGCACTGCCGTTCACATTCGAGATGTCCCAGTATTGAATCGCCGCGGGCGCGGGCGCGCCGGCTTTCGTGAAAGGCGTCAACAAGGTCGCGAAATGTTGCGCGATCTTCGGCTCTTCTTTCAAAAGGCTCGCGATCTCGCGGCGCACGTCGAAGGCCGCCGTGACCGACAAGTCGCCCTCGCGCATCCAGCGCGACCAGCGTTGCCGCATCGTCTCCGCCCAAAAACGCTGCGCGTCCTCGATGCTGTCGCCATGCGGGAGCAGCGCGATTTCCTCGTGGGAAAGGTGCAGGTCATCGCGCTTCCGCATCGTCTCCAGGAGACGGCGCACGGCGGGGATTTTCGCGTCGAGTTTCACCGTCTCGAAGCGCGCCTCCTGCTCCGTGTTAAAAAGCGGACGTTGATAAGTCTCCAACTCCGGCTGCTTCGTCGGATCGGCCGTCAGCAAGACGCGCAGCGCTGTTTCCGGCGACGCATCGAGGAGGAAAACTGCCTGCGCCGAAATGCCGCGCGCAAAGTTCATCGAGCCATTGCACTCCGTCACGATCCCGCCCCGATTCAGTTTCTCCAAATCATACCGCTTCACCCCGCTCCAAGGCTGAAACGCCCCCGCCGGATCGGCGGCGTGGAGCAGCGGTGAAAGCAGGGCGAGCAGGTAAAAAGCGGGGCGCATTTGAAAGAGCGGGATGTTCCCGCAAGCGCGGTATTTTGTCCAATAAGAGCCCGGCATCTTCGGTGCGTCTCCGGGTTTGGAGCACAGACGGTGAAGTGCGGGGCCGATTCGCCGACAGTGCATCGCGCACCTTTCTCCTTTCCGCACGACACGAAACGGCGATAGCGATCCCTGTGCTTTCGTCAAAATGAAACTCCTTCCCGCCCTCGCCGCCTCCGTTGTCATCGCCCTTTGCCCGCAAGTCCGCGCCGACGTGGTGCTCGATCTTGATTCCGCCAGGCTTTCCGGCGAAATCACGCGGACGCCCGACAAGACCGCTGCCGGCCAGTGGAGCGCGAATGTGCCGATACGCGTGGAGGCGGTGCTGAGGAAAGCGGCGTTTGTCCTGGATGGCACGCAGCAACTCATTTCGGAATTTGCGCTGCCGGCGGGTTTGGAAAAGAAGCCGTTCACTGTGGAGGCGTGGGTGCTTAATCCGACGATCGAGAAAGCGGAAACCGTGGTCGCTTTCGCGCCGGTGAAGGGCGGGCCGGGCACGGAGTTCAGTTTTTCCAGCGGGCCGAGCGCGGGGGCTTTTCGCTCGGGATTTAAGGCAACGACGCCGTTCGTGAGCCTGCCGTCGGCCAGCACGTGGCATCACCTCGCGTGGACTTACGGCGGCAGTGTGGACGCCACGCTGCGCGTCTATGTGGATGGCGAACTCGACGTGGAACGCGCGCTCAAATTCACGCTGCCGCCGGAGGCGAAAGTTCACGTCGGCGCATCGGGCGAAGTCGATAACCAGGGGCCGAAGAAGGGCTTCTCCGGCGCGGTCGCGCGCGTGCGGGTTCACGACGCCGCACTCACGCAGACGGAATTGCGGGCCGGTGCCGGCTGGGTCGCCGCGTTCGCGCCAGCGCCGCGAAACGGCGCGACGACCGACTCGCTGAACGTGCCGCTCCGCTGGCAGCACGGCGCGGCGAATGTCGCGAGCTGCGTGGTTTTCCTCGGCACGGATCGCGCCGCCGTGGAGCGCGGCGAGCGCGGCCTCGCGAAGGCGGTCGCAGGTCGCGAGTTTGGGCCGGTGCCGTTGAAAGTCGGGGCGACGTATTTCTGGCGGGTCGATCAGCTCGACAAAAGCGGGCACCTCCTCGCGCCGGGCGTCGTCTGGACGTTCGTCGCTGACTCCGGTCTCGCCGCGGAGCCGCAGCCGCGGGACAATGACGGCAACGTCGCGCCGACCTCCGCGCAACTGGCCTGGCATCCCGGAAAATACGCCAGCCGCCAGCGCGTGTTTTTCGGCACGAGCGAGCAGGATGTGAAACCCGCGGGCGAACTTGCAGCCAGCGCGGCGACCTGCCCGGTGCCAGCGAAACTTGCGCCCGGCACCCGCTATTTCTGGCGCGTCGATTCCGACAACGGCACCCAGCCGCCGTCGCGCGGGCCGGTGTGGACATTCCGCACGCAGGACTCACCGGTGAAAGGCGACGTCACATTTTTCGTCAGCTCCGACGCGCACTACGGCCGCGAAAACAACGCCGCGATCAATCGCCGCGTGATCGATGAGATGAATGCGCTGCCCGGCACGCCGCTGCCCGCCTCGGTTGGCGGCGGATTCGTCCGCACGCCGCGCGGCGTGGTGCTGAATGGCGACCTGCTCGACGAGGGCTTCAACCCGGAAACTGCGCCCGCAAACTGGGCGGAGTTTTGCCGCGACTACGGCCTCACCGGCAGCGACGGCCGGCTCTGCTTTCCGCTCTACGAGGGCTTCGGAAACCACGACGGCGGCCCGACGAAAAGCTTTGTCCGGGCGGGCATCAAGGAGCGCAACCTGCGTCGCGTCGGCGTGAAGACGATTTCCGAAAACGGCCTGCACTACTCGTGGGACTGGGATGACCTGCATCTCGTGCAGCTCAATCTTTTCGGCGGCTCCAGCCCGGCCGATGTCAAGGGCGTCAACGGTCCTGAGCACGACCCGGAAGCATCACTGGAGTTCTTGAAAAAGGACCTCGCGGAAAGCGTCGGCACGAGCGGGCGGCCGATCATCACCTTCCAGCATTTCGCATGGCTGGGCGGAATGTCCGACTGGTGGCAGCCGGAGGCGAAGGAGCGCTTTTACGAAGTCGTGAAATCCTACCACGTTGCCTGCCTTATCAATGGCCACTCGCACGGCGCGTCCTTCATCCCGTGGCACGACCTGCTCACCATCCACGATGGCTCGACCGCGCGCGGCGAGAGCGACACTGGCGACTTCCTCGTCGTACGCGTGACGGACAAGGAACTCATCGTCATCCAGCGGAAACTCGGCGCGTGGGGAATCCAAAAGCGGCAGCCGCTCACGATACCCATTCCTTTCGCCAAGCCATGAAGCAGCCCGCCTTTTCCTCCGTCGGGTTGCTGCTCGGCGCGGTGCTGCTCGCGACGCCTCTGCGTGCGCAGACCGTCCTCGTTCAACCCTACATTCAGCCGGGTGAAGGCTCCACGCTGGAGGGTGCGGATTCCAAAACGATCCTCTGGCTGACCGATCAGACACCGGGCGAATTCCGCGTCGAATACAGCGCGAAAGACCTGCCGGCGCGGGTCGCAAAACCGGCGCGCGTGCAGCTCGATTTTGCAGCCGCCGCAGCCGAGCCGGATGCCAGAGTCGCCGGGATCGCCGCGCTCCCCGAACGTGCGCAGCACTATTTTAAATACGCCGCGACACTCGCGAGCCTCCCTTTCGACAGCAGCATCCGCTACCGCGTGAGCCTCGGCGCGCAGGTCGTGCGCGAGGGCTCATTTCAAACGAGGGCCACCGCGACGAAGCCGATCCGGTTCGTCATGGTCGGCGATCTTGCCAATGGGAAGCCGCAGCAGAACGCGGTGGCGTTTCAAATCAGCCGCGTTGCGCCGCAGTTCCTCGTGGCGCTCGGCGACATCGTGTACCCGACCGGACGGGTGAGCCAATACATGGACCATTTTTGGAGCACCTATAATCAGCCCGCGGCGGCGGGGGCGGCAACGGGCGCGCCGCTCATGGCGTCGGTGCCGTTCTATGCCACGCTCGGTAATCACGACGTGGACACGCACGATCTCGTGAAGACGCCGGACGTGCTCGGCGCGTATCACTTTTTCCGCGCGCCACTCAATGGCCCCGGAGAAGGCGTGTGGAGCACGCCGCTGGGCAAAGGTGCCGAGGACGCGGCCTTTCGTACTGCGGTTGGCACGAGCTATCCGGCGCTCGGCAACTATTCGTTCGACGACGGCCCCGCGCATTTCCTCGTCATCGATAACAGCGGCTACGCGAATCTCGACGCGCCGAAAATGCGGGCGTGGATCGAGCGCGATCTACGCGGCAGCAAGGCACCGTGGAAGTTGGTGTGCATGCACGATCCGCTCTTCCACAGTTCACGCGAGCATTACAGCGAGCAGAAAATGCGGCTGCTCGCTCCGCTGCTGGAAGACTGCGGCGTGGACATCGTATTTGCGGGGCACGTCCACAATTACCAGCGCAGCGTGCCGCTCCGCTTCACGCCGAACCCGCCGAAGCGCCTGCCTGGCGGCTACGTCAACGGCGAGTTCAAACTCGACAAGGTTTTCGACGGCGTGACCCACACGCACGCGGACGGTGTGATCCATATCGTCGCCGGCGGCGGAGGCGGCACGCTCTACAAAGGCGACCTCGCCAAAAACGCCGCATATTTTCAAGCACAGCAGCCAGGAAACTGGGCACCCTTCACAGCAAAATTTGCCTCCGACCGGCACTCGTTCACGGTCGTGGAACTGACCCCGACGCGGCTTCTGCTCCGCGCGCTGGATTTGAACGCCCAGGAAATCGACCGCTTCATCCTGACGAAACCCGCGCCGTGATTTCCCGCGTGGATTGGGGGCTTCGGAGAAAGGCGTCGCTGCTAGAACCTATCAGTAACTCATCGGCATTTCGCCAGTGTGGTCAGCAAAAGGGAGGCATTGGTAATACAATGAAACACCTCCGATGCGCCGCGGGCTTCGTGCATACAGTGAGTTGGCGTGCTTATCACATTACTCCAGGTCCAAACCTAACTGCCTTCCCGTGCATCGACCGCCACCGCCAGATGTTAGCGGTTACTGGTTCTTGCCGGTGCCCGATCCCACGATGCTTCCGGGGTCCAGGGAGATGGGCAGGTGGACGCCGGGGATGTCCTTGAGCGTGAAGGTGAGAATCAATCCGTAGTCATTGACTCCGCTATTGTCGCGCACGACGAAGCCGAGTGAGGCGACCCAGCTCGACAGGTCGCGGTGCAGTTCGTAGCGTTGAGTTTCCAGGATGCTGCCTTGGAATTCGTATTGTTCGCGGAAGCTGACGCCCCAGTTATCGTTGACCCGGAAGTAGCCGCCGAGATTGAGGAGGTTCGAGTCCGGGAAGAAGGCGTTATTCGCAATGTAACGGTGCCCGATGTTCAGTTGCACGTTCGAGTTTACCATGAAACCGAGGTTGGTATTCACTTGTGTGAACCCTTTGTCGAAGAGCGGCAATTGCGCGTCCAGCGTCATGTAAACCCACGGCAGCGGCGTCCAGCGCAGGCGGTTGACGACGTTGGAAAAAGTTCCTTCATCATCCATGACGGTGCCCGCGAAACTAGGGCGCTCGAAGTTCACATCGACGAAGGTATCCAGCTCCAGCCAGTTGAGCGTCGCGTTGTTGCGCTGGGTTTGCAGACGGTTCCGCACGCCCAGTCGGAGGATGTTCCAGGTGTCGAGTGTATCGACGCTATTGAATTGCGGGAAGTCGATCGGTGCCAGCTCGGTGGAGGGGTTCAGCCGGTCAAATTGAAGGATGTGGGATGGGTCTTTGCCGGAGTAGTTATAGGAGTAGTTCAGGTAGGGCTGGACGACGTGGCGGAGTTTTTCGAGACCTAGCAGCCGCGATTGGACGGTATCAAACTCCCGCGAGAATTTGAAGGATGTCTCGAAGCCCGCATTGAAATCGGGCCGCAACGTTGCCCCGCCCGGTTTCATGACTTGCTGGCTGACTCCATTGATGAGTTGGGTGGAGGAAAAGCCGGTGTCTCCGTAATAGGTCAGCCGGCCGCCAATGCGCGGGACGAAGGACAGCCAGTTGCCGAAGGTGTGAGGCATGGAGAATTGCTCGAAGATGTCCGAGCGGAAAGTGTCGTAGTCCTGAAGCAGGGAGTCGGCGGCGAAGTTTCGTTTTAGAAAACCGGCGGAGGCTAGGTTTTCCCAGAAGATCGGGCCTTTGAAAATCGGCGCGCGCTTGCCCTCCAGCGATAGCTCCGGCAGCCGCTCGGTGCCGTCGAAATGATCTTCGTTCAGGTTTTCACGCGCGAGCAGATTGGCGGTGTAGTTCTCATCCCACTTGGTGAGGATGACGACGTTATCCGGATTTGGATCGCTCCGGAATTCGCCCGCTTCGAAGTCCTGAAGGAAGCGTGCGTCGCTGAGACGATTGATGTCGGCGGTGAAGTAGATGTCCTCGGTAAGATAAGTCCGATCCTGAAAGGACACGCGGTAGCGAAAAGGGTCGATCGGTTCCCGGGCGAGGCTGGTGCGGTTCGTGCCGGGTTCGGCGTCGTTGATGGCGTAGGCACGGAAGCGCCCCCAGTCATGCTGGGCACTATCGCGTCCGCCCCATTTTGATTCGAAGCCGAAGCCGAAGCCGCGCTTTTCCAGGATGTCGAGCCGCACTTTCCCCTCCCAATGCTCGCCGAGTGGGAAGTTATACGAGCCGAGCAGGAAGCCGCCCCAGATGGAATTGTAGCCGGGCGTGACGGTGAAGGCCTGCTCCTTGTCCAGCGAATGAAACAGGTAGGGAAACCAAAAGATCGGCGTCTGCCCGACGTAGAAGCGGACATCGGTGAAGACCATGTGGTCGCCGGTGTAAATCTTGATGCCCTTCGCGCGGATCGTGTAGTCGGGTTTCGAGTTGTCGCTGGTGGTGAAGATACCGTCCTTCACGAAGTAGCCCTTTGGTCCGAGGGTGCCGAGATTTTGCCCCTGAAAACGAAACGGCATCATGTCGCCGCGAATCGAGGACGCATTCAGAACCTTGGTTTCAAGGTTGTAGATGGCACTTTCGCCGACAAAAAGACGGCCATCGCGGAAGATGCGAACGTTGCCCTCGGCGAGGACATCGCGCGTGCCGTCGTCGTACTGGGCGTGGTCGCAGTAGATGCGGATTTCGCGGTAGCCGATGACGACGTTGTCATCGGCGTAAGCGATGTGCGTGTCGGGATCGTAGTGCGTGGACTCTGCGTTGATCTCGATGGGCACCGCTCCAAAGCTGGCGAGTTGTGCGCGCGTGGTCGAGAGGCACGCGAGGAAGACGGCGAGTAGGAGCGGCCAGAGCTTGATCAAGGTCGGCGACGCTACCCGGGAGAGCGCGAATTTGCCAAGGGAAAAGCTGAGCCGGTGTGCGCGTTCCCGCGGAGCGGAGGAGTCGGCTGTTTTTTAAAACTGATCAAGCAGGTAGCGGATCAAGTCGGTGCTGGTGACCATGCCGAGCAGGGTCACGCCGTCGCTATCGACGATCGGCACGGAGTGAAACTCGCCCTTGGCCAGCACCTCGGCGGCGTCGCGGATGGAGGCGTGTTTGGTGAGAGTGCGCGGTGTTTTGTGCATCAACTGCTCCAAAGTCATGGTGTGATCCAGCGTGGCATCGACCGCGCGCACGTCGGCTCCGAAGGCGTCGCCCAGGCTCACGCGCAGGATGTCCGAGAGGCTGATGATGCCGACGATGGCGCGCCCGCTGACGACGGGGATGTGCTGGATGCCGTGGTCGTGGATGAGCTTGCGGGCTTTGGAAAT
The DNA here is from genome assembly GCA_038228115.1 of Chthoniobacterales bacterium. GTDB lineage: Bacteria > Verrucomicrobiota > Verrucomicrobiia > Chthoniobacterales > Chthoniobacteraceae > JANLQB01. Next base: position 110,829 of record JBBRPM010000005.1, read on the forward strand.
CGGGTCGCCGTGATGCACGGTGACGAGTTCGGTGCTCATGATTTTGGCGACGGGTTCATTGCGTTTCATACCGCAAAAATACCGGGGCGCCCGCGCGCTGCTCACCCGCGATTGGCCAAGGCTGCGCGTGGCTTGCGCGTCAGACCGGTTCGATCGACCAGCGCGGCGGCTGGCCGGATTCCAGCTCGAGCCAGGCGAAGCTGGCGGGCGCGCCGCGGTTTGGGCGCGTGATGCAGCCGGGATTGAAGAAGCACGCGGAGCCGACGACCTGATGCCGGGGCACGTGCGTGTGTCCGTGAAAAAGGAGATCGACGCCGGGCGGCGCAGCCGTGGGCGGGATGTGGACGAGGCGGATGCGGAATCCTTCCTGCGTGAAATCAAGGGTCAGCGGCCAGTCTTCGTTCGAGTCGCAATTTCCCCGGACGAGCCGCAGCGGGATGCCGGTCGCGAGCAGGCTTTCTTGAATCGCCGCTGTGCAGACATCGCCGAGATGCCAGATTTCATCCGCGCGCCGGATCGCGGCGAGCACGCGCGAGGGGAGCCGGTCGTGGGTGTCGGCGATGACGGCGATCCGCAGCACGGCCAGCCGCGGTTAGTGTTTCCGCGCGTTGTCCTGCACGACGAACGAATTTTGGACCACGTCGCGCACGCGTCCGCCGGGCAGCGTTTTCGTCGTTTGGTAGTCGATGTTGCCGTCGGGACCGAGGATCGCGATGGCGAATTTTCCACCGACGCCGTAGCGCGCGGCGACGCCGGCTCCATCATTGGCGAGGACGAACGGGATGTTCGAGCGCAAAGGCGCGTCGCCTTGCGCGAGCGCGGCGATGAAGATGACGCGCTTGCTCGCGAGCTCCTGGTAAAGCGGTGCGAGTTCGGCGAGCTGCTTGCGGAGTGCTCCGACTTTTGCGTCGCGCGCAAAGACGATCACGACCGCCTGCCCGCGCAGACTGCGGAGCGAGCGATCTTTTCCCGGAGCGGCAAAGGTGAAATCCGGCGCGGGTGCGACGACGGAGGAAACTTTCTGCGCGCGCTGAGCGTGCGGCGGCGGCTCGGGTTCGCGCGCGGGCGCGGGCTCTTTGGGAGCGCGTTTGAGGAAAGGAAGATGCGCGCAGGAAACGAGCAGCAGCAGGGGAAGACAGGCGGCGAGTCGCTTCATGTCAGACTTTCATGATGTCCGCTTCTTTCAGCGCAAACGCGTCGTCGATCTTTTTTACAAAGCCATCCGTCAGCTTCTGGATTTCCTTTTCGTAGCTCTCCAACTCGTCCTCGGTCGTCTTCCCGTCCTTCTGCGATTTCTTGATCCCATCGATCCCGTCGCGCCGCGCCGAGCGCACGCGCACGCGCGCTTCCTCGGCCATTTGCTTGATGCTTTTCACGAGATCCTTCCGCCGCTCTTCGCTGAGCGCCGGGATGGGCAGGCGGATGATTTTTCCATCCACTGCGGGGTTGATTCCGATCTTCGATTCCTTGATCGCTTTCTCGATGTCCTTCGTCGTCGAGGCGTCGAAGGGCTGGATCACCAGCAGCCGCGGCTCGGGCGTGGTGATGAGCGCGAGTTGCTTCAGTTTCATGGTCGAGCCGTAGGCTTCCACGTCGATGTTTTCCACGATCGCGGGCGACGCTTTACCCGTGCGCACGGCGGCAAATTCGTGGTTCATGTAATCGACGCCTTTTTCCATGGTGGCTTCGGTTTCGAGCAAAATTTCGTCGGGGTCCATAGGCAGTTAATCGTTGGTGACGAGCGTGCCGACTGTCTTTCCGAGCACCACGCTGCGGATGTTGTTGGCCTTCATCATGTCGAAAACGATGATGGGAACTTTGTTATCCATGCACAGGCTGAACGCCGTGGAGTCCATCACCGAAAGTCTTTGCGTCAGCGCTTCGCTGAAAGTGAGACGCGCATATTTCGTCGCGGTCGGGTCTTTGAAGGGATCGGCGGTGTAGATGCCATCGACTTTCGTCGCCTTCAAAATCACCTCCGCCCCGATCTCGCTCGCGCGCAGCGCCGCCGTCGTGTCGGTGGAAAAATACGGGTTGCCCGTGCCGGCCACAAAAATCACTGCCGAGCCGCTTTCGAGCTGATCGATCGCGCGACGCCGGATAAACGGCTCGGCGATATTTTCCATGTGAATCGCCGTGTGAACGCGCGTCGGCACGCCCATTTTTTCCAGCGCACTTTGCAGCGCCATGCCATTGATCACCGTCGCCAGCATGCCCATATAATCCGCCGTTGTCCGCTCCATCCCGCGATGGCTCGCCGCCAGTCCGCGCCAGATATTTCCCCCGCCGATCACGATCGCCACCTGCACGCCCATGCCGATCACCTCTTTGATCTGGCAGCAAATGCCATCCACGATTTCCGGCGAAATGTTGTCCGCGCTGCCCGGTGCTTTCAGCGCTTCACCGCTTAATTTCAGGACAATGCGCCGGTATTTCGGCTTCGGTTTTTTCTTCGGAGGTGGGGATTTCAGGGCTTTCGGCATCGCGCGGGGAGTGAATACGAATGCGTGCGAACTTGGGAAGGGGAAATCTTCCGGAAGCAAGAATTCGGAAGTAAGAAGTAAAAAGTAAGCAGTCGTCAGTCAGCAGTCACTGACCACTGACTACTTCTTACTTCCGACTCTCCGACTACGGCCCGATCGTCACCGGCGTGCCGACGGCGATATTGTTGAAAAACGACTCGGCCATGAAGCCCGGCATGCGGATGCAGCCGTGCGACGCCGGATAGCCCGGCAGGAAACCCTCATGCATCCCCACGCCGCCCGTGATGCGCATGAAAAACGGCATTTTCGCGCCATCAAAGATCGCTCCCGGCGGCTTCGGATTTTTGGAAGTATCGATCTCCTTCTGGAGCACATTTCCCGCCCGATCCACGTAGTCGCCGTAGAGCGAAGATTTATGATCGCGGTCTTTTTGCTGGAGTTTATACGAGCCACTCGGCGTGCCGAAACCCTCGCGGCCTGTGGAAATGACCGAAATGCCCACGAGTTCCTGCCCTTTATAGAAATAAGCGCGCTGCTCGCCGAGGCTGATGGAAACGGAAGGCGAGCCGGACATGTGGTCGCCATCCCAGTACGAGACGTTGTCGAAGTTCGCGCGCTGCTGCTCCTTATGGCGGCCCTTGTAACCGCCGATGTACATCGTCTCGTCGCTAAAGCGCGGATCGCGATTGTTACAGGCGGTGAGCAACGCCAGCGAGAGGATGAGCAGGCTTCGGAGGGCGTGTATGGGCAGTGTGGTTTTCAAAAGGCGCGCACCTATGCTCCATGCCTTTGCGAGCGTCAAGAATCAGTGTGAAAACCGCGGGCGGGTCGCGGCTTCGGGTAGTAGCTCAGTTGGGTGGCGTGACCCGCGCCGAGAGTCAATTTGGTGGCGCGACCCGCGGCGCTGGCGCAGCCACCTGAGCCACTGACCGGCTGCGTCACTTGTTGCCAATTCAAAGAGCGCCGTTAGTATCGCGCCCTTTTCATTCCGATGCGTAAATTTCGTCCTTTCCCCTTCATCCTCGCGCTGCTTCTCGCGCTCAGTCTTCTCCCGCTCCGCCAGGCCTGTGCGCAGGCTGCCGCGTGGGTCGTCGCCGACAGCGCCACCGGCTACATTCTCGACAGTTCGAGCCCCGCGAAAAAACTCCAGATCGGCAGTCTCACCAAGATCGCCATGGCCATGGTCGTCCTCGACTGGGCCGACGCCCAGCATCGCGATCTGAATGAATTCGCCACCGTGCCAAACTCCGCCGCCGGCCTGAACACCACGCCAAATGCCGGCCTCACCGCCGGCGACCGCGTGACCCTGCGCGATCTGCTCTACGCCTCGCTCATGCAGAGCGACAATGAAGCCGCCACGACGCTCGCCGTCCACGTGGGCACCGCGCTCGGACGCGGCCCCGCCGAGCAATCTTTCGTGGCGCAGATGAATGCCCTCGCGCGCCGGCTCGGGATGGCGCGCACGCGTTTCCTCAATCCCCACGGTCTCGACGGCGTGGAACGCAGCGACCCCTACAGCACTGCCGAAGACCTCGCGAAGCTCGTCGCCTACGCGATGGACAGCTCGGCGTTTCGTTTCTACGTGAGCCAGAAAGAGCGCAAGATCACCATCGAAACGGTGAGCGGCGAGCAGACCGCGTATTTGCTGAAAAACACGAACGAACTCCTCGGCACCAGTTCCATCGACGGCGTGAAAACCGGCACCACCCGAAAGGCCGGCGGCTGCGTCGCCATCAGTGCCGCGCGCCCGCCGGAGAGTCGGCAGCAGGGCGACCAGCACGTCATCACGCCGCGGCGGCTCAATGTGATCGTCCTTGGCGCAGCGGACCGTTTCGGAGTGGCGAGTCGCCTCCTGCAAACCGGCTGGCAGCGCTACGACGCTTGGGCCGCCGCGGGTCGTCCGATGAAAGGCGCAAAGGCAAAATGATCAAACGCATCGGCGTCCTCACCAGCGGTGGTGATTGTCCGGGATTGAATGCAGTGCTGCGCGGCGTCGTGCGCGCTGCGACGAATCGAGAATGGGAAGTCATTGGCATTCACGATGGCTTCGAGGGCCTGCTCACGCGTGACAATTTCGAGACGCTCGACCTGAAGCGCACGGCGGGAATCATGCCGCTCGGCGGCACCATCCTCGGCACGACCAATCGCGGACATTTCATCAGCAAAGTCGGCGCAGGAACCCGCGCCCGCGTTTCACCCGAAGTGATCGAGCAAACCAAGGCCACCCTGCGCGACATCGGTCTCGACGCCCTCATCGTCATCGGCGGCGACGGCTCGCTCACCTGCGCGCTCCAGCTCCACGAGGCCGGCATCCCCGTGGTCGGCGTGCCCAAGACCATCGACAACGACCTCGAAGCCACGGCGATGACCTTCGGCTTCGACAGCGCCGTCGCCTGCGTGGCCGACGCGCTCGACCGCCTGCACACCACCGCCAGCAGCCACAAGCGCGCCATGGTCATCGAAGTCATGGGCCGCCACGCCGGCTGGATCGCACTCTACGGCGGACTCGCCGGCGGAGCCGATGTCATCCTCATTCCCGAGCTTCCCTTCGACTACGAAAAAGTCGCGCAAGCCGTCCGCCAGCGTGAAATCGAGCACTGCCTCAGCAGCCTCATCGTCGTCGCCGAAGGTGCGCACGGCACCGGCGAAGGTGAAGTCTTTCATAAAACCGTCTCTGGCGAATACAAACTCGGCGGCATCGGCGAACGCGTCGCCTACGAGATCGAGCGCCGCACCGGCAAAGAAACGCGCACCTGCGTCCTCGGCCACCTCCAGCGCGGCGGCGCGCCCACCACGCTCGACCGCATCCTCGGCACCCGCTTCGGAGTCCGCGCCGTCGAACTCATCGCCGAAGGCCACCTCGGAGAAATGGTTTCCTACCGCAACTACGAAGTCGGCAGCGTCCCCATCTCCGAAGCCGTCGATCGCCTAAAAGTCGTCCAGCCCCAAAGCCAAATGGTCCTCACCGCCCGCGCCGTGGGGATCAGCTTCGGCGATTGATGGAAAACCAGCCCCGCCGCCGCAACCACCTAAGGCTTCATGATCTCCACATGATAAAACTTCGCCGGATCGCTTGCATTCAGATCCGTAACTGACCGCGTCGCCCCGTTGTCGCTCGGGGCAGAGGCAGTGATCGCATTCCAACCTCCGAGGGTCAGACTCGGTCTCGCCGTGATGGTATAGGTCCGATCTGCAAAGCGTGGACTGAAGGTCAATTTCTTTTGCCCGGCGAGAAACTGCCCCGGATGCAGCGGATCGGGCACGAAATCGATGCTCAGAGTAAAGCGCGAGCCGTCGAGCGGGTTCAGGCCGGCGATGTATTTGAAAACGTTCGTCTGCCCCGTGCCGTCGAAGTCCACGCCGGGCGCGGCGTTTGGGTTGTTGAGGCCGAAGTATTGGTTCTGCCACGCGTCGTCGAGGCCGTCGCCCGCGTAGCTGCCGAAATCGTCCGGGTTCACATTCTTTACCGTCAGCGCGAGCGTGCCGGTGTTGCCGAGGTAGCTGCCCTGCGCGATCGCGACGTTGTCTTGATAGACAATCCCCGCCGTCGCGAGCCCGCTGGCGCTGATCCCGGTGAGCGGCCCGCTCTGCACGCTCCACGCCACGCTAGCGGCGGGGACGGCGAGGATGGTGGCATCGTCGAGAAGCTGCCACGCGGCGAGCTGGTCGGTCGCGCCTTCGTTCACGGTCAGCGAAGCGGCGTTCAGCGTGAGTCCCGTCACGTCGTAGAGCTGGCCGAGGTAGCCGCTCTTCGCGACCTCGGCGGGCGACGCGACATTGGAAATGCCGGCGACTCCGCCGAGGCTGCCGTCATTCGTGTAGTTCGCGCTCGTGCCGCGTCTGCCTCCGGCGTCGGCGGTGTCGGTGAGAATGGAGTAGTTTGCCGAAGTGCGCGGGCCGGCGTGCGCAGGTGCGGGGAGCAGGGAGGTGAGGAGCAAGAGGCGAAGGTTCATGGCTTACTTGGTCTGAGCGTTGACGATCGTGAGCGAAGCCTTTTGCGCGGCGGGCAACTGTTCGAGCCGGGCGAGACGGGCTTCGATGGTGGCAAGCGTCGCGCGCAGAGTGGCATTTTCGTTCCGGAGGGCTTTCACCTCGGCGTCTTTCTCCTTTTTGATCTCCTGCGTCGCGGAGACGTTCAGCATGGCGATGGCCTCGTAGTCCACCGCGCGGAAGTCCGCCACTTCGCGGCCGTACACAAAGACCTTGTCCCCGGCGGGCTGGAAAGTGGTGCGGAAGCCGTCCTTGCTCACTTCGAGCACTTCGTGGATGCCTTCCTCATTCGGCTTGCTGCCGAGCAGCCGCACGCGCTCTCCCACCTTCAGGTTCGTCGCGAGCTTCACCCAGCCGTCTGCCACTGCGGCCTTCTCATAGATGTCCGGCACGACGTCCGTGTGCTGGCTCACCGCCTGCGGATACACCTGCTCGACCTGCTGCGCGATCACCTTCTTAATGGGGCATTGGCCAAAGGCGACCCGGTCCTTCATCTTGTAATCCGTCACCTCGATCTGCAGCAGCGTGTTCAAGTCCCGCACGGCGTCGGAGCGGCCTTCGATCAGCTTGATTCGCGCATCCGAGACGGCGTCGAACGATTCCGCCGCGATGCGATGGGTGGCGAAGATGGAATAGTTTAGATGGGTACCGACAACAATGGCACTCAAACTGGTGGCGATGAAGTCAAAATATTCGCCTGAGTTTTGCGCGTTGGAGATCGAACCATTCACCACCAGCTTTGCCTGAGTCGGGGTGGTGGTTCCGATGCCGATGGCACCGGTTGACGTCAGCGTCATGACATTTCCCGGCACATTCAGGTCAAAGTTGATCTGATTGGCCGTCGCACCGAGAGCACCACCGGAACCAATATGGATAATGTTGCCAGCGTCAACGGACACCGCGCGGAAGGCTGTGCCCGCGCTACTTTTAATGAACAGGCCATGCCCGTTTTCGAGCAAGATGTCCCCGCCGGACACATGCAATCTCGCAGCCGGCAACCCCGTGCCGATGCCGACATTGCCGAATGAACTGGAACCGACAAGGAAGTTGAAGGGGGCTGAGGCACCCGTGCCGATATTGACATTGCCCCCGCTGTAGTTCAGGTACAGATCCGAGACGTGACTGGATGCTGGGTTCGCACTGCCCGCCTGAATCTCATTATTGTCGAACTCCATGTGCGTGCCCGTGTAGGTCCCGATGGAAAGGGTCGGGATGCCGCCGCCTGAGAGTTGCTGGATTCCCTCGATTTGCAGGGGGCACAAGGGCGCGGCCGTGCCGATGCCCACGTTGCCGGTGGAAATGCTTTGATTCCCCGTGAAGGTGTTGCCACCCGCGCGCAGAGCCACATTCGCTGAGAGCCGCGCGTCGGCCACCGTGCCGGTGGCCAGATTGCTGGCGTTGACGTTGGTCAGCAAAGCTCCATTGCCGCTGAAAGTGCCAATGGTCGTGCCTCCGAGCGTGAGGCCGGTGCCCAGTTGTGTGCTGCCCACCGCCCCGGAGGCGAGCTTGGCGGAGGTGACTGCGCCGCTGGCGAGGGCCGTGGAGGAGACGGAGCCATCCGGCAGGTAGCCATTCGGCGCGAGGCGCTGGTCGGGCGTGAGGAGCTGGGAGGCATTGGTACCGTCGTCGAACCACACGCGCAGACGCACGTCTGGATTCGTCCAGACACTCGCGGGGATGGCGGTCATGGCCGCGCCCAGCGAAGTGTCGCCGAGAAGCACGGAGTAAAGGCCCTTCGTCACCGTGAGCGCGACCGCCGCCGTCGGTTGCGAGCCATTCACGCTCGTGCCGTCATTGCTCCAGTAAGTCGTGGTGCCTGCTGCATTAACGAGGGCAAACTTGAACGAGCCGGAGCCATTGAAGTTCGCCGTGCCGACGGCGACACGGCCCTGGTAGCTGACGAGTTGCGGCACCTGGGCGGAAGCCAGGTTGGTGAGGAGGCAAAGGCAGCCGAGGGCCGCCAGGAGGGTGCGCATCGTTTTCATGGGAGTAGTCCGAGAGGGTTTGAGGATTGGGCCGAGGGCTTTCGTGAGAAAGAAATCGCCAAACGGAGTGCGCCGCGCACTGCGCCCGGCTTGTATGCAACCTCGCGAATGCGGGTGCAGTTTGAGGAACTGATGGATGAGTGTCGAGGAAGAAGTGGGGGGGTTGGGGGCTGCGGGAGTTTCCGGGTCGCACGCTCGTCCATAGTGCTGTCTGCGCGTCTCGCGGAGACGAACTTCACACCGAGGGCGAAACGGCGTTGGCGCTGTAAATGCGTGAGGCAACTTCTACTCTGCCACCGTCACCCGCTGGATCAGCCACAGCACGTGCTCCTCGACGGCTGGGAAGCGATTGGTGCGGGCCCATTCGGTGGCCGCGGTGGCGATGGCGGGGTAGCGGCCGGTGCCGTTTCCTGCTGGCTGTGAGGTGGAGAGCAGGCTGTCGGAGACGAAGCTGCCGGGCGAGGCGATGGCGTGTAAAAACTTGGTTTTTTCCGGCAGCGTGACGTCGGCGCGATCGAGGTAGGTTTCGACGGCGCGGCGTTGCTCGGGGTTGCCGAGGTCGGCTTTGGAAAAGTAGTCGGCCCGCACGAAGGGCAGGTCGGCGATGCTGGCGGGATGGCTGTTGAGATATTGCATCACGGTGAGCGGGGAGTTTTCCGCGAGGCGATCCAGCGCGACGGTGGCCGCGCGTTGCAAGGCGGTATTTCCGCCGTGGCCCATCGCATCGAAAGTTGGGACGAAGCTCGCGTCGCCGGTGAAAACGGCGACGTCAAAAGCCTCCAGCAAGCCGCCGGTGGGCGTCGCGGTCCACGGTTCGTAGTCGAGCATCTCATGCAGTTTTTGCGCGAGAAAGGGGCGCGATTTCGGATCTTCCCACGCGATGTTGCGGAGGGCGAGAGCCCACTCGTCGGGCGAAATTTTTTCCGCCAAAATCTCGCGCCCAACCTCTGCGCCCGCGCCGTCGCCAGTCTGGCGAGAAAGCTGGCCCAGCGTATCCAGGAGGAAAGTGCGGAGAGTCGGAGCGCCTTCGAGCACGCCATCCGGCCCGACGGCAAAACGCTGGCCAGTCGCGGCATCGTCGCGGGTCGCGAGGAAGCGGCGGATGGCGGCGATGCCGGCGGCGGGATCGGAGGAAAGTGCGCGCCGAAGCGAGGTGAGATCGAGCGCCTTGGAGCCGCCGCGCAAGGTCGCGAGCATTTGCCCGATCCGATCATAAAGCGATTCGCTCGCTGGCGTGGTTTGCGATGAGGCCGGCGTCGCGGCGGCAGGTGCGGCGGACGTCTGGGAAATGCGCTCGCGCGTTTCCTCTGCGAATCGCCAGAGGAAATACAACGCGCCCGCTGCCACGACCAGCGCGATGAAGACGGCGTGCCGGCGCGCCACGGCCTACGGAGCCGGTGCGCTCAGGTATTTCAGAATGAAATCCGACAGCGTGGAATTCATGACGCGGATGCCGCCGGTGACGGGATCTGCCGAGCCGGAAACGACCACGCCGCAGACCGCCCGGCTGCCATCGGCGAGCGTGGCGATGACGGGACCGCCGCTCATGCCGGCCTCGATGGCGGTGCCATAGCTTTCGGAAAACGTGCTGTAAACTGGATAGAAAGGAGTCGCGCCATTGACGAGGAGTTGCTCGCCGGTGTGGACTTCCGCGCCGTAGCCGAAGACGGCTTTGGGCGCTTCGCTGGTGAGGATTTTTTGATCGGTCGTCCACCCGAGAAAGCCGCCGGTGGCAGGCCGCGTCTGAAAGGAAACGCCGCCCGAGTCGCGCGCAAACGAACGCACATCGTCGGCACCGGAGTTCTGCACCGCGGCCTGATAGCCGGCGAGGACGTAAATCCGGGAGCCGTAGCGCGCAGAGAGTTCCGTGGTGTCGTAATGCGAACGCTTGAAGAGCAGGTCCGTGGACCAGCCTCCTTGGGCGTCATACATATTGTGCCCCGCGGTGAGGACGCCGAACGGCTGGATGACTGTGCCAGAGCCGATGTAATAACTGTTCCCGCTCGAAAAGGTGAGCTGCCCGACCATATTGTACGGATAAATCCGCGCGACGCTGAGCCCCACCGGACGCGGTGAGCGCGCCTCCACGGCCAGCGGCAAAAGGGCGAGGTGGAGAGCGACGAGGAGAAAGATTCGTTTCATCGGTGTGCAGAGATTTTCCGCATGTGCGGAAACTAGCGCAGCTTCCTGTTGAAGCAAGGATGAGACCGGAACGTTATTTCGTTTCGAGCAGCCATTGCACGGTTCGTTGCGTCGCCCCGTCGTGCTCGGTAAGAGAGCCGTGCGCGGCGGCGGACATGATCTCGCGCACCTCCGGTTCACGCAGCAGACGGGCCGCTTCCGCTTCCAGAGCCGCCGCATCGTTTACGACGATGGCGGCACCGTGCGCAGCGAGGTGGGCGGCGATGGATTCGAAGTTTTCCATGCGCGGGCCGAACAAAAGCGGCTTGGCGAGCGACGCGGGTTCGCCCGGATTTTGCCCGCCGGGCGTCGCCACATCGGGCATGCTTTTCCCGACAAAGACGAGCGTGGCGAGCGCGTACCAGTCGCGGAGTTCGCCCGTCGTATCGACCAGCAGGACATCGCACGGCTGGGCTGCGGGCAGTGTGCTGCGGCGAACCACGCGCCATGCGCCGAGCGAGGATGCGATTTCCGCCGATCGCTCGACATGACGCGGAACGATGATGAGGAAAAGATCGGGAAACTCCGCCCGCAAATTTCCCAAAGCGAGCGCCAGCATTTTCTCCTCGGGAAACCACGTGCTGCCAGCGACGAGGATGCGTGTGTGTTCGGTCACGCCGAGTGGCGTCAGCAGCGCGCGAAACTCCGCCTCGCGAGTCGGCGCGCCCGCTGGCGAATCGAACTTAATACTGCCGGTGACGTGGGTGTTTTCGTGCGAAACACCGAGCGCCGACCAACGCTCGACGTCGTCTTTCTCGGGCACGCTGATGCCGGCAAGCAGGCGAAAAATCGGGCCGACCCAGAAGCGTGTGACCAGCATGCGCTGCTCGCTGCGAGGCGAAAGGCGGGCATTCACGAGCAGGACGGGAATACTGCGCTCGACGCACTCGCTCACCAGATTCGGCCAGACTTCGCCTTCGATGAGCAGCAGTTTTTCGGGGCGGATGAGATCGAGCGCGTCGCGGACGATTCGCGGTGAGTCGATAGGATTGTAAATCGCGGCGAGCCAGTCGCACGCGGCGTCATTCGCCAGCGCGAGGCCGGTGGAGGTGGTGACGCTCAGCGCGATTTGAAACTCGGGATCTCGCGCATGCAGTTCGCGCGCTAGTTTCAGCGCGATGAGCGTTTCGCCGACGCTGATTGAATGAATCCAAATCCAGCGTCCGCCCGCAAACCGCGCGCGATCCGCCGCATCGTAGCGCCCGAGCCGCTGCCCGAATTTTTCTCGAAAACTCCCGCGCCGAAACATGCGCAGCAAAATCCCCGGCAGCAGGAAAACGAGGACGAGTGGGAAAAAGAGATTGTAGATGAGCAGCGAGCGCCGCGCGTCTGCCGGGAGCGGATCGGCCATCGCGTCAGGCGGGCCGGCGTTTCACCTCGTCCCACAGCACATCGAGTTCGGCGAGCGTCATCTTTTCCAGCGCCAGCGAGCGCTCGCGGGCGATCTCTTCCACGGCGTGAAAGCGCGCGACGAATTTGTTGGTCGATCGGTGCAGCGCGACTTCGGCGTCGATCTTCAGTTTGCGCGCCAGGTTCACGACGGAGAAAAGCACGTCGCCGATTTCGTCTTCGAGCGCGTCTGGATTTTGGGAGGTGATCGCCGCTTCGACCTCGGCGAGTTCTTCGCGAATCTTTGCGATCACCGGCGCGGCGGCGTCCCAATCGAAGCCGATTTTCGCCGCATTCTTCTGCACCTTTTGCGCGCGCATCAGCGCGGCGAGCGAGCCGGGAACGCCGTCCAGCAAAGACTTCGCAGCGGCCCCGCCCTTCTCCGCGCGTTTGATTTCATCCCACCGTTTCAGCACCGCATCCGAGTCCGCGCACTGATCTTCGGCAAAAACATGCGGATGCCGCCGCACGAGTTTTTCCGAAATGCTGCGTGCGACATCGTTGAAATCGAAGCGCCCTTCTTCGACCGCGATCTGTGCGTGGAAAACTGACTGGAGCAGTAAATCTCCCAGCTCTTCGCGCAGATTTTCGTCGTCCGAATTGTCGATCGCCTCCACGACTTCATAAGCCTCCTCCAGCAAGCCGCTGCGCAAACTCACGTGCGTCTGCTCGCGATCCCACGGGCAACCGCCGGGCGCGCGAAGCATCGCGACAATCGCGACGAGTTGATCGATGCCCGGCAGCGCCGGATCGGGTGGGCGGATTTTGGGAGCAGCGTCGGTGGACATGGTGGAAGAATTAAAAGCGCCCCGCCGGTTCCGACGAGCCTGCTCTTCAAAATATCCCCGTTACCTTGCAGTCGGGGAGCGATCTGGCAGCAGCGCGCAAAGGCAGCCGTGCAACCACCAGCGCGCGCGCCAATCCAACTCGCATGCGCGCCGAAAATGTCGGCGGGCAATCGCGGGTGCCGTGCGCCAGCGCAGCCGCGCGGCGGCGCTCCAGGCTTCGGCGGTGATTTGGCAGCGGCGCGGGAGCGGGACGATTTCCCAATCGAGATGCTGATCGAGGACTCGCGCGGCGGCCTCAGCCATGGCGGCGCTTTGCGCGGACATCGCGGCTCCGTGTTTGCGATAGCGGCAAGTGTCGCGTCCGGTGTAGCCGATGCGTGCTCCGGCTCGCGCGCACCGCATCCACATTTCGCGATCTTCCAAATGCTGGAACTCGGAATTGAACCCGCCGACCTTCTCCCACAAAGCCTTCGCGAGCAGCACGGATGACGGCTGGATGATGTAGCGACCTTCCCAAAGCGAAACTGGAAGCTCCGCGACGGCCCGCGTATCGGGAGCGCGGACTTCGAGATCGCGTCCCGTTTCGCTGTCAAAAAGCACGGAACCTCCGTGAACGAGCTCGGCATCACCGGCACTCGCTCGCGCCCAAAGCGTCTGGAGATGATCCGGCGTCCACAAGTCGTCGCTGTCGAGGATCGCGATCCACTTCGCTTCTGCGGCGGCCATCGCGGTATTCCGCGTCGTGGTGAGTCCGCGATTCATTTCGTGACGGAGAAAGCGCACGGATTGCAAAACGCTCCCGGCGAAAGAACGGACAATCTTCTCCGTGCGATCACGCGAACCATCTTCCACGATGATCAATTCCCAATCGGCGAACACCTGCGCACGCACGGAATCCAGCGCCTCCGGCAGGTAGCCCTCGGCCTGATAAGCGGGGATGCAGATGCTGATGCGAGGAGGATTCACGGTCGGCGGGAAATAAAAAGCGGGCCCGCCTTTTCAGACGAGCCCGCTCTTGAATTTTATTTTGCGCGATGCGCAGGTGCTTAGTAGCGACGTCCGCCGCCGCCACCACCGCCGCCGCCGCCGCCACCACCGCGATTTCCGCCACCGCCGCCGCCGCCGTAGCTCTTACGAGGGCCGCCTGCGGAGAAGTCTTCACGAGGACGCGCCTCGTTCACGGTGAGGTTACGACCGTGGAAATCTTTGCCGTGGAATTGGCTGATCGCCGCCTGTGCCTCAGCATCGCTGGACATGGTGACGAAGCCGAAGCCGCGGGAGTTTCCGGTCATTTTGTCCTGCACGAGAGCTGCCTCGGTGACGCTGCCAGCGCCTGCGAAGAGATCTTGAAGGTCGTTTTCGGTGGTGTCGAAGGAAAGATTCCCGACGTAGAGTTTATTACCCATATTATTATGTTTTTGTTTACTGCAAACGAAGCGACTGCGGCTGTTTCCGGTATCGGATTTCAAACTGCCACTGTGGCTTCGCGGGATGTCCCACAAAAACGCAACTAGCAATCTACCAACGCCCCAAGGGGCAACGAACTTGCGACGCCATAGGAACACGTCTTGCGGGATACGCAAACGTTTTTTCAAATTAATTTGGAACAGTCGCAATGTCCGCGCGCGGCGGCGGCTTCATCCCGTCGCCGAGGAAGTAGCTGGTGTGCGCCGGCTGATTATAGGCGACGTTCTGCCATGCGATGCTCACGCGATATTGCGGGTCGTGCATCAAAGTGGGGAGACGGTGCGTGGTCGGGATCGTCGTCGAGAAGATGCGCAGTTCTCGTGCATCGCGGGTGCGCCAGATGACTTCCTCGCGCCAGTCGCCGAGGATGTCGGCGCAGAGGCATGGATTGGATTTCGTGCTGTTGTTCGACGCGCAGTCGAAGTCGCTGGCGGAGAGGATCGGAACTTCGCGGCCATTTTCAAAATCCCACGTTGCGATGGTCGTGCCATTCAGCAGTTCGCGCAGAAAATCGCCGTCCCACCACACGGCCATATTGCACGAGCGCGGCTTGGGGCCGATGTCGTTTCCTTTGCAATCATAGAGCGAATTCAGCCCCGGACCGGCGGCCCAGACTTCGTGGCCGGGGTGGCGCGGGTCGATGTCGAAGGCGACGCCGCGACCGACATCGGGGGAGGGTTTCGTCCAGAGCGCCTTGCCCGTTTTTGCGTCGCGAAAGTCGATGCCTACTTCACCGCGGACATGCTCGTGAATGTCGAAAATTTCCAGTCCCGGATGCTCGGGATCGAGATCGGAAAGGTGGATCGCGTCGCCGTGGCCGAAGCCCGTGCTCCACAGTCCCTTCCCGTTGTCATCCACGCACATCGAGCCATAGACGATCTCATCGCGCCCGTCGCCATCGACATCGCCGACGCTCAAGTTGTGATTTCCCTGCCCGGCGAAAGCAAGATTCCCCGGCGTGCCATCGTGCGTGTCGAAGACCCAGCGTTGCGTGAGTTTCCCATCGCGCCAATCCCACGCCGCGAGCACCGTGCGCGTATAGTAGCCGCGGCACATCACGAGGCTCGGGCGCTTGCCATCGAGGTAAGCGACGCACGCGAGAAAACGATCCACGCGATTTCCATACGCATCGCCCCAATCCGCCACGCGCCCGCGCGGCGGGACGTAATCCACCGTGGCGAGTGCCGCGCCCGTTTTGCCGTCGAAGACGGTGAGAAACTCCGGCCCGTCGAGAATGTAGCCGCGCGGATTTCGGTAGTCGGCGTTCGCGTCGCCGATCACTTTTCCCACACCATCAACCGTGCCGTCCGCTGTCTTGCACACGACTTCCGCGCGTCCATCGCCGTCGAAATCGTAAACCAAAAACTGCGTGTAGTGCGCGCCTTCGCGAATGTTGCGGCCCAGATTGATCCGCCACATCAGCGTGCCGTCGAGCTTGTAGGCTTCGAGGATCGGCGGCTCCGTCACGCCCGCCTGCGAATTATCCCGCCCACGCGCCGCCTGGTGCAGCACGATTTCGTATTCCCCGTCGCCATCCAGATCGCCGACCGACGCATCGTTCGGCGTGTAGCCCGGTGGCGTTTGCAGCGGCACTGAGAGATATGGCAGCGCGGGAGCATTCGCTTTTCTGGAAAAGTGCGTGCTCTCCGTTCCTTCCACGGTTCGCACGAACCACTCGTTCGCCTTGTCCGCCGGCGCGCCCGCATCCGCAAAACAAGTCGCATCGCGCAACGGCTCCGCGTTCAGCTTCACCGGCTCGCCGCCATCCGTCGCGCGATAGACGTTGAAAGCCACGCCATCCGCATCCGTCCCGAGCAGCCGCCAGCTCACAAAAACGGTTCCATCCGCCTTCGCGAGCGCCACCACGCCGCGCCCGAGCTTTTCCATCTGCCGCTGCGCGTGCATCACGCCCGGCGCGATCAGCAGCAGGGCGAGGACCATTTTCCATGAAAGCCTCATCGCGCGCACCGTTCTACGGCTTCCAATCGGTCGGTGTCGTCGCGAGGAAACCCGCGAGCGGACAGTCTTTCAGCGCCTTGATGCCTTCGACGACCGCCGCCGCGTTCACCTTCGCGCCCGCCGCCGTCGTGTGCGTGTGATCTTTCTCCGTGAAATATTCCGTCTTCACTTTCGGCTCCCCCTCCTTCTCGTAGCGCGCCGCCACGAGTTCATTCAGATCGATAAAAAGCGCGCCGCTCGCCGTCGCCGCTTCCTGCGCCCATTTTCCGTAATCAACCGAAGCGCGCCCCACTTTTCCCTCCGTCCAAATGTTCCGCGGGATTTGCGAGAGCACGATCGGCGTCGCGCCTTTCTCCTTCGCGTCCGCGATGTATTTCCGCAAATACCAGCCGTAGCTGTGGACCGTCTCCTTCTTCTCGCTGCCTTCGATCGCCGCCTCCTTCGTCTCTTCGCCGTTGCCTTTTATAGATGCACGCGCCTTCGGCCCTTCGAGCGGCCCGCCGTCATTGTGCCCGAATTGCATGAGCAAAAAATCCCCCGGCTTCATCTCCGCTGCGACCTTCTCCCAAAGCCCCTCCGCAAAAAACGTGCGACTGCTCCGACCACCGCGCGCGCGATTCACGACCTTGATTTTCGCTCCATCAAAATAACCCGCCAGCGGTGCGCCCCATCCCCACAAGCCGCCGTCGCCCTTCCCCGTCCCATTATTCACCGTCGAGTCGCCGATCAGCCAGAGCGTCGGCGTATCCGCTGCAAACGCGGTGACCGTGAGCGTGGCGAGTGCGATGAGGAGTGCGCGGAGTTTTGGGAGAAATTGCATGGGCAAAGGTGTGACGGCAGGCACGAACCGTGTCGAGTGCCGGAAGTTGCGCGCGGACCTTAATCTTCCAACGGAGCGAGCCGCCTTCGGTAAAACACCGCGACATTCCCCACACGCATCACCACGGCACTCCCGCTCTTCTCCGCGATTTCCGGTGTCAGCGTTTTCTTCTCATCCTTAAAATCACTGAACCTCACCTTCACGAGTTCGTGATCATTCAACGCGCGATCCAGGCTCGCCAGAAACTCCGGCGTCACTCCCGCATGGCCGACTTTCAAGACAGTTTCGAGGCGTTGCGCGCGGGCTTTGAGATCGCGCTTCTGTGCGTTGGAAAGAGGTGAATTCGGATCAGGCATACTCGAAAACTACGAAACGGAAACTTTGGAAGCACGGAAAGAACACGAGGAAGTTTTCCGACCGCCCTATCTATCGCTCTCAGCGTCGCCCTCCAGTGAAAAGTAAAAAGGCTTCTCCCAATGCGCCACACCGCAGAACGATAGTCGCCACGTCTCAGCGCACTTCCACGATGCGGTCTCCCGCAAGGAGGCGGCGTTCAGCAGTTGTCGATTTCAAGCCAGAGCACGCCGGGAGGAGCTACGCTGCGCAGGTTGCGCTTGGGGAAATCTTGATCCTTGGTCACGATGATCGCGCCGGGTTCGAGAGCGTATTGCCAGATCGGGCCGTCGTCGGCTTCGCAAGCGGCGTCCTCCACTTCAGAACCCCTGACCGGGCCGATTTCGCCGGGTTGCTCGACCGTTCGTTTTACCGACTGCGCGTGTTGAAACCGGGAGCTTTTTTGCGGAAAGAACGCGAGTCCGGTCGCCTGTCCTCAGTGTGATTGCTCCCGCCTCGCCGGTCCGTAGCGAAAGGCGGGCGGGTTTTCCCGCGAAGCGGGGCATCGTTAAAAATCCTGTCATTCTGAGGCACGAAGAACCTCTGACTATTTCCGTGGGCGGAGGTGGCGCGGAGCTTTCCCCCCTTCCCCACCGCCTCCGCCCGCGAATAGTCAGAGGTTCTTCGCTTCGCTCAAGAATGACAGATTTTACGATACCACCGCATGATCGCATTTGCCTCGACGCCCGATTAGAAGGCGGCGAACCATCCAAATCCTTTCGCGTCAAAGCGTTCGTGGGCGGACGGCCCCCCAAACTAGAGAATCAGAACATGCAAATCACCCGCCTCCTCGCTACCTTCATGTTTGTCGCACTCAACACGACAAACGCTCAGAACCTCACCGCGTCCTGGCCGTTTAACCAAGGCTCCACGGTCGACGTCTCTTTGCATGGCTATAACGGTACCGGGCAAAGCGTCACTGCTGTACCGGACCGCAGCGGCGACGCCAACAGCGCCTTGCAATTCAACGGAAGTTCGTCCGGCGTAGAAATTACTAACACCTTTCCTATGCGAAGCCAGCAAACGGTCATCGCGTGGATCAAACCTGCATCGTTTACAGTGATCCAGCCAATCGTCGAAAAAGCAGTGGCGGGATTTGGAGGAGAAGTGGATTTCGATTTTTTCCTCCGTGGTGCGATTGTGCATTGGGAAGTCAATACCGATAATGGGGCCACTGGGATCATCGCTACGGCTATCGCGAGCGCTGCTCTTACCGTCGGGCAATGGTCGTGTGTCGCAGGGGTCATCGATCAAACCAACGATCAGGTTCGGCTTTATATCAGTGGGGAGCTTCAATCAACCGGCTCTATGGGACGTCGAGTCGTGCGCAACCTAAATCGCCCATTTCGCATCGGCAAGAGAGTCGGACAGCAATCTCCGAGATCCTTAAACGGAGTTATTGATGATGTTCGTATCTATGATCGTGCGTTGAGTGATCTGGAGATTTCTCAACTCTACATTCTCGACGGCGGCCTCCCGGTCGCACCCTCCATCACGACATCTCCACAGAACCAATCAATTACTTCCGGCGGAAGTGTTACCTTCACCGTTTCCGCAACCGGAGTTCCCATTCCGACTTATCAATGGCGGCGAAACGGAGTCAACATCCCCGGCACGTCCAGCCCTTCTTTCCCGCTTACCAACGTCCAGTTGGCCCAGGCAGGTTCCTACACGGTAGTCGCCACCAACTCCGTCGGCCAAGTCACCAGTGCTCCCGCCAAGCTGACCGTGCTTTCCAATCTCGACATCTTTGCGCCGGGACTCACACCATACGGGTTCCCGCAAGCACCAGCGGGAACTGACAGCCTAGTATTGATCACGCACGGTCGAGTCGATCCTAACGAGTCGCAAAACAGTCCGAGTAGTGCTTGGATAGAAACGATGAAGTCGAAGATTCAAAGCGTCGTCCCGGCCAATTGGGCGGTTCTAGCTTACCATTGGGAATACGATTCCACTACTTCAACGGTTCAAGTCTTCGACGGAGAGTTGCTTGGCCGTGCCACGCTGCATGGCTCTCGGGTGGGGAATGCAATTTTGCTTCAGGGTTTATCGAGACCCGGCGGAAAATGGCAGCACATCCACTTCATTGCGCACAGCGCAGGGTCGGCATTGATCGAGACGGCCTCCCGGATCGTTAAACCGAGCGTGTCGCAGAACGCGCCCACCATTCACACGACGTTTCTTGATCCGTTTACTGGAACATCGGACGGAAATCGGGCTCGCTACGGGGCAAATTCGAACTGGTCCGACAATTACTTTTCGTTCAGCCCAGACACATGGGATCAGTTCAATCACCGGACGTTTGGACCGATGGCGCACGCGCACAACGTGGAGGTCACTTGTCTCGATCCGAATGCGGGGTCACAGAATTTTGGAAATTATTTGGCGTCGCAATACTCGCAAAACAGCACCCCCGCGACACTCGTTCCCGTTTATGTGAAAACGTCCACGCACGGCTGGCCGATTGAATTCTACCAGAATACGATTCTCCCAATCTCTGCGAACCAGCCTCCCGGATATGCCGGCTATGGCTTTCCGCTTAGCAAGGAAGGCGGAGGCACCGCCAGCGACGCTTCTCATCCGCGCCCGAATTCGCCCATCCCATCACTGGGTTCTTCGAGTGGCCAAACAGGAACATCCTACGGAACGACTGCGGTAAATGTCGGTTCTGCAAGTGACTTCTCCACTCTCCCTTATGCACTGGGCCAAACCGGGACAGTGCAGATCAACACGATGGGGTTCACGGCCATCACGAGCGCCCCAGCGCCGAGCCCGACACCACCTGAACAGGTAAAGACATCAACCCAGTTCGCTGTTGCCGCGGCTTCTCCTCCCGTTGGCGCACCCGCTTGGATTTCCATTCCAGTCGAGGTCACCGGCAACGTGAGTTTCGTAACGTTCAATGCCGGGTTCACCAGCCAGCCGGGCGCTAGTGGTTTGCTGACTGTCTATTGGAATGATGTGGAAATCGGGCGGATCGAAGAGCAAGTTTCTCTGCCCGGAGTGCAAAGCTACACGTTCGACATTCCAAGCGCGTTTCGCGACCGGAACAACAGTCTTGGGTTTCGACTCGATCAATTCTCTAGTGTGGTATCGAGCATCGGCGTCACTAACGTAGCCACGGGCTTTGGCGGGCTCCCAACTGCGCCGAAAGTAAAAATTGAGAGCGTCCCCGGCGTTCCCACGCCCGTTCTTACCGTGACGGGAACGCAGAACTTCACCTATCTCGTCCAGACCTCTCAGGATTTGATGAATTGGGAGCCGATGGCTGCGGTGACGCTCGACACGGGGGTGAATGCGGCCCTGACCGATCCCGAAACAACCAGTCTGCAACTGAGGTTCTACCGCGTGGTGTCTCCGTAGGGATGAAGTCGGAGGCGGGAATCGCAATCGACGTTTAACTTCACTGTGACCGGCGAGCCGGTGGACGACTCGATCGCGTGCGCGGTGAACGGGCAGAACTCTTCACGCTGCCGGCGAAGTTTGCGCCCGATGGCTCGCCGGTGAGCACGGACATGATGGACATCTCCGCCTACGCTGGGCAGAGCGTGGAGTTGTTCTTCGGGCTGGTCGGCGGGACTTCGACGAACTGCCAGGTGGCGATCGACGGCATCCGCTTCATCACCATCCCGCAGCCGAAAGTGGGTGTGGTCGCAAGCGGTGCGAACGTGGCGGTGAAATGGCCGGCGGCGGCAGTCGGATGGGTCTTGGAAACCTCCGACACACTCGCGCCGAATAGCTGGCAGCCGGTGCCGATGACGGGAGTGGCGGTGGCCAGCGGAGTGGCGACCATCGAACAGCCGAGGACGAGCACGCGGAAATTCTACCGGCTGCGGCGGAATCCGTGAGGGAGTTATAGCTCGTTACAGCCGCGAGATCAGCAGCTCTCTTTGAAAGATCAGCTCTTTCGGCACCCGGTCGTGGAGCGTGAGGAAAAGTTCCGTTTGCGAGATGAGTTCGCGCTGCCATTCGGCGGAGTCGATTTTCATGCATTGCTGAAATTTTTCCCGCGGGTAGTCCATCCCGGTCCAGTCGAACTCGCTGTAGCGCGGCATCCAGCCGATCTGCGTTTCGCTGGCGCGGGCGCGTCCGCGGGTGCGGTCGATGACCCATTTGAGGACGCGGAAGTTTTCACCAAAGCCGGGCCAGAGAAATTTGTCGTCGGCACTTTTGCGGAACCAGTTCACGTGAAAAATGCGCGGCGGGTCGGTGAGGTCGCGCCGGATGCTCAGCCAGTGGTTCAGATAGTCGCCCATGTTGTAGCCGCAGAACGGCAGCATCGCCATCGGATCGCGGCGCACCTGACCGATCGTGCCCGCAGCGGCGGCGGTCATTTCGCTGCCCATCGTCGCGCCGAGATACACGCCGTGGATCCAGTTGAATGACTGAAAAACGAGCGGCATCGTCGTCGCGCGGCGTCCGCCGAAAATGATCGCGCTGATCGGTACGCCCGCGGGATCGAGGGCTTCCGGCGCGAGCACCGGATTGTTCGCCATCGGCGCAGTGAAGCGGCTGTTTGGATGCGCCGCTTTTTCCTTTGAGTCCGGCGTCCAAGGGTTGCCCTTCCAGTCGATCGTCCCCGGCGGCGCGGGCTCGTCTTTTCCCTCCCACCACACGTCGCCGTCGGGCGTCAGCGCCACGTTGGTGTAGATCGTGTCCTTCGCGATCGACTTCATCGCGTTCGGATTCGATTTGTAATTTGTCCCCGGCGCGACGCCGAAATAGCCCGCCTCAGGATTGATCGCGTAGAGCTTTCCGTCCGCGCCCGGCTTCATCCATGCGATGTCGTCGCCGATCGTCGTGATCTTCCATCCGGGAAATTGCGCGGGCGGAATCAGCATCGCAAAATTCGTCTTTCCACACGCGCTCGGGAACGCCGCGGCGACATACGTTTTCTCACCCTCCGGCGATTCCACGCACAGGATGAGCATGTGCTCCGCCATCCAGCCCTGCTGGCGGCCGAGGTAGCTGCCGATGCGAAGCGCGAGACATTTTTTCCCAAGCAGCACGTTCCCGCCATAGCCGGAGCCGACGCTGATGATCGCGTTGTCCTGCGGAAAGTGCGCGATGAAACGCCGGTCGGGATTGCAGTCCAGCGTGCTGTGAATGCCGCGATTGAAGTCGTCGCCCGCGCCAAGTTGATCGAGCGCGACTTTTCCCATGCGCGACATGATGCGCATGTTCAGGACGACGTAAATCGAGTCGGTGATTTCCACGCCCACCTTGGTCAGCGGCGACCCCGGAGGCCCCATCAGATAAGGCACCACAAACATCGTGCGCCCACGCATTCCGCCGCGCAGCAGGCCGTGCAGTTTTTCATACATCTCGCGGGGAGCGGCCCAGTTATTCGTCGGCCCCGCGTCCGCCTTGGCCGGTGTGCAGATGAAAGTGCATTGCTCCACGCGCGCCACATCGTTCGGATTCGAGCGATGGTAGTAGCAGCCCGGCAGCTTCTCCTGATTCAGCTTGATGAGCACACCCTCCTCGACCGCGCGCTGCGTCAGGTAATCCTTCTCCGCCTCCGAGCCATCGCACCAAAAAACCGAATCTGGCTCGCACATCGCGCGCACTTTTTCTGCCCAGGCGGTGAGCGTTTCGTTGTTCGGAACGATCGTTCCCTTAGTCGTTTTATCCATCTTCTCAGGATCATGAATCGCCGTCGGGAACGCAAGGCGAGTCGCTGTGCCGATCTTGGCGAATGCCTCGCCGCAATTGGCCACACTCGCGAATTGCCGACCGGCGCGGGACGGGCTATCACTGCGGACGCATGGCCCGCTACTACTCCGGCAAGAACCAGCCGCTCACGCACTGGAACAATCTGCCCATTTACCTGACGACGATCATCGCGGCGCTGCTCGTCGTCGGGCTCATCCTTTCGGCCGTGCTGATGTCGGCGTCGAGTCCGCTGCTGGGCTGGTTGGTTTTCGAAATGCCGCTCGACCCACCGTGGTCCGTCTGGCGGCTGGTCACCTATATTTTCGTCGGGCGCGTCTCCTTCTTCACACCCTTCGGCATCTTGTTTTTTTACCAGATGGCCGTGGGGATCGAGACGCATCTCGGCCGGCCCAAGCTGGCGTGGCTGCTCGGGCTCATCACCTTGGTCACGCCCGTCGTGGCCGCCTTTTGGTGGTGGGTGCTCGGCGTGCCGTCGAACACCTTTGACTTCGGCGATTACATGCTGCTCTCGGGGCTGCTCGTCGCCTTCGCCACGCTCTATCCGAACACCGAGGCGTGGGGCTGGGTGCCGTTCCGCTGGATCGCTTTCGCCTGTATTTTTTGCGGATCGCTGATGCTTCTCGCACAGCGAAGCTGGCTCGGCATCGGGCAACTCTGGGGCTCGTGCGCGGTCGCTTTCGCGTTCACCCGGCAGGCAGTGGAAACGGAATATGATGACTACGAATCGCCGTTCGCGCGCTTCGCAAAACTCTTCCAGCGAAAGCCGAAATTTCGCGTCATGCCGTCACCCGTCGTCCGGCGGCGGGAGCCCGTGGAAATGGACGAGATCGAATCCATCGACCCGCTCCTCGATAAGATCGCCCGCACCGGCATGGCCAGCCTCACCGCGAAAGAGCGCGCCCGCCTGGAGAAAGCGCGCGAGGCTTTGATGAAAAAAGAGCGCGAGTGAGTGAGGGGACGGAAGTAGTCAGTAAGCAGTGGTCAGTCGCCAGTGTTCGCGCGCAGAGTTTTTTTCTGACGACTAACCACTGACTACTTTTTACTCCTCAAAATGCCGCCCGACCAACCACCGCCCGCCACCCCGCCCGACGCCATCTACATCACGGCGATGTCGCATTTCTACCGCGGCGAACTCGGGCGCATCATGTCGTGGCGGCAGCGGCTCGATACCACCACGAGCTGGGCCATCACCGTCACGTCGTCTATTTTCACGGTCGCGTTTTCCTTCCGCGAAGTCCCGCATCTCATCTTCTTTTTTAATATCGCGGTCGTCTGGGTGCTGCTCTGGATCGAGGCGCGGCGCTACCGGTTTTACGATGCCTTCCGCGCGCGGGTGCGGATGCTGGAAGCGCATTTCCTCGTCCCCATCGTCGCGCAAAACAGCACGCTCCTGCAGGGCGAGTGGAGGAAACTCATTTGCGAAGATTTGCTGCTGCCGTCTTTTAAAATCAGCCGCTTCGAAGCCATCGGACGCCGGCTCAAGCGGAACTACGCTTTCATCTTCCTCATCGTCATGGTCGCGTGGATCACAAAAATCTTTCTCCACGCCGATCCGCACATCACGTCGTTCCGCTCCTTCTACGACGCGCTCGGCGTGAAGCCCTCGATCCCAAGCTGGTTCGTCGCCGTCATCTTCGCCGTCACCTTTTTCAGCGTCGTCGGGATCGTCATTTACATCGCGAGAAAAAGCACGGGCGAGATCAGCGAGTTCGGCACCCATCGCACCGGCTGGGAAATTTAAGCGCGCGCCGAGGATTGTCACTTTGCGCCGGATCGGCGCGCCTCTACTCTCCGCGCCAAGAAAAAAGAGAGCATGAAACATTTTACCGCCGCCCATTTTATCAGCCGCGAGTTGAGTTGGCTGGAGTTTAACCAGCGCGTGCTCAATCAGGCGCTCGATCCCGCCAATCCGCTGCTTGAGCGCGTGAAGTTTTTCACCATCACGAGCTCGAATCTCGACGAGTTCTTTGAAGTCCGCGTCGCCGGTTTGAAACAACAGATCGAGTCGGACGTCGTCGAGCGCAGCGTGGATGGGCGCACCGCGTCCGAGACATTTCGCGCGGTGCGCGAGCGGGTGAAAAAGATGGTCGATCAGCAGTTCCGCTGCTGGCGCGAAGACATCGTTCCTGCCCTTGCGAAAAACGGATTTCACTTTCTGACGTGGGACAAGCTGGATCGCGCCGACCGCGATTTCCTCGAGGATTATTATTTCCGAAACGTGCGGCCCGTCCTCACGCCGCTCGGCATCGATCCCGCGCACCCGTTCCCGCAACTGCTGAACAAATCGCTGAACATCGCCGTACAACTCGAGATCGAGCGCGCAGGAGAATTGCAGCGGCGGCTTGCCGTGGTGCAGGTGCCGCGCGTGCTCCAGCGCCTCGTCAAACTGCCGCGTGGCACGGATGAAGACGGCTACATTTTCATGGGCCACCTCATCGGCCACTATCTCGCCGATCTCTTTCCGGGCACCACGATTCTCGGCTTCTGGCACTTCCGGGTGACGCGCAACAGCGAGCTCTACATCGACGAGGAAGATGTGGGAAATTTGCTCAGCGCCGTGGAAGCCGAGCTGCACAATCGACGGCGCGGCGCGGCCGTCCGCCTCGAAGTCGATGCCCACTGTCCCGGCGAGATTTACCACTATCTGCTGGAGACGCTCGATCTCACGCCGGACGATCTCTACATCATCGACGGCCCGCTGAATCCCATCCGCCTCATGGCGATTTACGAGGGCGATCACTCGCCCGAATTGCGCGACAAACCCTTCGTCGCCCCGGTCGCCGCGCCCTTCCGCGACGGCGCGGAAATGTTCTCCGTCATCCGGCAGCGCGACGTGCTGCTGCATCATCCGTACGACAATTTCAGCAGCGTCGTCGATTTCCTCGAAACCGCCGCGCGCGATCCAAACGTGCTCGCGATCAAGCAGACGCTTTACCGCACCGGCGGCGATCCGCGCATCGTCGGCGCGCTGATGAATGCGGTGAAAAACGGCAAGCAAGTCACCGCCGTGACCGAGCTAAAAGCGCGCTTCGACGAAGCGAACAATATCCTCTGGGCGCGGCGTCTCGAAGAGGCCGGCGTCCACGTCGTTTACGGCATCGTGCATCACAAAGTGCATTGCAAAGTCGCCCTCGTCGTCCGCCGCGATGAAGACGGATTGCGCCGCTATCTGCACCTCGGCACGGGCAATTACAATCCGAGCACCGCGCGGATTTACACCGATCTTTCGCTTTTCACAGTCGATGCCGACTGTGTGGAAGACGCCACGAATCTTTTCAATTTGCTCACCGGACTGTGCGAATTTCAGGGCGCGAGAAAACTGCTCATCGCGCCCTTTACCGTCCACGCCACGATGATGAAGCGCATCAAACAAGAGACCGATCACGCGTTGCAAAAAAAGCCTGCGCGGATCATCGCGAAAATGAATGCGCTCGTGGACCGCGAAATCATCGAGGCGCTCTACCGTGCCTCGCAAGCCGGCGTCCGCATCGACCTCATCGTGCGCGGCATTTGCTGCCTTCGACCCGGCGTCGAGGGAGTCAGCGAAAACATCCGCGTGCGCTCCATCGTCGGTCGTTTCCTGGAGCATTCGCGCATTTTCTATTTTGAAAACGCTGGCTCGCCCCGTCTTTACGTCGGCAGTGCGGACTGGATGCCGCGGAACTTTTTCCGGCGCGTCGAAGTCGTCTTCCCCATCAACGACCCCGCGCATCGCGAGCGCGTGCTCACGCAAATCCTCGGCGCACAACTCGCGGACAATCGTCAGGCGTGGGAGCTGAAAGCGAACGGAGAATATGCCGCACCCGAGATTCCAAAAGGCGCGACGCTACGCGACAGCCAGACGGAATTTATGGACATCGCGCTCGGCTCCTCGAAGCCGCGTCGCAAAAAGAAGCGGAAGGACGGCATCCCGAAACTCGAGGTCATGCACAAACTGAAGTGAGCGGCTTTCCAGTTGCCAAGGCGCGCCCGGCCACAGAGCGTGTGCGCCTTGTGAAAGCTGCCTGCCTCTCGTTGCTCCTCGCCCTCGCCGCGCACGCGGAAATCACCGCGCCGCCGCTTGCCTTTACCGATCGCACGCTCGCGAATGGCTTGCGCGTCATCGCGCTCGAAGATCACTCCACGCCCATCGCCGCCATCCAGATTTGGTATCGCGTCGGCTCGAAGGATGACCCCGCCGGGCGCAGCGGGTTCGCCCATTTGTTCGAGCACATGATGTTTAAAGGCACGAAGCGCATGCCAAATGAAACGCTCGATCGCCTGACCGAAGACGTGGGCGGTGAAAACAACGCGTTCACGCAGGACGACGTGACGGCGTATCACGAGACGGTGCCTTCGAATCATCTGGAGAGGCTGATCTGGGCGGAGGCGGAGCGGCTTTCCTCGCTCATGGTCGATGCTAAAAATTTCTCCACCGAGCGCGATGTGGTGAAGGAGGAATTTCGCCAAAGCGTGCTCGCGCAGCCCTACGGCGAGTTTGGTGAGTGGATTCCGAAGGTTTCCTTTACTGAGCATCCATATAAGCGGCCCACGATTGGAAACATCGAAGAGCTCGACTCTTCCAGTCTCGAAGAAGTGCGGAAATTTCATGCGACTTTTTACCGGCCCGATAACGCGGTGCTCGTGGTCGCGGGTGATTTCGATCCCGCGGATTTGCAGCGCTGGGTCGATCAGTATTTCGGACCGATCCCGAAACCGGAGGAGCCGATCCCGAGGGTGACGGTGAAGGAGCCGGCGCGCAGCGGCGAGCGCACGCTCCGCGATTCCAGTCCGAAAATTCCGCTCCCCGCGCTGGCGGTCACGTACCTCGGGCCGGCGATCACGAGCGACGAAACGCCCGCGCTGGAAGTCCTGCAACAAGCGCTGAGCGGCGGCGAATCGTCGCGGCTTTATCGCGTGCTGGTTTACGAAAAGGAGCTCGTGCAAAGTGCGGAGTTCGCGGCGGATTTGCGGATGGATCTCGGTCTGCTGACCTTCCAACTCGTGCTCGCCAGCGGCGTGGACATCGCCAAGGCGCGCGCCGCTTTGCTCCAGGAAATCAGCAAAGTCGCGGACGCGCCGATCACGGATTTGGAACTGCAAACCGCGAAAAACCAACTACTCGCCGGACAGCTCGCCGCCCGCGAAACGCTGGATGGAAAAGCAAGTGCGCTCGCGGAAGCCGCGGCGATTCGCGGCGATCCCGCGCTGGTCAACACCGACCTCGCGAAGCTCGAAGCGGTCACCGCCGCGCAAGTGCAGGCGTCCGCGAAAAAGTGGTTCACCGAAAAAAACCGGCTCGTCCTCGAATACCTGCCCGCCGCTGAACCAGCGAAGAAGGGAAAGAAATGAAAACGCTCCTCCTGCTCCTGCTCGCGTCTTTTGCCACTGGCTTCGCGGTTGAAATCGAAGGCATCCCGAGACCGGCCGCTCCGCGACCAGCGGAAATCCTCGTGCCAAAAGAGAAAACGCTCGCGAACGGCCTGCGCGTCATCGTCGTCGAGCGGCCCGGCGTGCCGCTGCTGACCGCGGAATTTATCGTGCGCAGCGGCAGCGAGATCGACCCGGAAAAGCTGGCGGGCACCGCGAAGTTCACCGCGTCGCTGCTCACGCAGGGGACGGAGAACCGGACCGCGCCGCAGATTGCGAGCGAGGTCGAATCGCTCGGTGCGTCGCTGTCCGCCGACGCCGGCTGGGACTCGATCCACGTCACGCTCAAGACGCTCTCCGCCAATGCCGACGCCGCCTTCGCCATCCTCGCCGAGGTCGCGCGGAAGCCGAAATTTGCGCCGGAGGAAATCGAGCGTCATCGACGGCAGGCTCTCGATGATTTGCGTTTGGAAATGGAACGGCCCGGCTACGTCGCGCGCGCGGTCGCAGTGCGGGCGCTGCTCGGTCGTTCCCCTTACGCGCATCCCGCCGATGGCACGCTTGCCTCGCTGCTGCGGATCAAGCGCGGCGATATTGCCGCGCTCCACGAACGCGCGTTCGTGCCGGGAAATTGCGTGCTGGTGATGGCGGGAAATGTTACGTCGGAACAAGGATTTGGCCTCGCGGAAAAAGCGTTCGGCGATTGGGCGATCGCAAAAACTGCCGCACCGGCATTGCCCAAACCAGCCGTTGAAAAGCCGCGCGCGATCCTCGTCGATCTGCCGCATGCCGGACAGGCCGCCGTGTATGTCGGCGGACCCGGCCTGGCGCGGGCGGACGACGCTTTCACACTCGCGGAAGTGACCAATGCGGTGCTCGGCACGGGCTATTCGTCGCGGCTGAATCAGGAGATTCGGGTGAAGCGCGGGCTCAGTTACGGCGCGTCCAGCGCTCTGGCGACGAGCCGCGAGTTCGGGCTTTTCGGCGCATCCTGCCAGACGAAAAATGAGTCGGCGGCGGAGGTCGTCGCGCTGATCGAAACGGAACTGAAGCGGCTCGCGAACGACCCGATCGCCGACGACTATTTTGCTTCGCGCAAAGAAGTGCTGACGGGAAATTTCAGCCGCGATCTGGAGACGAACGACGGCTATGTGAAGCGTGTGGCCGAGCTGGCGCTGAACGGTCTGCCGCTCGATGCGCTGGCGCACCACGTCGAGCGCATCCGCGCCGTAGATGCGGAGGCGGTGCGCCCTTTCGGCGGAAAATATCTCGCGCCCGAAGCGATGACGGTCGTCGTGGCGGGCCGCGCGAAAGACGTGGAGAAACCGCTGCGCGCGGTCTTCCCGAATCTCGAAGTGATCCCGCAAAGCAAACTCGATCTCGACACAGCGCCCGCTGCGAAGAAGACGAAGTAACGGGCGGCCGACGGCTAAGCGGCGGCGGCGACGCGACGCAGTTTACCAATTACCTGTGGGAGAATTTCCAGCGCCCTGGCGACTTGCTCGCGGGAATTGAAGCGGGAGAAAGAGAAGCGCAAGCTGGCGCGCGCGCGGTCGTCGGAAAAGCCCATCGCTTTCAAAACATGCGAGGCGTGGACGGAGCCGGTGGTGCAGGCGGAACCGGAGGAACAACAAATCCCGTGCTGATCGAGCAGTATCAAAACGCCCTCGGAATCGACGCCCTCAAACGCAAGGTTGGTAGTGTTCGGAAGTCGGCTGGTACGGTCTCCGTTCACTTGCGAGCCTTCGATTTGTGAGAGAACGCCGGCCTCAAATTCGTCGCGCAGACCACGCACTTCCGTTGCTTCGCGGGCCATGAATTCGCCGGCGATTTCGCAGGCTTTGCCGAGTCCGACGATGGAAGAAACGTTTTCCGTCCCGGCGCGTTTTCCGTTTTCCTGCCCGCCGCCGATCAGGTAGGGCGCGAACTTCGTGCGTCGGTTGGCGTAAAGCACGCCAACGCCTTTTGGGCAGTGCAGCTTGTGGCCGGAGAGTGAGAGAAAGTTGATCTTCGCGTTCGCGAGTTGGATCGGGATTTTCCCAATCGCCTGCACGGCGTCGGTGTGAAAAAGCGCGCCTTTTTTCCGCACCACATCGGCGATTTCGGCGATCGGAAAAATGACACCGGTTTCGTTGTTGGCCCACATCACGGTGACGAGCGCCGTGTCGGGCCGGATGGCGCGTTCCAATGCGGCGAGGTCGATTTGCCCCTGTTCATCGACGCCGAGCCAGGTCACTTCGGTGCCGCGTTTGGCGAGCGTTTCGCAGTGTTTCAGCGTGGCGGAATGTTCGACGCGCGTGGTGACGATGTGCTGCCGGTCGCGATCCATCTGGAGCGCGGAATTGATGGCGGCGTTCGTCGATTCCGTGCCGCAACTGGTGAAGATAATTTCCGCCGGCTCACATCCCAGCAGGCTGGCAACCCGCTCCCGTGCTTGATCCAGCGCCTGGCCGACGCGTTTGCCCAAGCTGTATCCGCTCGACGGATTT
The DNA here is from genome assembly GCA_038228115.1 of Chthoniobacterales bacterium. GTDB lineage: Bacteria > Verrucomicrobiota > Verrucomicrobiia > Chthoniobacterales > Chthoniobacteraceae > JANLQB01. The sequence continues at coordinate 141,798 of JBBRPM010000005.1, forward strand.
CCGTAAAACTCGGTGAGATACGGCATCATCTCCGCAACGACGGCAGGATCGACGGGAGTCGTCGCGTTGTTGTCGAGGTAGATGAGTTCGCTGGCGTTCATTTTCAGGAAAGGGCGCGGAGGATACCGCAGGCCATGTCATCCGCCAACGGAAGTTTGTGCCACCCGCGCCGCCGCCTCAGGCGCACGCATTCCGGCAGCAGCCGGGATCGCGAATGCCGATGCACGCAGGGATGGCGAGCAGCGCGCCGATGACGGGTGCCGTGAGATAGATCCAGACCGCCGACAAATTTTGTCCGACGAGCGCCGGTGCGAAGGAGCGCGCAGGATTCATCGAAGCGCCGCAGATGGGGCCCGCGAACATTGCCTCCAGCGCGACGACCGCGCCGATGGCAATGCCAGCGGTGATGCCCTTTTCCTTGGAGCCGGTCGAGACGCTGAGGACGACCAGCATGAGGAGAAATGTGAGTGCGACCTCGAGAATGAACGACTGGCCGGGAGAGCCGGCGGGCATGGTCGCGCCGAGCGTGGTGTGATTTGGGAAAAGCGCGTGGAGAATTCCGCTCGCGCACAAGGCTCCAGCAGTTTGCGCGGCGATGTACGGCACGACCCGCGCCGCGTCGAACCGACCAGCAGCGCTGAAGGCGATGGTGACGGCGGGATTCAAATGAGCGCCGGAGACATCGCCGACGCAATAAATCATGGCGAGGACGATGAGGCCGAAGGTAATGGCGATGCCGGCGTGGCCGATCGTGCCACCGCTGATGTCGTTGACGACGATGGCTCCGGTGCCGGCAAAGACGAGGGCCGCGGTGCCGAGGAATTCGGCGAAGAGTGATTTCATATTCAGTTACAGCACGGGCTGGCACGCGCCGGATGTTTCGCGGCACCAGTCGGAAACGGCGTTGGCGATCGCATCGCGCACCGTGCGGGTGGCGGCGAGCTTTTCATCGGGCGTACCGGGAAAAGACGAGGGATCGGGGAAGCCCCAGTGCAGACGCTGGGTGCCGCCGGGGAAGATCGGGCAGCGCTCGGCGCTGGTCTCGTCGCAGACGGTCACGACGTAGTCGAAGTGCTGTCCGGTCGCGATCATGTCGGCGACGGATTTGGTGGCGTTGCCGGAGATGTCGATGCCTTCTTCGGCCATGGCTTCCATGACGACGGGATTGAGTTTGCCGGGCTCGATGCCGGCGCTTTGAGCGTGGAAATGGGAATCGCACCGCTGGTTGACGAACGCCTCGGCCATCTGGGAGCGGGCGCTGTTGTGGATGCAAACGAAGAGGATCTCGCTTTTCATTTTCGAGGACGAAAGGTGTGCCATCCCGTTTTTTATACAAGGTCGCTCTCCAAGGCCCGCGTCATCTTTGCACAAAGTTCAGCGCGCCGATTCACAGCCAACGCGGGATGTGATCTAGTGTTGGAGACTTTATGAAAATCCATCAACGCAATTTGCCCCGGGTCGTGATCATCGGCGGAGGCTTTGGCGGATTGGAAGCGGCGAAAGCGATGCAGAAGATGCCAGTGCGGGTCACGCTCCTCGATCGTCAAAATCATCATCTTTTCCAGCCGCTGCTTTATCAGGTGGCGACCGCAGCGCTTTCACCTGCGGACATCGCAGAGCCGTTGCGGCGGATCGTGCGGCGGCAGGAGAACTGTGAGGTGATCATGGCCGAAGTGGAGCGCGTGGATGTGGATGCTCAGTGCGTGGTGACGAAGGATGGTGTGGTCGCATTCGATTATCTAGTGGTCGCGGCGGGAGCGCGGCATTCGTATTTTGGGCACGCGGAGTGGGAGAAATTCGCGCCGGGTTTGAAGAGTCTGGACGACGCGCTGGAGATTCGGCGGCGGATGTTGCTGGCGTTTGAGATCGCGGAAAAAACGACCGATGACGCGGAGCGCGAGGCGGCGCTGACGTTTGTGGTGATCGGCGCGGGGCCGACGGGCGTGGAAATGGCGGGGGCGATTTCGGAAATTGCGAGGGTGACGCTGGTGCGGGACTTTCGCCACATCGACTCGTCTCAGGCAAAGGTGATCCTGCTCGATGCTGCGCCGCGGGTGCTGCCGATGTATGTGCCGGAGCTGTCGGAGAGTGCGCGCCGTCAGTTGTTCGATCTCGGTGTGGATGTGCGGCTGAAAGCGCAGGTGTCCGATGTGAATGAGAGCGGGGTGACGCTGAAAAATGGCGAGGTGATCCTTTCGAAAACCGTGATCTGGGCCGCGGGAAATGCCGCGTCGCCAGTGGGCGCGAGCCTCGGGGTGCCGCTGGACAAGCAGGGGCGCGTGATCGTCAACGCGGATCTGACGATCCCGGGCCACGCGAATATTTTCGTGATCGGCGACATGGCGCATTTCGCGCCCGGAGGCGGTGCGCCTTTGCCGGGGCTTTCACCGGTGGCGATGCAGCAGGGGAGGCATGTGGCGAAGAACATCCGCACGCACTTGGCCGGCGGCTGGCTGGAGGCGTTTGATTATTGGGACAAGGGGACGATGGCGACAATCGGCCGGCATCGCGCCGTGTGCGATGCGGGCTTTATGCGGTTCGGCGGATTCGTCGCGTGGCTGGCGTGGTTGTTCATCCACTTGGTTTTCCTGGTCAGCTTTCGGAATAAAATAACGGTCTTGGCGAGCTGGGCGTATGCGTATTTCACCTACGGACGCGGGGCGCGTCTGATCACGGGGCGTGAGTGGAACAAGCCGGCCGAGCAAGTGACGACGGGGGAAATCGTGGAGGGAGTCCCCGTGGCGAAACCGCGCGCCCGGAAGGCGGCGACAAAGGAAGTCTAGCGACGCCTTGCTCCGCCGAACAGGCTGCCGAGAACGCCGCGGATGATTTCGCGACCGAGGCCGCTGCCGATGGAGCGAACCGCGCTGCCGGCCATTTTTTCCATGAGTCCGGGATGCCGTCCGCCGCGCGGGCCAGTGCTGCCCATGAGGATCTCGGAAACCATGCCGCCGACTCCGGCTGAGGTCTTGCCCGCGACCGCTCCGCCGAGGGCGGGAGCGCGGCCGGTGGTAGCGGTTTGCTGAGCGCGCGCGGCGAGGATTTCCGAGGCGCTTTCGCGATCGACGAGTTTTTCGTAGGTGCCGTAGATGAGCGACGACTGGATCGTCTGCTGGCGATCGGCAGGGGAAATGGGCGTGAGCTGGCTGGACGGGGGAAGAATGAAGGCGCGCTCGACCACGTTGGGCGTGCCATTTTCATCGAGCAATGAGACGAGCGCCTCGCCGACGGCAAGCTGGGTGATGACTTCGGCGACGTTGAGCTTTGGGTTTTGGCGGAAGGTTTGTGCGGCGGAATTGACGGCTTTCTGGTCGCGCGGGGTGAAAGCGCGGAGGGCGTGTTGCACGCGATTGCCGAGCTGGCCGAGGATTTTATCCGGGATGTCGAGCGGGTTCTGGCTGATGAGATAAATACCGACACCTTTGCTGCGGATGAGGCGGACGACTTGCTCGATTTTTTCCTGCAGAGCCTGCGGGATGTCGTCAAAAAGCAGATGTGCTTCGTCGAAGAAAAAGACGAGCTTCGGTTTCTCGACGTCGCCGACCTCGGGCAGGCGCTCGAACAACTCGCTCAGAAGCCAGAGCAGCAAGGCAGCGTAGGCGCGCGGATTTGCCATGAGCTGGTCGGCGGAGAGGATATTGATCATGCCCCGTCCGCTGGCGTCGGTCTGGATAAAGTCGTCGAGATTCATGGCGGGCTCGCCGAAAAATTTGTCGCCGCCCTGCTGCTCCAGAGTGAGCAAATTGCGCTGAATGGCACCCACGCTGGCGGTGGAGACGTTGCCGTATTGCGTGGTGAACTGCGCGGAGTTGTCGCCTACGAATTGCAGAATGGCGCGTAGGTCTTTGAGGTCGAGCAGCAGGAGACCGTTGTCGTCGGCGATTTTGAAGACGAGATGGAGCACGCCTTCCTGCGTGTCATTCAGATTGAGCAAGCGGGCAAGCAGCAGCGGCCCCATTTCGCTAATGGTGGCGCGGACCGGATGGCCTGCGACCCCGAAAACGTCCCAAAATGTGACGGGAAATCCTTCGTATTTGAAGGCGGTGAGGCCGAGGGACTTCACGCGCTCATCTACTTTCGGATTTCCGCCGCCGGGCTGTCCCATTCCGCTTAGGTCACCCTTGACGTCCGCCAAAAAAACCGGCACGCCGAGCGCGCTGAATCTTTCCGCCAGTAGTCGTAAAGTAATGGTTTTGCCCGTGCCCGTGGCCCCTGCGATAAGGCCGTGGCGATTGGCCATTTTAGGAATGAACGAGAGCGTCTCGGTGCTTTGGGCGATAGGAAATGGGTCAGCCATAATTTCTGCATGATGACGGGAGCATCAGGCAGGGGCTAGCACATTGTGGTCGAATTTCCGAATGCGCCTGCTTTTGCCGGAAAAGCAAACAAGCGCAGGGTCGAAACCCTGCGCTTGTTTGAACCAACCATGAAACAATTGCTATGGGCTGACCGGAAGCGGGGCCAGGACCCGGCGCGTTAGGTTCGGCGGGAAGCCGAGCGCACCGGGTAGATAAGGCGACCGTGGTGAGAGGAATTCACCGACGGGCGCGAGGCTCTTGCCGTCCTTGTAATCTTTGAAATCGGCTCCGTCTTTTCCAGCGTCAGCGTATTTGCGCTTCGCGCCCGTGGTCGAGTCGGTATCCCGAAGCTCGGCGACCGCCTCAGGCGTGAGCGAAAGCTCGTAGTCATTCAGAGAGACGTCGTTGAAGGCGTTTAGTTCGCGCAAATCGAGCGCTTCACCTGCAGTATCTGGCGTCCAGCGGAGAAGCACCGCGCTGCCTTCGACTGCTGGAAAAGCAACCGCGCCGCGGGTGGTGGTTCCATCGAGCACCATCGTGATGGTAGAAGTCAAACCGGCGAGCGACGCGCTTTTGGCTGCAGCGGGAGCGTTGCTCACTTTGGCGATTTCCGAATCAGTCGCGGAAGTGATGCTGGTCGTTTCAGCCGGGACATTTGGCGCGACGAAAAACTCGATCTTTCCCTTGGCTGGTGCGCCGGTGAGGACGGCAAAACGGGAGAGTTGATGACCGGCTGCCAGCTTCAAGACCACGCCTGCTTCATCGGTAGTCGGCAGGATGGAAATGCCGCTCTCTGGATTCTCGTCGATCGCACGCTGCCACGAGGCAAAGCTACCCGTGGAGGCGGCGTAAGTAATGGTGCTGTGCGCGTAGAGCGCGGCCATGCTGAAGGTCGTGCTATTGTTCACGTAGGGTCCGAAAATGGCGCGCGTATCGATCGGAGTTTCGCGTTTGCGCAACTGGTAGTTCACGGCAGCGCGGTCGCCGTAAACGTAAAGGCTGAATAGCGGACCGGGATCGGCGATGTCTGTTTCGATGAGGAGATACTTCGCAAATCGGCTGAACGACTGGGACAGTTTTTTTTCGTTGAGAGATTCCAGCGGAACGCTTTTCGCGACTGCGGTCCACGACTTCGCTCCCGGAGCGGCGGGTTCATCGCCGACATACAGCGTGACCGTGCCGGTGGCAGGCCGCGTGGAGAGGGCGACGTTCGTGAGCAAAGTCGGCTCGGACAGCGTGAGCAGATAGTTTTGCTTGCCTGCCATAATCGGCCAACCGGTGGTGACGTCGTCGTCGAGCCACGCAGCAGCCGCCTCTGTCGGCTGAAATTTTTGACTGGTAGGATTAAAAAGAAAAAGATTCGACCCCGCATGGTGCCGGGCGAGATTCTTCGGAAACACTTGCAGTTGTTTCTGCGACTGATCTGTCTCACCGAGGGCAAGGGCGGCGACCGAGGTGAGCAGGATGATCGAAGTGAGCGACGTTTTGTTCATGCGAAGGTGATCGTGTATCGGGTTTCTGAGTGAAGTGGAATAAAAATCTTCAAGGGCGATGGACTCCCTATGTTATGGAAATTCGAGCGAGTATGGCTCGTTCGATGGGCTTGGCAAGTGTTTTTTCACAAAGATTCTTAGCCGTCTCAGCGCTGTCAATACGGGCTCCCGACATTTTTTTTTTTGAGGTTGGCATTTCCTCTGTAAAACGAATACCTCTACCGCTTGTGGCGCATCCTTTGCTATCGCATTCATGCAATTTCCTGAAGGGCGCATAGACCCGACTCTTCGCATCGCCAGAACAAGACCGCACATGCAAACAGAACATAATCCATCAAACGCATCCCAACCCGACCCGCGTCAATTGTTCCCGACGCTGACCCCCGGCCAAAAGCTCGCCGGCTGTTATCTTCTCAAAGAAGAGAAGCATCTGGGCGCTGTAACCTCCGTCTGGATGGCCTTTGACGAGGTGCTTGGGAAAGAGGTCTCGCTGCATTTCATCCCTCAAGCCGTGCGGGCTGACGAAAAGGCGATGGATGAACTCCGGAACCTCATCCGGCGGAACCGGCAACTGGTTCACCCTTCTATTCTGCGGATTTACGACCTGATCGAGGAAAACGATTGGGCAGCGATTTCCACCGATGGGCTCGCGGGAGAATGCCTGGCAGATCTGCGGAGTAAAAAGGCGGGGGGCTTTTTCGAAATCGCCGACGTGAAGCCGTGGCTGGCGCAGCTTTGCACGACTTTGGATGACGCTCATAAGATACAACTCGTGCATGGCGATCTTTCGCCCGAGCACTTGTTTGTGGATGCGGCTGGCCAGCTCACCGCGACCAATTTTGGCATCGCTCGCTGCCTTCGGGACGCACTTTGGCGCGCGGAGAGTGCGAAAGGCGGGACGCCTCCCGTGGAAAATCTCAGTCCGCAGATGTTGGACGGACAAGCGGCGACCCCTTCGGACGATGTGTATGGTGCAGGCGTTTTTCTTCACGAAATGCTAGCCGGTCAGGCTCCATTCGCGGGCCCTGATCTTCCCGAGCAAATCCGTAACGCCGCTGCGCCGAAGCTCATGGAGCGACGCTCAGAGCGCCAGCGCGCGGGCGGGCCGATTCCTCCGAATTGGGAGAAAGTGTCGGCATCCTGTCTGGAAAAAGCATCCGAGCAACGGCCAAAAAGTCTCGCCGACTTAAGCGCGAAGCTCGGCCTTTCCAAAGCTGGCTCGAAAGCCGATGAGGTGCCTGTGATCGCTGCGACGACTGGGTCCGAAGTGGCTGAGGTCGCGCCCCAAGAAGGGCCGGTGATCCCCGTGGTTAAAAAAGCGTGGGTCGGGTCAAAAAGTGTGGAGTCGCTTGCGGCGGGAGCCGCATCGTCAAAACCGGCGGACAGGATCGGCGATCCGGAGCTGGATGTGACTGACCAAACTGATAGCGACGACGGAATGGACCAGCCGTACTCCGGATCTTCGCGTGACTCTGATTACCTGAATCGCAAGCGTCGCGGCGGGTTTCCCGTCACTGGAGTCGCAGCGGCGACATTGCTCGGCGGTTTGTGCGCTTACGCGGTGTTTTGGGGTGGTTTTCGCAAATCTGCGCAGCCCGACAGCGCGCCCGTTGTCCGCGCGGAATCGGCTGACGAGCCTCAATACGCGCCGGTAAAAAATGCCATCGAACCGCCGGCAGCGTCGGTGCCTGTGGTCGAAGCGATCGTAGAGACACCGAAGCCGCAAGAAGTGCCGGCTCCCGTGGTTCCCAAAACTCCTGTCGTGGCGGCACTGCAGGTCGTCGAGGTAAAGCCCGAGTCGGCGCTCGCGGCAAAACCAGAATTTGACTCCGCGCTGACCCTGGCGGCAAACAAAGTGCCCAAGGCAGTGCCAGTGAAAACTCCAAGCGCGCCGAGTGCCACGCCCGCCCCGGCGACCTCGGCCTCAGAAGCGCCGACAGGTCCGGGCGTCGCGGCGAAGACTGCCGCTCTGGAAGCGGCCCGGAAATCAGTCGAGGAATGGGACAAAGCCCATGCCACGATGCTGAAGAAAAAGGAGCAAGCCGAAGCCGCGATCGCGGAAGGGAAAAAGGCGCTCGACGAAAAGATGAAAGCGGTCGCTCCCATGCTGAAGGCATCGGATGAAGTCGCCGCACTTCGCCAGCAGAGGGAAGAAGACGCGCGAGCGGCTGAACAGGCCGCTAACGAGGCTAAAAAGCTGGCCGACGAAAAAGCGCGACTCGCCGAAGAGGCGAAGAAGGCGGCTTCGAGCGTGGAGAAAGAGAATAAAGACAAAATCGTCGGACAGAAAAAGGCCGAGGCAGAATTGGATGAAATCAAAAAAGCCATCGCTGAAAACGAGCGTCTCGCTGCCGAAAGCTCCAAGCTGGCCGACGGTGCGATGGCGAAAAGGGGCGAGCAGGCTGCACTTGTCAAACAGAAGGAGCAGGAAGTCGCGATGGCGATGGCCGCGGCGGAAATAGAGTCTCAGAAACGTGCGGAGATGGAGGAAAAGCGCGGCCGCATCATGAAGGAAATGGATGAGGCCAAGCGATTGTTTGAAGAGAGAATGGAAGCGTTGAAAAACTCCCTCAAAAGTCCCGAGACTCCAAGCCCTTTGGCCAAACCTCCCGGCGAGAAAGTCCCGAGTGAACCAAAAGCGCCCGCTCCCCCGACCCCGCCAGCGGCCCAAGTGCCGCCAGCGACCCCTCCTGCTTTTCCTCCTGCGGACTCCACACTACTCGCAAAATTGGAGAAGCCTCCAGTCGCCCCCGCAGTGGAGCCAAAAGCGCCGGCAGCCGCGACTGAAAGTCCAGCAACGAATAGTCTTGGAATCCGTTTCGCTCCCGTCGGCGACGTGCAATTTGCCGTCTGGCCGACACGCATCAAAGATTTCGAAGCCTTTGCGTCGTCCACGGGGCTAAAATCAACGCTTTGGAAAGATCCGGGCTTCAAACAAGGTGCAGATCACCCAGTGGTCAATGTGACCTGGTTGGAAGCGATGGCATTTTGCAAGTGGCTGACCTTTAAAGAACAGCGCGAAGGAACGCTGCCCGCTGGGAAAATTTATCGTCTTCCCACCGATTTGGAGTGGAGCAAGGCCGTCGGTCTGCCGGAGGAAAATGGAAAGACCGCCGAGGCGCGCGATATGGGCATTCCCGATGTATATCCATGGGGCACGGCGTGGCCGCCGCCGCAGGGTTCGGGCAATTACACCGGCGAGGAAACTGGGTCCGACGTGGCGATCAAAGGCTATTCGGACGGCTTCCCGTGGACCTCTCCGGTCGGCAGTTTCCCGGCCAACAAATATGGCCTGTTTGATATGGGCGGAAACGTCTGGCAGTGGGTCATGGATCAGTGGAATGTGGACGCAACGTCCAAGGTTCTGCGCGGCGCATCTTGGTACAATGGTGCACTCAAACTCAGCCTCCTTTCCTCCTGCCGCGTCCACGCCGCTCAGGATAGCAGCACCGATAATTACGGTTTTCGTTGCGTGATCGCGAGTGAATCGGCTAAAACCTCAAAGCGTTAGTCCGTCCGTGCCGCAGCGCGAATCGATTAAAACGGGGGGCGCGCAAAATTTAACATTGCATCGGTGGGAGCTTCCTCCCCAAATGGAATTACCAACCACATTTTCCGAAACTTTATGACCCACTCACTCAAGCGTTCTTTAGCGTTTTTTGCCGCAGCTTCCGTTGCCGCGGGCCTCACTTCAAACGCTCAAGACTTCTTCCGCGACTTCGGAACCTCACGGTCCTCGGGAGGCATCGGCCCCGTCATACCATCCGAGTATTCCTACTCGGACACCACGCCGAGCGGCCTTCGTCCCGTGGCCCGGCCCGAAGAAACCACCGAGGCTGACAAGTACAACTTTGCGGTTGGTCCCATGCGCTTCAGCCTCGCTGCTGGATTAGGCATCGAGTTCAACGACAACATTTTTCTTTCTGAAAAAGATCGTGTCTCTGATTTCATTTTCCGCCCATCTCTTTCGGTAGATACGTCGTGGAAGCTAAGCGACACCAACACCCTTCATTTGGGAGTTGATTTGAGCTATGCCAAGTATGTCGATCATAGTGAGTTGGATACCAATGGCGTCTTGGTTTCGCCCAATTCGGAGCTGGCCTTCACCTTTGAAATCGGGGCCGTCAAGGTCACCATTCGGGATCGCGGATCTTATCAGGAAGACACCTACGACGTGCCCGTTCTCAGCGACGTCGTTCGTTACCGTCGGCTGGAAAATCAGGCCGGAGTGCAAGCCGATTGGGCGCTCAATCAAAGTGTTTCCATCACCGGTGGCTACGACCATTTTAATCTCTGGACATTCGAGAAGGAATTCTCCGCTGACGAGCGGGCGGTTGACACCTTCTTCCTGAAACCAGCTTTTCAGGTCACGCCAACGGTTAAGTTGGGCGTCGTGGGTGCTTTCAGTGCCATTAACTTTCGCGAAAATACCCGGAAAGACGGGACAAATATTCTCGTAGGCCCATTCATCGAATGGAAGCTCTCCGAAGTGATGACCCTTTACGTAGAGGGCGGATTTCAAGACTTGAGCTTTGACGGAACCTCCAGCTTCGACTCGGACTTTCTAAAAGGTCTGTCGAAGGCGGATCGGGCTCTGTTTAAAGACGACGAAGATTCTTCCACTTGGTACGTCAAGTTCGAGTTGAACCATCAAGCGAACGACTTCTTTTCTGAACGCCTTTCCGGTTCGAAGACTTCCGAAATCGGGATTGGTTCCAACTACTACGATCTCTACCACATCGAGTATTCCGCAGACTGGAAGAACTTCTTCGCAAATACGGAATTCAGCCCGAGCCTGTTTTTTGAACACTACGAGACTTCAGGCGCGGGTGGCGAAGATGCAAACCGTTTCGGCGCTGCTTTGGGACTTCGTTATAATTTGACGAATTCGATCACGCTTGGGCTCGATTATCGCTTTATCTGGAAGGACTCCAACCAGCAAGATGCTGACTACTACCAGAATCTCGCCTTCCTCAGTATTTACTACAAATTCTAAGACTATTCCCATGGCCTATGCGTGACCGCCTGATTTACTCGTTTAATCTAGCCGTCGCCATTTTGGCTGTAGCTGCTTCCAGCTACGGGCAGGGGACAATCCGCAGAGCGGAGTCAGTGAATCCGGGAGCGTCGGGCTTCGACACCGACCGGGGAGGGTCAATGGCCACCATGACTCAACGCGCCGTCTTGATCGACCCGAACAAACGGTTGGGAGTCGGCGATCAGGTAGCAATCGAGATCATCGAAGACCGCGAAGGTCCAATGTCGAGACTCATCACGGCGACCGGCGATTTGGAAGTGCCTCCGCTGGATCGTGTCCACGTTGCCGGTAAAACGACGACCGAAGCCGCGGCTGAAATCAAGCGCTTGCTGGAGGCCGACTACTACTACCACGCCACGGTTAAGCTTTCCATCGATCGCGTGAACGTCGCTGCGGCCCTGGGGAAAATTCAGATTTCGGGCGAAGTAGGAATTCCGGGCGTTTTAGAGTTCAATTTGGCCGACCCGATGACACTCAGCGAGGCCATTCTGAAGGCGGGAAATTTCAAGGACTTCGCCGATCCGAAGAAGGTGCGAGTCACGCGAAATCGGAATGGATCGAAGCAGGAATTTGTGATCGATGTGAAAGCGATCCAGCACGAAGGCGCTTCTGAAAAAGACATCAAGCTGGAAGACGGCGACCGGGTCTTTGTGCAGAAAGTTTTCATCCGCTGGCACTGATTCAGCAGTTAAATTTCCATGGACTCTCCAAATCCGACTCCGCCGCCACGCTCAGCCAATTCGGTGCTGGGAGTTCGGTTTTACCGCTTTCGTAACCTGTTGCGAAAACAATGGTGGATCCTTGCCCTGACGGTGGGAATAGGTCTCGGGTGGAAAGGTTGGTATCTGATTAACCAGCCCGATTATTTTGAATCCAGCAGCGAACTGAGTGTGCCGGAGGAAGTGAAGGGACTTGAGGAAAAAAGTCTGTTTCGCACTGAATACTACGAGGAGTATGTGAACACCACGATGCGCAATTTGCAGAGTATCGAAGTCACGGATGCCGCACATCGGAGGGCGGATTCGGAGATGCCGAATAACGTGTCGGAAGTTAAAATCACCCCGGTCAACGTTCCGCGGACGATGATTTTCTCGGTGACAGGCCGGGGAACTGATCCAGATTACACGCGCCGTTTTGTGGATGCGACGGTCGAAGAGTTCATCTCATTTCGGAAAAGCCAGCGAAAGGGAGCAGTTGGCGAAGCGAGCGGCGATTTGCAAGGCGAGTTGGAGACCTCGCGCAAGGAATTGAGCGCGCGAAAGAGTGAGTTCCAGATCTTTGTCGAGAAGAACGGCATGGCCGCTTGGAAAGAACAGGCGGCGGGTGCCAGCGCATTCCTAACGGGATTGAAGGCCCAGCAGTCGCAACTGGAGCACGATCTCCTTCGTCTTCAAAATCTAAAGCCCGATCAGCTTCTTCTTTCGACTCAGCCACTGAATCTCGGTGGCGGTAATCCTGGTGGTGGCCCAACATTGCCGGATAGTGGAGCAAAGGGCGACGCCGGTTTCGGCGGCAACGAACTCTATTCGCAATTTTTGGAGAAGTCGCGCTTGCTTGTGCAGAAGCAGGCAGATTTGGAAGAGCGGAAGGCCGTGTGGAAACCCAAGCATCCAAAACTAAAAGCCCTGGAACGGGAAATCGAAGGCATTCAGTTAAATATCAGTGTCATTAAAAAGCAGACGGCGGATGCCGCTGCCTCGCGAATCGGAGCGATCAAGAACGACCTCAAGAGCCTCGAAGTAAGTATCGCGACCTCAACTGAAAAGATGAACGAGGCGAGCAAGAAAGATAACGAATACAGTCGCCTCGAAAGTGAAGTGAATCGTCTGCAAAAGCAGGAAGAACAGCTCGTGGCGGACCTTCGGAAAGTGGACACGAAAACCGGACTCGATGCCGGTTTGCCGACGATCAGACGGCACGCTACGCCTCCCGTTCCGGTTCCTCGCGGCACGATAAAGCACCTGCTTCTCGGCCTCCTCGCAGGACTCGCCTCTGGAAGTCTGGTGCTCTTCCTGATGAATCGGTCCGACGACCGGCTCTCTTCCTCGACGGAGATTATCGAACATTTCTCTGAGCCGATTCTTGGTCAAATACCCGATGTCTCCGATAGTCGGGGCACGCGCGGTCTCCCGCTATTGGATCAGGAAGATGAGCGATACACTTATGCGGAGGCCTTCCGCAGCTTGCGGTCGTCGCTGATTTTCATGCCGAATCAGGCAGAGATGAAAACCTTGATCGTGACGAGCGCAATCCCGAATGAAGGCAAATCCACAATCGCCAGCAACCTGGCGGTGACTATGGCGGCCTCGGGAGCTCGCGTCTTGTTAGTCGATGCCGATCTTCGTCGCGGTGATATCGCGCAGTTATTCGATCTGGATGGTCGTCTGGGACTCACGAGTATTTTGAGGGGCGAGACGAAATGGAAGGAAGTGTTGCATGCCACGAAGTATCCGACCCTTTCCATTATTTCTCGTGGTCCCGTCACCAACCAATCTGGCGAACTCCTGCTGAAACCGGCGATGCTGACGTTGCTTGATGAGTTCAAAGAAGCGTTCGACCTGATCATCTTCAATACCGCACCAATCCTGGCCACCGATGATACGCCGACGCTGGCGCCGAACTTCGACGGAACGTTGATGGTGGTGAGGGCAGGCTTCACCTCGGCACACTTGACGAAAAACGCTCTCGAAAGTCTCTACCAGCGCCAGGTCAATGTCCTCGGTCTTATCCTAAACGCCATCGACGCAGATATGCCCGACTATCATTACTACCGCTATCCGAAGTATTACGCGGCCTAGTGAGTAAGTAGGGGCTGAATCGATTTGCAGTGTTAGCTGTCTGCGACGTGGCGCGCCTGTCTTTTTGCGATGAGTCGGCGTGCGGCCCTGGGAGCTTTGGGACGGTTTAGGAAGGGCGGGTCTTCCAGTTTTCCGGTTCGTCTCCAGTCAGCGCAGATAGCGGTTTCCACTTGGGTTGCTGTGACACACGCTTCTGTTACCAAATAAGTAAAAAGGTTCTCCGCCAACGTCGAAAGCGCGATCGAGTGATGGCGTCCGATTCTCGCCGAAATCCAGTCGCTGAATCGGAGAAAGCTCTCGAAGGGAGAGGTGCCGTCGTACCACAGGAGCGGCGTAGTTTCGACGAAATTGCCGCTGTTTCCGACCAAATCCCAAAACCGCGCAAACTTTCGCAAACGCTGCATGGTAGCGAAATTCAGGAGACGGTTTTGTAAAATGTCGTAGGGCGGATGGGCGCTGTAGGTCATCTGCCATTCCTGATCGTGGCGGACGATCGGAGTGCCGCGGAGTCGTTTTAAAATGCCGATCTGGATCTCCTGCGGGCGCATCGCCAGCAAACGATCGAAGCCCTTTCCAAAGCTCGCCATGTCTTCTCCGGGAAGCCCAACAATCAAGTCTGCATGGATATGGACTCCCGTTTGCTGGCGTAGAAAGTGGAAGTTCTCTTCCATCCTCGCAAGGTTTTGACGCCGGCTGATATTCCGCGAAGTCGCATCATCGAAAGTCTGAATACCGACTTCGAACTGCAAACCGCCGGGAGGAAATTGGGCGATGATTTCGCGCAGTGCTTCGGGGAGACGGTCCGGGACCATCTCGAAATGGACGAACATTCCATCGCGCCACCGGGTCAGGAAAAAATCGAGGATCTTCCGGCTAGTGGCGATGTTTAGATTAAAAGTGCGATCGACAAACTTGAACTGCATGGCCCCGCGGGAGAGTAAGTCATCCATCGCAGCCAGGAATGGTTCAAGCGCGAACGCCCGCACGGGGATCTCCAGCGAGGAAAGGCAAAACTCGCACGTGAACGGGCACCCGCGTGAAGCTTCCACATACAAGATACGATGCGCGACATCCTGCTGGGAATATAAGTCGTAGGGCAGGGCAAGGGCGTCGAGGGAGGGCGGTGGCGCGACGACGACTTTGGCAACCTTCCCGCCAGCGAGTAACGCGCGGCACGTCTCGGCGAAGGCAAGATCCGCCTCGCCAGTGATGACATGATCCGCGAGACGAACGATCTCCTGCTGATCGATCTCATAACTAACCTCGGGACCGCCGAGAATAATAGTCATCTCCGGCCGCAGTCGTTTGAGGAGTGCCACGACTTCCGTGGTCGGCCCTACGTTCCAAATATAAACTCCGAGTCCCAAAATCTTCGGCTCGTGAGCGATGATTGCTTCGACAATTTCCAGCGGGCGCTGGTTGATATCGAACTCCGCGATTGCTGCGGAGGATCGCAATTCGCCGAGGTTCGCGAGTAGATAGCGCAAGCCAAACGCCGAATGAATGTAGCGGGCATTCAAGGTGGCGAGCAGGATGTTGGTCATTCGCGGCGGCAGATTAAAAGGGGTTTGAGATAAAGGAGCACCATACTGGAGAAAGCAAAAGAAACCTCCCGGTTATCTTGTTCCATCGTTGAAGTTGCGGTTGGCGAGTTGGTGGCGCACGCTGGCACCATGTTCGCTTTCAGAAAATTTCCGTGGCTCTTCGTCCTGCTCTCCTTCGTTGCGGATTTGCGGCGGGCTGACGCGCAGGAAAATGTCGTCGCCTATGTGCCGAACTGGATCGATCTGAAAGCCTTCGCCGACACGATCGATTACTCAAAGCTCACCCACATCAATATCGCGTTTGAAAATCCCGCGGGCGCAGACGGACATCTCTCTTTCCAGAAAGATAATGACGTCTTGATCGCGAAGGCGCATGCGCGGGGAGTGAAGGTGTTGGTCTCCATCGGCGGCGGATCAGCTTCGGGCGATGCGGTGCTAAAGCAGCGCTACTTTGACTTACTAGAAGCATCAAAGGTCCGCAACTTCGCTGCCGGTCTGGCGGACTATGTAGTGCGCCATGAGTTCGACGGCTTGGACGTGGATATCGAAGGACCATCAATCAATCAGGACTACGGCGCTTTTGTCGGAGCGCTGGCACCGTTGCTAAAAGCGCGCGGGAAGCTTCTGACGGCGGCGCTTTCCAAAGGGTACGGCGGTAACAATGTGCCGAATGCGACGCTGCAGCTCTTCGATTTGGTAAATATCATGGCTTACGACGGCGCGGGTTATTGGGAGCCGAATGTCCCGGGCCAGCACTCGTCGCTCGAATTTGCAAAAAGCAACGTGGAATATTGGCTCAAGCGTGGCGTGCCCAAGGCAAAGGCGATTCTCGGAGTTCCTTTTTATGGCTACGGCTTTGGAGCGGCCTTTCGGAAGCGCGATTATCCTTACTCCGAGATTGTAGCGAGTTATCCAGGCGCGGAAGACAAGGATGAGATTGGAAAGACGATTTGGTACAATGGCATTCCGACGATGAAGAAAAAAGTGGAGCTGGTGAAATCCGCGGGCCTGGGCGGAGTGATGATCTGGTCGCTGGATACCGACGGACCGGCCAGCAAGTCGCTTCTTGCAGTTATCCATGCAGGACTGACTCCCAGGCAACCGGTAAAGCCTTAGGCCATGCCATCTCCTTCCAACCATCCCAACGATCCTTTGCATGGCCTGACTTTGGAAACGATTCTAAGTCGCCTGGTCGTGCGCTATGGCTGGGTGGAAATGGCGGACCGCATTCCGGTGCGATGCTTTCAGTTTGATCCCAGCATGAAGTCGAGTCTGACTTTTCTCCGCAAAACGCCGTGGGCTCGCAAGCGGGTCGAGGATTGGTTTGCGGCTGATGCTTTTCACGACGGCGCGGCGGAGTAGGGGACGCGAATGCTTCCGGATTCCCAGTCATCGGCGGCTTCGCGGCTGTGCGCGGAGTGCGGGCTTTGCTGCAACGGGGTGATGTTTCACACGGTTGGTCTGCAAAAAACGGATTCGCCCAAGGCGCTGGCGGCGCTCGGCCTGAAGCTGAAGCGCAAGAGCGGGAGCTATTCGTTTCAGCAGCCGTGTGCCGCATTTTGCGGGACTCATTGCGCGATTTACCTGTCGAGGCCGGAGCGTTGCCGCCTCTTTGTTTGCCAGCAATTGAAGCGCGTGGAAGCGGGTGAGATTTCGGAAGCGGAAGCGTCGGTGCGCATCCGGGAGGCGAGGGAAAAAGTGGCGAAGTTGAGCGAACTACTGGCGCAAGCGGGCCGGACGAATCTGAAACGACCGCTTTCCAAGCGCTTTGAAAAAGCGATCGCGGAGCCGCTCGACGAGACTTCGGACGCGGCGGCGATTGAACTGCGCGCGTCTCTGGAGCGCTCAATGTATGAGCTGGAAGCGATGCTGGATCGCGATTTCCGACTGCATCCTTTGCGCCTCGCGGAAATTCTAATGAAGAAAAATCTCTGAAAGGACTTATGTTTTACGCGATGAAATTTCTTCCGTTTTCTCTTCTGAGCCTGAGTGCGCTGGTCGCTGCCAGCTTGGCGGAACTTTCGCCGGACGATCAGGCGAAGCTGCCACCGCCGGCTCAGCGCACGGTGGATTTCGCGAAAGACATTCAGCCGATGTTTGAGGCGGCGTGCGTGAAGTGTCATGCAAAAGGGAAGGACAAGGGCGGCTTTTCGCTCGAGACACGCGACGTATTTTTGAAAGGCGGGGACACCGGGCCGGGCGCGGTTTTGGGGAAAAGCGCGGCGAGTTACATCGTCGAACTTGTCTCGGGAATCGATCCTGACGAAGTGATGCCGAAGAAAGGGACGAAGTGGACGCGGGAGCAGGTCGGCGTGTTGCGGGCGTGGATCGATCAAGGTGCGACGTGGCCCGCGAACGTGACTTTTGCGAAGCCGCCGCCGGAAAATCTGCATCCGCGCGCGGTGGCATTGGCGGACGGCGCGGACAATCCGATCGACCGTTTGCTCGCGCCCTATTTTGCGGCGCATCACGTGGCGGCGCGGGATCCGGTGGCGGATCATTTGTTTGCGCGGCGGGTTTATCTGGACCTCGTCGGATTGTTGCCGACGGCTGCGCAGCTCGATGAATTTGCGAACGACTCCGCGCCAGACAAACGCGGCAGGCTCGTGCGCAGTCTGCTCGGCGATCAGCGGAATTACGCGGATCACTGGCTCACGTTTTGGAATGATCTGCTGCGGAACGATTACAAGGGCGCGGGCTTTATCGACGGCGGGCGGAAGCAGATCAGCGGCTGGCTTTATAGCGCGCTGATTTCAAATTTGCCGTACGACCGTTTTGTCTCGCAGCTCATCAATCCTGACAAGCGCAGCGAAGGTTTCACGCGCGGGATCATTTGGCGGGGAAATGTGAACGCCGCGATGCTGCCGCCGATGCAGGCGGCGCAAAACGTCTCGCAGGTTTTCCTCGGCGTGAATCTGAAATGCGCGTCGTGTCATGACAGCTTTGTGAACGACTGGGCGCTGTCGGATGCGTATGGCCTGGCCACCGCGTATTCGGACGAGCCGATGGAGCTGGTGCATTGCGACAAGCCGACCGGCAAAAAAGCGGCGCTGCGTTTTCTCTACCCGGAGATCGGCGCGATGGATGCGACCGCGCCGAAAGCCGTGCGTTTGAAGCAACTCGCGGACATCGTGACTAGTTCCGCCGATGGTCGGCTTTCGCGCACGCTGGTCAATCGACTTTGGGCGCGGCTGCTCGGACGCGGCCTGGTGGAGCCGCTGGATGACATGGATCGCGCCGCGTGGAGTCGCGATGTGCTGGACTGGCTGGCGGAGGATTTCGTCGGGCACGGCTACGATGTGAAGCACACGCTCGAAGTCATCTGCACGTCGCGCGCTTACGAAATGCCGACGGTGGAGAGTCCGGGCGACAAGGAGGAATTCGTCTTCCGCGGGCCGCTGACACGGCGGATGTCGGCAGAGCAATTCAGCGACGCGATCAGTATGATCAGCGGGCAGTGGAACCGGCTGCCGTCTTCGCTGGAGTTTGATTTTTTGGCGAACGGGCTCGTCGGTGAAGTGAAGATGCCGCAATGGATTTGGACGGATGAACCGGTGCAGCTTGCGGCGCAGCGAGCCGCGGTGCGTGGGGCGCGCGCTTCGATGACCGAGAGCGCGGTGAAATTTGCGGCGGCGCAAAAACTGATGGACGCCGCCGCGACGAATGGCGGTGCGGCGATCGAGCCCGCGCGACTGGCGATGGAGCAGGCGACCGCTACGATGAATGCGGCGCAGGAGCAGCTCAAAGCAGCGGCGGCGACGACTTCGACGGGCCGGCACAAAGTCGTTTTTCGGAAAAAATTCACGCTGCCCGCGGTACCGCCTGAAGGGTATGCGACGCTGCTCGCGAGTCAGGGCTTTGAGCTACTCGTGAACGGGCATCCTGCGAAATCGATCCAGCGCGATGGTTTCCGCAATGGCCGCATCGCGATCTACAATCTCCAACCGCTGCTGGTCGCGGGGGAAAACGTGATCGTGATCGACGTATCCAGTCATACGGAAAAGGGGATGAACGATGTGGAGCGGAAAAAGTATCCGGCTTCCACCGAGCACCTAAATCAGCAGAGCGGCATCGCTTTTTTCCTGCGCTGCGCGCTGCCGGAAATTGTGGACGTGAGGAGCGATGAAACGTGGCGCGTGCAACGAAATCCGGAAGGCGCGTGGAATGCGGCGAACCTCGCCGATGCGACCTGGGCCGCCGTGAAAGCGCTGCCGGCGGGAGTGGCCCCGATCGATGAAGGGCCAGGCCTCGATCCGATCTCTCGAAAAGATTTCGCCAACATGCCCGTCGAACTCGGAACGCAGCTCAGCGCGGCGGTCGGCACGGCGGCGAGCGTGGGAAAAATCCGCGCGGCCCTGCTGGCAGCGGACCCGCTGCAAGTCGCGCTCGATCGTCCGAATCGCGAGGTGGTGATTCCCGCGCGGGCCACGGCGGCGACGACGATGCAGGCGCTGGAACTGACCAACGGCGCGACGCTTGATTCGCGTTTGCAAAGCACCGCCGCGAAACTCGCCGCCGATGCGGGCAGCGATCCCGCCGGCTGGATCGCGCGCCTTTACCGCAGCGCGCTGAGCCGCGAACCCGCTCCGGCGGAAAGTGCGCTCGCGCTCGAACTGCTCGGCCAGCAGCCGAAGCCGGAAGCGATCGCAGATTTGCTCTGGGCGATGGTCAATTTGCCCGAGTTTCAACTCATCAATTAACGCTCATTTACCCATGCACTCTCCCAAACCCGGCCCGTTTTCGCGGCGCGATTTTTTACAAAAAGTAGCGATTCTCGGCGCGGCGGGGCTGGCGGCTCCGGGGAGTTTGTTCGCGGACGAGACGGTGACGCTGCCCTTCACCAACGGCGAGCGGCCGCTGGTGAAGTATCCGCAGAAGCGACCGCTCATCCGTCTCACTGCGCGCCCGCCGCAACTTGAGACGCCGTTTAGCGTTTTCAATGAGGGCGTCATCACTCCGAACGACGCGTTCTTCGTCCGCTACCATCTCGCGAATGTTCCGACGGAGATTGATGCGGAGACGTTTCGCGTGGAGGTGAAGGGGATGGTGAATGCGCCGTTGAGCTTGTCGGTGGCGGATTTGAAAAAGCAGTTCGAGGCGGTCGAAGTCGTGGCGGTGAATCAGTGCTCGGGAAACAGCCGCGGTTTTTTCAATCCGCGCGTGCCCGGCGGACAGCTCGCCAATGGCGCGATGGGCAACGCGCGCTGGCGCGGGGCGCGACTGAAGGATGTGCTGGAAAAAGCGGGCGTAGCCGCAGGCGCGAAGCAGGTGACTTTCAATGGGCTCGATCAGCCGGTGATTCCGCAGACGCCAGATTTCGTAAAGGCGCTCGATCTGGATCACGCCCTCGATGGCGAGCCGCTGCTCGCTTACGAAATGAACGGCGAGGATTTACCGATGCTCAATGGCTACCCGCTGCGCCTCATCGTGCCGGGTTATTACGGCACGTATTGGGTGAAGCATGTGAATGAGATCAGCGTCGTCGATGAAATTTTCGCGGGCTTCTGGATGGGCACCGCGTATCGCATTCCGGATACAGCCGGCGCGTGCATCGCACCGGGCACGACGGCGAAAACCACGGTGCCGATCGGGCGCTTCAACGTGCGCTCGTTCATCACGAGTCACGCCGCCGACGCGACCATTCCTGCGAGCCGCGAGACGCTCGTGCGCGGCATCGCTTTTGACGGCGGCAGCGGAATTACGGAAGTGCTTTTCTCCGCAGATGGCGGGCGCACCTGGCGTGCGGCGGTGCTCGGAAAAGATCTCGGCAAATATTCCTTCCGCGAATGGACGATCGCCCTCCCGGGTGCGGCCAGCGGGGCGCAGGAGTGGAAAGTGCGGGCGACCAATCGCGTCGGCGAATCGCAGCCGCTCGAACCGCTTTGGAATCCCTCCGGCTACATGCGCAATGTCGTGGAGTCGGTCAAAGTCACCGTCGCCGCCTGAGCTTTTTCTTCCGATGAAAACACGCCTCTTCCTTCTGCTAAGCGCTCTCAGCGCTTCTGCGGCTCCGCTAAAAATCGAGCTGCCAGCCGAGACCGTCATCCTCAAAATCCTGCCCGGTGCGGATGCCGTGAAGGCGCAATGTCTCGTGTGTCACTCGACGGAATACATCACCACGCAGCCGCCGCTTTCACCTGCCGCGTGGAAAGCGACGGTCGAGAAGATGCAGAAAAAATACGGTGCGCCGCTGCCCGCCGACCAGATCGAGGCGCTCGTCGATTACCTCGCGAAAAACTACGGTGCGCCGCCTGCGAAATAGTTTTCCCCATTTTTAACCAACGATCAGCCATGCCTCATCTCCACACCCGCCGCGACTTCCTCAAGACCGCATCCGCCGCCACGCTCGCTGCTCTCGGCGCGCGCGCGCCGCAGCTTTTCGGAGCGGCGGAGTTGGAAAAAATCGCGCCGACTGCCGACACGGTTATCGTGCTCTGGATGGCCGGCGGCATGGCGCACACGGAGACTTTCGATCCCAAACGGTACGCGCCTTTTGAAAAGGGAATGGACCCGAAAGAAGTGCTCTCGACTTTCCCGAGCATCCCGACCGCGGTGGATGGCGTGCGCTTTTCCGAGGGGCTGGAGAAGATCGCGAGCGTGATGGATCGCGGGACGCTCATCCGCAGCGCGCAGGCCGCGGACCTTGGATTCATCCTGCATTCGCGGCATCAGTATCACTGGCACACCGGCTACGTGCCGCCGCAAACTGTCGCCGCGCCGCATCTGGGCGCGTTCCTTTCGCGGGCGCTCGGCCCGCGCGATCCGGCGGTGCCGGCGTTCATCAATATCGGGCAGCGCTTCGATCTCGGGGAAGGCGAGGAACTCAAGGCGTTCACGACTGCGGGTTTTCTCGGCAGCGAATTTGGGCCGTTCAACGTGCCATTTCCGCAGGACGCAGCCTCGGCGGTGCGACCGCCCGCGGGGATGACGCCGACTCGTTTTGAAGATCGGACCAAATTTTACAAGCGGCTCCTCGACGCGAGTCCGATCGGGAAAGAAGGCAGCGAGTATCAGCGCGAGTCGTTTGTGCGCGCGATGGACAACGCGCACCGGCTCCTCGCGTCGCCGGCTGCAAAGGCGTTCGACCTTTCTCTCGAGCCGGCGAAAAACGTCGCGAAATATGTCCCCGCGGGCTTCGATCCGGGAAAGATCAACTCGGCGAAACAGAATCGCGACGGCGACTATGAGGCGGGGACGATCGGGCGCTTCGGGCTCGGCTGCCTGCTCGCGCGGCGGCTCGCGGAAGCGGGCGCGCGCTACATCGAGGTGACGACGGAATACATTCCGTTTTTGAATTGGGACACGCACGAGAACGGCCACGCGCGGCTCGTGAACATGAAGAAAATGATCGACGCGCCCGTCGCGCAACTCGTGCTTGATCTCGAAGAGCGTGGCCTGCTCGATCGAACGCTGGTGGTGCTCGCGAGCGAATTTTCGCGCGACATGATGATCGAGGGCCGCGAGGGCTCGAAGGTCCGAACCCAGGCGCTCGTGCCGGACAAAATCGAACACCCGCTGCACTACGGAATGCACCGGCATTTCACCGAAGCTGGCAGCGTGCTGCTCTTCGGCGGCGGCGTGAAGCGCGGGTACGTCCACGGTGTGACGGCGGACGAGCGTCCGTGCAAGGCGATTGAAAATCCGGTCGCGATCGGGGATTTGCACGCCTCGATCTACCGCGCGATGGGCGTGTCTCCGAAGCTCTCCTACGTCATCGAAGAACGTCCCTTTTACGTGACCAAAGACGGGCTGGGAAAACCGGTGATGGACCTGTTCGCAAAGGCCTGAAAAATCAGAAAAGCGAGCTGCCTCGCAGCTTGCGGTTTCGATGCGGATGCCGGTAGCGTCTGCCGCATCTATGGATACACCTCCGATTCCCGCCGCTCCGAAAAAAGGTCTTGGTCCGCTCGCCTGGGTCGGCATCGGCTGTGGCAGCCTTGTCGTCTTGGGCATCATCGCGTTTGCCGTGGTCGCGCTCGTGTTTGGTCCGAAGGCGAAACAGATGATCGAGGATGCGCAGAAAAATCCGACGCGCATGGTGGCGAGCACGATGGTTTCCGTGAGCGCGGGGCAGATGGAACTGATCGCCGAGGACGATGTGAACAAGCGTTACACCGTGCGCACGAAGCAGAGCGGGCGGCTGAACACTGTTTACTTGAGCCGGAAGAAAAGTGCGCCGGAAGTCATAGAAGGCGACTTTTCGGCGATTCCGGCCGACGACACGACGGCCGAGCCGCCGCCACCAAAGTAGCGGTGGATCAAGGTTTGACCGGCTTTCCGAGGTAGCCGATGCGCAGCGTCGAGACGCTGTCGCTTTCAAATCCGATCACGAGCGTCCCTTTGTTCCCCGTCGTGGTGTCGATGATTTTGTCGGCGTAGCCCAGTTCCTTGCCATCGCGAAAAGTCTGCGACGGAGCGCCGAGAAGCTTCACGATTTCCGACTGGCTGCGGCCTTTGAGGAGCGGGGCAATTTCTTTGAGCGTGACGGTGCCATCGCGAAAATTTTGCAACGCATCGCGGTCGGCGCGGCGTGGATCGGTGACGGCCACGCGGGCGCGCATTTCCCGATCCGCCGTGGCGGAAAGTTCGGTGATCGCGCGGTCGGCGTCAGCGGCGAGCGGGCTGTTCGGAAAGTTTTTGAGAAACTGCTGGTAGCGCTCCAGCGCGATGTCGGCCGTGCCCGAGCGGAGCGCGGCGCTGGCCTCGAGGAAAACGAACGCGTCGCGCTTTTTCATCGCGCTCAATTCTGCCTGAAGCGCCGCGAGTTTTGCTTCGCTGTTTGCGCTCGTGGCTGCGGGCTCTGGCGTCGCTTTTACTTCGCTCGGTGCTGCGGCGACGGTGGCATCCTCCAGTTTGGTCGAGAGCGCTTTTTCCACCGCGTCCAACTTGGCGCGCGTCGTTTCGAGCTCGGAAGTCAGGTGCTGAATCTCCGCGGAATTGTCCGGCGCCGGCTGCCGCCAGCAGCCTGTCGTCCATGTGCCAGCGAGGATGAGCGGTAGGAGAAGGGGAAGGATCTTTCGTGGCTGGGACATGAAAGATCAGTCGTCGAAAGTTCGCCGCGAAGGAAGAGAAAATCCGGCTGGCCCGCTCAGCGCGGAACCTTGACGCCAAGCTCATCGAGCAGCGTATTCGCACAGGCTTCGGCGAACGCGGGATCGTTAATCGCGGCATCCACTTCGATCACGGGAATGTCCAGCCGCAGATGTTTTTTGATCGCGTCGAAAAGCGCGCGATCCGCCCCGGGATCGTGGAAAGGCTGGCCCTCAGCGCTGATGATGCTGATCGCTTTCATTGGGAGCAACACGGTCACGGGACCGGTGGAGAGGTTCACTTTTTCCGCGAGGATTTGGCCGAGTTGGGCGCACTCTTCGGCGTTCGTGCGCATGAGGGTGACTTGCGGATTGTGTTTGTAGAGCGTGCGTCCGGCGAATTTCGCGGGGACGCTTTCGGGCGCGTGAAAATTCACCATGTCGAGGCAGCCCGGCGTGACGATCGCCGGGATGCCGCGGCGCGCGGCGGCTTCGAGCCGGGTCGGGCCCGCGCCCAAAAATCCGCCGCAAAGTTCGTCGGCCCATTCGGTCGTCGTGATGTCGAGCACGCCGGAGACAAGTCCGCTTTCGATGAGCGATTCCATCGTTTTGCCGCCGGTGCCGGTGGCGTGGAAAACGAGGACTTCATAGCCCGCGTTTTCGAGAACGGTTTTAGCGTGCTGCACGCAGTCTGTCGTGTTTCCAAACATCGATGCGACGATGATCGGCTTGTCATCCGCAGCGGGAGGTTGCGACTCGACCATGCCGCAAATCGCTCCGGCGGCGCGGGTGAGGATTTGGCGCGAGATGCGATTTAGCCCGGCGACATCGACGATACTGGGCATCATTACGATGTCTTTCACGCCGACGTATTGCGCGGTGTTTCCGCTCGCGAGTGTGGAGACCATGAGCTTTGGAAAACCGAGCGGGAGCGCGCGCATGCCCGCCGTCGCGATGGCCGTGCCGCCGCCGCCGCCGAGCGAAATGACGCCGTCGATTTTTCCTTCGCCCTGCAATTTCAAAAGCACGATCGGCGCAGCCTGCGACATGGCGGCGACGGCTTCCCCACGATCGTGCCGCGCGCGGATGGCCGCGAGATCGACTCCGGCAATGGCGGCGACTTCTTCGCGGGAAAGGTCGGGCGTGATTTGCGGCGGGCCGTCGGTGCCGAGGTCGATGAGGAGCGTTTTATGGCCGCGGGCACGGATTTGTTCGGCGACGAATGCGTGCTCGTGGCCTTTGGTGTCGAGGGTTCCGAGGAGGGCGATGGTCATGGGATTTCAGATTTCAGATTTGTCGCGCGGAATGCGAACGCTTAATCCAATCTGAAACCTGAAATCTTAAATCTGAAATCCCCACCACCTCATGCCCCGTCGTTTTGTCTCCGCCCAAGAAACTGAAAACCAGGAACTCCCCGGTCAAATCAATCATTGGTATTTCAAGGATGGTCTGAGCGACACCGACTCGCTCGTTTTCGTGCGCGCACACATCGAGCACGGATCGGGTCATCCTTTTCACACGCACCCGGAGATGGACGAAATCATCTACGTGCTGGAAGGCGAAATGGAGCAGTGGATCGAGCAGGAAAAGCGGATCATGAAGCCCGGCGACAGCCTGCTCATCCCGCGCGGCGTGGTGCATGGCTGCTACAATGAAAGCCACGCGCAGTGCAAATTTCTCGCGATCCTCACGCCGTCGAAAATCAACGGTCCGTTCAGCGTGGACCACTCGACGGAGGAGCCGTGGCGCTCGCTGAAGGCGACGTGACGCGATGCGATGAGTGACGCGAAAATGGCGGGTCGGCGTCCGCTGAAAAGTCGCGACGTGCCGCTGTTCCGGGCGCTGGCGGCGGGATTGGTTCGCGCGGGGATTTCGCCGAATGCGATTTCGTTTTCGAGCATCGTGTTTGCGTTCCTCGCGGCTCTCGCTTTTTGGGGGACGAAAAGCGGGGTGGAATGGAGCTTGCGACTGCACTGGCTGGGCGCGGCGCTTTTCATCCAGATGCGTCTGCTGGCGAATATGATCGACGGCATGGTGGCCGTGGAAGGCGGGAAGGGCGGGCCAACGGGCGAGCTGTGGAATGAAGCGCCGGATCGAGTGGCCGACGCGGCGATCCTGATCGGTGCTGGTTTCGCGGCGGGCGGCGATGTTTTGCTCGGCTTCGGCGCGGCGCTGGCGGCGGTCTTCGTGGCGTATGTGCGGGCGCTTGGCGTGAGCGTGGGCGCGGGCCAGATTTTCATCGGGCCGCAGGCGAAGCCGCACCGGATGTTTGTGATGACGGTGGCGGCGCTCGCGCTCGCGGCGATGCCCGCCAGTTCGCTGCCGCTGCTAAAAATCGCGTTGTGGATTGTGGCCGCCGGTAGCGCGATCACGGCGTGGCGGCGGCTGGCGCGGATCGCGGCGTTTCTGCGGGAAAGGGGAGCGAAATGATTTTCGGTCTGCACCCTGTGGCGTTCTGGATCGCCGCAGGAATCGCGACCGCACTCGCACTGACACCGCTTTTTTTCCTCGCGCTGCAAGTCGCGGGAAAGGACACGCCGGAGCTGCGCGCGGATCTTTGGACGCGCTATAAATCGTGGCTGTTGCTGGCTCCGCTGATGGTCGGGCCGCTGCTGCTCGGGAGGATTCCCGCGATCCTCGGAGTCGCGGTGCTGGGAGCGATGTGTTACCGCGAGTTCGCCCGCGCGATCGGGCTGTTTCGGCATCGCGCGGTCAGCGGTGTGGTGTCGCTCGGCATCGCGTTGATTACGTTCGCGATCGCGGATCAGTGGTACGGCTTTTTTAATGCCCTCACGTCGCTCCTCGTCTGCGCCATCGTGATCGTGGCGCTGCTGGCGGATAATCCGCAGAACTACATCCAGCGGGTCGCGCTCGGCATTTTTTGTTTCCTGCTTTTCGGCGTGTGCCTCGGCCACTTTTCCTATTTCGCGAATGACCAACTCGGTGCGCCGATCCAGCTCGCGATCCTGCTGTGCGTCGAGCTGAACGACATCTTCGCCTACTGCACAGGAAAGGCCTTCGGGCGGCGCAAACTTTCACCGCAGACGAGCCCGAAGAAAACCGTCGGCGGCGCCCTTGGCGCGCTCGTGCTCACGACGGCGCTTTTTGCCACGCTCATGCACTTCATCTTTGCGGGCGGGCGGCTCGATTGCCCGCTGCATCTCATCGCGCTCGGCGTGCTGCTTTCGCTCACGGGACAGTGCGGCGACCTCGTGATGTCCAGCATCAAGCGCGACCTCGGCATCAAGGACATGGCCGCCACGATCCCCGGCCACGGCGGGCTGCTGGATCGTTTCGACAGCCTGCTTTTCGTCGGGCCCGCGCTCTTTCACTACGTCCAGTATTTCCGCGGCGGCTGATGGAACCGTGGAAATATCAACCGGCGCGCGACGGCGACCTGCCACCGGACGAAAGGCTGAAAAGTCTGCGTCGTGAGATCGGTCTGCTCGCTTTTCTCGCGCAAGCGACGTGGCGTTTCAGCGCGCGTTTTTATTTGAAAATGTATCACCGCCTTTCGGTGCGCGGCGCAGAGCGGATTCCGCGGAAGGCCCCGTTCGTCCTGATCGCGAATCACGCCAGTCATCTCGATGCCCTGACGCTGGCGGCGGCGCTGCCGTGGCATCTTCGCCAGCGGGCGTTTCCCATCGCGGCGGGCGACGTTTTTTTTCAAACGACGGCGTCCTCCTTTTTCTCCGCCCTCGCTCTGAATGCGCTGCCGATGTGGCGCAAACGCTGCGGCTCGCACGCGCTCGAAGAGCTGCGCGAACGCCTCGTCGGCGAGCCCGCGATCTACATTCTTTTTCCCGAGGGCACCCGGACGCGCGATGGAAAGATGGCTGACTTCAAGCCGGGCCTCGGTCGCATCATCGCGGGTACCGGAGTGGCGGTGGTCCCGTGTTTTCTCGACGGCGCTTTCCGCGCGCTGCCGCCGGGCAGCCGCTGGCCGAAGCCGGTGCGGCTCACACTGCACGTCGGCGAGCCGCTGCTGTTTGCGGACGCATCCGACGATCGACGCGGCTGGATGGATACGACTGCGCGCTTGCAGGCCGCGGTCACGGCGCTGGCGGCCGGCGTTTCTGGAGAATGCCGGTAATGAGCAGACCGATGCCGAGCCCGACCAGAGCGCCGAACAGGCCGAAGTAAACCGAACTCAACGAGAGCTCCAAAACACGCGCCCACACCGGCGTCGAAACGTCGGCGGGCAGGACTTCGTGTGGCATCGGAACGCTGATCTCGATCGGGATGCCCCTGCGACGAGGAGCGAGCACGGTGAAGAACATGTAAATTTCACCGAGAAAGAGGCCGATGATGGAAAAAATTTTGGTGTAGTTGCGACCGGGCATGGGTAGTAATCAGAGCGTTGGTATCTCTTGGTGTCGAGCGAGCCTGTAATGGTTTCGCCATCAGGCAAGAGTCCTGCTATTTCATTCGTTATTCTTTTTATAAATTATGAAGTTTGCACACGGATTACTTTTGATCAGTACGGCTGCGGGAGTGACTTTCGGATGCGCCCATACGCCGCCCGGGACGTCGGTAGAAGTCGCGCTCGCGAAAAAAGCTGAGCTGATCCGGCTTCCGACAGCGGCGGAAGATCCGCACCTCGTCGCCGTGAAAGGTCCATCGAAGCCCGTGCCTGCCGTCGAGCCGGAATTGCCGGTGATGGAAGATCGCATCGAGGCGGAGGCGGAAGCTTTCACCCGTGGGAAATTTGCGATGGCTGACGGGAAGGACGGCGAAGCGATTGGAGCGTTCGAGGAAACGGTGAAAATCGACCCGACGCATCAGGAGGCATGGCAAAATCTGGCGGTTCTTTATGAAAAGACGGGCTCCGGATCGAAGGCGGCGGCGGCATTTCGGAAATCGAAAAATCTCGCGCGGCAGTAGGGTCGTGTCCGCGCAACCGGACGCGGTGGCGAACGGAAGGCTGCCCGCGGGGAAGGTGAGCGGTTGCGCAGGCAATCATCGTGTTTATCGTTAAACTCAGCCCCGCCCCAAAATCCCCCGACCCATGCAGCTACTCAGGCGTATTTTCTCCCTCACAATCCTGCTGCTGCTTTCATGCGCTGCAGATGCTGCTCCTTCGGTGCTGTTGCCGACTTCACCGGCCAATGGGGCGACGGTGACGGCGCTTACTTCGATCACCGTGAACTTTAGCGAGGCGGTGACGGGGGTGGACGCGGCGGATTTGCTCATCAATTCGGACGGGGCGTCTCTGGTCACTGGTTCGGGGGCCGGGCCTTACGTGTTCACTTTTACGCAACCGCCGCCGGGCGCGGTGAATGTTTCCTTCGATGGAAACAGCGCCATCGTGGGCCAGTCGGGCAGTGGTGCGTTTGGCGGCGCGGCGTGGGCTTACACACTCGTCGATACGCTCGCGCCGACGGTCGTCCGACTTACTCCGGCGGCGGCTTCGACGGTGGGAGCTTTGACGCAGGTAGAGGTGACTTTCAGCGAGGTGGTGACCGGGGTGGACGCGACGGATCTGACGATCAATGGCACGCCGGCGACGACGGTGACGGGCAGCGGATTTGGTCCTTACGTTTTCACGTTTCCCCAGCCGGCAGTGGGCGCGGTGAGTTTCGCATGGGTGGCGGGACATGGGATCGTGGACACGGCGGCGGTGCCGAATAATTTCGCGGGCGGGGGCTGGAGCGTGGTGCTGAGTGGGACGGGCGTTGGCAGCGTGGTGATCAACGAATTTCTGAGCGCGAACGGGACGGGTTTGGTGGATGAAAACGGCGATCAGGGCGACTGGATCGAGTTGAAAAATATCGGTGCGACCGCGGTGAATCTGGCGGGCTGGGCGCTGACGAATGACAGCGGAGATTTGGGTCAGTGGGTCTTCCCGAGCCGCACGATCGCGGCTGGCGGTTACCTCGTTGTCTATGCCTCCGGCAAAAACCGCACGCCGGTGAGCGGGAATCTGCACACCAATTTCACGATCAATGAAAACGGCGGTTACCTCGCGCTCGTCGGGCCAAATTTCCCGCGGGCCGCCGTCTCGGCTTTTAACTATCCCGAGCAACGCACCGACTATAGCTACGGACCGCAGGTGAGCGATGGGTCGCTGCGTTACTTCGGGGCGTCGAGCACGCCGGCGACCGCGCCGACTCCCAACGCGGCGAATGGCAATAGTTCGATCGTCGCCATCACTCCGAAGGTGAATGTGAGTGTCGGGCGGGGCTTTTTCAAAGATCCGTTTCAGCTCGTGCTGACGTGCCCGGATGCGACGGCGACAATTCGTTATACGACGGATTTTACGGAGCCGCTGGCGACGAGCACACTGTATAGCGGGCCGATTTCGATCAGCACGACGAAGTGCATTCGGGCGGTCGCCTTTTCGGCGAACAAGGTGCCGAGCCTGCCGGTGACGAACTCCTACATTTATCTCGACCAGCTCCTTTCGCAAAACAACACGCCCGCTGGCTTCCCGAACAACTGGGGCACGAACTCAGTCTTCACCGCCACGGGCGGCGTGATCCCGGCGGATTACGAGATGGATACCGATCCTTTGCGGGTGGACCCGCTCACGCCGGGTAGCTCGGTCGATACGGTGAAACTTCAGCGTTTCAACGATGGAATGCGCGAGCTGCCGCTGGTCTCGATCGTCATGCCGATGAACGACATTTTTAACGGCCCCGACGGCCTTTACTACGGCAGCACGGTGCGCACTCCCACTGACCTGAGCAATGTGCAGAACAAGAATTTTCCGAACAAGAAATGCTCGGTGGAAATGATTTTGCCGGATGGTTCGTCCGCGTTTTCGACGACCTGCGGTATCGGCGGACACGGAAATGCGAGTCGCGATCCGAACAAGAATCCGAAGCATGGCTTCCAACTAAAGTTCAAGGGCGACTTTGGCCCCGGTTCGCTGGACTACCCGATCTTCACGGACTCGCAGGTGCAGCAGTATGACGACGTGATTTTGCGTCCCGACTTTGGCTCTTCGTGGCGGCACTGGAGCGATGTGGCGTCGGGAAATTCCCTCGGCAACAGCCAGCGCACTCGCGCCACGCGGACGCGCGATGCGTTTATCAAAAGCACCTTTCGCGATATGGGCCATCTCGCGAGCCATCACCGCTTCGTGCATCTCTACCTGAACGGCATCTATTGGGGCGTGTATGATTTTGCGGAGCAGCCCGTGGAAGGATTCGTGAGCGCCTACTTTGGCGGGGCCAAGGCGGACTACGCAATCTACCACGAGGGCATCGCGAAGAATGGCGCGGACACGGTTTACACGAACATGACGAGTATCTCGTCCGTCACGACCAATGCGCTTTACGACCAGATGAAAAGCTATCTCGATGTGACGGAGTACATCGACTACGTGGTGATGCAGTTTTACGCCGGCGCGCAGGATTGGGGGATCTTGAAAAACTGGTATGCCTTCCGGCGTCGCGCGACGGCGGCGAATCCGACCGAGGGCAAATATCAGTTTGTGCCTTGGGATGAGGAAAACACTTTTCTCGATACGACGATCGACCGCGTAAATTCCGATCCGAACAAGTATGGCCTGCCGGCCGGACTGCACGCGCGGAACGATGGCGCGACTGGCCTCATCGGAAACCTCACGCTTCATCCGCAATACCGCCTTGATTTTGCCGATCGCGTTCACAAACACATGATCGCTCCGGGAGGCGCGCTGACTTATGCGGCCAATGTCGCGCGCTGGCAGAAATGGCAGGCGGTTTTGGACAAGCCGATCGTCGCGGAAAGCTGTCGCTGGGGCGATTACCGGCGGGATGTGCATCCTTACAGCGACGGAGTTTACGCGCTCTACACGAGGGAAAGCCACTGGCTCGCCGAGAATACGCGGATGACCAGTATCGGCGGTTATTTTGATGGAAGAAAGGCGACCGTGCTCGCCCAACTCCAGGTCGGCGGGCTTTACCCGGCGACGGCGAACGGTGCGCCGGAGTTTCGCTTGAACACGATCGCCGGCACGGTCGTGGGAACCAGCACGGTGGCCGCGGGGCGTGTCATCGCGATGAACCGGCCCGGCGGCGCGGGCGTGATCTATTTCACCACGGACGGAAGCGACCCGCATATTTATTACACGCCGACCACGGGTGCGACGGCGACCTCGGTGGCGGCGACGGCGCAGACTTACAGCGTGCCGATTACGATCAATGGTACCACGACCGTGAAGTCCCGCCTCCTGAATGCTGGCGTGTGGAGCGCGTTGAACGAGGCGACCTTCGCCGTCGGCATTACACAGCCCGCGGTAAAGATCACCGAAATCATGTACAATCCGCCGGGCGGAAACGCGTATGAGTTTCTCGAACTGCAAAACACCGGCGCGACGGCGGTGGATCTCGGCTCATGGTATTTCGATGGGATCGACTATTACTTCCCACCGGGCACGCTGTTCGGGCCGGGCAGCCGTCTCGTGCTGGGGAACAATGACGGCGCTACGGGCCTTTTCACGTCCCGTTATCCGGGCGTGACGGTTTTCGGGTATTTCGGTGGTTCGCTCGATAACAACGGCGAGACCATCACGCTGAAGGATGCCACCGGCCGCAATGTCGTGTCAGTGACCTATAATGACGTCGCGCCCTGGCCGACCACGCCGCATGGTGGCGGTTATTCGCTCGAAATCATCGACGCGAATGGCGACCCGGATTCCTACGCGAATTGGAAATCCAGCGACGTGTTGAAAGGCACACCGGGCCAGGCAAACTCGGCGCTGCCGGCGAGTGCGCTGGTGCTCAATGAGGTGCTGGCGTTGAACAACGGCGGAGTGCTCGTCGGGGGATTGCCGCTTGGTTACGTGGAGTTGAAGAATACCGGTGCAGTCTCCATCGACCCGGTTGGCTGGAAGGTCGAAACGTCGTCCGGTTCGTTTGTTTTCGGGGCGGGAACGAGTATAGCGGCGGGGGACTTTGCCGTCGTCGCCTGTGGTAATGGCTCGGGAATCACGACGCCGCTCAATGGTGCGGGCGGGGTGGTGCGACTGCGCAATGCGGCGGGCGCTTACGTGGATTCCATTTCCTTTGGAAATCAGATCGCCAATCGCGCCATCGGTCGCGTGGGCAGCGGATGGACGCTCACCAATCCCACGGTCGCCGCGGAGAACACCGCCGCGTCGCTCGCCGTCGCTTCCGGCAATCTCGTGATCAATGAATGGCTTTCCAATGCCGCTCCGGGTGGGAGCGACTGGATCGAGCTGTATAACAAAAACGCCACGCTGCCCGTCGCGATCAGCGGTCTCTATTTTCAAACGGACACGCAGCTTTACCGCTATCCGGCGCTCTCTTTCGTCGCACCGCTGGGCTGGCTTCAGCTTTTTTGTGACACGCAACCGGGCTTCAACCAACTCGATTTCAAACTCCCCACAACCGGGACCGCGCTCTCCATTCTCGATTCCGCAGCGGCGGTGATCGACACCGTCTCCGCCGTCAACTTTGGCACTCCCGCGCAGGGCATTTCGCGCGGGCGAACCACCGACGGTGCGGCCACCTTCGCGACCTTCACCAACAGCGTCTCTCCCGGTGCGGCCAACTACGTCAACTCGTGGACTGGCCCGATCATCAACGAAGTGCTCGCGCGCAACACCGCCGGCGATCTTGCACCGTGGGGCACGCGCGCCGATTGGGTGGAAATTTATAACCCGCTCGCCACCGGTGTCGCATTGGACGGGCTGAAGCTCGCCACTTCCACGCAAGCCATCGGTGCGTGGACTTTCCCGACCGGCACCACGATTCCCGCTTTTAGCTATCTGGCCCTGTGGTGCGATGCGGCACGCAGTCCCAGCCTCGTGAACGAAGCGGACATGAACACCGCGCTCAATCTCGGCGATCAATCGGGAGCGCTCTATCTTTTCAACACCAACGGCCAGATCGTGAACCGCGCGGAGTGGGGTCCGCAGATCGTCGAGCGGTCTTTCGGACTCGATGCCGGAACGCAAAAACTTCTCGCGACTCCGACGCGGGGAGCGGTGAATTCCGCCGCTGCCGCGCTCAGTGCGGTGACTGCGCTGAAGATCAACGAGTGGCTCGCCGCGCCGATCGCGGGCGGCGATTGGTTCGAGATTTTCAATCCCGGCGTGAACCCCGTGAACATGAGCGGACTGTATCTCACCGATGATCCGAGCGAAATCGGACGCGTGAAATTTGCCGTGCAGCCGCTCAGCTTTATTGCCGCGGGAGGTTGGGTAAAATGGGAAGCCGACGCAGTGCCGGAAGCCGGTCGAAATCACGTGAACTTCAATCTCGATGCGAACGCCGAATATCTGCGCCTCTCAAATAGCGACGCGAATATCACGCCAATCGACGTCGTGAGCTTTGGCCAGCAATTGACGGGCGTCGCGCAGGGCCGCATCGCGGATGGCGGAAACATCCAGCTTCTCCTCGCGCCAACTCCGGGCGCGAGCAATTCCGTGCTGCTGGCCCCGACCATCGTCACGCCTCCGGCAAACACGATCGCGCTGCAAGGATCGCAGGCTTCCTTCAATGTCTTAGCGAGCAGTCCAGCCCCGATCACCTATCAGTGGCGCTTCAATCTCGCGAATATCTCGAACGCGACGGGCGCGGCGCTTTCGCTGACCAATGTCGGACCTGCCAGTGAGGGCAATTACAGCGTGGTCGCGACGAACGCTGCCGGCAGCGCCGCGAGCAGCGCGGGTGGCCTCACGGTGCAATCGACCTTTGCGCAATGGGCCGCGGCGCGCGGCCTTTCCGGTGCGGCATCCGACTCGGATGGCGACGGGATTTCGAATCTCGCGGAGTATTTTCACAACCTCGATCCGAACACCGTCGCCACCACGACCGATCGCGCGGCCCTGCCGCAA
Source organism: Chthoniobacterales bacterium (assembly GCA_038228115.1). Taxonomy (GTDB): domain Bacteria; phylum Verrucomicrobiota; class Verrucomicrobiia; order Chthoniobacterales; family Chthoniobacteraceae; genus JANLQB01. The sequence goes on from JBBRPM010000005.1 coordinate 176,787, forward strand.
TTCGCGCTGGAGCCGCCCACCGGCACGCCGCTTTTCCTGACGCTGACCTATCGCGTGAACACCCGTGCGGTGATCGGCGGGATCGCCTATCAGCTCGGCGATCCGCTGCTTTCCATTTGGAATCCGGTCGAGCCGGACGTGACGGAAAGCCTGGCGGCTGATCCCGTCACCGGCGATCCGCGGGTGCGAGTGAAATTCAGCATCGCGCCCGGCGAAAATCGGAAATTTCTGCGTCTGCAATTGACGCCTTGAAGCGGCGCGCGCGGATTTTTGCGCGCCATCGTTTTGGTTGCGTGGGTTGGTGAATCATGGGAATTACGGCCCTGCCTCGATTTCACGAAACGACCCATGTGGGACATCGCCCTTCAACGTAAGCCATTCTATCGCCGCGCCTGGTTCGCCGTGCCGCTTCTGCTTTTATTGGCGGTCGCGATCGGCGGCGGGCTCGTCGTCCTTTACGAGAAGACAAAGTGGGAGGCGCGCGCGGCCAAGCTCGATTATTCGAAGCTGCACGCGATGGAAAGCGCCTCGATTATTTACGACCGCAACGGCGTCGTGCTCGGGCGCATCTTCATTCAGAATCGCGATCAAGTCTCTTTCAACGAACTCTCGCCGACGCTCCTCACCGCGGTGGTCGCTGCCGAGGATGCGCGCTATTACCAGCACAATGGCGTGGATTTCAAAGGCATCGTCCGCGCCGTCGTCGTAAATTTTCGCAGCAAGCGGAAGCGACAAGGCGCGAGCACGCTCACGCAGCAGCTCGCCCGCAATTCCTTTCCCGATGAACTCCCGGCCAATGATCGCGGGATCGACCGCAAGCTCTACGAAATGGCGGTCGCGCGTGAAATCGAGAAGCGCTGCACCAAGGAAAAAATTCTGGAGCTTTATCTGAATCGCGTCTTTTTCGGCTCGGGATTTTACGGTGCCGAGGCGGCGGCGCGTGGCTATTTTGGAAAGCGTGCGCGCGATCTGAATTTGAGTGAAGCCGCGACGCTTGCGGGTCTGCTGCGCAGTCCGTCGAATCTGTCGCCTTGGAAAAATCGGGACGCGTGTGTCGAGCAGCGCAACCGCGTTTTGCAGCGCGCGAAAGAAATCGGACTGATCGACGAACAGACTTTCGACGAGACGCTGAAGCAGGATCTCATCGTCAAGAATCGCAAACCGATTCACCAGGAAAGCTACGCGGCGGACCTCGTCGCGCAGCAGGTCGAAAAGCTGGTCGGTCACGACTCGGCGGTGTCGGACGGCTACCGGATTTACACGACGATCGATTTGGAATTGCAGAAGAAAGCGGAACTCGCGATGCGCGAGCGGCTCGCGACCGTGGAGCGGCACGAGGGCTTCGAGCACCCGCTTTACAGCGAATATGACCACGTGGTGAAAACTCGCGCGGCGAAGCCCGTGGTGCCCGGCGTCGATGTGGAGCCGCTGCCCTTGCCGGAGTATTTGCAGGGAGCCGCCGTGGTGCTCGACAACGGCACGGGCGGAATTCTGGCACTCGTTGGCGGGCGCGATTTTCAGCATAGCGAGTACGACCGCGCGCTCACCGCCCGGCGGCCGGTTGGGACTGCGTTCACGCCGTTTGTCTTTGCCGCCGGTTTTGAGCGCGGCTTGTTTCCCGGCACAATCGTGCAGGATGCCGTGATGGATAATCGCCAGGTGATGATTGGCGGACTCACCGGCATCCTCGGCGAGTGGGGACCGGAGCGGGTGGACAACAAATATGACGGCGCAATCTCCGCGCGCGACGCGCTGGTGCGGGGGAAAAATGCCGCGACGGTCCGCTTCGGCTCGGCGACTGGGATCGAGAAAGTGACCGACTTTGCAAAACGCGCTGGCATCGAAAGTCCGCTGCGGCCTTTCCCCGCGACCTATCTCGGCAGCAGCGAATGCACGCTGATGGAAATGACGCTGGCGACGACCATTTTCCCGAACGCAGGCCGCCGCGCGGCACGCCCTTTCATCATCAATCGCATCGAGGAAAAAAGCGGACGCGCGCTTTTTTCCGCGCAAGCTGAGATCATCCGCACCTGCGTGCCGGCGGTGGCATATCAGGTGCATAGCTGTCTCGCGGAAGTCCTGGAGCGAGGCACCGCGGAGAGCGCGTTCAACGAACTGGGGCTGAAAAAATTTCCGCTCGGAGGCAAAACTGGCACCGCCTACAACTTCACCGACGACTGGTTTCTCGGCTACTCGAGCGAGGTCACCTGCGGCGTGTGGGTCGGCTTCGACAAGCCGTCGCCGATCTATCGCGGCGCGTTTTCCAATGAAGTCGCGCTGCCGATTTGGACGAAAATCATGGCGGCCACTTTCTCCGCGTATCGCCCGAATGAAATCGCGCAGCCGCCCGGCATCGTGAAGGCGGAAATTTGCACCGCGAGCGGGCAACTCGCCACGCCCAAGTGTGTCGAGACTTCGCAAAACCGGGAGACCGGCGAGACGGTTACGCGCCGCACGACCTTGTTTGAGATCGCGTCCGAAAACTCGGTCCCGAAAGACGCGTGCTCCGTTCACAACGGCGGCGCGCAGCAGACTCTTTTGAAAATCATTCCCGCCGCGGAATGGCCACGCGCGGTCGCCGCCGTCAGCACCGTGGAGAAAAAGCCGGTGCTGATGAAGAGCGCGACGGTGGTAGGTGAAGCGGACCCGTTTAACTCCGTGCAGGCGCTGACCAATGTGCTCGCTGCCAAAGCGCTCGACGGGCAAGTCGCACCGGTGGCCAGCGCCCACGATATTCCCGCGCCCGCTGCTCCCTCGACCAGCGGCGAGCCGGAAGTCCGCCGCGCCGCGCCAGTGCAGGTTTCCGAGCAGATGCAGATTCAGGAAAGCGCGATCACGCTCGACCCGCCGGAGCCCATCAAGTTTTAGCGACGGGCTCCGATGCCCATCGTTGCCTCGCATTTTCGCCCGCCCGCTTTTCTTTCCAACGGGCATCTGCAGACCATTCTTCCCGTCTTGCTGCCGCGCCGGATCACGCTGGATTTTTCGCGGAAGCGTCTGGAATTGGACGATGGCGATTTCCTCGATCTCGACTGGGCGCGCAGCGGGAATGGTGACCTGGCGATCATCAGCCACGGTCTGGAAGGCAGCTCGTCGCAATCCTACGTGCGCGGCATGGCGGCCACTTTACGCGCTTCAAATTGGGATGTGCTCGCGTGGAATTTTCGCGGCTGCAGCGGCACGCCGAATCGCCTGCTCCGCGCCTACCACAGCGGCGACACGCCGGATCTCGCGGCGGTGATCGCCCACGCCGCGCGCGATTATCAGCGCATCGCGCTGGTCGGATTCAGCCTCGGTGGAAACGTGACTTTGAAATATCTCGGCGAAGCGCCGCCGCATGCCGCGGTCATCGGTGCCGCCGCGATCTCCGTTCCGCTCGATCTCGCCTCCAGCGCCCGCGCGCTCGATCAGCGTCGCGCCAATCGCCTTTACCTGCGCCGCTTCATCGGCCCGCTCGTGGAAAAGATCGAGGCGAAGGCGCGCGCCTTTCCCGGCCAACTCGACACTGCGGGCGTGCGGGACATCAGAAAGTTTGCGGAATTTGACGGACGCTTCACCGCCCCGATGCACGGCTTTCGCGATGCCGACGACTACTGGACTCGTGCGAGCGCGCGCCAGTTTTTGCCCGGCATCGCGGTGCCCACGCTCATCCTCAATGCGCGCAACGATCCGTTTCTCACCACCGATTCGCTCCCGTTCGCGGAGGCGGCGGAAAACTTCGCGCTTTTCCTGGAAGTCCCGGCTTCAGGCGGGCACGTCGGGTTCCTCGATTTCGCGCACGGATTGCAGCCGTGGTCGGAGCGGCGTGTCGCTGCGTTTTTTGCGGAGCTAAAACAAACTGCGCCCGTGCGAAATCATGAGCACGATGTAGGTCAGCCCCATCAGTAAAAGGAAGTAGGTGACCGTGAGCGCCGCGATCGCGAGGCCGCGGCCGCTCAGGGATGAGTTGCGATCGATCTGCACGAGCGCGAGGTGGCCGCACAGCAGGGCGAAAATCCATGAGATCAAATTCACGTAGGGAATGAGTCCGCAAATCGCCACGATCAGCGAGGCGACCGCCAGGCCGCTTGTACGCTTGATGGGCGAGAGGTCGAACATCGGCGCGTCGTCTTCATCGACCGTGAACGTCGTGGCCAGGCCTTCCCGAAAAGTTGCGGGCTCGTCCGTGTCGGCGGTGCGGTTTTGCTGAGTCTCGACATCGAGCCCGGCGAAATCATCGAGCAGTTTCCAGCGCCCGTTGATCTGCACCTGATGCAATCGGCTGATGTCGCCCGCCGTCAGCAGATCGCGAATTTCCTCGATCGAAAACGGTCCCGATTCCGCGCCTTTCCAACGCAGCAAAAAAGTGGAGGCAGCGGGTGAATTCATGGCGCGGCAAAGAGCGGCATTTCGGGCGGCACCGGTTTGATGCCGAGTTTGCCGGCGATGTCCACGAGGAGAGCGCTGCGATCCAGCGGCACGTAGAAGACCGGCGAAAAGCGGGCGCAATTTCCGGCGTCTTTCTCGCACCGCACTGGGGCGCCGCCGCTGGCGGGGATCGCCCACAGCACTCCGTTCGCCGCCGCTTCGCCGAGGAAGTGGGGACGCCCTTCGCCATCGATGAAGCCGCCGAAGGCAATGCCAGCCTTGATCGCAGCGCGCACGACCTCGCGGCTGAATCGCGCCTCGGCGAAGTAGGAGCGGCTCTGCAGCTCGGTAAAAAACGGCGTGAGCTTCGCCGCGAACTGCGCGCGTTTGCGCTCCAGCAGCCAGTCCATGCTGCGCAAAGTCTCGCCGCCGGTGAGCTCATCCAGCCTCGCCAAATCACGCGTCAGCCGCGGGCAATAGTGCAGGCCCCACGCGGCGGGTCGCTCGCGCAGCATCGTGCCGAGCTGCTGCATGAGGAACGCTTTGAACAGCGGGCTCGCGGATTTATCATGCACCAAATCATCGAACACGCGGAGCAGGGGACGCTCAAACTTTTCTCCCTTCGCATCGGTCATGCGATTGAGTTCCAGATGCGTCAGGCATTGCGACACTGCGCTCGGATGGCTGTCCGCCACTTCGCCCGAGCCGCCGATGCCGAAGGTGGAGCGCTGCGAAGTGAGCGTGGCCGGCATGAAGGCGGGCACATCGCCTTTGAGCGAGGGATCGAAGATCGCTCCCGTCCACGTCGTCGTCTGTCCGGTGCTTACTTCGCGCGGTCCATCGACGCGCATTTCACCGCGGGAAAAGACCGCGCGCCTTTCGCTTTTGCGCGTGTAGTCGATCACCGTTAACTCCCAGATGTCGCTGCTGTAAGTGTCGTCGCGCAAACCGAGGAGCCGCCCGATTTCCGCGGGCAGCACGTTGTCCGGCACGAACTGCCACGATGCCGTCTCCGCCTTTGCCGAGGCCCATCCAGCGGTATTTCCCGGCAGCAAGAGGCTCGCGAGCGCGTCCTCCGTTTTGGGAAAAGCCGCGATCATTTTGCGCGCTGCATTCACCTCGGCGAGTTGCGGCAGTTTGGATTCGCGGAAGCCAGCGAGTGCCAGTTCGTAGGCCTGCATCGTCGTGGCCTGCAGAAGCTCCTCGTGGATCTTGTGGATGAGCGCCAACTCATCTTCGAAGACCGCGAAGCGTCGATGGACCGCGGCCAGCCGGTCGCTGAGCGTCGGGGAAAGTTCGAGCAGCGCCGCGAGAGATTGCGCGCCGGGCTCGAATTTCTTCAGCCGCGGCCCGATCTCTTCCACCGCCGCGAGGATCGTCGGCTGAGTCTGCTCGTAGCCGAGTTTTTCAGCCGCGAGTTTTTCGAGCGCCGCGATCTCCATCTCCGCGTCCGCCGTCCATTTCTCTTTCGCGCTGGCGAGGAAAGTGGCGAACCGATCGCGGACCGCCGCCAGCCGGCGCGACGGAACCTCGCGCAAATCGTGAGCGAGCGCATCGACATCGTGGCCCAGCGTTTCCAGGCGCGCGTGCGCCGCGGCGGGAGCGGCCTCGCTGAAATTGGCGGCGGCACTTTTCTCCAAATCAGTGAGCGCCCGATCTGCGTCCGCCAGCTTCTGCCGCTGATCGCGCGTCCATGATTCCGCATCGTCGAGGTGGCGTTTCAATTCCGGCACTTCATCCAGCGACTGCCGGGAATGGTGAAGGCGCGCGCTCAATTCTTCGGTCGCGCTCACCGTGCCGGAAGCGTGCATCGCATCGAGCTGGCGCGCGTAGTGGCGCGCTGAAAATTCCCGCACCGCGAACCACGCGACGACCACCATGAACGCAAGCGAGACGGCGATGGCGGAGCCGAGCCGCGCCCGATGGCGACGCTGCAAACTCGCGATGCGATCGTTCAAAGATTTCGCTACGTCGCGCACGCGCGAACCCAATTCCTCCGTTACCGGGCGGGCGTGCGACTCGACGATTTGCCAGCGCCGCGCGAATTCGCGGCACAGCGCGTCGGCCTCGGCCACCTTCAGCGGAGCCGGTTCGCGCAGACGCTCGTCCACTTCGTCGGCGAGCCGGGAGGCGTCGCGCGTCGCTTCCTGGAAACGCGACTGGGCGTCGGCAGCCGCTTTCTCTTTTTGAAAGTAGTCATCCATTTCCGCGACAAGCGCAGCGGCCTCGGGCGACACGGAAAACTCGTGTTCGTTTTGCAGCGAACGAATCCGCGCCAGCAGCTCGCCAACCATGCGCCACGCGCCGGCGGCATGCTCGTGCTCGAGCGAGTGGGCGAGATGCTCGGCGAGGGGAATCGCCTCCGCACGCGCCGCGATTCGTCGCACTTCCGACGCCTGCGCAAACTCGGAAAACTCCGCCAGTTTTGCCGGTGTCGCGAGGCGCTCCAATTCCGCCAGTTCAGCCAGGATGGCTAGCTCAGCGCCTTTCGCGAGCACCGTGCGCAGCGATTGCAGCCGCAGTTGAAACAGCTTGTTTTCCAGTCGCGCCAGTTCCGCGTTCGCGTTCGCATCCTGCGCATTCAGCCGCACGATTGAGCGCACGATTTGAATGGCGCGCGTATCATCGCGCGAACTGACGGCGGCGCGATAATCGCGATATAGCGGATGATCGGCGCGGATGCCTTTGGCATACACGGCATCAAGCGCCATGACTGCCTGCGCATCAAAACGCGCTGGTGTCGCGAGCCGCTGCGTCTCGCAAAAAGCCGCCCACACGCGCGCCTCGGCGAAGCTCAGAGCGGCGAGCAAATCGAGCAGCACCGGTTCGGCCTCGGCGAGCTGCAGCGCCTGATATTCGCTGCCTTTCTCCAGCATCGCCGCGCACGATTCGAGTCGCGCATTCGCTTCATGGGAAAGCCGCGCATACTCCGTCGCGAGCGCCTCCGCCGGTGCCCCGCCTCCGCGCGCGGCGAGCGTGTCGCGGATTTGTCGGATGAGTTTGGTGATCTGCCACATCGCGAAAGAATCAGTGCGCGATCTCAATCTCGACCCACGGGATTTCCACGCCATCCGCCATGACCGAGAGCCGGTAAACGCCGGGTGGCACGGCGGCGGAAAGCAGCGGATGCGCGGCGATGCGGCGGAGCTCTTCCCGCTTTGCGACGAGCTGCGTTTTCCCCGCCGCCCGCTCGGCTTTCAGTTCCGGTGTCTCGGGTGAGAAAAGCGTGAGGATCGCCAGGATTTCCCGCAACGGTGTGAGGTAGCGGCCCTTGTCTTCCGAGGTGAAAAGATTGCGGCTCGCCTGCGTCGCTTCCCGCTGCGCTTTGCCCAGCGCTGCCGCCAAAGTTTTCGCGTCCGCCTTTGCGTCGAGGAGACAGAGTTCCGCGCCCGCGGAAAAGAGCGCGTCGTGCCCTTGGAAAGTCCCGGACTGGCACAGCGCCTTGATGCAGCCGCCCGCCTGTTTGATGAGCGCCGCGCCGCCCTCGCCGAAATCTTTTTCCGCCTGCTCGATGCGCTGAATCCGCTTCGTCTCGATGTCCCGCCAAAGCGGCTCGCGCTTTTTTTCGTCGCTCTCCTTTCGCTCGACTCGTGCGCGCTCCACTTTCGCCCAGTCGTCGGTCTCCTTTTTCACCGCATCGGCGATTACTTTTTTGGAAGCGGAAAGGCGCGTCTGCAATTCGTCCGTCTTCGGTGGCACCACACTCATTTCCAAGGCTGCGATCTGCCGCTCGGCCTCTTTTTGAGAACGCGCGATTTCATCCTGTAGTGCAGTGAGATCGACCGTCCAATCCTTCACCACCAAAGGCTCCGCCTTCACGCCAGCGAGCGCGGCGGTGGGAGGCATCCGCAGCGTGAGCCGACTTTTCGGCAGGCCCGCGAGGCCGAGCCGGGACGGCGCGAGGGTCAGCGTGGTGCCGCTGCGCGAAAGGCCGCCGCTCACTTTCGGCAGCAACGGTTTGTCGGAATCGTTCACGACCCAGAGCTGCATCGTGTCCGCGCCATCCTCGCCTTTTGCGATGAAGATGAACGGGCGCGGGATACTCTCGGCAGCATGCTCCGTGGTAATTTTCCGCGCGGCCTCGTCCACGCTGAACAGCACGGGCTCGGAGATCTGGCGACGCAATTTCCCCTGCTTCACCGGATCGAAAAGCGGCACCGGTGGCGCTCCGGGTGACGGGCGCATTTCGTAGGCGCGGCTTTTTTCGAGCTCGGGAAAACGCGCGACGTTGAGAGCGGCGAGGCCATTAAAAAAGTAGAGCGGGAGCGCCGGACTGTTTTCGGAAACCGCTGCCGGTTCGGGCGCGGTCGCTTTATCGCCACGCGCCTTCGCGAGCGCGGTGTTCACTTCCCTGATCAACCACGGCGGCCACACGCCGCGGGCGTTTCGCTTCGTCTCCGCGAGGCTTCCGGAGGCGGTTGATGGCACAGCTTTCCAAGCGGCCATCAACTTCTCGGCCTCTGCGAAATCTTTGGCTGCTGCTGCATCCGCCGGCTTTTTGCGAGCGAGCCGCGTCTCGACGAGTGCTGTTTCCGCAGGCGGTGCGGTTTCGTTTTTCGAGCCGCGCGGATGCATGAGCGCGAGCAGCGTTTTCGCCTCGGCGCGCTCGCGTTCGAGGCGGAGTTCCTCCAGCGCGGGAGAAAAGACAGCGGTGGTTTGCGGATCTTTGGCGAGGCTTTCGATGGCGTCGCTCTGCTTTTGCACGGCGTCGTAGGCGGCGCGTTCGGGAGCGGTGGGGGACTTCGCGGCAGCCAACGCGGAGTGGAGCGATTCAAAGCGGCGGACACGATCGGCGAAGTCGCGCATTTCCACCGGCAGATGCAGGCCGGAAGCGCTGGCGATCTGGGAAAGTTCATCGCCGGTTTTCGCTGCGTGCATGCGATCGAAGCGCGCGGATTTCACTGCCTCCAGTGCCTTCTCGATCTCGGCCAGCACAGCGTCCGCAGGCGAAAGCTGTTCCGCCGTGATGCCCGCAAAAGCGTCCGTAGTTTCCCCGGTAAAAACATGGCAGGCCACGATGCGCTGCCGCAAATCAGCGCGCTGTTTTCCCAGGGCATCTTGCGCCGCCATGCGCGGATGAATGACCGCGAGGCCGATCACGCCTGCGGTCGCGATCGCCCCGCCGACGATCATCCATTTGCGCGCGCCGCTCTTTTTTCCGGCAGTGGAAAGCGGGACGTTTTTGGAAAGCGACGGGCGCGGCTGTGGACGCGCGCTGCGCTCGATCGGCGGGCTCGCGGTTGCCCCCGCCGCCAGCGCGGAGGGACGCGGCAAAGTGGCGATGGCGGCATTCGCCGGGACTTCCGGCGCGGGCAGCGTTTCGGGTCGCGCGAGATTTAGCACGGGCCGGCTCGACGACTCGATTTGCGCGACGAGCGCCGATTCCGCCTCGATGCCGATCCAGCGGAAGTCGGACGTTTCATCACTCGGCTGGAGCGCGGTGGAAAAGGGGATTTGCCACAGGCGATCGGGCGCGAGCCGGAGCGATTCGGCGAAGAGCGCGCGCAGATCGGTCCCGGGATTGAAAAGCAAGAACGCGCCCCGACTCGCTTCGCCGCTCACGAGCAGCCACGCGTGGCGCGCGTCGCCCGTAGTTTCCCCCCACGCGTCTCCACCGGCGGGCGGGAAATGCGCGAGCGCGATTTCGTCGGCAACTTCTAAAAAGCGCGGCGCTTCATCCCACGCGGAAAGCCAGCGCATGCCGAGGAGGACATCGGCCGGCGACGCACCGCGCGAGCCGAGAGCGGCGACTTCGCGCGACTCGGCGATGACGTGGTGGGCGAGGTGATTCGTGCGGCCTGTGTAATCCGCCCCGGAATCGCGAATGCAACTCAAGACGTGAAACCGCCCGCCTGAGACTGCGACGATGCGGTGGCAGTAAATCACGCGCGCAGAGCCCAGCCCCGGCAGCCGCGCAAACTGGCTCGCCCGCTCGATCGCCGACACGAGCAGCGGCGAAATTTGCCGGTGCCGCGCCACGGTGCCGAAGCCCGAGCGGCCTGCCTCGAGCAGGCGCGGCGCGCTTGTGTAGATGAGTTGCCAGGCCATGCGTCAGATGCTTTTCAAAAGGACGCGGCGGGCAACTCCGGGGCACACACTTTGGAACACGGCGCAAACTTGGAGTAAATGCGGCACGCGTGTCATCCCGCGATCAATTAACGGGATCGCTTTTCACCAGGCGCACCATTTCATCCATCCCCTCGCAGGTCCCGCGCACCTCGACCGTGGCTCCTTTTTGTACGCGCACGGTGCCTGCATCCTTTCCCTTGCCGGTGATGATCACGATCGTGTTGTTGAACTGCTTCTCCTCGCGCATCTGGAAATCGGCTGCGGTGAACGAACATTGCAGCCAGCCGCCGGAAGCACTGGTGAGATAAACCAGATATTGCTTCGCGTCTGCGGGGTCCGCGCGGAAGCCGCCGACGACGCCACGCACGACGATGCGCTGGCCTTTGTAAATCTTGTCCGCGCGCGTGCGATCGGCTGCGTAGGCAGTGAGGATGGTTTCGACGGGGACAACCGACTTTTGGTCCACGCGCACGACCGGCACGTAGCCATTTTGCAAACGCTCGATCGCGGATCGTACCGCGAGCGCTTCGTCGAGTTTGCCCGCGACCGTCAGCGCCTTTTTGTAGTCGATGAGCTTGGGCAAAGTCTCGTTCACGATCTGCGACGTGAACTCCTGCATCCGCGCTATCGTCTGTGTTTGCAGGGTCCGCAGTGACTTCGGTTCCGGCACCACATTTTTCTCCGCGAGCGTGCTGTCTGCCGCGAGTCGGGCCTTTTCCGTTCGCACCGCGAGCGCGCTTTCGAGGTCGGCGGCTTTTTGAAAACCGAGCTGCAAATCTGTGAGCGCGTCATCATATTTCCCCAGCGCGTCGCGCCAGACATTGGCGATCCGGTCCTCGCATTTCTGCACCTCAGCCTCGCCCGCATTCGGCGTCTGCGCGCAGACCGTTGCGATCATCAGCGCGAGCGTGAGGGGAGGGGAAAGTAGTCGCTTCATGGAGCGGGAGTTTCGGCGGCGGGCGCACCGGACCATTCGGCGCGCTGTTCGTCAAATTGCATGTCCACGTGCCAGATCATCGAGATCGTTTTCCCGGCGTCGTCGATCAATTCGCCGTGCAATTCCACCGCTGCGGCGCGCGGCGTCCGCAATGCGACGGCGGAGTTGGAGAAGCGGGAGAAATTTACCAGGGCACCGGCCGGCACGCTGTGATTGCGCACCACTTCGCGCGCGCGCCAGTAGGCGGCTTTGGCGGTGTATTTGTGCTGGCTGGCCTCGCGCCAGCCATCGAGCAGCACCGGGCCGACGAAGGCTCCGGCGAGACCCAGCGCGGCGACCGCGACCAGTGCGGCGAGGATTTTCCCCAGCGACTTCTTCTCCACTCGTTTCGGCACGAGCGAAACGACGGGTGCCCACTGATCCAGCCCCTCGCACCAGTAGAGCGTCTCCTCCGCGATGAGGCCAGTGTTCAGCAGATGATCGATCTGCGGAACGGTGTAAGGTCCGCGCTGCTCGCCTTGGATGTGCAAATAAAAGACCTCGGGTGAAGGCATGGGCTTTCCCATACGTGCGCAGCCGCCGCGCGGGATCAAGCGCAATCCTCGCCGGATCGAAATCACACGCGCGCCGTGCGACTTGGAACGGCGCGGGCGTCAGCTTTTCGTGAGCGCGGCGAGGACCGCCGGCACGTCGCCGAGGTCGTCGAACAGGAAATCCGGCGCGTGTTCCGCGAGCTGTGCGCGCGTGAACTGGCCAGTGGCGATCGCGACGGCGGTGGCACCGATGGCACGCGCGCAGGCGATGTCGTGCGGCGTGTCGCCGAGGATGTAAATGCGCTCGGGCGGGAAATCGATGCCGTGCCGCTCGCACGCGCGCGTCCGCGCAAAGTGGCCGAGCTGATTGCGATCGTGATGATCGTCCGCGTACGCGCCGAACTCGAAATAATCCCACACGCCGTAGTGCGTGAGCTTCAGCTCCGCACCGCGCGCGAGATTGCCGGTGAGCAGCGCAAGGACGACATCCGGGCGGGCGCTCAGCGCGTCGAGCAGTTCGATGATGCCCGGCAGCAGACGCCCTTCTTTTTTGGGAAGCAGAAGCGCGAGATGATCGAGATAGCCTTCGAAAAACGAGGCGGTGTTTCCGGGCGTGTCGGGCAGGGAGTGCTTCGCGAAAAATTGGCGCGCGATGCCGGAGTCCGTGCGCCCGGCGATCTCGATGCCTTCAAAGTCTTCGTCGATCTCAAAGCGGTCCTTGATCCCGAGCCGGAGCGCGTGTTCACCCGCGCCACCGCTCGTGATCAGCGTGCCGTCGATGTCGAAAAGGAGGAGTCGCTTCTTATCCACGGAAATCCTCCGGCAGCGAGCCGCTACGCTTTTTCCTTGTCGCCGTCTTCGTCCTCTTCCTCGTCGTCATCGAAGCCCGGTGGCAATTCGTGGTCGCCGAAGAAATGGCGTTTGCGTTTGTTGGCGGGGAGCGGCGCGAGCGTCATCGTCACGGTTTTACCCATGAGCTTCGGCTCCTGCTCCACGTTGGCCATCGTCACGAGATCGTTTTTCACCCGCGTCATCAGCGCCACGCCGAGATCCTGGTGCGCCATTTCGCGACCACGAAACTGCAGGAGCACGCGGACCTTGTTGCCCTTGTCGAGGAACTCTTCCGAGTGCCGCATCTTCGTGTCGTAATCGTGCTTGCCGATGTTCACGCGGAATTTCACTTCCTTGAGCTTGCTCGTCGAGTGCTTCTTGTCCTTCTCGTGCTTGGCCGCTTCGTATTTGTATTTGCCGTAATCGACGATGCGGCAGACGGGGGGATTTGCAGTGGCGGCGACTTCGACGAGGTCGAGGCCGAGGTTTTGCGCGTGCTTGATGGCGTCCGAGAGTTTCATCACGCCCAATTGTTCGCCGGTGGAGGCGAGCACTACGCGCACTTCACGTGCGCGGATACGTCCGTTGACTCGAGTTTGCTGGTGTTGGATAGCTTGATTTGGGTGGGGCGCAGCGTCGGGAGCGGCGGACTGAGCCCGGTCGTTTTTTCATGTCGCTACTCGTGGCGGTTTCCTGGGGAAAATTCGCGCACGGCTCCGGCTTCCCACGCCAGCGACTTCGCGCGGTGAAGAGTAGCGCATGTCTCCGCGCTTCGTGGGAGCCGATTTAGGGGAGATTCACCGCGTGGGCAAGCTGAATCTCTGTGAACTCGCGGCGGCGCTTTCTCAGCCGGCAGCGGACGCTCGCGCTTCAGTGCGTTTCGATCACGACATGCCGCACGGTGCCGGAGAGCGCGCTGGGCGAAGGGTAATCGCCCACCGCCGTGAGCGCGTCTTCGCCGATCGAGAGCGGGTCTTTCGGCTGCGTCGGGATGAGGCCCGGCGCGCTGCCCGTCGCGACGGTTTTCCCGTTCACCGACAGCGTCATCGCGCCACCTTCACGGAGCGTGGCAGCGAGCGCGAATTTCCCGGCGATCGGCTCTGGCGCAGTGATCGCCGTCGGCTGGCCAGCGATGCGGACCGTGAAAATGGGACGCCCGTTTTTCAAATGCAACGCGTAGCCGTTCTCGCGTCCGCCTTGGGCCAGGATCACGCCCCCGGTCGCTGCCGTCTCCACTTCGCACGAGATGCGGAGGGGACGCCCGGCGATTTGCGGCGAATCGCTTTTGGCGGCCGGCTTCACTTTTACTCCGCAGCGTTGCGCCCAATCCTCCCACGCTGCGGCCAGTTCCTGCACGCGCGCTGGTTCTTGTGCGGCGAGGTCGTGCATTTCCGTGGGGTCCGTCGCGATGCGGTAGAGCTCCCACGCGCTGCCTTGGAGCGCGACCAGTTTCCAATCGCCATCGCGCACGCTGCGATTGCCCTCGTGCTCCATGAAAAGGCGGCGCGGCGCGAGCGGCTCACCACGCAGCGCGGGCAGCAGACTCGCGCCTTCCAGCGGCAGGATCGTGATTCCGTCCCGCTCTTTCGGATAGGTCGCGCCCGCCAGTTCGCAAATCGTCGGCATGAAATCCGTGATGTATCCCGGCCCCGGCGCGAGCCCTTTCGCCCGCAGCCCCGCCGGCCAGTGGACGATGAACGGCGTCCGCACACCGCCCTCGTGGCCGTAGTGTTTGTAGAGGCGGAAGGGCGTGTTGCACACATTCGCCCAGCCGCTGCCGTAGCTGATGTAGCTCTGCGGCCCGCCCACTGTTTTCAGGTCGTCGCCGGTGTGCAGGATATTCGTCGCGCTGCTGCTTTTGTCGAAGCCCCACGGGTCCCATTCCGCACACGCGCCGTTATCGCTCAGGAAAAAGATAACCGTGTTTTCAAACTGCGCCGTCGCCTTCAAATGCGCCACCACGCGCCCGACCGCCGCATCCATGCGATCGACCGCCGCGGCAAAGACCGCCATGCGCCGCGCGAGATCGTGCCGCCGATCCTCGGGCAGCGTTTCCCACGCGGGATTATCTTTGCCGGCCCAGCCCGTTTCTTGGTTGAAGCGGTTCGCCGGCACATTCGAGCGCGGCGTGAGCGCCGCATCGCGCGGGATGAGGCCGATGTCTTTCTGCCGCGCCAGCCGTTCCTCGCGGATGCGATCCCAGCCTTTTTCAAAATACATCGCCTCATATTTCGCGATGTCTTTCTCCGGCGCATGAAGTGGGAAATGCGGCGCATTGAACGCGAGATATTGAAACCACGGCTGCCCGCTTTTCCCGTCGCCGATGAAATCGATCGCGTAATCCGCGAACGCATCCGTCGAGTAAAACGCATCCTTCGCATACTCGCGTTTCGCGCGGTCCTTCGGCCAGCGCGTGTAAAAGGGAGCTTCCTGCCAGTAGGAATTGAAGCCGCCGAGCATCCCGAAAAATTCGTCGAAGCCGCGTTCCGTCGGCGGGTTCTTTTCGTTGAGATGCCACTTCCCGACTATCGTGCTGCGATAGCCCGCCGGCTTCAGCACTTCGGGAATCGTCACGCTGTTTTTCGCGAGCGTGCCGGAGAGATTTGGAAAGCCAGCCTGATGCGGATGCAGCCCCGTGAGAATGCTCGCGCGTGATGGCGAACAGCGCGCGGAATTGTAAAACTGCGTGAACCGAAGACCGTCCGCCGCCAGTGCATCGAGATTCGGCGTCGCGATTTCCCCGCCGTAGCAGCCGAGGTCCGAGAAGCCGAGATCATCCGCGAGGATGAGCAGGATGTTCGGCTTTTCCGCGGCGGGAGAAACAGGACACAGAATGCCCAAACACGCAGCGACGATGATCGGAAGCAGCTTCACCGCGGTGACCGGAAAGCTACTCCATCGGCGGCTTCGCAAACCGCGCGCTCACCACGTCCCAATTGATCACATTTTGAAACGCCTTCACGTAGTCAGGCCGCCGGTTCTGATACTTCAAATAGTACGCGTGCTCCCATACGTCGATCCCGAGCAAAGGCACGCCGCCCGTCGAAATCGGCGTGTCCTGATTTGGCGTCGTCTCGATCGTGAGCGCATTCTTCCGCAGGACCAGCCACGCCCAACCGCTGCCGAAGACCTTCAGCGCCGCTGCGCCAAACCCATCCTGAAATTGCGCGAAGCTCCCAAACGTCTTGTCGATCGCCGACGCCAGTTCGCCCGCCGGTTTCCCGCCCTCGTTTTTCTTCAGCAGTTGCCAGAAAAGCGTGTGGTTCGCGTGTCCGCCGCCGTTGTTCCGCAGCGCCGCGCGCACCGCCTCCGGCGCGGCATCCAGACTGGTCAGGATTTCCCGCACCGTCTTCTTCTCCAGTCCCGGCGTTTCCGCCACCGCCGCGTTCAGCTTGCTCACGTAGGCGGCGTGATGTTTGTCGTGATGAATCTTCATCGTCTCCGCATCGATAAAGGGCTCCAGCGCATCGTAATCGTAGCCGAGCGGTGGGAGCTTGAAGACGCCCTCCGCAGCCGCTGCGGGCGCGTCTGCGCCAAACGATGTTTTAGCGACTACCACGGCACCGGTGCCGAGGACGATGGTTTTGAGGGCGTGACGACGAGTGATCATATTTCGGGTGAAGTTGGATGGGAATGTTGCCGATTCGTCGCCGCGCCTAAAAGCGGACGCACGAACCCGCTGGAATGTCTGCGATGTAGCAAACTCCCGCTCCCGGCAGAAGCCCTATGTTTGGAAATCCACGCTGACAGCCTGCGCGACCGGCTACTTCCCGTAGCCCGCCTTCGGCTTCCCGTCCGCATCCAGCTTGTCGCAGGCCCACAGCACACCGCGCGTCACGAGATCGAGGTAGCGCGGATCGTCCACCGTTTCGTTATTGTGGCCGATCGTCGTGCTGAAGACGCGCGTCTTCTTTGGACCGAACTCATTCGTCCAGATCACCACCGTATCGTTCGAGCCCGGCTTGTCTCCCGCGCCCTGCTTCCCGCGCGCCAGCGCCTTCGCGGAGTCCCACACCTTGATGTTATTATAAAGCTCCTCCTTGATCGTCGTCCAGTTCTCCATCCCCTTCGTGATCGCGCTCGCATCCGGCAGGAATGTAATCTCGATCGGCGACTGCGAGCCGTGCGCGATCGTCTGCAAGCCCAGATACTCATACCAGCGCGAGTTCTCCGCGCCCGCCTCGACCGGCTTTTTGAAATCGCCAAACCGATAGCTATGCATCGCGCAGTGCAAATTCACGCCGGGGATGCCATCCACGTGCGGCTTGATTACCGCCTTGATCATCTCCACATCCTGAATATCCGCCGCGCACTCATCGTGGATCACCAAGTCGTAACCCTTCGCGTAATCCGCATTCCCCAGGATCGCCAGCGGCGGCTTCGTCGATTTATCATCCGTGTGGATTTGATCCACCACCACATTCGCCCGCGCCTCGATCCCCTTTTTCAAAAGATCCTTCTGCGCCTTGTAATCGTGGCAGCAGCCCCCCGTGATCAGCAGCACCTTCAAGGGTGCCTCGGCAAAAGTGGAAAGCGGAGCGAGCGCGAGGACGGCGAGGGTAGGGAACAGGATGAGTTTCATGAGGTGTAGGTGGAACGGTCTATCCGCGAGTGTGGAAAACTGAAGAGTTAAAAATCGAGCCCGCGCGAAAACTTACTTCGCAGGCGCTGCCGGCACTGCCGCCTTCTCCGGCGTGAAAGCAGGATTCGTCATCGCGCCCGGCGCCGCCTGCAGCAGGTTCCCCGGCACCTCCGCCTTCGCATCGCCCAGCGCCCACGAGATCCCGCCCGTCAGCACGTCCTGGAAAATCGGATTCGTCCACACATCCTCGCGATGCCCCATCGACGTGTAAAACACCCGCCCCTTCCCATGCATCCGCGCCCAAGTCGCCGGATACGGTGGCCGCTGATAATCCGCCCCCTTCATCGGCTCCGTCTCCTGCACCAGCAGCACATGGATGTCCGGCCGGAAATCCTTCAGCGAATACCACTCCTCCTGAAAAGCAAACCCCTCCGCATACTTCGCCAGCCCCGGAAATTTCGGGTCCACACACCGCATCTTCGCCACCTGCTGCGCATCGTGCTTGATGAATTCCCCGCCCAGCATCTGCACATACGGGTCCGCCGCCTCACCGTGATTCACATAGCGATCCGGCCCCTTCTTCGCCTCATTCGCCGTGTGAAAAGTATCGCTCGCACTATGCGACCCGATGAACCCCTTCCCACTCGCCACATAGTCCAGCAGCGCCTGCTTCCCCTCCTTCGTCATCGGCGGATTCTGATCCGTCCCCGGCGCGCACAGATCCCCCGTCGTGTAGAAAAACAGCGCATCGAACTGCTTCAAATACTCCGGCGAAAACAGCGACCCATCCTTGGAAAACACAAACTCCCAATGATGCTTCGCCCCCAGCTCCGTCAGCGCCTTCTCCGCAAAACTCGGCTGCCCTTTCTTATAGCTGATCACATCATGCTCAAACCCGCTCGACTTCGTGAAAAAGAGAATCTTTCGCCCCGGCGCATCCGCGGCGTGAAGGCAGACAGGAGCGAGCGTGAGGGCGATGGCGGCGAGGAAGTGGCGGCGTGTGATCATGGGAGTGCAAGAGCAATGACGAATCTTCAACGAATGACCAAGCTCGAATTTCAACACCCGTCCACCCTGTGATTGAAAGTGGTGCAGGTGCGAGAGGTTGGCGGCCAGCGCGCCTGAGGGACCATCACTTCGGCGGCAGCCTCCAAACAACCTGTCATTCTGAGGAACGAAGAACCTCTGACTATTTCAGCGTCTTGCCGCGCCGCTGCGGGGGTGTGATTGAAGTTGGGTCCGGGCGAGCGGTCTCGTTCCCAAGTTTTACTTGGGAACGCGCCTTTCCCGAAGCTTTGCTTCACCCCCGCTCCGCGCCACCGAAGTGAAACTTCGCCCAGCGGGCATTCCCAAGTAAAACTTGGGCACGAGGCGCGCCCGGGTGGACCCAACTTCAATCACACCCGTCCACCCTGTGATTGAAAGTGGTGCAGGTGCGAGAGGTTGGCGGCCAGCGCGCCGCGGGGACGATCACTTCCGCGGCAGCCTCCAAACAACCTGTCATTCTGAGGAACGAAGAACCTCTGACTATTTCCGGGCCCTGCCGCGCCGCTGCGGTGAGCGGTGGGGCTTTCCCTGTCTGCGCCGCGTGGGAGAGGGAAATGATCAGAGGTTCTTCGTTCCTCAGAATGACAGGTTTTGCGCGCGGCCCCCCTCGCGAGCGCCCCAGCACCGCCCTCTTATCAGGTGCCGCCGAAGACCTTGAACTCAGCGATTTTCGGTCGGGCGGCGTTTCCTTCGATGCCCGGGTAACGTCCCTGGTCGGCAGCTTGGCACTCACGCGGAAAGCGTGCAACGCGCCCACTGTGCCAATCTCATCCAGCAGCCGCAGATTGACCGCCGCTCTGTCCTTAAAAAATGCCGGTGCCGAGCCGGACTTGGGAGAGATCAAAAGGAGGCCAGCCAGCGGCGGCGGTGGCTAGACAGGTGGAGCAAAGGAAAACGACGGTGGAGGTGAATTTCGTCATGAGAATGAGCAGAAGCGGGGAAGGGTCAGTACGGAATAGAGCGAACTTAAGGCGGCTAACCCTAAAAGCGTGCATGGAAACCGCGGAAGACGCGGAAGACGCGGAAGACACGGAGAACGCGGAGTTTGAGAAAAGACGACCGTTCACCCGATCGGTGAGCCCAAAAAACGACCGTCTCAGAACCGACACGCCTGCTCCTCCGCGTCTTCCGCGTTCTCTGCGCCCTCCGCGGTCATTCCCATCCTAGGCTTAAAGATCATTCTGCACCTATGCACGGACCGACCCGTTTCGAGAGTAACAAAGTCGCCTCGCCCTGCCGCGACTGCTCCATCCCCCCGGCAAAAACCACCTCAATCATCGCAAAACCGCGATGACCTTTCGCAAATGTGTCCCTACTTTCCGGTCATGCCCCATTACTTTTTCAAAATGTCAGATCACTTTTCAAA
>JBBRPM010000006.1:0-157365 GCA_038228115.1 Chthoniobacterales bacterium
GCGAAGAGTTTGCGGCTGCCTTCGCGCCCATCGGCCTCGATGCGTTGCTTGAAGTCCCAGAGCGTTTTGGCGTCGGGGATGTCGTCGCCGATGCGCAGGCCGGGGAAGTTCTTGAAGCTGGTGCGGTCGAAGATTTGCTCCTCGGTGGCGTCGTCGCTAAGGCCATGGAACTTTTGCAGCACCAGGACTTTGAACATAAGTACGGGGTCGAAGGGTGGCTTGCCGCCCTTGGTCCAGTCGCGCGTGGCGTAGCCGGTGAGCTCTTCGAGCAGCGGGCGGAAGCTCTCCCAGGGGATGACCTCGCGCAGTTTGAGGATGCCGGTGCTTTTGGCGGCCACGGCTTGTTCGTGCTCGATCGCGGAAAACAATCCGCCCCCTCGTTCTGTCCTGCGGTAACGCTTCATGGCTCACCTTGGCCACGCTTTGCCTCCAATGAAAGCGTGGCTTGACGCGGGGAGGTTTCCAGAGGTGCCCTAGATACTCCGCCAGCATGGATAGAACCGGTCTCAAAAGATCGCCAACCGTCGGAGGTGGAGTTTCCGGCTCCATTGTTGTCGTGTGATGGAGTTCCTGATTAAGGTCGGGTTCCATCGGCGACAGGGTTTCTGGCTCAAGCGCGAATTCAGACCAACCCAAGGCATCAATGCAATATCTTGCTAAGGCTGCAACCGGTTCACAACATTGAGTGAACTCGCATATCAACTGAGCAATCTGTTCGCGAAAGTCAGGAGAGTTTGTGATGTATCGAACCAAAGTCTCCCGATTGCCCTGTTCATGTTCGGAACCATTGCACGCATCAATAAACAGCGAACATATTAGGTCTTTCCTCCAGCGTTCTTGCTCCGGAAATATGCTGAAGATCAAACTCCGAACTTCCTGCGCGATTAAATGAGGGTCCATACGTGATGTGCGTTGCGATCCATCCGAAAGCTAGAAGCGCCGCTGGCAAGAAATTCATCGTCCTTGACGTGGCAGCCGAGTTTGACCCGCGCTCTGAAGGGGTCGGTCTCCGTGAAGTGCATGATGACCGGCAGCTGGAGCGATGGGTGCGGCGCGGCGATCACGGGTGAAACCGCGAAGAGCGCGAAAACGGAGAGGGTGGCTCGGGCGCGGGGACTCATCGACCCGATGGTGCATGAAACGGTCGCTCAATGCGAGGGCGATACCACGGCGAACGAAAATGGAGCGCACGCGCTCTCGCGGGCTCTGGCCGGCGACCACGCCGTGCATATCCGTGGGATGCTACGCAGACATTTGCGATGGCGTGGGGGAGAGGATTTCGGCGGGGGCACCGAAATCGGCGTGCGAGGGCGCAGGGGATACCTCTTTCTTTCCGTCACGCCGGATGCCGGACGATGATCGCGATCGCGATGAGTAGGAGCGCGGAGGCGGCGAGACGGCGGAGCATGATCGCCCGACCGTGTGCGCGTTCGAGATTTCCGAACCAATGACCGATCGTCCAAACCAGCACCACGCTCCACACACCGCGCGAGTTGTAGAGCACGTTGGTCGTCGTCGCGCCGATATAGACGATCGACCACGCGATGCCGCCGGCTTGCAATGCCAGCATCGTCCCGCCGCCGATCGCCCAGCGCCAGCTCGTGGCCGGTAAATCGCGCAGCTTTCCCCGAAAGAACGGAACGAAACCAAACGACATCAGGGCCACGAAGAAAAAGAGCGTCGGAGCAAAATGCGTGAAGCCCCACAGCTTCACCCAGCGCTGCTGGAGGACATCGGTGAGCCCGAACGCGCTCGCTGCGCTGAAGCCAAAAATCACGCTGCGTAACAGCGCGCGCCGATGCACCGCGCTGCCGCCGCCGCCCAGCAGCGCAGTGGCGATCGCCGTGAGCAGCACCGCGATCCACATCGCCGGCGTGACCGTGGCCGCTCCGCAGAGCACGGTGAAAAGCGCGACGAAAATCACCTTCGATCCCAGCACCGGAGTCGCGACCGAAACATCGCCACGGCTGAGTGCGAGAAAAGTGAAACTTTGCCCGACAAAAAACAGCAGCCCGGTCAGGAACGCGTGCCAGAGATGCAGCGCGCTGACCGCATGTTCGGCGGGAAAAAACCAAAGCACACCGAACGCAGTCGCGAGCACCCAATTCGTGATGAACACCACCCGCCACGGCCCCGCGCCAGCCTCGATGGCGCGCTTCAGCATCAGCGCGGCGATCGGATAACCGAGCGCTGAGCAGAGCGGAATGAGGAGCGGAGAAAAAGGCCACATGCAGGCGCGATGCTCGCGACCGCAGCAGCAGACGGCAATCGCGTTCGAGTCAGCGCGCTTTCTCCAGATCCAACAGCCACTGCTTTCGCTCCACGCCTCCGCCATAGCCGGTGAGCTTTCCATTTGCGCCGATGACGCGGTGGCATGGGATGATGATGGACAAAGGGTTGCGACCGTTCGCGAGGCCCACGGCGCGGACGGCGGCGGGCTGGCCGATGCGGCGCGCGAGTTCTCCGTAGGAGATTGCGACGCCGTACGGGATGGCCTCCAAACCGGCCCAGACACGGCGCTGAAACTCGGTGCCCGCGAGCGCGTCGCGATCGATCGGCGTGGAGAAGATGGTGCGTTTTCCGGCGAAATATTCTTCTAGCTGCGCGCGCACTTCGGCGAAGCGTCGGTCGTCGTGCTGCCATTCGCGGCGGTGGAGCGCTTCCGGTCCGTGCCGGTGGTTTTGCATAAAGAGACCGGTCAACCCGCGGTCGGAGGCGCGGAGCGTGATGGGGCCGATCGGCGTTTCGATTTCGGAGAAAAAGGTGTGGTTCATGTGGGTGCGGAGACTGCGGTGTCGTGAAGAGTTTGCCAAAGGTGCAGCGCGGCGTAAGCGCGCCACGGTCGCCACGCGGCGGCGCGTACGAGCACTTGTTTTTCCGATGGCAGTGGTTGCCCCGGTGCGGCCATCGCTTTTCGCACCCCCAAGTCGGCGGCGGGAAATGCGTCGGGAAAACGCAGCGCCCGCATGGCGACGTATTGCGCGGTCCACTCGCCGATGCCACGGATGAGGCGCAGCGCGGTCACGGCTTGCTCCACGGTCGCAGTCGGCCCGAAGTCGAGGTCGCCCCGATGCGCCGCGAGTGCGAGCTCATGCAGGGCGCGCGCTCGCGATTGCGGGAGGCCGATGGTCGCGAGTTCCTCAGGGCTGGAGGCTGCGAGGTCCGCGGGTGAAGGTGCGAGCCGGTGCAGTTGAGCGCGCGTAGTCGTGACGGCGCGCCCAAATTTCAACGCCAGGCGCGCAGCGAGTGTGGAGGCTCCGGCGACGCTGACCTGCTGGCCGAGCACGGCTCGCACAGCGAGTTCAAAGGTGGCCCACGCGCCCGGCACACGCAGACCGGGATGCTGTCGCACGCTGGATCGGAGGAGCGCGTCGGTGCCGAGATGCGCGTCGATCGAGATGGGATTTGCATCGAGATCGAAGAGCGCGCGCAGCCGGTTCAGGATCGTCCACGCGTGCGCCGCGAGCGATGCGGGCAGCATCACTTCCAGCCAGTCCCCGTCGCTGGAGCGGCGGACCTCGATCCAGCCAGTCGCACTCCCGAAAGCCACCGTCCGCGCGTAACTTTCATCGCCGAGCGAAACCGCCTCGACGCCCGGCACCGCGCGCCGCGCCAGATACTTCATGATTTCCCGCCACGCGAGCGGAGGCCGGTAGCTGAGGCGCAAGCGAAGAACGTCGGCGCGCGCGCTTGCATGAAGGCCTCGCGGCCGACGCAGCGCCGTCGGTGCCTGTCCGTAGCGAGTGCGGAAGAGGGCGTTGAATCTGCGCAAACTTTTGAACCCCGCACTCATCGCCACTTGCGCCATTTCCATCGCGGTTTCCTGCAGGAGCTTTTTGGAAAAAAGCAGTCGCTCGGTCTGCATGATTTGGACCGGCGTCACGCCGAAAGCCTGCACCATCAGCCGCCGCAATTGCCGCGCGCTGAAGCCCGAGCGCGCCGCCACGGCCTCCACCGAATCGCCCCGAATGGCGCGAGCCCGGATCGCTGCGAACAGCGCTTCCTCAATGCAAAGCGCGGCCTTCCCCGGGGCCAGTTCGGGCCGGCAGCGCAGGCAGGGGCGAAATCCCTCACGCTCTGCCGCCGCGGCTGTCGCCATGAAAAGGCACGATTTTTCCCGCGCAGGCCGCGCCGGGCAGACCGGACGGCAGTAAATCCCGGTCGTTTTTACCGCGACAAAAAAGCGGCCGTCGAACCGCGAATCACGCGCCAGGAACGCCCGGTAGTAATTGAAATCCGACTTCATTCAGTCCCAAAACATATCGGTCGAAACGCCATCGCGCTCGCCGTTTTCGGTCACAGATATCCGCGCACGCCGTGCGAAAAAAGCAGCTCATCAAAGCGCAAAAAATCCGGCCCCTACGCCTGAGTCAGCTCTCCACGGCGCGAGGGCTGCTATGTCGTGAGCCAAATGCCCGACGACATTACTGGCCCCTCACCGTCCTTTTCACCGGGCGAGAAAACGACAGTCGATCCTCGCATCACCAAGTCGCTTGGCGCGGATTACGAGGCGCTGAAAAACGATTTGGATCAGGCGAACGAGTTTGTCGGCGAACTGCAACGCGAGGTCTCCTTCACCAAAAATGACGCCGCGCATTTCAAGCATCTGTTTGAAAAAACGCGCCTGGATTTGGAGCACATGCAGGAAAGCATTCTAGCTTTGCGAAGGGAGCGTCATCAGTTTGCGAATGAAGTGATGAAGGCGAGGTGCTGGGAGGCAAAGGTGCAGATGACCGCGGACGAGCGGGACGCGCTTTTGAAAACAAATGGTGAAATCCGCTCCGAGCTGGAAAAGGCTCGCGCCGAAATCGGATCGAAGGAGGCGCAGGTCGCAGAACTGACGATGCAGGTGATGCTGTTCAAGAATACTTTTCGTCAGAATCAGCAAACTCGCGCCGCGGAAATGGTCGCGAAGGACGTGGAGACCGCCTTCATCGAACGCTTCGCGCGCTGAACGAACGAGCGGCGCGAAAATCTGTCCGACACGCGCACTTTGCTCGGAAAAGGGGTGGAGGCGAGGGGAGTTGAACCCCTGTTTCGCCAAAGGAGGTTCGCCAGTGTCCGGGAATGGCCTTCTACACAGGAACGGGACGCCATCGGATATTCATGGACATTGGCGGATGTTCCTACTATCGTTCCTACATGGCCAGTCTCACCAAACGCACAACGTCGAAATTTTGGGTAGCATGTTTCACCGATGCCACCGGGCGACGATTGAAGAAATCCACGGCGACGATCGAGCGCAAGGTCGCGCAACGCATCGCGGAGGCTTTCGAGCTATCCGCGAACAAGCGGCGCACGGCTCGGCAAGTGCGCGATGTCATTGCCTCGCTTCACAAGGAAATCAGCGGCGACGATCTTCCATCGCATTCGTTTCGCGAGTTTGCGGAATCGTGGCTCACGCGCAAAGCGCCGGAAGTGGCACCGGGCACACTGGCTTTCTACAAAGGCGCTGTTGCGAAATTCACGACTTTTCTCGGCACGAAGGCGGATGCGGAGCTTGCCGAAATCACGACGGATGACGTGGTGAGCTTCCGCAATCACGAGGCGAAGACGCTCGCGCCGAAGACCGTCAACCACGATCTCAAATGCCTGCGGATGCTTTTCCGCGCGGGACGGCGGGACAAGGCCATCGTGGAAGACCCGTGCGAGTTTGTGAGTGTGACGAAAAAGGGCGCGGCCACGCGCCGCCGTCCGTTCACCATCCCGGAATTGCAGGCGGTGCTTTCCGTGGCGGATGACGAGTGGAAAAGCCTCATCCTTTTCGGGCTCTACACGGGCCAGCGTCTCGGCGACTTGGCGATGCTCACATGGCACAACGTCGATTTGCAGCGCGGGGAAATCCGCCTCGTCACGCGCAAGACTGGCAAGACGCTCTCGCTCCCGATTGCCGCGCCACTGCGGAAGCATTTGGAGAATCTGCCCGCGAGTGATGCGCCGGACGCGCCGCTGCACGCCCGCGCATTCGCCATCGTCACCACGCAAGGCAAGACCGGGCATCTTTCCAATCAGTTCGCCGACTTGCTCGCACAAGCGGGCCTCCGGGAAAAGAAGGCGCACCGCAAGACCACGGAGGAGGGCGTCGGGCGCGGTGTCGGAAGCGCGACGGGCGGGTTGAGCTTCCATTGCATTCGCCACACCGCCGTCTCCCTGATGAAAGACGCGGGCATCCCGGAAGCCGCCGTCATGGAACTCGTCGGGCACGACAGCGAACAGATGAGCGCGCACTACACGCACGTTGGGCGCGAGGCTTTGGAACGCGCGGCGGCATCACTGCCAGACTTGATCCGATGACCACACGGAAGCTGACCGTCGATGCGGAAGTTGCCGCGCTCGCTGATGTTGCCCGGATGCTGGCGAGGAGCAAAGGCATTAGCGCGGTCGAGGCATTCAGAAACCTTATACGAGAAACCCCGCGCGTCGCAGGCGCATATCGTTCTCGATCAATGGACCCTACCGATTTCGGACCATTCTCCGCTGGATCGGAATCTGAGCACCTTCGAGGCAGACATCGCACGCTCCGGCTCGACTTGGAGGCAGCACTGTTGTGCTTGGATGCCTGCTGCCCGCACGCACTTGGTCGTGAGGGTAGTTGGCCGACTCGTGATGAGTTAGAAGTGCTGCGAACACTGGTTGAAGTTGCCGTTAGTAGTATGAGCAAGAAGAGGCCATTGACATGTTGGAAACGCTTCCAGCGGGTTGACGGGCATTTTCCAAAGCTGAGGCTCTGCAAGCGTATGACGAACTTCGTGAAACGCATCGCTGATAGCTTGCCGCCGAGGCCGCTAGCTACGCTCATGCCTTCTGCTGGAACGAAGATTAGCGCCCTGTTGGAAGAGTTCTTCTCACTGGTGTCCGAATGTCGCAAAGGTATTCGCGACCCGGCCACTGTGGAATGGGTCGAGTTCGTCTCGTTGCTCTTGCGTTACCAGAATGACGAACGCAAGAGGGCGGGAGAGGCGACGTGGACCGTGCTCCGTCAAAGGCCGGGCGCACCTACCGGCGGGCCAACGATCGAGGCGTATGTTGCCTTTCTGGAGCTTGATCGAGCCGATGTGCTCTGGATGTCCCGCAATTGGAAAAATCTCTGGCCGGTGCTGGTATGGGTGAACTCCCTTGGAAACGCGGCGCTCGTGGGGAAGCTGGCGTCTTTTTGGCCTGGGGCTGTCAATATGGAGGAGTCGATTAATAACAGCTTCGAGGAAATGGAGGCCGAGTTCAAACGCGAGGCCGCAAAGAATCGAAAAGCGAAAAGCAGAGAGAAACTCGGGAAAAAAGTGTGACCGACCGGAGTCGTCTCCCAGTGTAGCTCGCACCGCGGGTGGGCCAACTCGCGAAAAAAGTGTGACATCGCATTGTCATGCGCTTGAGCCTGATTGAAAGGCACTTATGCACGTCCGAGAATGTGTGCGTGGACACAAAACCATCCAACCAAATCGGGGCCGCAACCCACGCGGCCATTCACCAACTCAACCAATCCCTAAAACCCGAATGGCTCCGCGTGCCTGACGCGGTGCGCGTTTTTGCGATTTCCCGCTCGGCACTTTTTGAAATGATCGCTGCGGGTACGATCAAAAGCGCGTCGCTCAAAAAGCGCGGTGCGCTGCGCGGAATCCGCATCATTAGTTACAACAGCCTTGCCGAGTATTGCGAACGGGCGGCGACCCAGGGAGGCGCGGGAAAATGAAGACTCCCGAAAAAGAAAACGCCGCCCCGGCGAACCAGGACGGCGGCTTTGACAAGCACGGCTTCAATGCCACAACGCGCGCAGACATACAAGCGCCAGAAAGCGCACTCGCCCTGCTCTGCAAGGCGTTTGCGCGCTGCAATCGCACTGACCGATTCCACTTCCTCCGCGACGTGCGCTCGGGTGCCCCGAATCTATGGCGCGACGTGGAACGCGATTTCCTTACCGGCCTTCCGTCGGCCATCTCACATCGGAAATGAGCACTTTCTCGAATATCCCGCTCGCCGACAGAGTCGCGGAGGCGAAGCGGCTTCTCCCGCTGCCGCAACTCATGGAGCGGCGCGGCTTGGGCTCGCACGCGAAGACGGAGGCGTTTTGCCCCTTCCATGAAAACACGAAGACGAAAGCCTTCTCGATCTTTCAAGACGAGCGCGGGCATTGGCGTTGGAAGTGTCATTCGCAATGCGGGCACGGCGATGAAATCACGCTGCTCGAAAAACTCGACGGACTTTCCAACAAGGAAGCGACGCGCCAGTATATTGCCTCTGCGGGCGTAGCGAGCGGCAGCGGGCCTTGTCTGCCCGTAGCGCGCGCGTTCGCGCCATTGCCTCGTCCACCCTCCCCGGCGCGGGTGAAGCCTTCGCTGCCATCAATGGAGGCGGGTTGCGATGCGGACCTTGCCCAACTCGCGAGCCTTCGCCGTGTGAGTCTTGTTTCCCTGCTCATCGCGCGGGATGTCGGCTTGCTGCGCTTTGCCACGCTGCGCGGGCATCGGGCGTGGATCGTCACCGATGAAGAGCGTGTGAACGCGCAGGCGCGTCGCCTCGACGGCGAGCTGTGGGAGCATATCGGCGCGAAGGCTTGGACGCTGCCAGGCTCGTGGGCATCGCATCCCATCGGCCTCAAGCTCGCAGAGCATTACCCGTCGATTCTACTCGTGGAAGGCGGTGGCGATTTGCTCGCGGCTCTCCACTTCATCGAGGTGCAACTCGACTCAGTGACGTGGGCTGTCGTGGCGATGCTCGGAGCGAGCCAACGCATCCCCGTCGATGCTCTGCGAATCTTTGCCGGGAAGCGTGTTCGAGTTTTTCCGCACACCGATGACGCTGGAAAGGAAGCGGCGCGAAAATGGGCGCGGCAACTCATGGAGGCTGGCGCGGTAAAGGTGGACGCCTTCACCTTCACGGGACTCCGCAAGGCAGACGGCTCGCCCGTCGGCGACTTGAACGACTGCACCGCCATCCATCCCGATGACGCGAGCGAGCTGGAGGGCTTGCTGCCATGAGCGACCGCACCTTCGATCCATTGTGCGCGGGGAGTGGTGTTGAAAATGCAGAACTTGCCGAAGGTGGCGGCGACGATTCTGCAAGTTCCACAAATTCGGCAAGCCCCCCCGCCCGCGAGGCGGCCTATCCCAACGACTCCGTGCTTGAAACCTTCATGGCCTTCGCACGCGACTATTCGGAAAGCGAAGACGCCATGCTCGTTGGCTCGGTGCTTCCCGTAGTGAGCCGTCTATTGGCGCGGCGCGTTTACATCAAATTCGCAGGGACGAAGTATGCGAACCTTTACAGCCTGCTCGTGACCAAGCCGGGACTCCGCAAATCGACCAACATCAACCTCGTGGCGAGGCTGGCGAGGGCGCTCCTGCCGCATGACGCCTTCACCGGCGGTGCGACCAGCGAGCAAGCTCTTTTCAAGCAATACCTCGTTCAGCCCGACAAACTGCTCATTGAAAGCGAGGGCAACACCGTGCTGGCAAATTGGGCGAGTGATTCTGCGGGCAAGATTGTGGCGAAGCGTTACCTCGACCTCTACGACTGCTCGCCTTGGCAACAAAACTACGTCAAGCAGGAGGAGGAAAACGGCGAGGCATTGCAGCGCATCGAGCAAACGAGCACGTCCCTGCTCATCGGCACGACCTTCAACAACTGCCGCTTTCACGGCCTCGAAACCCGCGACGGGATGCGGCGGCGCGTCTGCTACTACGTGAGCGAAGACTTCGCCCGCACGATCTATTGGCCGCCCGACCTCGACGGCGAGGAGTTTGCGCGGGTCGTGGCGGCGTTTAAGCCGCTCGCGGACTTCACCGGCGAAATGAAGCTATCCCGTGAGGCGCGGGCCTTGTGGGATGGGTTGCAAGACGGGAACCGGGAGGAAATCCGGGGCATCCAAGAAATCGACAGCGCGGCGGAGGCTTACGGCTCGGCGCTGGCAGAGGAGCAATCGAAGACGCTGAAACTCGCGATGATCTTTGAAGCGTCCCGCTGGGCGGCGAACCAAGCGCGCGACCAAAGAGAGATTCAACGCGACACGTTGGAACTGGCGGCAGCGCATGGCCGCTACTGCCTCGGGGCTGGGCGGACGCTCGACGCCATCGGCAGACGGGGCGAAATCCGCGAACAAGCCGACGCCATCCTCGCGAACATCCGCACCGAATTTGTCGCACAGGCCAAGGCGGGCAAGATCGAGTTGAACCGCACGCAACTTACCCACCGCTTCGCCGCAAATCCCGGCAGACCCGGCGCGATGACACCGGGGCGGCTGTACAGCGAAATCATCCCCGACCTCGCCACGCGTGGCCTCGTCCGCACAATGCCCAAAGCGGGCAAGCTCCAAGTCTATCAGTTCGATGTTGCCGACAAATGAACCCGCCATTCCCCTCGTGCGCGGCGTGTATTCCCGTGCGGTGAGTGTTATTGATTACGGAAACCAACCTCTATGCCGCTGACAGGACGCGCCGTTTATTGCCGAAAACGCATGGTCGAGGAATCCCGGATGATCGACATGAGTTGGCTGCGGGGAGAGGGCTTTTTTGTGGGTGACGCCGGGAAACTTTGGACGGCATCCTTTACTCGCGAAGGCAAACCAGAAGGGCAGGTCAGCTATTGGCGGAAGGATCATGCGGGGCTGCCCTCCGGCCTCGCCTTCGACTACAACGCGCAGCCGGTGGGTGGCGCGTGGCGTGCGATGAATTACACCGTTCCGATCATTCAAACCCGCTGCCACTTCGGCGGGCTACGCCATTGGTTTATTTGCCCGCTGGTACTCGACGGACGCGCATGTGAACGCGTCTGCCGCTGCCTCTATCTTTCGGGCAACGTGGAGTATTTCGGCTGCCGCGAGTGCCACGGGCTCACCTACCAGTCGCGCGTGCTGCACCGGGCCGACGGATGGGAGTCCTACGGGAAATACCGCATATGCGTGGACCGGGCGCAGAACAAGTTCAAAACTCCGCGCGGTCGAAAGGCCAAAGAGCGGCGGAGGGACCGGCTGGAAATTGCTCACCGCGAGATGTGGCGCTGGTGGGAGTGCTGGGAAGTGCAACTCGCCCCCGTCCGTGCCTATGACAGATGAGCCTGCGCGCGACAGCGGCACCGGCAACGCCGCCAAGGCGAAAGGCGAAAGGCGAAAGGCGAAAGGCGAAACAACCGAGCAATCCCCAAAGCGGACAGCGCCAATCTCGCGCACTCAGGCCGGGCGTGCAGACCGCTGACGGCGCACACCGAGCAGCAACGCGCCCCAAGTCAGTTCCTACGCGAGCGGAAGAATCGCTTGGGCTGGCCTTCGATGGAATAGAAGCGGGTAACGACGCCACCGGAGCCGATGATGGGAGTTTCAAGCGTGGACCAATTCGCGAGGTCGGTAGAATACTCGATGCGGTAGCTGATTCCGAGCGCGGCGTTGAAGCGATACTCCGCAGCCACGCGGATGCTCGATTGCGCATCGGGCGTGCTCGCCACGGAGTTAGGATCGAATCCAGTTGCAACCTCGAAGCCATCGTCGAAGCCGTCGCCGTCGGTATCTTTGACATTCGGATTGGTGTGGTAGATGTACATCTCCTGCCCGTCTGTGAGCCCATCGCCGTCGGTGTCCGCTTTGTGTGGGTCCGTGCCGGTGTCGGTAGGCGAAACGTAAATGCCGGTGCCGGTTTCATAGATGTCGGGAATCCCGTCTCCATCCGTGTCGGCTAAGTCACCCTCGTAACGCGCCAATGCGAAATATTGGGCCTCCCCAGTGACGTAAGAGTCACCAGCAACTACGAGTTTCCCATCGCTCCGCAACGCAAGACCTGCACCTTGAGCAAGACCCCCGTTGAAGTCAGTCGTTACGATCCCGGTGCCGTGAAATGCTGTGTCCAGACTGCCGTTCGAGTTGTAGCGCACGATAGCGAAATTATTAACGACGCCGCTTACGGTTCCACCCGCTGCAACGATCTTTCCGTCCGATTGTAACGCTACACTTTTCGCCGATGAGTAGCCACCGATGGCAGTAGTCAGTGTACCGCCGCCGCCAAAGCTCGCGTCAAGACTGCCGTTGGTATTGTAACGCGCGAGCCCAAAGTAAGAAGTGCCATTAAAGCTGGATTGTCCGGCGACTACGATCTTCTCGTCATCCTGAATTGCGATGCTGTAGCCTATGTCTTCACTTGATCCGCCGACGGGGCCAAACGACGTAGTGACTTTTCCACTCACGTTGAAAGTCGTGTCGAGGCTTCCATCCGTATTGTAACGCACGAGCGCAAAATCGGTTCCTGTTCCATTCGTGTAGGATTCCCCTGCAACGATAATTTTCCCGTCATTCTGAAGCGCAACGCAGCGACCGTGATCATGCTCGCCTCCGAAATCTGTCGTTACCACACCCGTATTATTGAAACCAGCATCCAAGCTGCCGTCAACGTTAAAACGCGCGAGCGCGAAGTCCGACCATGTGCTGGTGAAGCCAGTAGATCCCGTCCCGGCGACTACAATCTTTCCATCAGGCTGAATCACCACGCTTCTACCGTTGCCAATGCTGCCAACGCCGTTACCGTAGCCAGTGGTCACCTTGCCGGTGCCATTGAAAGCAGTGTCTAAACTGCCGTTGGGGTTGTAGCGCACTAGCACAAAAATGTTGTCAGACTGTCCAGTAGCAAGGATTTTACCATCATTCTGAATCGCTATGCTTTGAGCAACGGATTGGGCACCCATCGCGGTAATGACCTTGCCGGAGCCGTTGAAAGTAGTGTCGAGGCTCCCGTCGAGATTATATCGAGCGAGTGCAAATTGCGGATAGCTGGCGTTGAGATTTGAAGACGAACTTCCACCGACAATGATTTTCCCATCACTTTGCACAGCCACACAGTAGCCTTTGTCGTAAAGGCCGATTGCGGTGGTAACTTTGCCGGTGCCGCCGAAGGTGAGGTCCAGGTCGCCCGGCGCGGCGGTTGCCGACTGAACGAAAGCTGAAAGCGCGGTGCAGATGAGACTAAGTAGGCGGGTCGTTTTCATGTTTTGACTCTCCGGTCTGGGGTTGTTGTGATCGCGAACCCGTCCACGCCGTCTGCACGGCAGACGTGTTGAGACATTGGTGAATACCGGTGTTTGCACATGGACGGTGAGGCCGGACGCGAGAGATGCAAGAACTGACATTTGCCAGCCTTGGTGGAGGATCGAGGCTGGCAGCCCTAAGTCCCCCGCCCGCGAAACCGGTATCGCCGTTAAACCGCGATCATCCCGCAGCCGAGAAGCGCACCGCCTCAGCGGAAAAACTTTCGCACGATCTCGCGCGGCGTGGCGATGACCGGCGCGGCCACGTCGAAATCCTGCAAGAGCAGCGTCAGCCGTTGGAAATCGACCCCGCGCAAGTGGGCATCACCGCTCAACAGCATCCGGCATTCGAGCAAGGCCGCTTCGGCGATGATGAGCGAGTCATTCATTTCCTCCGCTGCCAGCAAATCCTTGTGCCGGATTTCTCCGGCAATCCGTTCTACGATGCCATGCCCGACCGGCACGAGATTCAACGGCTCGAATCCCCACGCGCGCAATTGCGACAGCGCGCGGAAGGCCGCTTTGCGGATGCGTTCCGTCTCGCCCGCGCGCGCGGCAAGGGCCAGCTCGTGAAGCGCCGTGGGCGGCACGACGAATCGGGCATCGGGCAACCGCTGGCGAATGGTCTGGACGGCCTCCACGACCGCTTCCACTTCCAACGCCAAATCCAAGAGGACGTTGGTATCAGCGGCGATGAGCACGAACCGCGTCCCCTTCCGAGCCGTAAATGATGCGCATGGCGTCGCCCATGAGAGCTTCGCGTTCGCCATCCGTCAGCTTGTTGGCGCGCGCGCGAATCTTTGCGGCCATGACCGTGCCGGGCGTCGGATCGGGTTCGGCGGGCTTCGCTTTTTTCGGTTTGCTCACGGCGTCAACTTGTCTGCAAGACCCGTGCGCGTCAACGCCCCACTCGCATACCCTTGGACGCCGCCGGAAAATGACACACATTGGCGGATATGTTCCTATCTGTGTTCCTACTTGATCTATTCCAACGATGTAACGTGTTGGTAATAAAGGAAGTGGAGGCGAGGGGAGTTGAACCCCTGTCCTGAATGCTTTCAACGCAAGCTTCTACATGTTTAGCCGGTCTTTTAATCTCAAGCTCCGGGTCGCGAATCGGCACGCATCCAGAGCTCCAGTGTCCACGAAATCGAAGTCATCCAGTGGCGCGGTCACACCGCCGCCGGACTAGCCTGATGTCGTCGCTCTCACACCTAGCAGGCGTTGATGTGAGAACGTCGCGGTCAATTAAGCCGCGAGAGCGAGGTCTTCGTAATCGTTCGCGTTTATTGTTTTGTCCGGAGATTTTACGTGGCCAACCAGACTTCCACGACATGCCGCCTGCGCATCGAACTATCAGTCGAAACCAGTACGCCCCCGTTTTTGGGAGAACGCAAGCTACGGGGCAAATCTTGGATTGCAAGCGGCAGAGAGTGAGAAGTTACAAGTCGTCAGTAAGCAGTCGATACTCCGCTCTTCACTAACCACCTTCCACTTTATACTCTTTCACCCGCGCGCTATGTCGGTGCGTGCGTGGTTTCGAAGCCGAAGACGTCCACGGTGCGCGCTTTGCCTTTGAGCGATTGCGGGCCGAAGGGGACGAAGGTTTCCAGATCATGCACGTGCTCCTGGAAATCGCCGGACATTAGCATGGGCTGGCCAAGTTCCTTTGACACGGCTTCGAGGCGGAAGACGGTATTCACGGCATCGCCGATAATCGTGGCGTCGCGCTCGGCGGCGACTCCCACGTTACTGCACGTGACGCGGCCGTAGTGGAGAGCGACGGCGATTTTGAAAGGCGCGCCATTTGGCCAGGTGCGGGCGCTGGCGAGGGCGAGCATGGAGCGACCGATCTCGAAGGCGGCGCGGCAATCATCGGCACCGACGCCGGCGGTGCCCCAGTAGGCGAGCATCGCGTCGCCGATGAATTTATCGATGGTGCCGCCGCTGCGACTCACGAGATTGCCCGTTTCGCGAAACCACGCGCCGAGGATTTGCGCGAGCTGTCCGCTTTCCGTTTTCTCGGACATGCTGGAAAAGCCGCGGATGTCGCAGACGAGGAGCGCCACGGGACGGGCCTCGATTTCGCCGGAGGCCATGCTGCCGGCCACCGTCACGGCCATGTGCTCGTCGCAGTGTTCGTCTTCGATTTCGGTGAAAGTGAGCGTGTTATCCGCGATGCGGATGCGCGCGCCGGACGTGAGCGCGACAGGCATGATGACGCGCTGGTCATCGACGTAGGTGCCATTCCGGCTGCCGAGGTCGATGAGCTGGTATTGGTAGCCGTTGTGGCAGCGGATGATGGCGTGCTGGCGCGAGACGAGCGGGCTGAAATTCAGGCACACCGAATTTTCGCGCGTGCGTCCGATGGTCACGGTGTTGCCCACGGTGACTTCAAACGGCTCGGCGGCTGCTGGTGTGATGATTAGTTTTGCTCCCATCGCTGTGATGATGCGCCTCTCGGCGGGTTGCAGATTGCAGAAAGCGTGCGCAAACTGCAAATCTTCGCAACCTGATGTCTGAATCCGTAACGTTCGACCACTACTCCGTCATGCAGAGGGATGACGGATCGCCGTACGAACTTGGCCGGGGCGCGATGGGCATCACCTACAAGGCGTTCGACACGAACCTGCGCATTCCCGTCGCGCTGAAGGTGATCAACAGCAAGTTTCTCGATAGCGACGTGGCCCGGCAACGCTTTGTGCGTGAGGCGCGCGCGGCGGCGAAGCTGCGGCACCGGCATGTGGCGTCGGTCTTTCATCTCGCGGCGGAGGGCGAGAATATGTTTTACGCGATGGAGTTCATCGACGGGGAAACGGTGGACGCTCTTATTAAAAGGCAGGGTCCGCTCGCGCCGCTGCTCGCGCTGCAAATCGTGGACCAAGTCGCGCGCGCGCTGAATGCCGCGCAGGTCCACGGGCTGGTGCATCGCGACATCAAGCCTGCGAATCTGATGCTTATCCGCGAGGATGATGAGCTGACGGTGAAGGTGATCGACTTCGGCCTGGCGAAAACGCTCACGCCGGGCGCAGAAGACGCGGCGACGATTTCGCAGGGCGGCTTTGTGGGCACGCCGCATTTCGCCAGCCCGGAGCAGTTGGAAGAGCGCGAAATCGATGTGCGTTCGGACATCTATTCGCTCGGCGTCACGCTCTGGTACATGCTCGCCGGGCAGACGCCGTTTGCGGGCTCCATGGCGCAGGTGATGAGCCAGCATCTCGCGAAAGCGCCGCCTTTCGAGCGCCTCGCAAATCTGCCGGCCTGCGTGGCGGCAGTGCTGCGGCGGATGCTGGAAAAGGAGCGCGAGTCTCGTCCGCAGACGCCGTCCGAGCTGCGACAGGAGATCGAAAAAGCGATCGGGCAACTGCGCGTCGGCGGGCCGGCCGATCCGCTCGCGGCTCAAATCGCGCCCGAAGATTTCGCCACCGTTTTGGAAGACGCGCCCACGCGCCCCGCGGACACGGCGATCAAAGTCGGGAGCATCGCGGCGGGTCGCTACAACATCCTCACGCGCCTCGGCGATACGAATACCGGCGTCGTTTTCCAGGCGCAACTCACGGACAACATGCAGTCGGTGCGCATGCTCGTGCTGCATCGCGAGCTGACACTGGAGCCCGCGACTGCCACGCAGATCGAGCGGGAAGTGGAACGCGCGGTGCCGGTCGAGCATCCGAATCTTTTGCGCGTCTTTGGCATCGAGGCGATCGACGGCGCGAGCTTCATCACGATGGAATGGACCGAGGGATTTTCCCTCCTCGAAGTTCTGCGCGCGCGGCGCGAACTTGAGGCGGTGGAAGTGCTGAAACTGCTCGAACAAGCGGCAGCGGGCGTCGATCACGCTCTGGCCGCGGGCATCAAAAAGCTCGACCTCGCGCTGCACCAAATCTTCATCCATTTCCCCGCGCCGTTCGACAAACACGCGTTGCTGCATCACCCCGTCACACAGTGGCCGGAGTTTGTGCTGAAGCTGAATCCGCTCGGGATCACGCGTGATCTTTCCGCGTCGGAGACGTGGTCCGGCGAGCAAACGGTCGTCGGTCGTCCCGGCGCTTCGAGGGCGGTCTCGAGCGACAGCGCGCGGGCGATGCAGGCGCTCGGCGGCGTCGTTTACGAGCTGCTCGGCGGCACGCTTTCGCCGCTCGCCTCCAGCAGCGACATCGGCTCCCACTACACGCCGCTCGCGAATCTTTCCGAGCACGGAAACGAGGCGCTCCGCTTCGCGCTCACGCCCGCGCCACCGTATAAAAAAGCGGACGACTTCCTGCGCGCCCTCGCCGAGGTGGATGGCCTGCCCGTCGATATCGAGGCACCGATTCCCGTCAGCAAACCCACGCCGCGTCCGCCCGTTCCGCCGCCTGTTTCCGCGCCACCGCCGCTCCCGCAGCGCATCCAGCCGACCCGTTCCGGCGCGCCTCTCGCCATCGCGGCGATGCTCGTCGCGATCTTCCTGCTCGGCGGCGGCATCTACTATTTCGTCATCCCGCTTTTCAAAAAGCCCGCGGTCGTGACGCAGAACGACGAGCCGAAATTTCCATCGGAAGACAATCCGCCCGCCGATCCGCGACCATCCGATCCGCCGCCAAAAAAGATCGAGCCGAAACTGCCGCCACCGCCGACGCGGGCTGAATTGCTGAAAAAGGCTCTCGGGCCGGCAGAGGATTTAGAGAACGATGAAAAGTGGGCGCCTGCCATCGCGGCGTGGATCAAGGTCGTCCAGGATTTTCCCGATTCCGATGCCGGGAAAGTGCGGCTCCATCAGTTGTTCGAGCGCCTGCGCGGACGCGGTGCCGAAGTGAACGCACGGGAGTTTCCCGAACTCCGCGAGGCGACGCTCCAGGCCGCGCAATTGGACGAGGTCTCAGCGATGATGTTCATCGCGGAAAGCGTGCGTAACACGGACCCGGCGGAGTCTTTTGCGTGGTACTCCGCCGCCGCCGCGCGCGGGCACGTTTCCGCGCAGACGACGATGGGCGTGATGCTCGTCAATGGCGTGGGATGCGAGCGCGATTTGAACAAGGCTGTAGCCGCCCTGCGCGGTGCGGCGGAGCAAGGCTCGGCAGTGGCGAAAACGGCTCTCGGCGAGTTTTACATGAACGGCACGAACGTCCCAAAGGATGACAAAAAGGCGTTCGATCTGCTGACCGAGGCCGCTGACGCCGAGGAGCCGCGCGGCATGGATACGCTGGGAACGTGCTACAACAAAGGCATCGGCACGAAGATCAACAATCTCGAAGCACTGCGGCTTTTCACGCGCGCGTCCGAGCTGGGTTTCGCGCGCTCCTTTGGAAATCTCGCCGTGCTCCATCTGAATGGCGACATCCCGAAAGCCGATCCATTCAAGGCTGTCTCCTTCCTGCAAAAAGGTGTGCGGCTCGGCGAACCCTTTTGCATCTACCTTTATGCGCGCTGTCTTGAGGCGGGGAAGGGCGTGAAAGCGGACACGAGTTTAGCGCGTGAAAACTACGTCAAAGCCGCCGAATCCGGCATCACGGAAGCGCAGCAGTGGTGCAAGGATCGCCGCGTCGATTTCAAGCGTCCTGCCGGACCGAAGCTGACGCTGTAGTTTTTTTGCCGACGCCATCCGCGGCTGATTTCGAGTTCCACCGAGCACGATCAGCCGATTCCAAATCATTTTGAAACCCTTCCGCAATCTCGCCCAAACCCACACGCCCGACGGCGCGCGCTTTTCGCTGCACGAACATGACGGCGAGTATTTTTTAAAGCTGAACGGACGGCAGCTCATGAGCACCACGTCCACGACTTCGGAGCTGCTCCTCGCGCAATTGCCGTGTGAAGGTCTGCGCGCGAAAGCCGATGCGAGCGTGCTGATCGGCGGGCTCGGGCTCGGCTACAGTCTTCAGCGCGTGCTGGAATTGGTCGGGCCGGAAGCCACGGTTCACGTCGCGGAATTACTGCCCGAAGTCGTCGCGTGGAATCGCGAATTTCTCGGCTCGGTGAACGGCGCGCTGCTCAACGATCCACGCGTGAAAGTGCTCGAGCGCGACGTCTTCGAAGTGATCCGCCAGGCCCCGAAACCAAGCTACGACGCGATCTTGCTCGATGTGGACAACGGCCCGACTTCCTTTGTGCAGGCGAAAAACTCGCGCCTTTACCAGCGCAGCGGCTTCGATCTCATCGCCCGCACCCTGCGGCCCGGCGGACGCGTCGCCTTCTGGTCCGCCACGGAAGAGCCCCGCTTCATGGACAGCCTCTCCCGCGCTGGTTTTTGGACGGAAGCAGTGCCCGCCAAGGCGCACGAGCGCGCGAAGCGTTTCGCGCACATGATCTATCTGGCCGGCAAGCCGGATTGAGGAATGGGGGCGAGGCTCCCACCAAGCCGCGCGCTTTTTTGCAAGCAACTCCCGGTTGGAGGGAGCCTCACCCTCCCCGTAAAATCGCTCGCAACGCGCGCTTCACGTTTCTGCATTTCCTGCCTACCATCCGCCCCGCGCTACGACTCGCAGCGCGGAGAGCCGCGCGACCATCCCGAGGCGCGGCGTTTTCCATGGCCGATTTTCGCTATCGTCATCCGCACAACGTTGCCGGCAAATTTTACACCGACCTCCGATGCCTCGACTGTGTTGTCTGCCGCGAGGCCGCGCCGGCGATTTTTAGTCGGGATGAGACCCTGAACTCTTCGTACGTGTCCCGTCAGCCCACGACCCGCGAGGAAATCGCGACCTGCGAGGAATGCCTCGCGCGCTGCCCCTGCCAGGCCATTGGCGATGACGGGGACGGCGGCGATTGGAGCGTGCCGACGGAGGCGACGGGAAAACGGACGTAACCCGGCCTACTCGGCAGGCTCGGTGGCAGATGGAGTCTCCGCCTCGTCGTCGTCTTCCGTCGAAGTGATCCCGGCGGCAGCGTTCTCGGCTTTGCGACGTTTCTTCTCCTCCTTCTTCGCCTTCTTCTCCATGTCCCGCCTGCGCTTCTCGAATTGATAGTTTGGTTTGGCCATCGCGATTCCTTTCCGTTGCTCCGCTTATTTGCGTTTTGCCGCCAGCTTTTTAGCAGCAGGGGTTTTGGCATCGGCGACTTTAGTGGCTGGTGCCTTGGCCGCTGGCGATTTCGTCTCGATGACAGGCACGCTCGGCGGGCGACTGTGCGTCCCCGCCGCAAACTTCGCGTTCAACTCCGCTGCCGTCGCCATAAAGGTCGCGAGCGCCGCGGCGACGCCCTTGTATTCCTTCCCCACTTTTTTCACCACACCCGCCTGCACCAGATTTTGAAGTTTTTCGTAAGCCCTCAAACGCAGCATTTCCTCGCCGCCACCCGCCGCATTCCGGGCGCGCAGATTGGCGTGGACGATGGCGAACAGCCCCTTGAACTCAAACGATGACTTCGAGGTCAGAACAGTAGCAAGTTCTTCAGCAACGCGGTCGGGGCCGCGACGTGAAAAACCGTAGGTAGTTTTCATTGCGGCCTCTTATAGCTCAAATTCGTTCAAAAGCTGTTACAAACTTCGATTCATTCCATTTTCCAAACCGAATGCGCAATCGGACGCGCGTTTCCATGCGTGAAAACCCATGGCGGTCTGCGTCCGACGGCTACTCAATACCCGCTGGCAGTCGATTGCGTTCCCAACAGTTCGCCACCGTATTTGACCGATCCTAGCTGGAGCGGATTTTCCAGCCCGAGTCCTCCCAGCAGGGGTGCCGCGCGCCCGCTGAGCATGTCGGTGCCGAGCGATTCGGTGAAGAAATGGCCGGGATTGATCGCGGGTGAAAAGTAGGTCCGCAAATTGTGGCCGGCCCCGTCGGGCAGACTGTATGGCGCGGGTATTTCCGTGATCTGCACATGGCTGGGGAAATCGTTAAGCGTCGTGCTCGGAAAAGTGGCCATCCAATTTCCGCCCGCATCGACGACCACCGTCTGCGAGCCGATCGGTTCGCCGCGCACATTGAAGACCGATACCACCAGCGTCGCGCCCGGATCGGCCTCGCCGCTGTAGATCGGCATGAGCGGCAGCAGCGGCGGCCGATTGAAAACGCCCGCGTGATTTTCAAACAACAAACCATCCCGCGGGACACCCGGTGGCTGCGATTCGTGGCTGAAATCGTGGAAGCTGTCGTATGCATAAACGAAGGGCACGATCGGTGGTTCGACCATCGCGACATCGACATCGGTCGCCGTATTGTCCGCCACGCTCAGCGCGTCCGGCCCGTATCGGCCATCATCGGAAATGGCCGCGATATTCGCGAGCACCGCGCCACGTGTGAGCGACGCGTCGGCGCGGACGACGATGGCGAATTCCACCGTCTCGCCGGGAGCGAGCGGACGCGTAAACGTCCACAACACGTGATTCCCGAAGCCTGTCGGCTGGCCGGACAGATCCGGATTCGTAGAGGTCGCCGAGACAAACGTCACCCCTTCCGGCAGCGCGCTGACGACGACTGTGCCGTGTGAATTCTGACCGCCCGCATTCTGCGCGACGATCCGGTAGGTCACGAGTTGTCCGGGTGCCACGACGATCACGCCGTCGTCATTCGTCACGCGCAATTCGGGCTTCGCCACGAGGTCGTCCGCATCGGTCGCGCGATTGCCGGCCGGGGTCGGGTCGATGCCGTTTCGTCCATCGTCGCGCACCGTCGCGGTGTCGCGGATCAGTTGATTTCCCGCTCCCGCATCGAAGTCGCCGAAGCTCGACCGCACACGCGCTGTCAGCGACAGCGACCGCGTTTCACCGGAGCCAAGATACGCAAGATCCCACGTGACCGTGCCCGCCGCGAGATCGACCGCGCCGCCATCGCTCGCGACGACCGAAGAAAAAATCCCCGTCGCAAATGTGTCGCGGACGATGATGCCGGTGCCCGCCTGATTGCCGCGATTCGCCA
This sequence comes from Chthoniobacterales bacterium, assembly GCA_038228115.1. GTDB lineage: Bacteria > Verrucomicrobiota > Verrucomicrobiia > Chthoniobacterales > Chthoniobacteraceae > JANLQB01. Next base: position 21,831 of record JBBRPM010000006.1, read on the forward strand.
CGGTGATCGTGTAAACCAACGTGTCGCCGGGCTGCGCCTGCGTGCGGCCGTCGGTTTTGGAAATCGTGTAATCCGGTGCGGCTACGAGCGCGTCGTTGTCGCTCGCGGTATTGTCGCCGGGCGTTGGATCGAGATCGGCGTGCGTTACGTTCACGACGTTGGTGAAAGAGTCGATTCCCGCCGGTGCTCCGGCGCGAAGATCGAGCACCACCGTCAGCGTCGTCGTCGCGCCCGCCGCCAGCGAAGGAATCGTGAAACTCGCCACGCCATTTGCCACCACCGCGCCCGCGCTGCTCAGCGCCCGATTCAGCGTCGCGACTTGCGGCGGCAGCGTATCACGCACGATCACATTCGTCGCGGCGGCAGTGCCGTGATTGGTCACCGTGATCGTGTAAACAAGCCGGTCGCCGGGCGTCGCTGTCGCGTGTCCGTCGTCCTTGGTTACGGAAAGATCCGCGCCCACCAAAGTCGCCGTGCCGCTCGTGGAAGTCGTGCTCGTGCGCTCGTTCACCGGTGTGCCGGCCTGCGTGTCGTAGGTGAGATTCACCGAGTTCGTGAAGTCATCATCGCCGCCCCCGAATGTCCCGCCGATCAGCGCAGGATCGCTCGTGACCTTCGCGCGATAAGTGATCGTCGCCGTCCCGCCGACCGCGAGTTGATCCAGCCGCAGATTCAAACTTCCGCCGTTCACCGAAGTGTTCGTCACCACGCTCGCACCGCTTACTTGAATGCTCGCCGCATCCAACGAAACCTCGCCCGGCAGCACATCCGCGAGCACCAGATCGTGCGCCGCCGCGTTGCTCCCCGGCGCGTGCGTGATCGTGATCGTGTAAGTCACCACCTGTCCGAAATGCGGCGTCGTATCGTCCATCGTCTTCACGATTTTCAGCGTCGGTTCCGCGACCGTCAGCGTCTCGGAATCCGTCCGCACGATTGGCCCGCCACCCACGTCGTAGCTCGCCGTCGCGGTGTTTGTCTTCAAGGCCGCACCCGTGTTTCCGGCCACATCGAGCACGTCCGCGTCGTAGGAAATCGTGAGCGTGTTCGCGCGTCCATCGACCGCGCTTTGCACGCTGCCGATCGCCAGATCGAGCTGGCTCGCCGCGTAGGTGAAATTCGCGGACGTCACCGAGACACCCGTGCTCGTGGTGAGTGAGGCCGAACCCGCCACAAGTTGAAACCCAGCCGGCAGCGCATCCGCGAGCGACAGATTGTTCAGCACGCCGTCCGCGACATTTACCGTGATGGAAAAATGCAGCCGCTCGCCGATCTCCGCGTTCAGGTCGCCGACGACACGCTTGTCGATCGCGAATTCACTCGCGCCGTCGCCGACCGTCGCCGTCGCGCTGCGTTGCAATTCGTAATCGTTCAGCCCGCCCGCGTTCAGCAATCCGTCGCCGCTGGCGCGCTCATTCGCATCCACGCCGGCGAGCGAAGACCACGTCAGGTCCGCGACATTATTCAGCGCCGAACCCAGCACCGCGCTGCTCTGCACCGTCGCGCGATACACCACCGTCACGCTGCCCCCGACCGGAATATCAAACACCCCATCCAGCCCGGTGCCCCCGCCGGAGATGATCGCTGGCGCTTGCACCGAAGCTCCTCCCGCCACCGTCGTGCTCACGATATTCGTCACCTGCATCCCGGCCGGAATCGCGTCGCTCAGCGTCGCATCCCACGCCGTCGCGTTGCTGCCCACGGCATGGTTGACCGTGATCGTGTAAGTCAGCGTGTCGCCCGCCTTGATCACCGCCGGCGCCGAAGTGATCTGCTTTTGCAGCGAAAGAACCGCCTCCGCCAACGTCGTCGTCACCGTCTTGGAAACGCCCGCCGTTCCGCTGCCATCGTTGGCGGGATCAGCGGCGACCTCGGTGCCGGTGGCTGAATTGTCGCCGTTGCGATCCACGCTCACATAGCCCGTCGTGCCATCGCCGTTCGTGTCGAGCAGCGCGGCGAAATTGTTCGCGTGTGCAAAGCCCGCCTGGTTCTGCGAGCTGTTCGTCACTAGCGCGCTGAACTGCACCGTCACAAATTCTCGATCCGCGTCGTGATCGTTGTTCGTCAGCGTCCCCAGTTTGAAAAACACACCGGTGCCGTCTGAGAAATTGTCGTCATCCGCCGTGAGCGAGGCCGAGATCAGCGCGTCGTCCGTCGTGTTGGTGTAAGTGCCCGCCGCCCTTCCGCCGATGCTCGTCGCGACATTCGTGAAGCCGATCAGCACCGGCGCGTCCGGCAGCATTTGCAAACCCGCTGGCAGAAAATCATGCAGCGTGACCATCGGGTTCGCGCCCTCTGCCAGCTCGAACTGAAGTTGAAACGTCACCACTTCTCCCGGCACCACATTCGGCCCGCTCGAGCCCGTGCTCGAAGTCGCCACCAGCGTCTTCACGATCTGTGGAAGATCATCGTCGAGCACCGTGCCGACGCCCGTTCCATCGGCAATTAACGCGTTGGTCGCGTTGCTCAGATTGATGTCGAAAGTCTCGCGATTTTCGTAGCGCGCATCGTTCGTGATCGGCACCACCACCGTCAGACTCGTCACGCCCGTAGCGAAATTCAGCGTGCCGCTCACGCCGGCATAATCGCTCCCATTTCGCGCGCTGCCATCGGCGCTCGCGTAATCCACCGCGATCGCCAGCCCGCTCACCTTGCTCAGCGTCACCGCGAATGTCGCCGTGCCCGCGCTCTCATTCACCGTCACATCGCCGATCGAAACGGTCGGCGGCCCGTCATCATCCAGAATCGTCGCCGTGCCCGTCGCCGCGGCATTCAGCGTCGTGCCTGCACTGCGCGTCGCGGTCAGCGTGAAATTTTCCGTCCCTTCATTGAGCGCATCGTCCGCGATCGGCGTGCGCACCAGCACGCTCGTCGTGCCCGACGCAATCGTCGCGCTGGCCGACGCCGTCCACGTCGCGCCGCCATCCGTCGAGACTTCCAGCCCCGGGCCAAAGTCCGTTCCGCCGCCGGTCGCCGTTCCATTCGCCAACGCCAGATTCACGTCCACCGGCGCGCCCGAGCGACTCGAAAGGCTCACCGTAAAAATCGCGTATGTGTCCGTTCCTTCCAGCACCGTCGGGCTGCTCACGTTCAGCGACGGAGTCGGATCATCATCCAGGATCGTCCCCGTTCCTGTAGCGCCAGCATTCGTCGTGATGCCCGCCGTCCGCGTCGCCGTCAGCGTGAAATCCTCCGCGTTTTCGTCGAGCAAATCGTTCACCACCGGCGTGCGCACCAGCACGCTCGTACTGCCGGGAGCGATCGTCGCATTCGCCGCCACGACCCACGTCGTGCCGCCATTCGTCGAGACTTCCAGCCCCGGCCCAAAGTCCGCGCCGCTCGCCGTCCCCGTCGCCAGCGCCAGACTCACGCTCACCGGCGTCGTGCTCGCATTGCTCAGGCTCACCGTGAAAACCGCATACGGATTCGCACCCTCGGTCACCGTCACATTCACCACATTCAGCGAAGGCGTGTCGTTGTCCGCTCCGCCCGCGCCCGTGCCGTCATCGACGATCGTGCCCACACCGGTCGCATCCGCGATCGTGGCATTCACCGCCGCCGACAGCAGCACGTTGAAAGTCTCGCTCTGCTCAAAAATCGTGTCGTTCAGGATCGGCACCGTGATCGTCTGCGAGGTCACGCCCGCCGCGAAATTCAGCGTCCCACTTCGTGCCGAAAAATCCGCGCCCGCCGTCGCCGTCCCGTTGGCCGTCGCGTAATTCACGCTCACCGCCAGCGCGCTCGGTACGTTCAGCGTCACCGTGAAAGTCGCCGTCCCCGCCGCTTCATTCACCGTCACATCATTGATCAAAATCGCCGGCGGCGCATCGTCGTCCGCGATCGTGCCCGTGCCCGTCGCGCTCGCGTTCGTCGTCGTGCCCGCGGTGCGCGTTGCCGTCAGTTGGAACGTCTCCGTCTGTTCATTCAGCGCGTCGTTGATGACCGGCGTGCGCACGAGCACGCTCGTGTTTCCCGGCGCGAAAGTCGCATTCGCCACCGCCGCCCAAGTCGCCCCGCCGTCCAGCGATACTTCGAGCCCCGGTCCAAAATCCGTTCCGCTGTTCGCCGTCCCATTCGCCAGCGCAAAACTCGCGCTCACCGGCGTCGTGGATGCGCGGGAAAGCGCCACCGTGAAAACCGCAAAAGGATTCGCCCCTTCCGTCACATTCGGACTGCTCACCGAGATCGCCGGCGTGTCGTTGTCCGTGCCGCCCGCACCCGTCCCGTCATCGAGGATCGTGCCCACGCCGATGTCATCCGCGATCGGCGCATTCACCGCGCCGCTCAGTTGGATGAAAAAGTTTTCGCTCCGCTCAAAAACCACGTCGTTCAAAATCGGCACCGTGATCGTCTGGCTCGTGACGCCCGCTGCGAAATTCAGCGTCCCGCTCACGCCCGTGTAGTCCGCCGTGCTCTGCGCGGTTCCATCCACGCTCGCGAAATTCACGCTCACCGCCTGCCCGCTCGGCACACTCAGCGACACCGTGAACGTCGCCGTCCCCGCCGCTTCATTCACCGTCACATCATTGATCGAAAGATCCGGCGGCCCGTCATCGTCCGTGATCGTGCCGATGCCCGTCGCACTTGCATTCAGCGTCGTCCCCGCCGTCCGCGTCGCGGTCAGCGTCAGGTTCTCCGCGACCTCATCCAGCGCGTCGTTGATGACCGGCGTGCGCACCAGCACCGTCGTCGCGAGCGGTGCAAACGTCGCGCTGCTCGCGGTCGTCCACGTCGTTCCGCCATCGGTCGAAACTTGCAACCCCGGCCCAAAGTCCACGCCCCCGCCCGTCGCCGTTCCATTGGCCAGAGCCAGATTCACCGTCACCGCCGTCGTCGAGGGATTCGTCAGCCGCACCGTGAAAACCAAATGCGTGTCCGTGCCTTCCAGCGCCACCGCGTTCCCCACGCTCAAGCTCGGCGTATCATTGTCCACGCCGCCCGTGCCGTTGCCCGCGTCCAGGATCGTGCCGCTGCCCGTGCCATCGGCGATCGTCGCATTCACCGCGTTGCTCAGCAGCATGCTGAAATTTTCGCTTCCCTCAAAAATGCCGTCGTTAAAAATCGCGATCGGAATCGTCACCGTCTGCACCAGCGAGCCCGCCGGAAAAGTCAGCGTGCCCGTCGCCGCCGCGAAGTCCGTTCCCGCCAGCGCCGTGCCGTTCGCCGTCGCATAATTCACGCTCACCGCCTGCCCGCTCGGTGCGCTCATCGTCACGGTGAAAGTCGCCGTGCCGATGCCCTCATTCACCACGATATCGTCGATCGTGAGCGACGGCTGCGGGTCGTTGTCCGTGATCGTCGCCGTTCCCGTCGCACTCGGATTGATCGTTGTCCCCGCCGTCCGCGTCGCCGTCAGCGTGAAAGTTTCCGCCGCTTCATTCAGCGCGTCATCCGTGATCGGCGTCCGCACCAGCACGCTCGTACTCCCCGGAGAAAACGTCACGCTGCTCGCGCTCACCCATGTCGTTCCGCCGTCGCTGGAAACCTCCAGCGCCGCGCCAAAATCCACGCCACCACCCGTCGCCGAACCATTGGCCAGAGCCAGATTCACGCTCACCGCCGTCGTACTCACCCGGCTCAAACTCACCGCGAAAATCGCATACGGATCGGTGCCTTCCAGCACCGTCACATTCGTCACGCCGATGGTCGGCGTATCGTTGTCCGTCCCGCCCGCTCCCGTGCCGTCGTCGAGGATGATGCCGATGCCGAGGTTCTTCGTGATCGTCGCATTCACCGCCCCGTTCAGCATTACAGAGAAAGCCTCGCTCTGCTCAAAGATCGCGTCGTTCGCAATCGTCACCGTCACCGTCTGGCTCGTCACACCCGGCGTAAAATTCAGCACGCCGCTCGTCGCCGTGTAATCGCTTCCCGCCAGCGCCGTGCCGTCGTTCGTCAAATAGTTCACGCTCACCGGTTGCCCGCTCGGCGTGTTCAGCGACACCACGAAACTCGCCGTGCCCGCGCCTTCGTTCACCGTCACATCCGTGATCGAAAACGTCGGCGGCGGATCGTCATCGATGATCGTCGCCGTCCCGATCGCGCTCGCATTCGTCGTCGTGCCCACCGTCCGCGTCGCGGTCAGCGTGAAGGTTTCCGCCGCTTCATCGAGCGCATCATTCACGATCGGCGTCCGCACCAGCACGCTCGTACTCCCCGCCGCGATCGTCGCATTCGCCGCCGCCACCCACGTCGTTCCGCCGTTCGTCGAGACTTCCAGCGCCGGGCCGAAATCCACGCCCCCACCGACCGCCGAACCATTGGCCAGAGCCAGACTCACGCTCACTGGCGTCTTGCTCGGATTGCTCAAACTCACCGAAAAAACCGCATACGGATTCGTCCCCTCGGTCACTGAGACGCTGTTGACAGTAATCGCCGGCGTATCGTTGTCCGTGCCGCCAGCTCCCGTGCCATCGTCGAGAATCGTCCCCACGCCGAGATTGTCCGCGATCGTCGCCCGCACCGCGCTGCTCAGGTTCACGTTGAAGTTTTCGCTCACCTCAAACGTCGTGTCGTTCGTGATCGAAATCGTCACCGTCTGGCTCGTTACCCCCGGCGCAAAATTCAACACACCGCTCCCCGCCGTGTAATCGGAACCCGCCGTCGCCGTGCCATTGCTCGTCGCGTAATTCACGCTCACCGCCTGCCCGCTCGGCGCGTTCAGGCTCACCGTGAAAGTCGCCGTCCCCGCCGCCTCGTTCACCGTCACATCGTTGATCCGGATCGTTGGCGGCGGATCATTATCCGCGATCGTCGCCACGCCCACCGCGCTTGGATTCGTCGTCGTGCCAGCCGTCCGCGTCGCCGTCAGCGTGAAGTTTTCCGACGCCTCATTCAGTGCGTCGTCCGTGATCGGCGTGCGCACCAGCACGCTCGTGCTGCCCGGTGGAAAAGTCGCGTCGCCCATCGTCGTCCACGTCGCGCCGCCATCATCCGAAACTTCCAGCGTCGCACCGTAATCCGTCCCGCCGCCGACCGCCGTCCCATCCGCCAGCGTGAAGCTCAGCGTGATCGCCGTCTTCACCGGATTGCTCAGGCTCACCGCAAAGACCGCATATGCATCCGTGCCTTCCGCCACCGTCACGTTCGACACCACGATCGTCGGCGTATCGTCATCCGTCCCGCCCGGTCCCGTGCCGTCATCGAGGATCGTGCCCACTCCCAAATTGTCCGCGATCGTCGCATGCACCGGCCCCGTCAGCAGCACGCTGAAGCTCTCCGTTTTTTCAAAGACCGAATCATTGACGATCGGCACGTCGATCGTCTGCGTCGTCACGCCAGCCACGAAATTGAGCGTCCCACTCGTGCTCGTGAAATCCGCGCCGCTCGTCGCCGTCCCGCTCGCCGTCGCAAAATTCACGCTCACGCCCTGCCCGCTCGGCGTGTTCAGACTCACCGTGAAAGTCGCAAACCCGGCCGCTTCGTTCACGATCACATCGTCGATCGTTATCGTCGGCGGTGGATCATCGTCATTGATCGTCCCCGTCCCGACCGCACTCGCATTCGTCGTCAGCCCCGCCGTGCGCGTGGCCGTCAGCGTGAAAGTTTCCGCCGCCTCATCCAGCGCATCGTCCACCACCGGCGTCCGCACCAGCACACTCGTGCTCCCCGGCGCAAAGGTCGCGCTCGCCGCCGCCGTCCAGGTCGCCCCGCCGTCTGTCGAAACTTCCAGCGTGCTCCCGTAGTCCGTGCCGCCGCCCACCGCCGTGCCATCCGCCAGCGCAAACGCCACGTCCACCGCCGTTGTGCTCGGGTTGCTCAGCTTCACGTTGAACACCGCAAAAAGATCCGTCCCCTCCAGCGCCGTCGGATTGCTCACCGTGATCGACGGCGTGTCGTTGTTCGTCCCGCCCGGCCCCGTGCCGTCATCGAGGATCGTGCCGATGCCCGTGTCGTCCGTGATCGTCGCATTCACCGCGCTACTCAGCAGCAGACTAAAATTTTCGCTCTGCTCAAACAGCGTGTCGTTGACGATCGGCACCGTGATCGTCCGCGTCGTCACGCCGAGCGCGAAATTCAACGTGCCGCTCGCACTCGTAAAATCCGCGCCACTCGTCGCCGTGCCGCTTGCCGTTGCGTAATTGACGCTCACCGCCTGTCCGCTCGGCGCGCTCAGCGTCACCGTGAAAGTCAGCGTCCCCGCGCCTTCGTTCACCGTCACATCGTTCACCGTCATCGTCGGCGTCGGATCATCATCATTGATCGTCGCGGTCCCCGTCGCGCTCGCATTCGTCGTCGTCCCCGCCGTCCGCGTCGCGATCAGCGTGAAAGTTTCCGCCGCCTCATCCAGCGCATCATTCACGATCGGCGTCCGCACCAGCACGCTCGTGCTCCCCGCCGCGATCGTCGCGCTCGCCGTCGTCGTCCACGTCGTCCCGCCATCGGTGGAGACTTGAATCGCCGGTCCGTAGTCCGCGCCCGTCGCCGTGCCATTCGCCAGCGCGAGACTCACCGTCACCGGCGTCGTGCTCGTATTGCCCAGGTTCACCGTGAACACCGCAAAATTATCCGTGCCTTCCAGCACCGTCACATTGCTCACGCTCAAGGCCGGCTTGTCATTGTCCGTCCCGCCCGTCCCCGTGCCGTCGTCCTTGATCGTGCCGATGCCCGTCGCGTCCGCGATCGTCGCATTCACCGCACCGCTCAGCAGCACGTTGAACGTTTCGCTCTGCTCAAAAATCGTGTCGTTTAAGATCGGCACCGTGATCGTCTGCGTCGTCGTGCCCGGCGCGAAATTCAGCGTCCCGCTCACCGCCGTGTAATCGCTCCCCGCCGTCGCCGTGCCGTTGCTCGTCGTGTAATTCACGCTCGCCGCCAGCCCGCTCGGCGCGCTCAGCGTCACCGTGAAAGTCATCGTCCCAGCCGCCTCGTTCACCGTCACATCATTGATCACGAGCGACGGCGTCGGATCGTTATCCGTGATCGTCGCCGTCCCCGTCACCGGGCTGCCCGTCGCCGTCCCTGAAGTCACCGCCGCCGTCAGCGTGAAAGTTTCCGCGTTCTCATCCAGCGCATCATCCACGATCGGCGTCCGCACCAGCACGCTCGTCGATCCAGCCGCGATCGTCGCCGTCGTCGCATTGGTCCACGTCGTTCCGCCGTTCGTGGAAACCTGCAAATTCGTCGCCCCGCTCGCCCCGTAATCCGTGCCGCCACCCAGCGCGCTCACGTTCGCCAGCGCGAGACTCGCAGTCACCGCCGTCGTCGATGGATTCGACAAACTCACCGTGAAAACCGCGAACGGATTCGTGCCTTCCGTCACCGCCACGTTCGACACGCTCAGCGCCGGCGTGTCGTTGTCCACACCGCCCGCGCCCGTCCCATCATCCTTGATCGTGCCGATGCCCGTGTTGTCGCCGATCGCCCCATTCACCACCGCGCTCAGCAGCACGCTGAAGCTCTCGCTGTTCTCAAAAATCGTATCGTTCAGGATCGGCACCACGATCGTCCGCGTCAGCACGCCTGGCGCGAAAATCAGCGTCCCGCTCGTGCTTGTGAAATCCGCGCCCGCCGTCGCCGTGCCACTCGCCGTCGCGTAATTCACGCTCACCGGCAGGCCGCTGCTCTGGCTCATCGTCACGGTGAAAGTCATCGTCCCCGCCGCTTCGTTCACCGTCACGTCATTGATCGAAAGCGTCGGCGGCCCGTCATCATCCGCGATCGTCGCCGTGCCCGTCGCGCTCGCATTCGTCGTCGTCCCGCTCGTCACTGTCGCCGCCAGCGTAAAGTTTTCCGTCCCCTCGTTCAGCGCGTCATTCAGGATCGGCGTCCGCACCAGCACGTCCGTCGTGCCCGCTGCAAAAGTCGCGCTCGCCCCGCTCGTCCACGTCGCTCCGCCGTCCGTTGAAATTTCCATCCCCGCACCGAAGTCCGTGCCGCCGCCCGTCGCCGTCCCATTGGCCAGCGCTAGGCTCACGTCCACCGGCGTCGTCGAAGGATGCGAAAGACTCACCGTGAAAACCGCGAACGCGTCCGTGCCTTCCCTCACGTTGGGATTGCTCACGCTCACCGCCGGCGTGTCGTTGTCCGTGCCGCCCGTGCCCGTGCCATCGTCCTTGATCGTCCCGATACCCAGGTTGTCCACGATCGTCGCATTCACCGGCCCGCTCAGCGTCACCAAAAAGTCCTCGCTGTTTTCAAAAATCGCGTCGTCCAAAATCGACACCGTGATCGTCTGGCTCACCACGCCCGTCGCAAAATTCAGCGTCCCGCTCGTCCCCGTATAATCCGCGCCCGCCAGCGCCGAACCATCGCTCGTCGCATAGTTCACGCTCACCGCCTGCCCGCTCGCCGCGCTCAGCGTCACCGTGAAAGTCGCCGTCCCCGTCGCCTCATTCACCGTCACATCATTGATCGTGAACGACGGCGTCGGATCATCGTCGATGATCGTCCCGATGCCGCTCGCGCTCGCATTCGTCGTCGTGCCCGCGGTCCGCGTCGCGGTCAGCGTGAAAGTTTCCGCCGCCTCATCGAGCGCATCGTTCGTGATCGGCGTGCGCACCAGCAAGCTCATGCTTCCCGCCGCCATCGTCGCACTGCTCGCCGTTGTCCAAGTCGTTCCGCCGTCCGTCGAAACTTCCAGCCCCGGACCAAAATCCGAGCCCGTCGCCGTCCCATCCGCCAGCGCCAGATTCAGATCCACCGCCGTCGTGCTCGCATTGCTCAGGCTCACCGTGAAAACCGCAAACGCATCCGTCCCTTCCGTCACCGTCGGACTGCTCACGCTGATCGTCGGCGTATCGTTGTCCACGCCGCCGCTTCCCGTGCCGTCGTCCTTGATTGTCCCAAGCCCGAGCGCATCCGCGATCGTCGCATTCACCACGCCGCTAAGATTCACATCGAAAGTCTCGCTGCCTTCAAACACCGCATCGTTAGCGATCGAAACCACGATCGTCTGACTCACCACGCCCGGCGCAAAATTCAGCGTCCCGCTCGTGCTAGAATAATCCGCGCCGCTGGTCGCCGTCCCGTTCGCAGTCGCATACGCCACGCTCACCGCCTGCCCGCTCGCCGCACTCAGCGTCACTGTGAAAGTCGCCGTCCCCGCCGCTTCATTCACCGTCACGTCATTGATCGTCAGCGATGGCGTCGGATCGTTATCCAGAATCGTCGCCGTCCCGCTCGCCACCGCGTTCGTCGTCAACCCGCCGCTCCGCGTCGCCGTCAGCGTGAAAGTCTCCGCCGCCTCATCCAGCGCGTCGTCCGTGATCGCCGTCCGCGCCAGCACAGTGGTCGTTCCCGCCGCGAATGTCGCATTACTCCCGCTCGTCCACGTCGCACCGCCGTCCGTCGAAATTTCCAGCCCCGGTCCGTAGTCCGTGCCGAGCCCCGTCGCAGTCCCGTTCGTCAGCGCCAGATTCACGCTCACCACTCCGGTCGATGGATTGCTCAGGCTCACCGTGAAAACCGCAAACGCATTCGTGCCCTCCGTCACCGTCGGACTGCTCACGTTGATCGACGGCATGTCGTCGTCCGTCCCGCCGGCACCCGTCCCGTCGTCGAGAATCGTGCCGACGCCCGTGTCGTCCAGCACCGTCGCATGCACCGCGCCGCTCAGCACCACGGTGAAATTTTCGCTCACCTCATACAGCGGATCATTCACGATCGGCACCGAGATTGTCAGCGTCGTCACACCCGGCGCGAAAGTCAGCGTGCCCGTCTTCCCCGTGAAATCCGCGCCCGCCGTTGCCGTGCCCGAGACCGTCGCATAATCGACCGTCACCGTCTGCGAACTCGGCGTTTGCAGCGTCACCGTGAAGACCGCGTTGCCCGCCGCTTCATTCACCGTCACATCATCGATCGTCACCCACGGCGGCCCCTCGTCATCGAGCACCAGCGCCGTGCCCGTCGCGTTCGGAGTCGTCGTCGTCCCGCTCGTCACCGTCGCCGTCAGCGTGAAAGTTTCGATCGGCTCGGAAATGTTATCGTTCGCCACCGGCGTCCGCGCCAGGAAGCCCGCCGTCCCCGCCGCAATCGTCGCGCTGCTCGCATCGATCCACGTCGCGCCGCCGTCCATCGACACCTGCAAATTCCCCGCGCCACTCGTCCCGTAATCCGAGCCGCCACCCGTCGCCGTCACATTGCCCAGCGCCAGATTCAGGCCCACCGCCGTCGTCGAAAGATTCGAGAGGCTCACCGAAAACACCGCATACAAATCCGTCCCCTCCGTCACCGTCACACTCGAGACACTCAGCACCGGCGTGTCGTTGTTCGTCCCGCCGATTCCCGTGCCATCATCCTTGATCGTGCCCACTCCGAGATTGTCCGCGAGCGTGGCATTCACCGCGCCGCTCAGGTTCACGTTGAACGTCTCGCTGTTCTCAAACAGCAGATCATCCACGATCGAAATCGTCACCGTCTGACTCGTCACGCCCGGCGCAAAATTCAGCGTCCCGCTCGCCGCCGTATAGTCGTTCACCACCACCGCCGTGCCATCGCTCGTCGCGTAACTTACGCTCACCGCCTGCCCGCTCGGCGCGCTCAACAACACAGTAAAAGTCGCCGTCCCCGCGCCTTCATTCACGATCACATCATTGATCGTCAGCGTCGGTTTCGGATCGTTGTCCGCGATCGTCGCCGTCCCCGTTACGCTCGCATTCGTCGTCGTCCCCGCCGTGCGGATCGCCGTCAGCGTGAAAGTTTCCGCCGCTTCATTCAGCGCATCGTCCGTGATCGGCGTGCGCACCAGCACGCTCGTGCTGCCCGCCGCAATCGTTGCACTGCTCGCCGTCGTCCACGTCGCGCCGCCATCCGTCGAAACCTCCAGACTCGCGCCATAATCCACGCCGCCGCCGAGCGCCGAACCATTTGCCAACACTAGATTGACGCTCACCGGTGCCGTGCTCGCGTTGCTCAGGCTCACCGTGAAAATGGCGTATGGATCGGTGCCTTCCGTCACCAGTACGTTCGCCACATTGATCGTCGGCGTGTCGTTATCCGTCCCGCCCGCGCCCGTGCCATCATCGCGAATCGTCCCGATCCCAAGATTGTCCGCAATCGTCGCATTCACCGCGCCGCTCAAATTGACGCGAAAGTTTTCCACCACCTCGAAAATCGTGTCGTTCGTGATCGAGACCGTCACCGTCTGGCTCGTCACGCCCGCCGCAAAATTCAGCACGCCACCCGCCGCCGCATAGTCGCTGCCCGCCAGCGCCGTCCCATCGCTCGTCGCGTAATTCACGCTCGCCGCCTGCCCGCTCGGCGCGCTCAGCGTCACCGTGAAAGTCATCGTCCCCGCCGCTTCGTTCACCGTCACATCATTGATCGCAAACGAAGGCTGCGGATCGTTATCCACGATCGTCGCCGTCCCCACCGCGCTCGCATTCGTCGTCGTCCCCGCCGTCCGCGTCGCCGTCAGCGTGAAAGTTTCCGACGCCTCATTGATCGCGTCATTCACGATCGGCGTGCGCACCAGCACGCTCGTCGATCCCGCCGCGATCGTCGCCGCACTCGCCGTCGTCCAGGTCGTCCCGCCATTCGTCGAAACCTCCAGACTCGCGCCGTAGTCCACACCACCACCGAGCGCCGAACCATTTGCCAGAGCCAGATTGACGCTCACCGGCGTCGCGCTCGCGTTGCTCAGGCTCACCGTAAAAATCGCAAACGCATCCGTGCCCTCCGTCACGGTCACATTCCCCACGCTGATCGTCGGCGTGTCGTTGTCCGCACCGCCCGCGCCCGTGCCATCGTCCTTGATCGTCCCGATCCCAAGGTTGTCCGCGATCGTCGCATTCACCGCCGCGCTCAGGTTCAGGTTGAACGTTTCGCTCTGCTCAAAAACCGAGTCGTTCGTGATCGCCACCGTCACCGTCTGAGTCGTCACGCCCGCCGCAAAATTTAGCACGCCGCTCGTCGCCGTGTAGTCGCTGCCCGCCAGCGCCGTCCCATTGCTCGTCGCGTAATTTACGCTCACCGCCTGCCCGCTCGCCGCACTCAGCGTCACCGTGAACGTCGCCGTCCCTGCCGCTTCGTTCACCGTCACATCATTGATCGCGAAGGCCGGTTGCGGATCGTTATCCGTGATCGTCGCCGTCCCGACTGCGATCGCGTTCGTCGTCGTCCCCGCCGTCCGCGTCGCCGTCAGCGTGAAAGTTTCCGACGCTTCATTCAGCGCGTCATTCACGATCGGCGTCCGCACCAGCACGCTCGTCGCACCAGCCGCAATCGTCGCCGCGCTCGCCGTCGTCCAAGTCGCTCCGCCGTTCGTGGAAACCTCCAGACTCGCGCCATAATCCACGCCGCCACCCAGCGCCGAACCGTTTGCCAGCGCCAGATTCACGCTCACCGTGCCCGTGCTCGGATTGCTCAAACTCACCGTGAAAATCGCGAACGCGTCCGTCCCTTCCGTCACCACAATGTTGCTCACCGAAATCACCGGCGTGTCATTGTCGGTCGCGCCCCCGCCCGTGCCGTCATCGAGGATCGTGCCGATGCCCGTCCCGTCCGCGACCACCACATTCACCGGCCCACTCAGCAGCACGGAGAAGTTCTCGCTCTGCTCAAAAATCGCGTCGTTCAAAATCGGCACCGTGATCGTTTGCGTCGTCGTCCCGAGCGCAAAATTCACCGTCCCGCTGCTCGCCGTGTAATCCGCCCCCGCCGTCGCCGTCCCGTTCAGCGTCGCGTAATTCACGCTCACCGCCTGCCCGCTCGGCGCACTCAGCGTCACTATGAAAGTCATCGTCCCCGCGCCCTCGTTCACCGTCACATCATTGATCACCAGCGTCGGCGTCGGATCATCGTCCACGATCGTCGCAGTTCCGGTCGCGCTCGCATTCGTCGTCGTCCCCGCCGTTCGCGTCGCCGTCAGCGTGAAAGTTTCCGCCGCCTCATCCAGCGCATCGTTCACGATCGGCGTCCGCACCAGCACACTCGTCGCGCCCGCCGCGATCGTCGCCGCACTCGCTGTCGTCCAGGTCGCGCCACCATTCGTGGAAACCTCCAGACTCGCGCCATAGTCCACGCCGCCACCCAGCGCCGAACCATTTGCCAGAGCCAGATTCAAGCTCACTGCGGTCGTGCTCGCGTTGCTCAGGCTTACCGTGAAAATCGCAAACGCATCCGTCCCTTCCGTCACCGTCGGACTGCTCACGCTCAAAACCGGCGTATCATTGTCCGTGCCGCCGGCCCCCGTACCATCGTCCTTGATCGTCCCGATGCCCAGGTTGTCCGCGATCGTCGCATTCACCGCTGCGCTCAGGTTCACATTAAACGTTTCGCTCCCTTCAAAAACTGTGTCGTTCGCGATCGGCACCGTGATCGTCTGGCTCACGATCCCCGAAGCGAAATTCAGCGTCCCGTTCGTGGCCGTGTAATCACTGCCCGCTGTCGCCGACCCATTGCTCGTCGCATAGTTCACACTCACCGGCAGCCCGCTCGCCGCGCTCAGCGTCGCGGTAAAAGTCATCGTCCCTGCCGCTTCATTCACCGTCACGTCATTGATCACGATCGTCGGAGTTGGATCGTCATCATTGATCGTCGCCGTCCCGATCGCGCTCGCATTGCTCGTATTCCCCGCCGTCCGCGTCGCCGTCAGCGTGAACGTCTCCGCGTTCTCATCGAGCGTGTCGTTCACGATCGGCGTCCGCACCAGCACGCTCGTCGCCCCCGCCGGAAGCGTCACCGTCGTCCCGTTGGCCCACGTCACGCCGCCATCGGTCGAGACCTGCAAATTCCCCGCTCCACCAGCTCCGTAGTCTGTCCCGCCGCCCGTCGCCGTCACATTAGCTAGTGAAAAGCTCAGACTCGTCGCACTCGAAGATGCGCTGCTTAAGTTGACCGCGAACTGCGCGAAGTTATCCGTGCCTTCCGTCGTCACCACGTTACTGACATTGAGCGTCGGCTGCGCGCCGATAGTTAAAGCGTAGTCTTCGATCTCGCCAAAGTTACCAGTCCCGATCGAGCGTTCATCGATCGTCGTCGTCCCCGCGTTATCAGTAAGAGCCGAGTCAGTGAGTCGCAGCCGGATATAACTCTGCCCCGCCGTCAGCGCCGGTAACGTCGCCCAGGCCAGCGTCAGCGTCTGTTGCAGCGCGCTCGATGGCACCGATACCGTCGCAAACTCCCCCACTTCAAACGTCCCATTGCGATTGAAGTCGATCCACGCATTCAGTGTCCGCGCCGCGCCGGTATTGTTAAACACCGAAACGGATAGCGAGTAACCCGTATCTCCCACCACCAGTGCCGGAATAACAGAAATAGCATCTTCATCATCACCAGTTCCCGAGTTCAGCAAATCATCCCCCGTCGCGGTCACCCCACTGGCCGGTGCGGACTCCGTATCCGTCAGCGCCCCGAGCCGCAGTGCATTAGACTGCCCCTCCCGAGCCGCGCTCGCGACATTGACATCATAAGTCAACGGCGCATCACCGTAGTCAAAGATGTTCAGGTTAAACGCAAACACGACGTGGCTGTCGTTAGTCCCATTGGATTTTGAGGTATCCTTTCCCGGCGGCGTCCCGATCGCACTCGTCGGAATGTCCGCCGAATGAACCGTGGTCGCCAGATAAGTTAGCCCGGTTACCGCGCTGTAAATAACATGTCCCTGACCGATCAAATCGCCTGTCTGTCCGAGGTAATCATTGGAAGAGCCGCCGATATAGGTGGCAAAGTCTTTGGTCCGAAGATTACCCGTAAAGGTCGCCACAAAAATATCCCAAGCACCCCCGCCAAACGTGCCATCATAGTAGTTACTCGGAGGAGTAGTATTGAGCACCGGGAAAGTGCCTCCCGCTGTGGTTCCAAAAAGCAGCACCCGATCCGCCCGGATGTCGTAGGCGATACCGCCGATATTGTCCTCCAGGTTCCCCCCCACGTAGGTGCTCTGAAATCCAGCGCCCGCACTACCATTCAATGGAATCAGGGAGATAAAAGCATCGAAGTTACCTCCCCCGTTAGTAATCTGCGCGCCATTCCCAGCGCCACCAGTCGCCGCGGTTACTCCGGGAAGATCGGTCGAGGCTGTGTTGCCTGCCACATAGAAAAAGCTATCGGTCGCGGTAACTACCGCCGCCGTGGTATTCGTCGCCAGCGTCCCTTCATTTCCGCTGCCGCCGAGATAAGAGAACACGCTAAATGCCGCGGGCTTCGTTGCCTGCTCCGGCAGCACGCCGACCAGTAACTCTGTCGTGCCCGCCGCGCCCAGGGTGGAGTCGATCGCGTTGACCAATGTCGGATAGGCCGCGCCAACCACCGTGGTCGTGGCAAAGACCAGCTTGGTTTTATCCGGTGTGAGTGCGATCGCAGTGAAGTATTCCGAGTTATTGCCACCGACGTATGTTGCCCAGTTCGCCGTGGGAGTCGTCGTGGCGTTGGAATAACGAACGATGACACCTTCATAAGTCCCCGCAAAAGTCGCGTCCGGCCCGATATTCGCCGCCGCGATCTGCCCCACCGGGATCGCCGCGGTCACACGTCCGCCGACATAAAACGAACTGTTATCCACGATCGCCAGCGAGTTCAGGGAATCCATTGTCACGGGCTCCGCGCTATAGGAGCGGGTGGCAAGATCGGCGGAATAGATTTGGATCAGACCAGAGTTAAAACCGGCGAGAATACGTCCGTCGGGAAACAGTTCCAAATCCGCCGGGGTGTCATAACCCGCTCCATTGAGTGCCTGATTAGAAACCGTACTGTCATTATTCGTGATTCCAGTGCCCGTCCACGCGGTGATGTTTGTCCCGCTGTTATTCAGCCGGTAGATGTACGCCTGATTGGCCGCAGTCCCTTGGGAAAAGCCCGCCGGGACTTCCATATAGGCACCGTTGGCCGCGTTGGTAATTGTCTCCTTTACCCATCCAAACGCATAGACACCGTTCGCGCCGGCAGTCACCGCGAAAAGGTAGGAATCAAACGGCAGCGTGGAGTCGTTGAGATCAAAGTAAGTCGCCCACGCAACGTTCGGATCAATCACCAGCGGCGCGTCCGCCACGAGGTCACCTTCGATCGCGTAGCGCACTTCGCCCGGAGCTGTGCCGGCAACCATTCGCGCGGCGTGGGTCTGCTTGACCCCGCCGACGAGCTGATAAGTCTCCGGCAGCTTTAACGACAGGTCCTGAAAGCGCAGGTCCAGCGACATCGAGCCATCGTTTCCGAACGTCATCCCATCCTGGCCGGAAAAGACCATTCGTATCTTCGAGTAGTCCTGCGCTCTCGCCACCAGCCAGTCGAACTCCAGCGTGCCCTTATCCGCGGAATACAGGCGCAGATCGACGCCTTCGTACACATTGCGAATCGTCAGCTCCTTAAAAATGTCCGGCGCGGAAATTGTCCCGTCGGCATTTTGATAGGAACCGCCAACGCCCGAACTTTCTCCCGGCACGATCTGCCAGGAGTGGTTGCTTCCAGTAAACGAGACATTGACGGTATGCACGCCAACTTTGCCGGTCTGTGGATCTGTTTGATTGGCTCGAATCTGCAAATGGTCGTCGTAAACCATCATCGAGCCAAAGGACGTGCGGAACCCAAAGCGCACGCCTTCGGCAAATTGTCCCGCGTTCTTTTCAAACCATATCTGCGCGGTCGAATCCCGCACCACATCCTGAATCGCCTGACGCTGCGTGTCCGTTAATGGTGCGCTTGTCGTGGGCTCCGTGGCGCTCGGATGAGCAATCGGAACGGCAGTTTTTTCCCCTGTCGTCGCGTGAATCGTCGAATTTGCGTGCGGCAGAGTGTGCTGCTCGATGGCCACCAAAGGCGCGGCATCACAGAGAATACGATCCTCAAAGCTTTCCAAAAGGAGTTCTCGGCGATGAGGGTGTTTGCGGCGGGCCATGATATCCTTTTTGCGTTTAGCACAAAGCATTCCCAATGCCTGAACGCGTCAATCGCCTCAAGTTAATACGCCTCGTATCGGCGCGCGCCCTCAATAGCCGCTCGCGGTCGCCTGAGACCCCAACAACTCGCCGCCGTACTTTACCGTCCCGAGCTGCAATGGATTTTCGAGTCCCAGCCCGCGCAGCAACGGTGCGGAGCTGGCTCCGAGTAGCGCCGTCATTTGGGCTTCGGTAAAAAAGTGGCCGGGGTTCAGTGCCGGCGAGAAGTAGGTTCGCAGGTTGTTACCAGTGCCGTCTGCGATACTGTAAGGCGCGGGGATTTCGGTAATGCGGACGCTGCTCGGCACGTCGCGGATCGTGGAGCTTGGGAAAGTGGCAAGCCAGTTTCCGCCCGCATCGACCATCACGGTCTGCTCACCGATGGTGACGCCGCGAGCGTTGACTAGTGAGATGAAAAGAGTGGCGCCTGGGTCCGCTTCGCCGCTGTAAATCGGAGCGAGAGGCAGGATGGGCAGGCGATAGATTTCAGGCTCGCTGGCGTAGTCGTAGAAACCTTTGCGGCGGCCGCCGCTGAAGTCGTTGAACGAATCGAAGGCGAAGACGAGTCCGTCGCTCGGTGGGACGAAAAGTGGTTTTACGCCGGTGAGATCGAAGGCGCGATTGTTCTCCGGCGTTGGGTCTTCGGTGCTGCCGAATTGGTCTTCGATGGTGACCGGATTTAGAATCTGCCCGCCACTTGGAACCTGCTCGACCACGACTTTCACCGTCAGCCGAAAGGTTTCTCCGGGGCGTAAGGTACCAAGATTCCAGACCACTTCGCCGTTCACCAATTTGCCGCCGTTCGAGCCAGAGAAAAACTTCACCCCCTTCGGCAGCGTATCCCGAATGATAACTCCGCCAGCTCCCTGATCGCCCGCGTTTCCACCGCTGATTGTATAGCTAACGGTATCACCCACCGTGGTCGTTGTGAGGTTGTCTGTCTTCAGAACGTAAAGGTCCGGTGCGGCAAGGACGCGATCGGTGTCGCGGGCGGTGTTGTTACGCGGCGTCGGATCGGTGCCGGGGTTACTGGTATCCACCGCGGTCACGAGGTTCGTGAACGTCTCAGAGCCAGCGGGGATTTCTGTTTTCACCCGCGCAGTGATCGTGAGTGTGATGGTCTGTGCGTTCGAGCCAGCGAGCACGCCGACGTTCCACCGAATCGTGCCCGTAGCTGGGTCGAAATTGCCGCCATTCGAGGCACTGACGAAATCCAGCACATCCGCCGGAAACTGATCCGTCACCAGGACTCCATCCGCATCCTGCAGTGCCGGATTGTGAATCGTGATGGTATAAGTCAGCACCGCGCCGGGCCTCACCTGCGAGCGCCCATCCGTCTTCGTTACCACCAGATCGCTCGGTGTTCTTTCGCCGAAAAGGTAGTCGATCTCATCCTTTCCACCGCCAATGCCGATGCCCGACATCAGGTCATTCACATTCGAGTTACCGCCCGCGCTGCCCACCGTCTCGCGCCCATCGCTAAAGCCCGAGGGCTGTGTCTCGGAAAGCTGGTAAGTGCCTGCCAGCAAGCCCGTGAAAGTGTAACTGCCGTCGGGCAGCGTCGTCGTCGTCAATGTCACCGCGCCGCCATTCACGTCCACACCGGTCAAAGTGATTTGTGCCCCGCCGATCAGCAGATCATTACTGTCGATTGCGCCGTCATTGTTCAGGTCGTGATAAACTACGCCCGACACTGACCCCGTCGTTTCACCAAAGTCCACCGATGGCGGGGTATTCCCGATCGCCAGGGTCACCGGCACAGAGTTGACAGTGCTCGACCCATAAGCAGCAGGCTGCGTCTCCACCAAAGTGTAGCCACCCGCGAGTAGATTTCTAAAGGTATAAGTCCCATCCGGTGCCGTCGTCGTGCTGCCGACAACATGGCCATTGCTATCCACCAGTTGAAGCGTCACACCGCCGATGCCGGTTCCGGTTTCGTTTAAAGTCCCGTCCTTGTCCGTGTCCACGAACACGGAGCCTGAAAGCGAAAGTCCATTTTCACCGAAGTTATACTGAATGCCGTCCGCCGCCGGTGGCAGCGTGATCGACCCAATCGCATCCGGATTCACGAGCGAACCACCGCTCGAACCCACCGTATCCGCGCCGTCCAGGTAGTCAGCCGGTTGCGTCTCTGTCACTTGGTAGTCGCCCGCCGGGAGATCCGTGAAAACATAAGTCCCATCCGCAGCGGTCGTCGTCGAGAGAGCGAGCGCATTCCCGTTCACATCGGTCCCATTCAGATCCACGATGACTCCCGCGAGCCCGGAGTCGCCGGCAGAGAAAACACCATTCGCATCCCGGTCGAAATAAACCACCCCACTCAGCGACCCTGCCGTCTCGCCGAAGTCCACCACGCTCACCCCATCAGCAAGCACGTTGATTCCTGAGACAATGTTTGGCGTGCTCGAACCGAAGGCGAGCGGCTGGGCAGACTGTAGCACATTATAGCCAGAGCCGGGCGCAATTCCAGTAAAGGCATAGCTGCCATCCGGGCTCGTCGTCGTCGTGCCGATGACCGCGTTGGTATTGTCGAGCAGGTTAATGATAATCCCCCCAAGACCTGCCTCGCCGCTATCCAGTGTTGTATCTTTGTTGCGGTCGATAAAGACCGTCCCAATGATTGTCCCCGTGCCAGCCGGCGTTGCGAGCGTTTCGCCGAAATCATAGCCCGTCGCATCAAAGCTGGAGCCGAGACCTATGCCTGCAAATTGATCGTCCGTCAGCACCAGCACACCTGCGGTGCCTGCGGACTCAGCGCCATCATTGTAAGCTCCGGGCTGAGTCTCGTTCAACGTATAGTTACCCGAGAGCAGGTCCGTGAAGGAATATAGCCCATTGGTTCCCGTCGTCGTCGTCAGCGAGATGGCCGCTCCACTGGCGTCGGTTCCCGTTAATGTCACAGTCGTGCCCCCGATCCCGCTTTCTCCCGTGGTAAAACTTCCATCTGTATTGCTATCCAGATAAACCCGGCCGCTGATGCTCGAAGTCGTTTCGCCAAAGTTGATTCCCGTCCGTCCCGTCGTCGGCAGGCTCACCGCCACACTGTCCGGTGTGCTTGAGCCGTAGCCATTGGGCTGCGCCTCGATCACGGAATAGTTGCCCGCCGGGAGATTGATGAAGCTATACGAGCCGTCCACGCTGGTCGTCGTCGTGGCCACCAGATTTCCCTGGCTGTCCCGCAGTTGCAGCGTCACGCCATTGAGTCCGGCCTCGCTGGCATTCAAGACTGCGTTTCGGTTGGCATCGACGAACACCTTTCCGCTCAAGGTTGCCCCGCGTTCTCCAAAGTTGTATTGCGTCGCATCAATACCTCCGCCGAGTCCGATGGTCGTGAAAGTATCGCCGCCAAGGACGCCGCCCGAAGTCCCTATCGTATCGCGGCCGTCCGCGTATTTCGGCGGTTGGGATTCGGTGAGGGTGTAGGTTCCCGTTAGCAGCGTCCCAAAAAAGTAACTCCCGTCTCCCGCCGTAAGTGTTGTGCGGCTGATCGCGGTCCCGTTTACGTCCGTTCCCGTTAGCGTCACCGTCACGCCTCCAAGCGGCATTTCTCCGATGTCGATGGAGCCATCGTTGTTTGCATCGAGATAGACGGAGCCCGCCAGACTTGCATAGGTTTCGCCAAAATTCTGATCTGCCGTGATGGTTCCCGCAGTCACCGATACGGGCGTCAGCACATTTGGCGTGCTCGATCCATACGCAGCCGGCTGCGTTTCCGCGACGGTATAGTCGCCTGGCAGGAGATTGCCGAACCGATATGCGCCGGCCACATCCGTCGTCGCAGTCGCCACGACTACCCCCAGCGAATTGCGCAGGCGGACCGTCACGCCCGCGATCCCATGTTCACCACCATCGAGCGCTCCGCTCTTATCGAGATCGGCAAAGACTGTGCCCGTGATCCCGCCTCTGCCGGGCGGAAGTTTCTGCAGTTCACCAAACTGATAGTCCACACCGTCGGTCGCCGCTAGCAGGACGATCGACGCGACACTATCCGTCGGTACCAGAGTTCCACCGAGTGAACCGAGTGTTTCGACTCCATCGCGATAAGCAATCGGCTGCGTTTCACTGAGTGTATAGGTGCCGCCGACCAGATCACCAAACGTATAACTTCCATCCGCCGCCGTCGTCGTCGTGCGGCTTACGGCTGTACCATTTGCATCAGTGCCGGTGAGTGTGATGAGCACTCCCGATAATCCCGCATCTCCCGCGCTCAGATCTGAACTCTTGTCCACATCAAGATAAACCACGCCACTGAGAGAGCCGGTCGTCTCGCCAAAGTTGACATCGGTTAACCCTTCCACCGGGATCGTCAGCGCCAGCGAATTCGCCGTGCTCGAGCCATAACCATTTGGTTGCGACTGATCGAGCGTATAGTCGCCTGCGGTTAAATCGCCGAAGACATAGTTGCCCGCCGCGTCTGTTTGCACAGTCGCGACCACCGCTCCCAAACTGTCGCGCAAAGTTAGAGTCACGCCCGCGATGCGGCCCGTGTCCTCTGGATCGAGGCCGCCATCCCGTCCGCGGTCGATAAACACCGTGCCGCTTAAAGAAGTCCTGCGTTCGCCGAAAGTATAGCCCAGCCCGTTTTGGCCGGGCGCTAGCGCGATCGCGCTGACTTCATCGTCCGCGAGCGTGCCGCCCACAGTCCCCACGGCATCTCCACCGTCGAAGTAAGCCGCCGGCTGCGCCTCTGTGATAGTATAAGTGCCTGGCCGTAAATTGGTGAAGAGATACAGACCACTGACGTCGGTCAGCAGTGTGGCATCGACCGCATTGCCGAGGTCATCCGTGCCGGTGAGGTGAATACTCACATTCTGGACTCCAACCTCGCCAGACCCGCGCACACCGTCGCCATTGGCATCCACATACGCCGATCCCGCAAGCGATGAGGGTAGGAGCTCCCCAAAATTGTTCCCGGTGGATGCGCCGTTATTACCCAGCGTGATCGCCGCGATCACATCGTTGGTGGAATTATCGCCACCGGTCGTTCCCGCAGTATCTTTCCCATCAAGATAAACATTCAGCGGAGTCGTCGTCTGTAGTTGTTCGGAAACTGTGTAGTCTCCCGCGATCAGCCCGGCGAAAGTGTAGGCACCGTTCGGTCCGGTAACTGTGCTCCGCGAAATCGCATTCCCGAAAAAGTCATTCCCCGCAACCGTCATTGTCACCCCGGAGATACCGACCTCGGGAACGCTGCCACCTGCCTGGAAAAGGCCGTCGTTACTGGTATCCCGATACACGAAGCCAGAGAGAGTGCTATTACCGCGGTAGCCGAAATCAAGATCCGTGCGGTTCTGGGTCGCGTTCAAGCGGAAAGTGGAAGTCCCCGCCGTCCCGGTGCCGTCGATGTCGAACGTTGGTGAGTTATATTCCACCGGCACTCCGCTCACGGTGACCCGATAGTTGGCACCTACACCCGTCGCGCTAACCGGGAGCCCTTCAAATAGGTATTTCCCATTGGCATCCGTCGTAGTGGAAAACGTAATATTGTCACCCGGAGTCGCGAGGTTTCCATCGAGCCCGCCGAACACGAGCGTAACCGTGGCCGCGTCGATGCCGGGCTCACCGGCGTCCTTGACCCCATTCGCATCCAAATCATACCAAACCGTATCCCCGACAGAGGCGTTTCCCTGATAGCCAAAATCCGCGTCGTCCCGCGCCTCGCCGTCGGCCAGAGAAATGACGGTGCTATTTGCCGTGGCGCTTCCGTCGAGGTCGAAGGTCGCGGTCAGGTTCGCGGGAATGCTGGCTGGATTGATGGAAACCGAAAAGTTCCCCGCTGGCAAACCGGTGAACTGATATGCACCGACCGCGTTGGTTAAGGTGCTAAACACCACGTCGTCGCCGCCGCCGAGGGTCGCGTCCTGCCCGAACCATGTCAGCGTAACCGCCGCGTTTGGAATGCCGGGCTCTTTCAAATCCTGCACGCCATCGCCATTGCTATCGACCCAAACGAAATCTCCGATCGTCCCCGCTCCACGGTACCCGAAATCAACGTCTGAGCGATTCGCCGCCGCTGCCAGTGTGAGCGTGACTGTGTCGGGCGTGCCGGTGCCGTCGAGATCATAAGTCGCAGTGCTAAAGCCATCCGGGATGTTACTTGCCACGATGCGGTAGTTTCCAGGAGGTAGATTCGCCAGGCTCCAAATACCATTGGCACCCGTAGTCGTGGTGAAGTCGGCGTCGTCGCCATTACCCACCACGCCGTCCGCGCCGCCCCAGGCCGCAGTGATCGTGACTCCCACAATGCCGGGTTCCCCTGCGTTTTGCACACCGTTGCCATTGATGTCGAACCACACGCGATCCCCAATCGTCACCGGCACATAAATCCCTGCATCGGCAGTCGCATCAGTCTGACCTGCGACCAGAGTGATCGTTCCACTGACACCCGTGCCAGGGTCCGCATCGCTATCCGTCGCCGTATTAGCGACCGCCGAGTTGTCGATCGTGAAGACTGCACCTGCCGGGAGATTGCTAAAAGCGACCTGATAGCTACCTGGCCGGAGATTTCCAAAGCTATACAGTCCACCTCCCGAGGTCGTCGTGACAAGAGGCGTGATCGCACCGAGATCATCCGTCCCGGTCAAGGTGACAGTAACGCTATTCACCCCCGGCTCCCCCGCATCCTGACGCCCGTTGCCGTTGGAGTCCTGCCACACAAAGTTACCCAGAACCGCCGGCGGGAGTTCACCGAAATTGAAGTTGGGCTGGGACTGGTTGGAGTCCGCACCGATCACGATTCCAGAAATCAAATCTGTTCCGACTGCGCCCGCATTGCCACCAAAAGGATTACCGGCATCGCCCGGCTGGTCCTGACCATCCAGCAAGCCCGCAGGCTGCGTGACTTCGATCAACCGGTAATTCCCTGGACGCAATCCGGTGAAGGCGAACCCGCCATTCGCAGCCGTGGTCGTGTTAAACGTGATGTCGTCGCCGTCGCCGAATAACCCGTTTGCGCCTGCGAATAAGAGCCGGACCGGAACGTTCGCGAGGCCTTGAACCGGTGCTTCGTTAAAAGCACCGTCATTATCCAGATCGCGATAGACGAAGCCCGAAAGCGAATTGGTGTTGATCGTAAAATTTGCATTGCTACTCACCGGCGTGCCCGCCCTTCCTCCGGCTCCCGGCAGTGAATCGTAGGCGGTTAAGCTCGCCGTATTCGTCACCGTGCTTCCGGCGGCAGGGCTATTCCCCACGGTAGCGGAGTAGGTAATAGTGACGGAGTCCCCGACATCGAGCCGGTCCAGAGTCAGGTTCAAACCACTTGCGCTTGTATTATCGGTGACCGTGAGATAGCCGCTGGCCGCTCCGTTGTAGTTCGGAGTGATGGTCAAAGAAAGAAGATTGATATTCAGACCGATGGACGCCAGCGCGTCCGCCAGCGCGATGTCAAACGCCGGGCCTGTCGAGGCCGCGGTATGCTGGACCACAATTTGGTAGTCCATCACCGTGCCTGCATCCACCGTCGTGTCCGGGTTAAGAAGCGTCTTGGTGATTTTAAGCTGTGGCTCGACGACCGTAGCTGTGACGCTATTGGAAGGCAGCACCGCGCCTCCGTTGATTTGCAGCGTAGCGCCATTTGGAAGCGAAGTTTGGCCGGGCAGCACACCTTCGTTGCCCACCACGTTTTGCACGAGCGCCGTGAAGGTAATTGTGAAGGTATTATTCGCCGCGTTATTGTCGTTGTTCACCGTGACAGTTCCTAGATCGAACGTCACACCCGCCACACCCACCGTCGTGCTGGTTAGTGAAGCCGTACCCCCGAACCCGCTCGTATTCACACTCGCAGAACCGACAACGTAAGAAAGCCCTGCTGGCAAAGTATCCACGACCAGCGTGCTGGGTGAACTTCCTTCCGGAAGCGTCACGCTCAGCGTATATGTGATCGTCTCACCTACGTTTACGTTCGATCCGCTCGTCGCGATGAGGGAGGTCGCGGTGATGGCTTTGTTGATCGAGCCATTTGGTACCGAGATATTGGCGGAAGTTGCGCCTGTATAGTCATTCAGGCCACCGGATCCATTTCTCTCCCCGGTGTTTCCGCCCGCGGCACCAGGAGTGTTGGAACCGGTCGGGTTTCCCGTCGTTCCGGTTGCGCCGGGAAGGCTGGTATAGACAAGCTGTGCCCCATTGGTGAGCACCTGGGCCGGGGTGACGTTAGCATTGAGTGTCGCGGTATAGGTTACCGAAACGGTCCCGCCCGCTGGGATGGAGGCGATTGTCACATCGACGTTGTTCGCCGCCGATGAGTTGGTGATACCTGCCGCGCCACCACCGAGCGTTACAGAAACACTCGCTACATTCAGCGTCATGAAGGCAGGCACTACATCCGTCAGCCGGGTCTCAAAGGCGGTCGCCCCGGTGTTCGAGTAAGTCACTGTGTAAGTCACGGTATCGCCCGCATCCGCCGTGGTCGTCGAAACGCCCTTGGTGAGATTAGTGATACTTGGCTCGACGATGGTGACATTGGCGACGTTCGACGCCGGGCCGGACTGCGCACCATTGAGGGAAGCGGTGAAGGTATTGCCGCGTGTATTGCCAGCCTGATTGTTCCCCGCCGCAGAGTTATCGACGATCGCGTTGAACTCGATCACCACGAACTCCTGATCCGCGTCTCGGTCGGCATTGTCGATCGTTCCGAGATTGAAGACCACACCGGTGCCCGAAGTGAACGGTCCGCCGGTGATGGCGCCGCCCGGCAGCGCAAAGGACGGCGTCAGTCCATTCACGGTCGCCTGATTCCCCGAGATCTGAAGACCCGCGCCGGAAAGGGTGCTCGAAGTCAAACCACCTGAGTTGCCAATAAGCGCAACGTAAGCAGTTCCGTCGTTTAGGAAAGTGAGGCCCGCAGGTAGTGCGTCGTTTAAGGCGAAATTCGTGAGCGTGTTACTTTCGGGTACCTGCACCTGCAGGCGATAACGCACGATCTCGCCGATGGTTACATTTGCCCCGGTCGTGGACGCTTCTGAAGTTGCGACGATGGTTTTAACCGGCACAATCGGTTGAATGGTGACGGTCGATTGCGCGGTGTTGTGCAGGTCGTTCGCGTTGACTAATGAGCCGGTTCGCTCGCCGTTGTCTGCACCCGGAGAGCCGACATTGGCCGATCCGGTTGCGTTACTGGTTGTGCCATTGCTCCCCGGAAGGCTGGTGGTCACCACGTCCGCAGTATTTGTGATCGTTTGGCCCGGCGTGACATTGTTGTTGATCAAAGCCGAGTAGGTGACGGTCACACTTCCGCCGGCCGGGATGGCTCCGATGGAGTAGCTCACGGTGCTCCCCGCAGAGTTATTCACGACGCCGGTTACTCCGCCCGCGCTGCTGATCGAGACGCTGCCGAGATTGAGCGTGAGGTAGGCAGGCAGTGTGTCCTGAAGGACCGACTCAAAGGCCGGAGTTACGTTATTGCCGGTCCCATTCGTGAGGGTAACAGTGAAATTTACTGTGTCACCCGCATCACCGGTGGCGGGAGAGGCTCCTTTGGAAAGGGTCAGCGCAGATTCTGCGATGACGATGTTCGTGGTATTGGAAACGGGACCGCTGAGCGATCCATTAACCGAAGCCTGATAGTTGTTGCCGCGCGTGTCACCAGCATCGTTGCTGCCGGCCACGCTGTTATCGACGAGTGCGTTAAACTCCAGCACGACGAACTCCCCGTTCGCATCGCTATCCGCGTTTGTCAGGTCTCCGAAGACAAACGTCGGGTCGGTGCCGGTGGCAAATGCACCGCCGAGGATCGCGCCGCCTGGCAGCACAAAAGTCGGGGTGATTCCCGAAAGCGTGCTCTCATCGCCCGCGCGAGCCAGCCCTGCGCCGGAGAGCGTGGAAGAAGTGAGAGAACTTCCAGAAGTGGAAACAAAAGCGACATTGGTTGTTCCGTCATTGAGATAGGTAAGTCCGGCCGGCAGGTAATCGACCAGGCGGAAATTGGTCGCCGCACCCTCGGGAATCTGCGTGACAAGACGATAGCGAATGACCTCACCGATTGCCGCTCGCTCAGTGCCTGCCACGAGTCCAGTAAAGGATTCGGAAGTGCTCACCAGCGACTTACTCGGAGTCGGCGTCGCGATCGTGACCGTCGCGGTATCAGTAAGGTCAGTGGTAGTGTGATCGGGCCCAGCTTCCGCCCCCGCGTAGTTATACACTGTCGCGGTGTTGGTGAGAGTCTGCCCTGGTTGGACCGCGGTCGTCGCGACGAGGTCATAAGTAAGGACCAGAATGTTTCGTCCATCCGTGGCATCGAACGCGTCGAGTGAACCGGGATCGGGGTTCGTCGAGCCGGGGTCGGTTAGCTCGATGCCGCCCGCGGCGTCGAAAAGGCCCGTGCCCATGTTTATAAAACCCAGCGCCGCGCCGGTTCCATCGACTACTCGCAAATTGAGCCCAGCGCCGCCGGGAATCGTGAAACCCGCAGGCAGCGTATCGCGCAAGCGCACATCAAAGGCACCATTCAACCCGGTGCCCGTATTCTCAACAACGATGGCAAACGTCACCACATCGCCAGCATCAATTCCGTTGAGGTTGCTGTTAATAGGCGTGGCCGCGAGGCCATTCGAATTCACCGTCCCGCTAAACCGCGATCCCGCCGTTCCAGGCGCGTTGAAAGCCACCGGCCCGATGGCACCGGGCGAAAAGACTGCGCCCGCCTTATCCGTCGCGACGACGCCTTTTTTCACATTGAGCACCGGTTCGGTGAGCTGGATCTGGACGATCGCGTCCGCCGTCGCATTGCCGGCGTTGGTCGTGCCTTCCGCAACCCGCGCCTGGTTCGTCAGGAAGAGGCCGTCCGCAAAGGGATTCGCCGATGCCGTCACGGTAAGGAGCAAGTCCACCGTGGTCGCCTGATTGAGCGGGCTGTCGTAGTTGGGGTAACTTAGGGAGAGGCTGTTGGAAACTGCGTCCGTGCTGAGTGAAGGGAGCAGTCCAGAGTAGGCGTGAAAGGTATCCGAAGGTCCGAACTTCACGTGGCCCGCGGCTGGGGCGGCGGCGCTGACGACATTGTCAAAACTAGTAAGCGTCGTCGCATCAAAAATAGGGAGCGGAAGAAAGTCACTGATGGCGAGACCCTCGACGTCACTTGTGGGGAGAGTATAGGTCAGCCGGTAGGTCACGGTGTCGCCGGGCGCGATTTTGACCGGAGAGCCAAACGAGGTGTTGCCATTGATCGCGTAAACCGACTTCGTGAGAGAGCCCTTGACGATGACCACGCCCGCCGCGCTGGTGTCGGCTTCGGATTGTCCCGTTGGCGTCGAAGCGTCAGCGACGGAAAGCAGATCGCCCGCGATCGATACATTGTTTGACAAGGTATCGCCCTGATCCACCGAAGCATCGCCCGAAGGGAAATTGTAGTCGAAGTTATCCTGAATCGTGGTCCGGAATGTAATCGTGGCCGTCGTTCCCGGATTGAGGGCGGGAGCGGATTGTGGAAGAGGTCCGCCGGTGCCGGCATTTGGGACATTGCCGCCGAGCAGTTTCCCGTCGAGTCCGCGCGTGATCAACTCATTGGAAATCCGGAAGGTTAACCCCGTGGTGCCGTCGGTCGTATTCTGCGCACCGAGAGTGAAATTCGCTGC
This sequence comes from Chthoniobacterales bacterium, assembly GCA_038228115.1. Taxonomy (GTDB): domain Bacteria; phylum Verrucomicrobiota; class Verrucomicrobiia; order Chthoniobacterales; family Chthoniobacteraceae; genus JANLQB01. The sequence continues at coordinate 52,207 of JBBRPM010000006.1, forward strand.
GTTAAAGGTGCCACTCGTCGGCACGCCGTGTTCGCTCACGGTGAGAGTGGGAGTAAAGCTACTGGTGAGCTTTTGACCATCCGAGAAAACATCGGAGGCGATCAGATTTTGGAACGCAAAGTAGTCCGAAACCTGGAAGGTCATCGTATATTCCAGCGTATCGCCAGGACTCGCGCCGGTGGCGCCGGTATCATTAACGACCGTTACACTCTTCTGGATAGCAATAGACTTGTCCGTCAGGGTGTGATCAATCGCGAAATCATTACTGATGACCGTCCCGCTCGCGTCGCGGCCATCGATCGGAGTCCAGGTCCCCTGCGAACTTGCGTCGTCGTTCGAGATGACGTCATCGCCTGAGACAGCATTGATGACTGCATTCCCGAGTGAGTTGGCACGAGGCACGTAGTAGGTGAAAAGCAGCGTGGCATCATCGGTGGCGGCGGTGCCTGTCACACTCGCGAATTGCCTCGTCAGTGTCCCGCCGGGAGTGGTGGTGGATGGCGTGGCGATGGCGGTCGTTGCCGTCAACGTGCCGCGGATCGTGGTGCTGTCCACACTTACGAATTGCAGATTGTTCGGCAGTAGATCGGTGATCTGTAGATTGGTTAGCGTCTGTCCGGCGGCGAGATCGACGGTGATGAGGTACTGTCTTTTAAAGTTAGGTCCCGTCGCGGTCTCGTCCTCTGGCCCGAGATAGGTCTTCGTGAGAGTGAAAAGAGTGGGCGTGATCGTGGTTGTATTCAGCGTACTGGTCAGGCTGGGATCGCTGGTTGGGTTATTGAGCGCGTCGTTTCCGTACTGAAAACCACCGCCGGCCCGGATGGTGAGCGGACTGCCGACGTCGGCCAGGTTGCTGAGCTGCGCCGAAAAGTTGATCGGGGCCGCCGGTTGATTGGGAGTGAAGCTGCCGAACGGAAGCTGAAAGACGACGAGTTGATCGCCGGCCGTCCCATTGATGACGAGCGACGCGCCGGTATTCGTCTTCGCATAAGGATGCGTCGCATGCCCGGCGGCATCGAAAGTGAGAACGGTCGTGGTAACGGCTGCCCCGAGGTAAGTCGCGCTCCCATTGACGAATGTAAGTCCATCATCAGTTGCCGCGCCTGCGCCGTCTGCGCCGGTGGCGGGCAGATAGACATCCACGTAAGGGCCGTAGCCGGTATCCGTCGCGCTCGTGTTATCGAAAGTAGCGGTCAACGCCACGACCTGACCGAGGAGCGGCTTGGCCGGAGCGGTGACAGTTACCGATGGGACGGCGCTGCAAAGGATGCGATCTTCAAAGGTTTCGAGAAGGAGTGTGCGACGATTCATAAATTTATGGAGGTGGGACAGGGCAATGCGGTGGACACGATATTTTCACCGCGTGTCCGGTCGCGACGGGGGCTATTGGGTATTCGGTTTTCCGGCATTTTCGTCGATGAGAGAGCATCTGGCATACCACCCGCTTTAATGGCTGCGGCCCAATTAACCTATCCAGTCTATGCTCAACCATCGTACCCACCTCACCATCCTGGCACACCTCGCCTCCACGGCGCTTGTTCTCTCTGTAGAGCAGCCTCCATTACCCAATAATCCAAGCCCGCGAGAATCTTCGTTGCTCGATGACTATCACGCGGAAATTGCGAAAGTCGGGAAAGGAAATCGCACTTTTGCGAAAAAGTCTCCTGCCACCATCCCGGGAGATTTTTCTCCGTGGTGGATCCGCGGACAAAAAAACACGCTCGGTGATAATTCCCAATCGCAGGGGATCACGGTGGACGATCTCTATGTGCGTGCGATCCAGCACTCTAATCAGATCAAAGTGTTCAGTGACTTGCCGCTCATTCGCGAAACCGGCATTCAGGAAGCGAGAGGCGAGTTTGACACGAACGCGTTTCTGCAGGGGAAGTTCGATCGGAAGAACGATCCCGTGGGTAATACCCTGACTACTGGTGGAGCGTCGCGCTTCCGTCAGGACGAGTGGTCCACCGAGGCAGGGGCGAAGAAGAAGTTCATTACCGGGACGGAGGTAACTCTCTCGCAGGAACTTTCCCGCACGGATAACAACTCAGTGTATTTCGTCCCCAATCCGCAGTCCAAGGCGACGCTTTCGCTGAACATCGTCCAGCCTTTGCTGAAAGGCGCGGGAGTTAGCTACAATCGCAGCACCCTCCGCATCGCGCGCATCGACTCCGAGATCGCGATGAGTGAATTCATCCGGCAAAGCGAATCGCACTTGCTGGAAATCACGCGCACCTATTGGGCGCTTTACGCGGCGCGAGTTACTTATTTGCAGAAAGCGAAGCTGATCGATGAGACGGCACACGTAGCCGATGAGCTAAAGGCGCGACAGACTGTCGATGCCAAGCAATCGCAACTTTTCCGCGCACAATCTGCACTCGCGACGCGACGCTCCGATCTGGTGCGGCAGGAGGCCGCGATCCGCAATGCACAGGACCGGCTGAAGGCACTGGTGAACGATCCCGACTTGCTGGGATCGGCAGGCGCGGAACTGGTGCCGCGGGACCGGCTCATCCTGACTAGCATGCCCGTCGATGCCCAGTTCTCCGCGCAACAGGCGCTGGAAAACCGGCCCGAAATAAACCAGGCCTTTCTTCAGCTCCGCGCGGCGACCATCCGCGAAAATATGCAGCGGAACGAATTACTGCCCGAGTTGAACCTGGTGCTGCAAGGTTCACTGGGTGGCCTCGACAACGGCGACTACGGCACGTCTTACGAGCGGCAATATGGCAAAGGTAGTCCCGGTTGGGGAGCTGGCTTTGTCTTTAGCTTCCCGCTGGAAAATAACATCGCCAAGGCACGCTACGAACGCCGCCGGCTGGAGTTGCGTCAGCAGGTGGATCAAGTCCGCACGACGATCGACACTGTCCTTCTGGAAGTGAAAGTGAGTGCGCGGGAAGTATCGACAGCCTATCGCGAAACCCAGGCAAAGTATTCGGCGGTGAAAGCATTCACCGAGGACATCGACTCGCTCCAGGCGCGTCGCGCCGTGCAGACGGCGTCGCCTGCTCCTGGCGCGGATGAGTCGTCGCAGACGGCCTTCTATTTGGACACCTTGCTCGATAGTCAGGACCGCCGCTCGAACGCCGAGGAAGAGTTCATTCGCGCTGCGGCCAATTACCAGATCGCGATCGTGAATCTCGAACGCGCGAAAGGAAAATTGCTGAGCTATTCCAACGTGGAAGTCGTGCGGACCAAGGATGAAAACGGTTTGCCCTTGCTGCATCTTGAAAAAGGCGGTCGCGATGGGAAATCATCCGTCTCTGGTAAGTAACGCGGGAAGTGGGCTTGCAATCAATGACCGCGGTCGAGCCTCCAACGATCGTCTCGAAAAGTTCGTATTGGCGGGACGCCAATACCAGCGCGCGAGACGCACGCGCTGCCCGGAGCTTCCTGCGACGCGAGTCGCTGGTCGATGCCACGAAGCGATACCTCGCGAGTCTGCGCGATGTGCCCGATTCGCGCTTGCGCGAACTCACCAGCGCGCGCCCTTCCCAAGCGGAAGCGATCGCGCTCATCGCTGAGTCCGTGCGCCGCACCCATGGCCTCGTTTCCTATGATGTGCAGCTCCACGCCGGCCACGTTTTAGCCAGCGGACAATTAGGCGAAATGGCAACTGGCGAAGGCAAAACCTTGGTCGCGCTCTTTCCTGCGTTTGTCTTCGCACTGGAAGGGCGCGGGGTGCATGTGGCGACGGTGAATAGCTACCTTGCGGAGCGGGATTGCGAGTTCGCGCGGCCCGCTTTTGAAAGACTAGGCATGTCCGTCGGCTTGCTCGTGGAGAAGGCGGGTAAGGCTGAGAAGAATAGGTCCTATGCGGCTCATGTGACCTATGGCGTCGGGACGGAATTTGGCTTCGACTATCTGCGCGATCAGCTCGCCATCCGCGCCCTCGGCGATGTGCGCCCGCGCTTTCACGAGATCCTGAGCGGACGAGCGCAGGCGAAGCCGGACATCGTCCAGCGCGGGCACGCTTTCGCCGTCATCGATGAGGCCGACAGCGTCCTCATCGACGAAGCGTGCAGCCCTCTCATCGTCGCCACCGGCGCGCGCGATCCGCACCGCACGCCGCAAGTCTTTCACCTCGCAGACCGCATCGCCAAAGGATTGCGCGTCGATGACGACTTCACGCGCGACCCGCATTCGCACCGCCTCATGCTCACGCGCGATGGCACGCGCCGCGCGCTCGACCAGCTCACCGACGGCGTGCTCCCGCACCTCCGGCGCATGTGGCAGGGATACATTGAGCAAAGCCTTCACGCGCGGCACAATTTGCGGCGCGATGTGCAGTATGTGATCGCTGACGGAAAGGTCGTGATCGTCGATGAATTCACGGGTCGTCCGTGCCCCGATCGCACTTGGCGCGATGGCATGCACCAGGCCGTCGAAGCTAGTGCGGACGTTACCATTACCGAGGAAAATTCCTCGGAGGCGACGATCACGCGGCCCGCGTATTTCCGGCTCTACGAGAAAATCTGCGGCATGACTGGCACCGCCCGCGAAGCTGCCGCGGAGATGCGCGAATGCTACCGATTGAAGAGCACGGTCATCCCGCTACATCGGCCATCGCGGCGCGCGCTTTTGCCGGATCGCGTGTTTGTAAATCGCGCGGCCAAACTCGAAGCGGTCGCGCTCGAAATCGTGAGGCGACACTCCGCTGGCCAGCCGGTGCTCATCGGCACGCGCACGATCGAAAACAGCGAAGCCGTTGCCGAAAAGCTCGGCGCGCACGGGCTCGCCTTTCGCTTGCTGAACGCCAAACAAAACGCGGACGAAGCCGCGATCGTCGAGCAAGCCGGCCAGCCCGGCGTCATCACCATCGCCACGAATATGGCCGGCCGCGGCGCACACATCCCCGTTCCCGACGAGAGCCAGCGGGCGGGCGGACTGCACGTCATCGGCCTTGAGCGCCACGAATCCGCGCGCATCGACCGCCAGCTCATCGGCCGCTGCGCCAGACAAGGTCAGCCCGGCAGCGCCCAGTTTTTCCTCGCGCTGGATGATGACCTCATCGTGCGGCACGCGCCCAATTTCACTCCGCCAAAGGCAAACGCGCAGGGCGAGCTTCCCGGCGAAGTCGCGAAACTTTTCCACCGCGTGCAGCGCAAAGTCGAAACCGACGACCGCGCACAACGCCGGCAACTCGCGCACTACGACGAGTGGCTCGACGAATTAAAACAAGCCCTGTGAAACCGATGAACTCCGAACTTCCAAACCTGAAACCTCAACTCCCAATGAACCGACTGCGCACGCTCTTTCCTACTTCGACATTGAGGTTTCAGGTTTGGAAGTTCGGAGTTCTTTCCGCCGCCTTGGCGTTCGGCGTTTTCGCGCGAGCGGAGGACATCCTCGGCTACACCGAGCCGTATAAAATCATCACCGTCTCCGCATCCGAGCCGGGCGTGCTCGCGGAGCTGCTCGTCGAGGAAGGCGCGAGTGTGAAAAAGAATCAGGTCCTCGCGCGTCTCGATGTCGCCGCGCTCAATGCCGAACTCGAAATCGCGAAAGCCGAGGCGCAGCTCCAGGCCACGCGCAAACAGCGTCTCGCCGAGCTGGCGCAATCCAGCCGCGCGACGGCGGATGAATTGGAGAAGGCCAAAACCGATCTCATTATCAAGGAAGCGCAGGTGCGTAAAACCGAGGCGATGATCGAATCGCGCACGATGCGCACGCCGGTCGATGGCATCGTCACCGAGATCAAACGCGACCCGAGCGAGAGCGTCTCCGTCGCGAATCCGCACGTCCTCACCGTGGTGCAGATCGACAAGTTGACGGTGAATCTTTTCCTCCCGCCCGAGACCGCGCTGCAAATGAAACTCGGCGGCATGGTCCCGCTGCGTTTTGAAAATGGCGATCAGCAGGTGCCCGCGATGGTCGAGTTCATCAGCCCGATCACCGACTCGGCGAGCGGGACAGTGCGGGTAAAATTTGCGATCGAGAATGCGAAGCGCGAACACCGGGCGGGCGCACGTTGCACCCTGGCGGAGCAGGCAGTGGCGGGGAGTTAGTTTTGATGTCGTGGCATATTTCGGGTAGCGCTACACGTCGCCCGTCACCCGCACATCGCTCCCGATCTTCGCGTAGCGCGGATTTTTCAGCACGAGCGATTCCAGCGTAGAGCCTGCACCGCGACCGCCGATGACATCCGGGCCACCGCACAGGATCGGCGTGATGTAAAACTGCACGCGATCAACGAGCCGGCGGTCGAACGCTTCGCCGAGAACGGCGCCGCCGCCTTCGATCAGGACGCTTGTGATCCGTTTGCGCCCAAGTTCACGGAGCACGGCGCGCAGAGTTTTCCCGCAAAAGACGAGCGTGCGTGCGCGATGTTCGTCCGTGAAAACGTGCGCGTCTTTTGGAAGAGAATGTTTCCCCGCCAGCACGACGCGCCACGGCTGCCGCGCGCCTTTCACGCCGCGCACGGTGAGGCGCGGATTGTCCGCACGGACGGTTCCCGCGCCGACGAGGATCGCATCCACGCTCGCCCGCAGCTTATGCGCATCGGCGCGCGAGGCGGCGCTGGAAAGCCACTGGCCTTCGCCCGGCGGACGCGTGAGCCGGCCATCGAGCGAGAGCGCGGCTTTGGCGATCACGAACGGCATCCCGGTCACGATCCACTTGTTAAAAGCCACATTTAATTCGCAGCATTCCTCTTCCAAAATTCCCGCGATGACTTCGATCCCCGCTGCTTGCAAAAGCTCCACACCCCGTCCGGCGTGCGCGGGATTTGGATCGATAGCGCCGATGACCACGCGCGCAAATCCCGCGCGCACGATCGCATCCACACACGGCGGCGTGCGGCCATGCGTGGAGCACGGTTCCAGCGTCACATAGATCGTCGCCCCTTGCGAAAGACTCTCGTTTTTCAAAGCACCGATCGCCTCGATCTCCGCGTGCGGCTTTCCCGCGGCGCGGTGAAAACCCCGCGCCACGATCCGCTCGCCGCGCACGATCACCGCGCCGACGGCGGGATTCGGGCTCGTGTGGCCGAGTCCGCGCCGGGCTTCGCGCAGCGCGGCGCGCATGAATTTCTCGTCGTCCATCCGCGCAGCTTTAAGCCTTGTGCCACGGCGTTGAAACCCGGAATTTCCCCGCGTGTCACTCAGCCTCCGGCAGAAGCAGAGCCTCTACCACAGCCTCGCGCAGCTCATCCGCTCGGGCGTGCCGTTCCCCAAGGCGCTGGACAAGCTCGCCGGCACCACGCGCGGCAGTGCGCGCACGCTGCTCGATTCCACGCGCAAGGCGCTCGCGAATGGGCGCACGGTCGGCGAAGCTTTTGCGGCGCAGCGTTCGGAGGTCACGCCACTCGAAGCGAGCGTGCTCAGCGCGGTGGAAAAAAGCGGGCAGCTCGACCACGGATTGCGCGAGCTTTCCGACTACTTCGCCGCGCTCGCGCAGGCTCGCGAGACGATCATCAAGCGGCTGACGTATCCCGTTTTCCTGCTGCATTTCGGCATCCTCGTGCTCGGCGCGCCGACGCTCGTTTTGAAAAGCGGCGCGCAGTTTTTCCGCGAGGTCGGCACGACGTTCGTCTTCATTTACGCGGCGGTGGCGATCGTCGCGATGATCACGCCGGTCCTGCGGGATTTGGGCGCGGGCAACGCATTGATGGACCGGCTCGTGAACGCGATCCCGCTGCTCGGGACAGTGCGGCGCTCGTTCGCGCTCTCGCGGTTTTGCACGGTCTATGGACTCCAGCTCGATGCGGGCGTGAATATCATCGACGCGCTCATTTCTGCCGGAGCCGCGAGCCGCAGCGGGAGCATCCGCGCGGCGGTAAAAGCGGCGGTGCCGGAAGTGCGTGCCGGGTCGCAAGTCGGGCCTCTGCTGGCGGCAAGTGACGCGTTTCCGATGGAGATCATGCAGACGATCATCGTCGGCGAGGAGACGGGGAAATTGGTGGAGGAATTGAAACGGATGGCGGCGGAACTGCGGCTGCAAGCGCTCGCGAAATTGGAGACGCTGGCGGACTGGCTGCCGAAGCTGCTTTACGTCGGGATCGTGCTGTTTTTGGCGTGGAAAATCCTCGGGATTATTCAGGGCAGCATCGCCCCCATGTATAAGAACGCGCTCGGAGATTAGACCAGAGAGCGGCGGGTGAAAACTGGCGCTCTTTGGTGTCATATTGCCGCACTTACAGTTTTCCAAGAAACGAGAAGTGCGACATAAAGGCGCTCCTCATCGGAGGACAAGATTTGGCGCACAAATCTTAAGACTCTCACGGCAAGAGATATACAGATTTCCATTCACCCACGGTCAGTCGTGGCATTCGGGAAGCTACTAGTGAAGCCGCAACTAAAACACTTCACTAAAACGAAACCTATGAATCTCACCCGTTACACCTCACCTGAACTTCTGAGCCCTCTCTCTTTCGACCGCTTTGCGTTGCTCCGCAACGAACTCGGCCGCCTCTTCAACAACGCGGACGCGAGTCCCGAAGTCGCCTGGTCGCCAGCACTCGACGTTCACGCGGACAAAGACCGCTATTTCGTGAGCCTTGAGCTGCCCGGCTTGAAGAAAGAGGAGATCAAAATCTCGCTTCACGAAGGCGTGCTCACCGTCTCCGGCGAACGGAAGGACGAGCGCACTTTCAAAGACGGCGAGACTTTCCGCAGCGAGCGCTTTTTCGGAAAATTCGAGCGCAGCGTGAAGCTTCTCGCGGCTGTCGATTCGACGAAGATTGTCGCCCACTACAAGGACGGCATCCTGACCGTGGAACTGCCGAAAGCCGAGGACGCGAAACCGAAGGAGATCGCGGTCACGGTTTCCTAAAATCGCCGTAAAAGATCACCCAATCCGGCGGGCCATTATCAGCCCGCCGGATTTCGTTTTCGGGAGAAGCAGCCTTCCTAGCTTGGAGTCACGGCTTTATCCTGAAGACTACCGGCATCACTCCCAGCGGCTGCTTTTGCTGCCGGTGTAGGCGACGAGCAGGCCGAGGATGACGTGGAAAGCGAGCACCCACACGCAGACTGGTACATCGGAAAGCGAGGTCTGCGTGACTTTCCCGACGGCTCCGTAAGCGCGCGTGTCTTTCATCGCGCTGATGAACCCCGACCAGCCCCAGTACGACGCGATGAAGGGCCGCGTGAGCCAGCCGAGTCTCTCCGGCAGCGCGAGCACCGCGCCGCTCAGCGGGAGCTGGAAGCCGACGAGATATACGCCGACGAGCGAGGCCTGTTCGGCGCTTTTCGCGAGGCTGGAAATGCCGAGGCAGATCGCGGTGACGGCGGCGTTCACGAGCACGAGTAGCAGCAGTTGCGGGCCGAGATTTCCCGGGAAATGCACCACCGTATTGACGAAGAGGCCCATCCAGAGCGACTGCGCCAGGACGAGTGCGCCGAGGAAAAAAGTCTTCGACGCGATGTAGGCGCCGGGTCGCAGGCCGGCGAATTTTTCCTTCTCGAAAATGGGACGCTCGGCGGCGATTTCGCGCGACGAATTGTTCGAGCCCATGAGCGCGAGGAGCACGATCTGGAACATGACCAAACCGGAGATGAGGCTCCCGGTTTTCGTCATCGCGGCGACTTGCTCGAACTCGCTTTTCATCTGGTCGAGAAAATTTCCCGTCAGCGGGGTCGCCAGCGTTTTGATCTGCGGGATGCCATCGAGCGCGAAGATGACGACGAGGCACGGGAAGCCGATGAGCAGCGCGAGCTGGAGAAAAACGGCAGCGCGATCGCGAAAGAAAAGTTTCCAGCGACGACCGAGCAGCACGCCGAATTGGGTGGCCGCCGACGGTGTCGCTGCGCGCTCGGGGCGCGCCGGTGCGTCGGGGATTTCCGGGGCCGCTTCCTCCGCAGGAGAGCCGTCGCCTTCATCGAGCTGCGCGGTGGCGTAGTAGGCACCGCGATATTTCCCCCACGAGCGATGCCACTCCTCGGCAGGCCGCATGGCGAGGCGTGGGAAAAGATCTTCCGGCTGCTCGACTCCGAAGTAGTGAAACAATGTGTCCGCCGCGCCATGATACGCGATGTGACCCTGGTAAAGGACGACCACGCTGTCGTAAAGCGCGAGGTGCCGCAGGCTGTGCGTCACGCTCAGCACGATGCGATCGTCGCTGCGCGAAAGGCGGTGCATCAGCTTTACGATTTCGTCTTCGGCTTTTGGATCAAGGCCGCTCGTCGCTTCATCGGAGAGCAGCAAATGTGGCGCGCTCACCATCTCGAGCGCGAGCGCCAGGCGGCGTTTTTGTCCGCCGGAAAGCAGCGCGACGCGGCGGTCGGCGATGTCATCGAGGCCCACGTCTTCCAGGATTTTTTGCACGCGCGCCTCGGCAGTTTCCGTATCCAGACCGGCGATGCGGAGCCGCATCGCGGTGTCCACGTTTTCCCACACGGTGAGTAAATCGTAAGCGATGCTGAACTGCGGCACGTAGCCGATTTCGTGCGAGTCCATGTCTTCCTCGGCGAGGTCGATGCCGTCCCACTCCACCTTGCCGCCCGTCGGTTCGCGCAGGCCCGCAATCACTTTCAAAAGCGTGCTCTTTCCGCAGCCCGACGGCCCAAGGATCGCAGCGAAATGCCCTTTCGGAAAGCGCGCGCCCACTTCGACAAGGAGCGCCACGGCGTCCGGCGCGGACCCGGCATGGAGGGAGACATCTTTGAGTTCGAGCACGGTCGCGGAGGATGTGGGAAGCGGCAAAGTTTGTCAGCAGCGAAGTCGCGCACGCTTGCACGCGGCGGCGCGGCGGCGGAAACTCCGCCGCGAAATGACCACCCCGCGACGCCTCCGACAAAACGGCACCTCCCTTTGGAAACGCACGGCGCTGTGGTCGCTCGCGGCGCTGCCTGTGTTGCTCTTCGCGGGCTATTTCGCGGCGCGCGCGTGGATCGATGGCTATCTGCGGAGCGAGGATTTCCGGCGCTTCGTGAGCGGTGCGACGGCGCGCACTTTGAAAGCGGATGGCGAGTTCGCCCCGCTGCATTTCACCGGGATGAATATCTACTCCGATGGCTTCAAAGCCCGCGGCAGTGATGCGTCTGCGTTTTCCTCGATGGCGATCGACCAAATCCGCGCGGACCTCAGCCTGCGCCGCTGGCGCGAGCGCGTGTGGCAGGTCGATCACGTGGACGTGCAGCGCGTGGAAGTCCACCTCGACGGCAGCCGCATCACGCTCGCGGAAGCCGCGCCGGGCGAGACCACGCACCTCCCCGCGGTCGGCATCGGCTGGCTGCCAAATCGCGTCGAAATCGCGAACGCCTCCGTGCGCGACGTGAATTTGATTTGGGGCGACGCCGTGTCCGGCGCGGGATCTTTACGAAAACTAAACGTCGTCGCGAATCAGACGGACGGCGCGTGGACGATCGATGGAAAAAGCGGGCGCATCGAGCATGGCAAGATGCCGGCAGTCGATCTCGTCTCCACGCGATTGCTGTATCGCGAGCCGTCGCTGTTTGTGCAAAGCGCGGAGTTTCGTCAGGGCGCGACGGGGTCTTTGAACGTGGAAGGCGAGGTGCGTTTCGGCGACCAAATCGACCTGCACGCCAAGCTCGCCGACATCGACCTCGCGCCTTTTCTCAACGACGACTGGAGGCTGCGACTGCACGGAAAAATCGCGGGCGCCGTGCGGGTGCAACGCGCGATGCCATCCGAAAAACCGCCCGTCATTTCCGGCTCGCTGCATCTCAACTCCGGCCAGATCGAAGCGCTGCCCGTGCTAAATGAAATCGCCGACTTCACCATGCTCCAGCGCTACCGCCGCCTCACGCTGAACAAGGCATCCGCGGATTTTCAGCAGGAAAACGGCACTCTGCGCGCGACGAATTTCATCATGGAATCCGACGGCCTCATGCGCGTCGAAGGCGCGTTCACCGTCACGAAAGGCATCATCGACGGCGTCTTCCAAGTCGGCGTCGCCGCGACCAGTCTCGCGCTCGTCCCCGGCGCACAGGAGCACGTTTTCACCGAATCACGCGGCGGCTACGTCTGGACGCCGATGCACCTGCAAGGCCCGCTCGACGGCCCCGGCGAAGACCTCTCCCCGCGCCTGATCGCCGCCGCCAAAGGCGCAGTGATCGAGAAGGTCGAAAGCACCGTGCAAGGCGCGTTCGAGACAGGCAAAGACGTGATCAAAGGCACGCTTGACCGACTGATGCCGCTCTTCAAATAGACGGGCTTCTCGCATATCGCCTTCACAGCCATCGCGCCCATCGATCACCTCTCTCGCTGATCGTCGAAATTGGCCGCGTGCATATGTCCATAAGCACGCGCATGTTGAGCTTCATTAACAATAGCAAAAACCCTGAACCCTCCGCTCCAAAACTTCCTCAAGTGGCCCGACGACTCGAGGCTTGACGCCCCGGTTTACCGCTTCATGCCTTTCTACCGGCTAGAAGAACTGTGCGAGCGGAAGGAGAACTGTTTGGTGCGCCCGATACTCTGGGACGATCCGTTCGAGAACTTCCTATTCTCCACCGTCGGATTGGAGGCTGACGGTAGACGAGTTGACTTTGCATTCCGAGACGACTTCTACGGCCAGTGCTGGACGGACGCGGACGAGACTGACGCGATGTGGCGCATCTACAGCCGGGACAAGGACGGAGTGCGGGTTCAATGCACCCCGCACAAGCTCCTCGCCGGGCTTTACCGGAGCGAGGATCTTTTTCGCGACATTTGCTACTTCATCGGGAAAATGTCTTACCACACTAAGGAAGAACTCTGCTCCCTTCTCCACGACGTGGACTTCGTTCGGTCTGTGGCGTTTGATGGCAACGGCGCGAAGCAATGCGAGACGTTCCTCCTCAAGCGGAAGGCATTCAGTCACGAGAGCGAGGTTAGACTGCTTTACCAGCTTCGCGCGACCAATGCCGCTGCGGGCGACCACTTTTTTTACCCGCTCGACCCGCTTTTGATGTTCGACGAATTGGTGCTCGACCCACGCCTCGACAAAAGCACAGCGGAGTCGCAGAACGCTCGGCTCATCGATCTGGGTTTCACTTGCCGAGTCCGACAGTCTGAACTCTACCAGTTACCAGAACGCTACTCGCGGTTGAGTTAGGGACTGATGAAGATGTTTCCATCCGCGGCTATTTGAACAAAGGATCTTTTTCCGGGCGGTCAAAATGGAGAACTTTATCCTTCAATAGTGCCTCTACCGAACGCCATTTGCCAAACAGTTCGAGTATCGCCGAAACGTCAGTCACCTCCAAAGTCTGTTTGTCAAAAAGGATAAGGAGCGAGTAGTGCGTCGAAGTCTCGTCCCCATGCACGTCGAAAAGAAACTCTCTTGTGCTGATCGCACCATCCAAGGTTCCAATTGTTTTGCGAGTCTCCTTCACGTTGTTCTTTTTGGCTACCTGAATCCAGTCTTGGAACTTTTTGAGGAAGCCAGTAGCTTTCCCAATTTCATCATCCCCAATTCTCAAGCGGATAGGCTTTGAAAGGGGTGCCGAGCCAGCCAAAGGCGGGTCGGCTTTGAGGTAAAGGCTCACCTCTGGCATAATAGTAGGAGGTTGGCCTTTATATGTCATAAAATAGGTGGCCGTGCGCCGCATTACCCAAGTTGCTCTGCCCTCAATAGGCGTGGATTCAAGTTCTACATTGATATCACGGTCTGGCGGGATGAATACAACCCGTGGGACGGGTGCCGGTGCAGGGTGGGACGCTCGTGTTTTGAGAACCGCTGTGGAAGCGCGGTCAGCGAGTATAAGAGGCCAATTCGGATCGCTGAGGAGTGTTGGATCAGACTGCTTCGCTGCGGTGTAAAGTGACATGAACTGGGTGTGAAGTGGGCTACCCACACGGCCAATATCGGGGTACTTCGCGAGGGCTTGCTTCTGTGCGTCAGCAACAGTTTGTGACCGTGCCGGAAGAAGCGCAGATGCCGACATCAAGATAATTAGAAGTAGATGCTTTGTGTTCATGTTACGTGATCGCCGTCACTTTTTCCGTTCCCGAGTTAAGGGCTTGGGAATGAAAGTCTATTCCGCCGGATTGGCTCTTCAGCTTGGTTACCAGAAAATCGAATAGTACCCGTTGTTCGCGGGGTGGAAGGGTTTCGACGGCGGATTCGATTTCAGCGAGCGTGCCCACGCGTGAAAGATAGGTGCGACGAAAGGCAGGAGGCAAGAGGTGTTCGCGCGCAACCATTCGTCGGAAGGTGGGTTTGATGAAACAGACCGCCCTCCACGTCGGCCGATTCGAATGTTTACGATGCACAAAATTCTCTTTGCCGCCGCCGTCCTCGCGGCCCGTTCCTCCTCCGTGTTTGCGATTGAGGACGCTGCGAAGCCGGTTGCGGACGGCATCTCCGCGGAGCAGCGGGAGTTTTTTGAAAAAAAGATCCGGCCCGTGCTGGCGGACAAATGTTACAAGTGCCATGCGCAGGATTCGGAGAAGATCAAAGGCGGGCTGACGCTGGATACGCGCGAGGGCATTCGGCGCGGTGGGGATAATGGAGCGGCGGTGACGCCAAGGGATTTGAAGGATTCGCTGCTGATCGAGGCGCTGCGGTATGAGAACAAGGACTTCGCGATGCCGCCGAAAAAGGAGGGCGGGAAACTATCCGATGCGGTGCTCGCGGATTTTGAAAAGTGGGTGCAGATGGGTGCGCCTGATCCGCGCGACGGGGCGGCGAAAGTGGTGAAGAAATACGACACTAGCGAAGCGAAAAATTGGTGGGCTTTTCAGCCGGTGAAAAAGGAGGCTGCGCCCGCGATCAAGGATGCTGGCTGGCCGCGGAGCGATCTGGATAAATTCGTGCTGGCGGGACTGGAAGCGAAGGGACTGAAGCCGGTCGCCGATGCGGACAAGCTGACGCTGCTGCGGCGCGTGTATTTCGATCTGAACGGGCTGCCGCCGTCGCTGGAGGAGATCAATGCGTTTTTGAAGGACGCGTCGCCGGAGGCGTTGGCGAAAGTGGTCGATCGGCTGCTAGCGTCGCCGCAATTTGGAGAGCGCTGGGGGCGGCACTGGCTGGATGTGGCGCGCTTTGCGGAATCGAGCGGGAAGGATGTGAACGTCGCGTTCCCGCACGCGTGGCGGTATCGCGATTACGTGATCGGTGCTTTCAATTCGGACAAGCCGTATGACCAGTTTTTGCGTGAGCAGATAGCTGGCGATTTGCTGCCTGCCAAAGATCAGAAAGAACAAGCCGAGCATCTCGTGGCGACAGGTTTTCTGGCGATCGGGACGAAGGGGCTGAACGAGATGAATCCGCGGCAGTTTGCGCTCGATGTGGCGGACGAGCAGATCGACACGGTTTCACAATCGGTGCTTGGTCTCACGGTCGCTTGCGCGCGTTGTCACGATCACAAATTTGATCCGATTCCGCAGCGCGATTATTACGCGATGGCGGGCATTTTCCTGAGCACGGAGACGCGCTACGGCACGGCGCAGGGAATTCAAAATCGGCACAGCTCGGAACTGATCGAACTGCCGACGAGTGCGGGGGTGCCGACGCTGAATAAGACGATGCCGTCCGACGAACGCGCGCGGAAAGAGAAGCAGCTCGCGGATTTGAAGAAGGAGCAGCAGGAGATTTTTGCGGCTCGCATGTCGGAGCGCATGGGCGCTCGCGATGGAAAACCCACCGCGGCGGCGTCGCCGCAGCAGCGGGCGCTCGTCGTGATCACGCAAGTCGGTGCGCTGGAGACGGAGCTGAAATCGTTCGGCACCGACGGCGAATCGAAGGCGCTCGCGATGGGCGCACAGGATCGACCGGCGCAGACGGGCGGCTTTTTTGGCGGCGGATTCGGACGCGGTTTTTTCGGAGGAAACAACGCGGCGGAGCCGGGACGCTTTTTGAACAGGCCCGCGTTTCCCGCGATCGCCGACAGCCCGCTTTTCGCGCGCGGCGATGCGGACAAGCCGGGCGAAAAAGTAGCGCGCGGCGTGCTGACAACGCTGAACTTTGGCGATGCGTCGGCGGTTCCGGCCAGGAGCAGCGGGCGCAAGGAATTGGCGGACTGGCTCAGTTCATCGCAAAATCCGATGACGGCGCGGGTGATGGCAAACCGGCTCTGGCACTGGCTTTTCGGGCGGGGCATCGTTTCGAGCGTGGATAATTTTGGCACGATGGGTCAGAAGCCCGCGAACCCGGAACTGCTCGATTTTCTCGCGACGCGGCTGGTGGAAAACGGGTGGTCGTGGAAGAAAACGATCCGCGAAATCGTGCTGAGCCGCACTTATCAGCTCGCGTCCACGTTTGATGAAAAAGACTTCGCTGCCGACCCGGAAAACGCGCTGAACTGGCGCATGAGCAAACGCCGTCTGGATGCCGAGTGCATTCGCGATGCAATGCTTTCGGTCGCGGGTACGCTCGATCTGCACGCGCCCGTCGGCTCACTCGTGGCGCGCGCGGGCGATGGACCGATCGGCGGCCCGCGTTTTCGCGGGATCAGCGAGGAGTCGATCGTGAATGCGATCGGCAATTTCCGCAGCGTGTATCTTCCCGTGCCCCGTGATGTGCTGCCGGACGCGCTCGATGCATTCGACTTTGCCGAGAACTCGCTCGTCGCCGGCTCGCGCGAAACGACGAACGTGCCATCCCAGGCGCTCTATCTTCTCAACAGCCCGACCGTCACCACGCAGGCGCAAAAGCTCGCGCAACGCATCCTCGGCGCGTATCCCGGCGGACCAAATGGCGGAGCCGCCGCAAATCTCGATCAACGCGTCGCGCAAGCCTACTGGCTTACACTCTGCCGCGCGCCGGATGCCGCGGAGCGCCAGGTAGCGACGGTATTTTTCAGCCAATTTCCGTCGAACCGGAGTAAAGGCGACACTAGCACGCCCGCCCTGCGTGATGCTGCGGATGTGCTGGCCGCGTGGACGAGCTTTTGCCGCGCGCTCTTCGCGACAGCGGAGTTTCGGTATCTGAATTGACTGCTACTTACGGCTTTGTGCCAAGCACCTTGTAGAATTGCGCGTTCGACGCTTCTGGCCCGAAGTCGAGATCAATGTGACCGGTCGCCGGATTGTAGGTGGGCGTGAACCCTGTGAGAGTGGTCCATGTAGTCAGATTTGGCGACTTCTCCACACTTAGGATGAGATGAAAGTGACCATTTGGATCTTTCGCTAGGAGCGGGCTGCCGAGAGCGAGCGTCTGAACATCGCTAGCCCGAAAAAGTCCGAGGCCGAGCGCGTTGTTGTGCAGTGCAGTTCGCAGGCCGGTGTTATCCACGAGTGGGTCGAAACCGAGTGACGCGAGGTTCACTTCCGCCAAATTGGTGACTCCATCGCCATCATCGTCGGCGTTTGGATCGAGTCCGCGTCCAGTGAGAGCGATGTCAAATGGGTTCTCATCGCTGTCGTTGCTGGCGATGTGCAGCGCGGCGTTTTTCAAACCGGCGGCGGTCGGTGCAAATCGGACCGTGAACGTGGTGCTGCCATTGCCAATAAGCGGGGCTGTGGGGCTCGCGACTAGATCGAAGTCATTCGCATTGGTTCCATCGAAAGTAATGCCGAGTCCCGTTAGGCTGGTATCGCCCGTGTTCTTGATCGTGAACACTCGCGTTGCGGTGCCGCCGGTGAGCACCGCGCCAAACGGTACACTTGCCGTCCCATCCGAAAGATCGACACCAGTAGGCTGTTCTACGGCAATCTCCTGCGGAACGATTCCGCCACTATAGCGAAGCACCACAAAACCGGGTAAAAACCCCTCTGGGTTATTGCGATAAATATAAGAATATCCCGCCACCACGATCCTTCCATCGTTCTGCACCGCAACGCCTGCCCCCCAACTATCGCTATCCCCGAAAATAGTGGTCACCATACCTGCATTGCCAAAAGTGGTATTCAGACTTCCGTCTGAGTTGTAGCGAGCCAAGGTAAAATTCGGAGATCCCGCGACAAGTATTTTCCCGTCACTCTGAAGCACAACGCTATTACCATAACCAGCATTTTGAGTCGTCACCTTTCCGCTCCCATTGAAGGTCGTGTCCATAGTTCCGCTGCCGTTGAGTCGTACCAAGGCAAACGCGCTGTAGTTAGAATCGCCGACAGCTACGATTTTCCCGTCGCTTTGCACAGCCACGCTTCTAGCGATACTCTCCGTGCTGCCGAACGCTAAAATCACTTTTCCAGTTCCACTAAAGGTCGAATCCAGGCTGCCGTTCGCGTTATAGCGTGCGATGGCAAAGTCTCGCGTCCCGCCACCGGAGGAAGACCCCACAACCACAATCTTGCCATCAGTTTGCAATGCTATTCCATTGGCTTCATCTTCTTCGCCACGAAAACTGGTTGTGACTTTGCCAGTGCTATTAAAGCTTGAGTCTAAGAAGCCGCTTGCCGTGTAGCGTACCAGACCGAACACGTGTGTGCCTCCGGCGTGGGCCCATCCGGCGACTACAATTTTCCCATCAGCTTGCACGGCTACGCTTTTCCCCAAATCATTTCCGATGTCGAAATCGGTTGTCGCCTTGCCCGTGCCGTTGAAACTTGTGTCTAGGCTGCCGTTCACATTGTAGCGGACTATGGCGAAGTCCAACTGGCCTCCGATCGTGCTGTCGCCTACTACGACGATCTTTCCATCGCTCTGCAACGCGACGGCGAGTGCATGATCGCTGTTACCCCCAACGGCGGTCGTCACCTTCCCTGAACCGTTGAAACTCGTGTCCAGAGTTCCGTTGGTGTTATAACGCACCACCGCAAACTCGTCGTGCCCGCTGGCGTTGCTGGAACTTCCAGCTACCACAATCTTTCCGTCGCTTTGCACCGCCACGCTGGAAGCTGCATCGTTAGAGCCGACAACGGTGGAGACAATCCCGGTGCCGTTAAAATTGAGGTCCAAATCTCCCGGAGCACCGACGGCGAAATAATTTAAGAAAAATGTAACGTAGGCGAGGACCGTAAGGACGCAGGTGTTGGTTTTCATGAGTGGAGGGAGGTCGGGGACGGAGTGGTAAAACGTAACTGTGACGGTGCCAGTCGGAAAAGAGAACGCAATATATTTTACGCCCCAATGCGCCGTGGTCGCTCTGTGGGCTTTCACGCCTTGATGGGCCGTGCCCCGACATTCCGCAGAATTGCGTGCTCTCCAGACTTTCGGCGACAATCTCCGCCGCGAGCGGATGGCGCGCGGGCTGACTCAGGAACGGCTGGCTGAACTCGCCGACCTCAACCCGCGCACTGTGCAAAAGATTGAAGCGGGGGACATCACCATTCTGGTGACGACACTGCTACGCCTGCGCGCGGCGCTGAAGTGCGATTGGAAGCGGTTGATGGGAACGTAAAAGGGGTCCGCAAAAGCAATGGGAAGCTGATTTTGGTTAAAGTCGTCCCGATTCAATCTGTCGTAGTTCATCAGCCTTGCGATGGGAGCGGGAATTCGGCACCTTGGGAACATGAGTGCGACACTTGATGCTTTTACCGCAGACGGACGCGTGGTGATTTCATTTTCCGAATCCGCTGTGCCTGCGCGGGAGCGGGAGGATTTTATCGCGTTTCTGAAAGCGGAGTGGATGGCGCGGCAGAGTCGGTTTACGGAGACGGATGCGAAGTCGCTCGCGGAGACGGTGGACTCGGCGTGGTGGAGCCGAAATCGGGCGCGCATCCTGAGCAGTGTCGCCGGGCCATGAGCCGATGTGTGGTGATTGATGCGAATCGCATCTTCTCCGAATTAATCGCGGCAAACCATCGCCTGAGGCAGACCTTTGCGTCGGAGCCGGAGACTGAGTTTCTTTGCCCGAAGTACGTGCTGGTGGAGTTGTTCAAACACAAGGAGCGGATCGCGGCGTCCACTGGTTTGGATGAGGACAGCCTCCTTTCGCTGCTGCATTCCCTGCTGGAACGCATTCGCTTTTTCGATGAGGACGCGATCAGCATCGGCAGTTGGACGGAGGCTTGGAGACTGTGCCGGGATGTCGATGAAAACGATGTCGCCTATGTGGCACTGGTCTTGGAAGTGGATGGCGATCTTTGGACGAGTGACCGGCAGTTGGAGATCGGTTTGCGAGGAAAAGGCTTCACGCGGTTCTTTGACGCGCCGGGTTAGGATTGGCCCGCACGGTGCGTGTTCGCCGCAACTTTGAAAACGGCGGGGAGTTTCAAGAGCGAGCCGAACTACTGCCATGAACTGCGACCACACCTGCAATTCCGTCACGCCGCTCTTCACGCGGCGGGATATTTTGAAAACCTTCTCGTGCGGGTTTGGGTGGCTGGCGTTTGCGGGGCTGGCGCAGCAGCCGGCGTTTGGGGCGGTGGAGCATCCGCTGGGGGTGAAGCCGACGCATTTTGCGCCTCGGGCGAAGCGGGTGATTTTTTTGACGATGCGCGGGGCTCCTTCGCATGTGGATACTTTCGACTATAAGCCGCAGCTCACGGCGGATACGGGGAAGGCGGGGAAGCGTCCGGGGACGACGTTGCTCGGGTCGAAGTGGAAGTTTTCGCAGAGCGGGAAAAGCGGGCTTTGGATTTCGGAGCTGTTTCCAAATGTGGCGAAGCATGCGGATGAGATGTGTCTGGTGCGGTCGATGCAGACGGATTTGCCGAGTCATCCGCAGGCGTTTTTGAAGCTGCACACGGGGAGTTCGCAGTTCGTGCGGCCTTCGCTGGGAGCTTGGGCGCTGTATGGGCTGGGGACTTCGAATGAGAATCTGCCGGGCTTTATCACGCTGACGCCGCCGGGGGGATTTGGCGGGGCGCAAAATTATGGGAGCGCGTTTTTGCCGGCGATTTATCAGGCGACGAAAATCGGCGGAGACAATCGCCCAATCGCGAATGCGGAGGTGCGGAATCTGGAGTCGAAACTGGCGTCGAACGCGCAGCGTGATGAGCTGGAACTGATCCAGACTTTGAATCGGCAAAAGCTCGCGCGCGATCGGGTGAACCCGGAGGTGGAAGGCGT
Organism: Chthoniobacterales bacterium; assembly: GCA_038228115.1. Classification (GTDB taxonomy): domain Bacteria; phylum Verrucomicrobiota; class Verrucomicrobiia; order Chthoniobacterales; family Chthoniobacteraceae; genus JANLQB01. The sequence continues at coordinate 72,992 of JBBRPM010000006.1, forward strand.
GATCGAGAGCTATGAGCTGGCGTTTAAGATGCAGAGCCAGATGCCGGCGGTGATGGATGTTTCCAAGGAAACGGACGCGACGAAAAAGCTCTACGGGATCGGTGAAACGGCGACGGATGATTTTGGGCGGAAGTGTTTATTGGCGCGGCGATTTGTGGAGGCGGGCGTGCGTTTCGTGGAGATTTCGCATGGGAATTGGGATCAGCATTTCAACCTTTCCGTGGCGCTGGGAAACAATGCGCGCTCGGTCGATCTGCCGATCTCGGGATTGCTCGCCGATTTGCGGGCGCGCGGACTTTTGAAAGACACGCTCGTGGTGTGGGCGGGCGAGTTTGGGCGCACGCCGCATGCGCAGGGCGGCGATGGGCGCGATCACAATAACAAGGCGTTCACGATCTGGATGGCGGGCGGCGGCGTGAAGGGCGGACTCTCGTACGGCCAGACGGACGAATACGGCTACGAGGCGGTGGAGAACAAAGTGCAGATTCACGATCTGCACGCGACGATCCTCGCCCTGCTCGGGCTGGATCACGAGAAGCTGACTTTCAACTATGCCGGCCGCGATTTCCGGCTCACGGATGTGGCGGGAAATGTGGTGAAGGAAATCATGGCGTGAGTTTTTCGGGGATGTGGCGCTCAGTCTTCTGCGGCGATTTTTTCGAGGCGGGTGCCGATGTTGTAGTGCATGACCACGACGGTGATACCGAGGGCGAAATCCAGGACTACGAAGGAGGCTTCCTTGAAGATGAGAAAGGAGAGTGCCACGCAGATGGACGTGCCGACGTAGGTGATGGCGAAGGCGAGCGGAAGAGCACCCCATTTTAAGCGCAGCGAGAGCTGGACGACGAGGTGGTAGAAAAAAGCGGCGAGAAGGATCGCGAACAGGGAGCCCGTGATGGCGATCAACTCGAACGACCCGCCGGAATTCTCCGTCCATCTGAAATCCCGCCACCATTTCCCGATGAAAGAGGCGCAGCCGACGGTGAAAAGCAGGAGCGCGGGCCAGAGGCAGAGGAGGTTGCCGAGGACTTTTTGGTAAGCGATGCGGCGGGTGGTCATGGGTAGCATCGCGAGGCTGGACCACGTTTTCCAAATACGCTCCTGACGAAACACGCGGCTGGCGATGAAGGCGATTTCGAGGATCGTCATGAGGGCACTGCCCCACACGGCCATGCTGGCGATGAGTTCCCAATCGACGGGATTGGAACTCGCCTGGTGCATGAAGAAAGCGATGACGCCAAGCGCGCCGACGTAGATCGCGAGCTTCAGGAACGCGCCGACGTGACCGCCGCCGAGGTAGTAGTAGTCCTTCCACAAGATGGCGTTTTTCCACGGGCGACTGGGGCTGAAGACGCGCCGCCGTTTTCCGCCGCGAGTGAGCATGCCGCGCGACGGGCCGGCTTCCGCCTGATCGCGGCAGCACACGTCGAAGATCGCCCACGCGCCGAGGAAAAAGACGGCGGCGAGGACGAGATTGGCACCGACCTGAAAGCAGAGCGGACCGTCGCTGAAGCCAGTGATGCCGATCTCTTGAAGGCGCGCGACGGGGGATGCCTGCTCCCATTTTGAAAGGAGGGAATCCAGCCACGGGCCGGGCGCTTGCGCGGGGGTGATGCGAAACCAGGCGAGCGTAACTAGGAGCGGATAGCGGACGATGAGCGGGCCGAGGAAGAAAAGGAGCAGCACCACGAAAGTGAGGCTCGCTGCGGAGATCGAGCGGCGCATCGCGACAGAAAAGAAGAGCGCCACATTTCCCAAAAAAAGCGTGTAGGCCGCGAGACAGAAATAGGCGGCGATGATCTGCGCGAGCGTGACTCCGCCGAGGGCGACGGCGAGCAGGGTAAAGGGAACCTGCGATACGAGAAGCAGCAGTGCGCCGATCTGGCGGCTGGCGGATTTGCCGAGGAGGATCGAGAGCGGATTGAGATTGGTCATCCGCAGCAGGCCGAGCGTCATGTCCTCCTTTTCCTCGGTGATGGCGGAGGAGAAGTAACTCAGCCCGGCGAGCGAGATGAAAAAGAGATTGATGTAGATGACGGAGGTGAAGAAGGCGAGTCCCGGCGCGCCCGCCCAGCCTCTGGTGAGCTGGGTGGTGCCGAGATTGAAGAGGACGATGGCGATGAGTCCGCCGCGCGCCCAATACATGGACTTCGAGCGCACGTCTTCACGCAGGGCGCGGACGAAAAGAGCGAGCAGGGCGCTGTTCATACCGGCGCAGCATTCCCGACTGCGCAAGCAATGGCAATACGCGGGGGCAAATTCGGGCTGCCTCTTGATGACCGCGATGGAGGCGGAACTTGATTACGTCGCCGGACACCCGGATAGTTTGCGACTGTGTTCCGGCCTCTGCTTGCGGTGCTTTCAGCTAGTCTCCTCCTGAGCGCTCTGCGCGCGGCGGATGAGGTCTCTCCCGCACCGGCGCGGCCGGCGATGTCCACGGTTTATTTCGCGCAGAATGCGGACGCGGTGGAGCAGTTTCAGGAGAACGCGGCGGTGACGCGGCGGATGGTCGATCGGCTGGTGATGGATGTGACGGGGCAGAGCAGCGTGGCGGGGGCGTGGCGGTCACTGGTTTCGCCGGGTGATCGCGTGGGGATCAAGGTGGCGACGGCGGGCGCGCCTTATGGTTCGTCGCATCCGGGCGTGGTGGAGGCGATCGTGGCGGGGATCGAGCAGACGGGGATTTCGCGGAAGAAAATCGTGGTGTGGGATCGCGATGCGGAGTTGCTGCGCTTGGCGGGGTTCGATGGGCGGAATGGGTATTCGGTGCAGGCGATCGATCCGCCGCGCGGGTATGATCGCGAGGCGACGTTTACGGCGTCGGTGCTGGGGAGGTTGATTTGGGGCGATCTGCTTTTCCGGGAAAAAGTGCGTCGCACGGATGGCCGGCGCGCGAGTGAGGCGGATCAACTCAGCTCGACGAGTCACTTTGCGAGCATCCTGAGTCGTGAGGTGACGAAGGTGATCAACGTGCCCGTGCTGACGGATGAGGCGGGCTGCGGCGTGGCGGGCGCGCTTTATAATATGACGGTGCCGAACGTGGATAACTGGAGGCGCTTTCTGCAACTCGACGCGTCGAACACCGAGTCGATCGCATCGCTTTACGCGGACGAGCACATCGCGCCAAAAGTGGTGCTGCACATCATGGATGCGTTGGTGACGCAGTACGCGGGCGGGCCGGGCTTTCAGCCGAACTACTCTTTCGCGCACCGGACGATTTACGCGAGCCGCGATCCGGTGGCGCTGGATTCGATCGGGCTGCGGAAGCTCGAAGAATGGCGGCGGCCCGCAAAGCTAGCGCCCATCGGGGCTCGCGCGGAATGGCTGCAAACGGCGGAGCAACTCGGGATCGGTCATTTCTCGCCGGAAAAGATCACGCTCATCCCGGCGACCCGATGATGGACGCTGAGCTGGGCGGGCCGGTTTTGAAGTCGGTATCGCGTTCGTTTTATCTCACGATCCGGATTCTGCCGGCAAAAATTCAGGCTCCGATCGCGATCGCGTATCTGCTCGCGCGCGCCAGCGATACGATCGCGGACACGGCGGATGCGCCGGAGCCTGTGCGACTCGGGCATCTCGCGGCTTTTGGTAAAATGATCCGCGAAAACGCGACCGCGGGTCTGGGTGCTTTGCAGCGGGAAATCCGACCGCCGGATGCGGGGGAGCGTGGACTGATTGCGCGGCTCGATCGGTGTCTGGCGTGGCTCGCGGCTTTGCCGGAAGACGACCGGCGGGAGATTGTGGCGGTGATGGAGAAAATCGTGCGCGGGCAGACGCTCGATCTGGAGCGTTTCCCGAAAGGGGACGGTGTGCGCGCGCTTCAGACAGCGACGGAACTCGATGAATACACCTATCTGGTAGCCGGTTGCGTGGGCGAGTTTTGGACGCGGGTTTGTCTCGCGCATGTGCCTGGCTACGGCAGCGCGTCGGAGGCGGAGCTGCTGCGATGGGGCGTGAATTTTGGAAAGGGATTGCAGCTCGTGAACATCCTGCGGGACATCCCCGCCGATCGTCGCGCAGGCCGTTGCTACCTGCCGGAGGAAGAACTTCTCGCTGCGGGAAGCACGCCTGCTTCACCAGCGCGAGAGGTTTTCGACCGATGGCACGCGAGGGCGTCGGAGCATTTAGAAGATGGCCGGCGCTACATCGCGGCGCTGCGCCCGGCGCGGTCTCGCGTCGCGTGTTTTTTGCCGTGGTATCTCGGGCGGGAAACGTTGCGGCTACTGCAAGCGCGCTGTCCGCTGGATTCGGAGGAGAAGATCAAGGTGCCGCGATCGACGGTGCGGGCGGCTTTGGCGCGTGGCTGCTTGATCGCGTTTTCGAACCGGTGGTGGTGAGCTTTCGGAAAAATTCGAGTGGGCGCGGTGGCAGAATTTGATTTACGATTTCGGATCAGCAGACATGGAGATCACGATTTTCAAACATGGTCGCACCATCGGCCCGCACGATCGCGAGAGCGTGGCGGAAATGCTGGCGCGTGGCGATGTTTCGATGAGCGATTGGGCGAGGTCCGAGGGGGTCGATGATTGGGCTCCCTTGTCGCGATTCTTTCCGGCTTCGTCGAAGGCGACGCGCTTTGAGACGGCATTGCAAGTCGGGCGAGAATGGCCGCGGAAAGGTTGGGCTGCGATCCACCTCGATCCGTTGAGGGTGGGTGCGGCGTGCCTGCTTGGTGGCTGCGCTCTCGTGATTCTCGGAAAGTGGACGTTCGCGTTCTTCGTGCCGGCGTTTGTGGCGGCAGTTTTCGCGGGCGCGACTTTGCTGACACGGCGGCAATTTTTGTCCGGGACGCTGTTGAGTTTGGGTGCCGTCGTTTTGCCGGCGGCATTTCTCATGGCCGGCAGCGATCATCCGAATATCCGACGCTCGATCGAGTTTTTCGAATCTCCCTTCATCGAGTCGGTCATCCCGGCGAAACCAGCGGGGCCTGCCAAGCCGACGCCGCAGGCGCGCTATCTCGGCCTCGCACTGCCGCAGCCGGTCCGCCCGACGCCAATGCCGAAGCCGGTGCCGCCAATTTAAAGTTCGCGGACTCGCGCGCGATGAGACTCGATCAATGGCTTTGGGCCGTCCGTGTTTTCAAAACGCGCGGGCTTTCCGTGGCTGCGATCAAGGCGGGCCACGCGAAAGTGAACGGCGAAAACACCAAGCCAGCGCATGAAGCGCGCGCGGGCGAAGTGGTGATGGTGCGGATCGGAATCATGACGCGCACGCTGCGGGTGCTCGGTGCGCCAGCCTCGCGGGTGGCGGCGAAACTGGTGCCGAATTTCGCCGAGGATTTGACGCCGCCCGAGGAGTATGAAAAACAACGCGCGCTGTCGGTGAACGCGCCGGGTTTTCGAGCGAAAGGAGCGGGGCGTCCGACGAAACGGGAGCGCCGCGAACTCGACGAGTGGGCGGACTGACGGCGGCTACAACGCCGCGAAACTCGACGGCAGCGCGTGGCTGAGCCGGGTATTCACGATCTCGACACGTGTGCCGACGGGGACGGAATTGAAAAGCCGGACGACATCCCGCGAGCGCATGCGAATGCAGCCGTAGCTGGCGGGGCGGCCGATGCGGTATTCCTCGGCGGTGCCGTGAATGTAGATGCCGCGTCCGAAGGCGCGGGCGTTTTGCGGTTCGAGCCCGCGCAAGTGGAGGATGCGGGTGACGATTGGATCGCGGCCTGGCGCGTTGGGCGCGAGGATTTCACCGGTGCGGCGCTGGCCGCGGAAAACTGCGCCGACCGGAGCGTCGCCGCCGACTTTTGCGGCGACCTGAAGCATTCCGAGCGGCGTGGCGAAGCTGCGTGGACGATCTCCCACACCGAACTTGGAAGTGGAGACGGGGAATTTTGCGACGCAAACGCCGTTTTCCACGAGGGCGAGGCGCTGATCCGGGACGCTGACGACGATCATCGGAATCCCATCCATCGCGAAACCGCGAGCAGTGAGCAGGATGAGCAGAGTGAAAACAAACGCGAATTTGCGCATCAGCGGTTGAGAGCAAACGCGGTGCCCAGCGGAGCGCGTTTTAACCAACAGTAATCGAATCATCCTTGGAATGTGACCATTTTGATCTCAGTTGAACAGAAGTCCGCCGCGCCTCAGGCGGGGAGAGCTTCGCCGGTATCGCGGCCGGGGAAGCGAAGCGATGGGAACCACTGCGCGAACGAGCAAAGCGCCACGTAGCCGAAGCCGACTTGGAAGAGCGAAAGGAAGATGACGTTGAGCCAGTTGTGGTGTTTCACGGCGTAGCTGAGCAGGTAGGTGAAGTAGATCGCGAACGCCAGCTCCACCACGGGCAACAGGCTTTTGATGGGAAGATAGCGCGCTTTTTTCCACGACTGCGTCTTGCGCTCGATGCCGTATTTCGGAGTGCGGGTGAACTCGGATTGATGACCGAAGAGCGCTTCGAGGACGGCGCGGGCATTATTTATCGCGAGGCCGACGCCGAGGGCGAGGACCATCGGGAGCAGGAGGATTTCTTTCAGCCACGACTTGGGATAGAGCTCGCGCTGCGCGCAAATGTAGAAGATGGCGGCAGGCAGCGAGGCGGAGAGATAGATCGGCACATCGACGAGCATCATGCGCCAGAAGCTGTAGGGGCCGCCGTCGGAATTCGGGTGCATGAGGATGCAGAGGAAAAAGAGGAGCAGATACGCGTAGTTCGCGGTGAGATGGGCTGTGCCTTCGAGCTTCACGAGCAAAGGCAGGTCGGCTTTCCACACGGCGGGAAGCAGCTTCATGCAGGTCTGGATGGAGCCCTTCGTCCAGCGATGTTGCTGGGATTTGAAGCCATTCATATCCACCGGCAGCTCGGCAGGAGTGACGAGATCCGGGAGAAAGACGAACCGCCAGCCTTTGAGCTGCGCGCGGTAGCTGAGGTCGAGATCCTCGGTGAGCGTGTCGTGCTGCCATCCGCCGGAATCGGCAATGCACGAGCGACGCCAGAGCCCGGCGGTGCCGTTGAAATTAAAAAAACGTCCGCTGCGACTGCGGGCGGTTTGTTCCAGCAAAAGATGGCCGTCGAGGAACATGGCCTGGACGCGGGTGAGCAGGGAATAGGTGCGATTTAGATGGCCCCAGCGCGTCTGGATCATTCCGACTTTTGGATCGGTGAAATAGTGGACCGTCTTCCGAAGCATGTCCGGCGCGGGGACGAAGTCGGCGTCGAGAATGAGCACATACTCGCCCTTGCAGGTGAGCATCCCATTTTCCAAAGCACCTGCCTTGTACCCAGTCCGGTCGGAGCGCTGGATGTGGACGATGTCGAGCCCGGCAGCTTTCAGCTCGGCGACGCAGCGTGAGGCGATGCCGACGGTCTCGTCGGTCGAATCATCGAGCACCTGCACCTCCAGAAGCTCCCGCGGATAATCGAGGGCGGCGACGGATTTGAGGAGGCGTTCGACGACGTAGAGCTCGTTGTAAATGGGCAACTGAACCGTAATTTTCGGCAGTTGCTCGAATCTGCCGAGCGGCTCCGGCACCCGGCTCCGGTTCTTTAAAAACAGATATACGATAACGTAGCGATGCAGGCCGAAGAGAGAGAGGCCGAACAGAACGACGAAGTAGCTAATGGTCCAAATGGTGGTTCCCAGACTTCCTTGCATAGAAAATAGTTAGCCGGTTCCGGCGCGATCAAGCGCGGAATCTTGGCGGGATGGGCGGGGGGGTCAAGCGGGAAATCGTTTTGCCGAAACGCTTGAAATCAAGGTCCATCCAAAGGTTTCGGCTCGTGCGATTCGTGTCGTTTTTGTGCTGCAATCGGGACCGCTTTACGGGAGAACGACCGGTATGGATTTTGTTTCGAGCCGGTGTCTTGCCGCAGTCGTGATCTTCGCCACCGGCTTTTCCGTGTCTGCGGAAAAGCCACGAACGCCGGCCGAAGTCGCGTCGATCGAGCATGAGCGGGAGGAACTCGGTATCAATGAATTTACCGCACCGTCGATCGAGCTGCTTTTTCGGGAACTCGAAGAAATGCGCCCGATTCCTTTCGATAAAGTGTGGCGTGATCTGCCCGATCCGCAGCCGCAAGATCGCGCGCTGCTCGGGCTGCTCGCCGGCGGCGTGATCGCGGATGGTTTTCTCGCGGTGGCCGCGGAAAAGCGCTCGCGCATCGAGCCAGTCGGGCGCGTGCTCCTGCGGCTCGCCAAGGGGCTCGGAGTCGGTGATCACGTGACGAAGCACAGCCGCGGCATTTTGGAGAAATCAGTGCAGAACCAATGGTCGGACGTAAAGCGAGAGCTGGTCCGCGCCCAGGCTGACACGGAGGCCGGGCTCATGGCGCTGAAGGACGAGGAAATCGCGCACATGGTGGCCCTGGGCGGATGGCTGCGCGGGCTGGAGATCACGTCCTCGCTCGTGGTGGAAAATTACAGCGAAAAGCGGGCGGCGCGGCTGATCCAGCCGGAGCTTTTCGACTACTTCATCGATCGCGTGAACACGCTGAATCCCAAGCTCAAAGCGATGCGCCCTTTTCAGGTGATCGACCGCGATTTGAAACAAATCCGCACGATGACGACGCGCCCCGTCGATACGCCGATGACAGTGGACGAGGTGAAGCAATTGCGAAATCTCGCGCGTGAAATGAACAAGGCGATCGTGAAAGGCGACGACCAGTGAGCGGCGTCGGGGCGTCGGCGGCGTGAAGCGGCGGGCGGTCGTGGTGTTTGTGAAATTTCCGGTGCCGGGGCGTGTGAAAACGCGGCTCGCGGCGACGGTGGGAGCGGAGCGGGCCGCGGAGATTTATCGGGCGATGGTGGAAATTGTCTTCCGAAAGCTGCCCGCTGATTTTGACGTGATCGTGTGCTTCGATCCGGAGGTGCGGCGGATGGAAATGGGCGAGTGGGTAAGCGGACTTCTGCCCAGACGAGCGGTCCATTTTCTAGCTCAATGCGAGGGAGATCTCGGCCTCCGGCTGGAGCGGGCTTTTACGGATGTCTTCGCGCTCGGTTTTCAGGAAGTCGCCGTGATTGGCACCGATTGCCTCGACCTCGACGCGGCCATTTTCCACGAAACATGGGCAGCGCTCGCGGATCACGACGTGGTGCTCGGGCCGAGCGAAGACGGCGGCTATTATCTCATCGCGCTGACCGCGCCGCGGCCTTCGCTTTTCGCCGCGATCCCCTGGAGCACGGAGCGCGTGCTGGTGGAAACTCAGGCCCGCGCCGCCGCGGCCGGCGTTCGCGTTCACTTGTTGCCCACGCGCTTCGATGTGGATACGGAAGAGGACTGGCGGCGCGCGGAGGAAAAACTAAACTTGCCGCGCTAAAATCCGCCGAAACACACACGCATGAAAATCCTGGAACCCATCGTTTTCGAACCGCTGCTCATGGAGCGCGTTTGGGGCGGTCGCCGGCTGGAAACCCTGATGCACAAAAGGCTGCCGGCGGGTTCGCGCTTTGGCGAGTCTTGGGAAATCGTGGATCGGGCGGACGCGCAAAGTGTCGTTCACGACGGACCGCTGCACGGGAGGACGCTGCACGAATTGTGGACCGAATTTCACGAGCCGGTCTTTGGCGGCGGCATGGAAAAATCGCCGCGTTTTCCGCTGCTCTTCAAGCTGCTCGATGCGCAAGAACGGCTCTCGGTGCAAGTGCATCCGCCCGCTTCCGTGGCCGCGCAACTCGGGGGCGAACCGAAAACGGAGATGTGGTATTTCATCGACGCCTCGCTCCAGAGCGATCTTTACGCGGGTTTGAAAAACGGGGTGACGCGCGAGGATTTCGTGACCGCGTTGGGTGAGGGTCGCGTGGCGGATCTCATCCACCACATTCCGGCGCATCGCGGCGACGCGTTCTTCATTCCCAGCGGGCGCATCCACGCGATCGGCGCGGGAAATTTGATTTTCGAAGTGCAGCAGAATAGCGACACGACCTACCGCGTGTTCGACTGGAACCGGCTCGGTCTCGATGGCAAGCCGCGCGAATTGCACGTCGATGAATCACTGCAATCCATCGACTTCAACGACCCGGAGCCAGGCGTCGTCGAGCAGCACGGAGAAAACGTGGTGAGTTGCGATTTTTTTCAGGTCGAAAAGTGGGCGCTCGATCAGACGCGCGCCGATGAAAAAGCGGGCTTCTCGATTTTCACCGTGATCGGTGGCAGCTTGAAATGCGGGGGCCGGACTTTTGCGACGGGCGACTTCTTCCTTCTTCCCGCGACACTGGAAAACCGCACACTCACTCCGCTCGCGGACGGCACGACGGTGTTGCGCACCACGATCCCGCGCCCAGTCTAGCTGCGCATACCGCCGAGGCGGCGACCAGATGGCCAGCGTTTCTGCACATGCGCGGCGTCGATTTTCCAAGTGCTCTCCTCATTCACCAGCCGGTAAACACACGGCACAATGTCCCCATCCGGCAGGAAAAAATACACCTGCACCAAAGCCTGCCGTCCCTCGCGAGCCACGCGCCCAAATTCCACCCGCTCGATCTGGCGCGCAGACGGGTAGTCGCTGCGGACCAGCTCGGCGAAGGCCTCGACGTTAAATTTTTCCTGAAACCCGGTCGAAACCTGCTGATAAGCCCGCGAAAAATCCGACTCGCGGACCGCATCGATCTCCTGCCGCACCACTTCGTACAAATCCGCCGGGCGCACCGCAAACCGGCGGGCATCGATCGTCCGCTGGAAAGCCAGCGCACCGCCACACACCGCGAGAAAAATAAGGATCAAGCCGATCCGGTGATGCGTGCTCATAACGGAACGGCGGTGGCACCCAGCCGGCGCAAATAAGCAAAGGAGTAAAGACCCGTGCCGTGTCCATCGCCCCACGTCGGCTGCAGCGCGTAGCCGCCGACGAGTTGGTAACCTCGCAGCTCGAAACTCGCTGGCGTGTACGTCACATCCGGGCGCGAGATATTTCCCATGACATCCGGCTCGCCGCCGCAAGCCGCGCAAGGGCACGCACGGCGGAGATCGGCCAGACGCAGGAACGACTCGCCGCCGTCGCTCCACGAGATGGCGAGTTCTTCGCCAATGTGCTGAATCGAAGTGGGCTGCAGGCGCTCAGGCATGTCAGTCGTCATTCGTGGCAGAATCCCCCGCCGGACGCCAGCCTTTGCCGCTGCGTTTTCCAAAAATCGCTGTACCCACCCGCACCACGGTCGCGCCCTCCTCGATCGCCACGGCGAAATCGCCGCTCATGCCCATGGAAAGTCGTGGCAGAGGCACGCTAAATTCCTGCTGTAAACGGTCGCGCAATTCCCTCAGCGCCGCGAAATACCGGCGCGACGACTCTGCTTCCGCCGCAAATGGCGCGATCGTCATCAGGCCATCGATTTGCAAACGATCCAGCGCCAGCAGCGCCTCCATCTGCTCCCGGAGCCGGTCGGGCGTGAAGCCATACTTGGTGGACTCCCCCGCCACATTCACCTCCAGCAGCACACGTGGAAACGCGCCCGCCTCCTCCGCGATCCGATCCACATCGCCAGCGAGTTCCAGTGAATCCACGCCGTGCAGAAGCTCGAACAGAGGCAGGGCTTGACGCACCTTATTTTTCTGAAGATGCCCGATGAAGTGCCACCGGGCGCGCCCCGGCACCAACGGGATTTTCGCCCGGGCCTCCTGCACGCGGCTCTCGCCAAAAAGCAACTGGCCGCAGTCCACCGCCTCGTGGATCGCCTCAGGCGGATGCCCCTTTGAAACGGCGATCAGCTCGATTTCCGTACCATTACGTCCAGTGCGGGCGGCTGCATCAGCGATGGTGGTTTGAACCAGTTGGAGATTTTCAGCGAGCATGGCCATTACAATTAAGTGTTGCGTTTAAACTAAGAATTTAACTTTATCACCGACAGCCCATTATTTGTTCATTAGAAAAATGCATCTCGAAACATTGAAAGTATTTTGCGATCTCGCCGAAACGAAAAGTTTTTCCAAGGCGGCCGAGGTCAACGGCATCACCCAAAGCGCCGTCAGTCAGCAAATCCGCGCGCTGGAGTTAAAATACCGGGTTTCACTCGTAGAGCGCAATCGGAAGGCGTGCGGCCTCACACCGGAAGGGCGCACCTTGCTCGATGCCGCCTTGCGCATCGTGGATACATATCAGGCGCTCGGTGAACGACTTGGGAGTCCCAGCGACAACGTGGCTGGCAAAATACGGGTGGCTGCTGAGTTCAGCATCGGGCTGCACGAACTTCCAGATCGACTCGATTTCTTCCGCCGGAGCCATCCAGACGTCGATGTTGCAGTGCAATATTTTCATCACCTCCAAGTCTGTGAAGCCGTGGTCGCGGGTGAAGCCGACCTCGGCCTCGTTTCGTACCCACAAGCGCGTCCGGGCTTAAAATTTCAAATCTTCGAGGAAGACAGACTGGTCCTGATTTGCCATCCCGACCACCGGCTCGCACATCGCAAAACGGTGCCCTTCGGGCAACTCAGCGGCGAAAGGTTTATCTCCTTCGCGCCAGACGCCGGCAGTGTGCGCGCCGTCGAACGACAGCTCCGCAAGCACCAGTTCGACATCACGCCAACCCTCCAGTTCGACAACATCGAAACCGTGAAAAGGGCAGTCGAAATCCGGCGTGGAATCGCGCTCGTGCCGAAAAACACCGTCCGAACCGAGGTGGAATACGGAACGCTCGCCGCAATCGAACTCGAGGGAGCGCACCTTGTCCGGCCCCTCGCCGTCGTATTCAAAACCGCCCGCACGCCCCTCCGCTCCCCGCAAAACTTCATCGCCAGTCTTTGCAGCACTCCGTCACCCACCCCCGTCTCGCTCGCCGATCCCTGCCTCACGTGAATCCCCTCAGAAATACCACTTGCATCTTCCCGCACCGCCGATACCCTTCGGCCTCAAATCGCGGGGTGGAGCAGCCTGGTAGCTCGTCAGGCTCATAACCTGAAGGTCGTAGGTTCAAATCCTACCCCCGCAACCACCCAATCAAGGAGGCTCTCGGTTTAAAGTGGGTGAAGAAAAACACCCTTTGGGAAAACTCGGCTTTGCTCTACGCGCCGACAGATGCTTTTGGTCATCATCCGAAGGCGTGGAATCGATAACGTTGGGACTTGCGTCGTCTTAATGGCGACTTCGACCAAGAAAGGGTGAGTCTTTCTCAACCGACGGTGAGCGCACGCGGATGCTGCGGGCCACGGTGTGCTTGTGATGGAAGCACATGCAGTTAAATCCGAACTCGAATCTGGCTCTTGTGGCCGGAGCGAGCATAGCCGTTGCGCCCAGCGTCGCGCGGCTCCGCCCCAGATAGAGACGGCATTCCGTGCCGTTCGCGCGACCGTGTCGCCTTCCGCTTCCATCACAGCGATGCCCGTCGCGGACGGTGCGGAATCCCGTCTCTATCTGGCGGTCGGAGCGGATTCATGAACGTTCCCGGTTCCCTTTGCACATTTGATCCGCAAGCCGTGAGAGCGGCTGGGACTGAGCGTTTACTTATCCTCAAAAAGCAGGCTTCCCCCACAAGTCAGCGGACTCCCGGCTGCTCTGATGAGCCTGCCAATTTGATGCGCGCGAGCACGCCTGTCCGTTCCGACGCCGCCCAGTTCATCATTCTGAACTCATGAATGTCATCGTACTCACTGTCTTCGTCGGCCTGCTCCTGGTTGGCTTTTTCGTGATCCTCTGGATCGCTTCGGCCTGCGATCCGCGCAGCTTTAACGAACGCGACGCCTTGCTCCCCCTCGAACCCGACTCACCCATTTCCAGTAAAACCGAAGCATGAGCACACTACCCGCAGGCACTAAGACTCGAATCGAATTTGACGACGCTCCCGTTCGCCAGTTCATGATTGCCTCCATCGTGTGGGGCATTGTGGGAATGCTCGTCGGCGTTCTAATCGCCACGCAACTCGGCGTGTGGCAGGCGAATTTTAAGACCTCCTTTCTGACATTCGGCCGGCTGAGACCGCTGCATACCAATGCGGTTATCTTCGCCTTTGTCGGTAATATGATGTTTGCGGGTGTCTATTACTCCACGCAAAGACTCGTGAAGGCGCGGACCGCTTCAAAGCTACTGTCCACGATTCACTTTTGGGGCTGGCAACTGATCATCGTCGCCGCTGCGATCACGCTGCCACTAGGCCTGACGCGTGGAAAGGAATACGCGGAATTGATCTGGCCGATCAATATCGCGGTCGCCGTCATCTGGGTCATCTTCGCGATTAACTTCTTTTGGACTTTAGCTCGTCGCAATGAGCCAAGTCTCTACGTGGCGATCTGGTTCTACATCGCGACCATTATCACCGTGGCGATGCTCTACATCGTCAATCATCTCTCGATCCCGACAAGCTGGACGCACAGCTATCCGATCTTCGGAGGAGTTCAGGATGCGCTGGTCCAGTGGTGGTATGGGCACAACGCCGTCGCCTTCTTCCTCACCACGCCGATCCTCGGCATCATGTATTACTTCCTGCCAAAGGCGGCGGAACGGCCCGTGTATAGTTACCGGCTGTCCATCATTCACTTCTGGTCGCTAGTCTTTATCTACATCTGGGCGGGGCCCCATCACTTGTTGAATACTTCCCTGCCGGTGTGGCTTCAGCGTTTGGGAGTGATCTTTTCGCTTATGCTTTGGGCGCCGAGTTGGGGTGGAATGCTAAACGGGCTGCTAACGCTCCGCGGTGCCTGGAACAAGCTAAGCACGGAACCCGTCCTGAAGTTCTTCGCCGCCGCCGTCACCTTTTACGGAATGGCAACCTTTGAAGGGCCGCTGCTTTCCATCCGCTCGGTGAACGCCCTTTCTCATTACTCCGACTGGACGATCGCTCACGTCCACGGCGGCGCGTTGGGGTGGAATGGATTCATGGCCGCGGGAATGTTCTATTGGCTCGCACCCCGTTTGTGGAAAAGGCCGCTGCATTCGCAGAGCGCGGCGAATATGCATTTCTGGCTCGGGACAGTTGGCATTCTGATCTACATGGCTTCCATGTATGTCTCCGGAATTACGCAGGGACTCATGCTCGGCGCGACCAAGGATGGCGGCACGGTCCTGGCCTACCCGAACTTTATCGAAGCGGTTACTTCTACGAAGATGCTCATGCATGTCCGTGCGCTGGGCGGACTCATGTATCTCGTCGGCTTCTGCATGCTGGCCTGGAACATCTGGAAAACGGCGTCCGGCGCGGAAGCGGTGAATGGCAGCATCGAAGTATATGTGGAAGAGAAGCCGGTGAGCATGGGGATTGTGGGCGGCTTTTTGAATGCGCCGGTGATCTACACGACTCTTCTCATGATCTTCGTTTCTGGCTGGGCAGCCTTGCCGCGCTTGGGGAGCGCGTTTTGTATTGTCGCCATCCTCGCTACCTGCATGGCGATGAGTATGAACATCGAGTTCTCCAAAAAGGGATGGAACCACTGGTACGAACGCCTCCTTGATAACGCCCTTCCTTTTACTGCACTCACGACGGCGGCGGCATTTATTGGCGGGCTGGTGCAAATCATCCCGACGGTGATGGTGAACACCGGTAATAGTGTCGAGGGCGTGCGCCAGATTCCCTACACCCCGCTGGAGCTGGCGGGCCGGGACATCTATGTGCGCGAAGGATGTTACAACTGTCACTCGCAACAAATTCGCACCCTGGTCGGCGACGTGTTGCGCTATGGCGACTATTCGAAGATCGGTGAAAGCATTTACGATCATCCATTTCAGTGGGGCTCGAAACGCACCGGGCCGGACCTGGCTCGCGAAGGCGGCAAGTATCCGAGCTCCTGGCATTACTTTCACATGGGCGATCCGCGGCAAATCAGTCCCGGATCGACGATGCCAGACTACCCCTGGCTCTTCACTGATAAGACAGACACAGCCGCGCTGCCGAGCAAGATCTCGGTGCAGCGCAGGATCGGCGTGCCCTATGAGCCGATGACAGATGCGGAAATTCAGCAGCGGTGCGACACGCAGGCCGCCACGATTGCCAGCGAATTGAAAACAGCCGGTGCGGAAGTGCCGCCGGATCGCGAAATCGTCGCGCTCATTTCCTACCTCCAAAAGCTCGGTAAGTCTGAGAAAGTAACACCGGTCGGGCCTGCGAAAACGGCCGCTAACTAACTACCATTATGTTTCACCGCATCCTCGTCGAAGACTGGCAGCGCGGACTCAGCATTCTGAGTATCACGCTCTTCTTTTCGGTTTTTATCATCCATCTTCTACGCGTCCGCCGAATGTCGGCGAAGTCCGTCGCGCGTCTGGAAAATCTGCCTCTTGCCAACGACGACCATGAATAGCTCTGCCGACCATCCCGAAGAACCGAAGCGCTACCATCCGCTGACGCAACCGGTCGATTATCTGACTCAGCCGGTGGAAGACGACCTGCGTCCGCATTCCTTTGATGGCATTCAGGAGTATGACAAGCGGCTGCCGCGCTGGTGGCTGATGACGCTCTACGGTGCGATGGTTTACGCAGTCCTTTATTGGGCCTACTACCAGGCCTACGACCTCGGCACGACGCCCGCGCGCGATTTGGAGACTACCATGGCTGAAAATTCAGAGCGGGCCGCGCGTAATTCAGGAGTGATTGATGACGCGACGATTTGGAAAATGAGCCGCGATCCTGAAGTGCTGGCTGCGGGTAAAACAACCTTTGAAACTACCTGCGCGGCCTGTCACAAGCCGGACCTGACAGGTCTGATCGGCCCGAATCTCGTAGATCATGAATGGATCCACGGAGGCCATCCGATGGAGGAATTGAAGACGATCACCGAAGGCGTGCTCGCGAAAGGCATGCCGCCGTGGGGACCGGTGCTCGGGAAGCAGAAGATTGCCGAAGTGACGGCCTACATTTTCTCCCGCCACACACAAGAAGAGGAAATTATTGCGGTTCCCGGCTGGATTCCACCCGGCGGCGCCCCACCGCCGGGACCGCCCGCTGCCGTATCCATCCCATGATCGAGACGCCGTCACGCCCCACGCTGGAGTCCGTCAGCACGATCAATGATGACGGCTCCCGGCGCTTCGTTCATCCTTCTGAAGTAAAGGGCCGCTTTGCCACATGGCGCGCCATCCTGGCGGTGGTGCTGACGACGATTTACGTCGCGCTGCCGTGGATTCAGATCAATGGAAACCCCGCGCTGTTTCTCGATGTTGCGAACCGGCAGTTCCATTATTTTGGTCTTACTTTTCTCGGGCAGGATATGTGGATCGCGTTCTTCATCCTAACGGGAATCGGCTTCTGCCTTTTCTATACCACTGCCTTGCTGGGACGCGTCTGGTGCGGCTGGGCTTGTCCGCAGACTGTACTGCTAGACATCGCGCGCCGCATTGACCGCTGGACGGAAGGCAACGCTGCTACGCGCCGCAACTTCCACAAAGGCGCGATGACGTTCTCCAAAACCGTGCGCCGCGCGGCGAAGCATATCCTCTACGCGCTCTTCTCGCTGCTGCTCGCGCACGTGTTGCTTTCCTACTTCGTCTCGATTCCGCGCCTTTACTCGATGATGACACACGCGCCGGGCGAGAACTGGAGTGCGTTCGCGTTTGTCTTTCTTATTTCCGCCGCGCTGTGGTTCAACCTCGCCTGGTTTCGCGAGCAATTCTGCATCGTCCTTTGTCCTTACGGTCGCTTGCAGTCCGCACTGCTCGATAGTGATTCGCTCGTCGTCGGCTACGATGTAAAACGCGGTGAACCGCGCGGGCACAAAGGCACCGAAGGTGCGGGCGATTGCGTCGATTGTTTCCGCTGCGTACAGGTGTGCCCCACCGGCATCGACATCCGCCAAGGGCTGCAACTGGAGTGCATCGGCTGCACCGCGTGCATCGACGCATGCGATTCCGTGATGGAGAAAATCAAGCGTCCGACCGGTCTCATCCGTTACGATTCGCGCCATGGTTTTCAGGGAAAGCCCACGCGCTGGCTGCGTCCGCGCGTGCTGCTTTACACGGTGCTCGCACTCCTCGGCGCGACGATGCTCACGATCGAAACATCCACACTCAAGTCCGCCAGCGTCGGGCTCACGCGAGTCACCGGCATTCCCTACATCGTGGAAGGCGGCGTGGTGCGGAATCAGTTCCTTGTTCGCCTGCTCAACAAACGGAACATACCCGTGACCTTCCAAATCGAAATCGCCGGCGGCCCGTCATCCTTGCACTGGAACGGCGCGGAAGGCGGCGTCCCCGTCGGCGCACTCGGCGAGGAAATGCGCACGATGGTGCTCACGCTCCCGCGCACCGACCTGAAAGGCGAACCGCCGATCCGTTTCCGCATTACTTCGAGCGACGGCACCGTCATCGAAAAACCGGCCACCTTCCTCGGCCCCGTTACCCCATGAAAAATCGTCCCTGGATTTGGATCATCATCGCCAACGTCATCTTCATCGCCGGCACGATCACACTCGTGACCATTGCCTTGAAACACCCGCAGGCAGAAGTGCCGATCGTGCATGAGCCTTAGCACCTCTGACAGTTATCGCCGACGCATGGTCATCGAACGCGGCTCAAGACTTCGCGTTGTGCGCGGCGCGAAACGCCAACGACGTTTCATCTTCCAGCCCAAGGTTGCGCGCCACGCGCTAACTTGGGTCAGAACGACGAATTTCGGATCAACCCTGCAAGGGTTGCATCCAGCGCTTCCCGTGATGCAACTCCGTTGGGGTTGGTGCGTTTTTTTTCTCCAACCCAGGGTAGGAGCTCCTTCGTCGCGCCAACCCTGGGCTAACCGATGGAACGCCTTTGGCGTTCATCTGGCTCAGCAGCGCCATGACTAGCACCAGCCTCGCCACGCCCATCGCCGCCCTCGTCGCTGGACTCGCGACCAGCGTGCATTGCACCGCGATGTGCGGGCCGCTCGCGTGTGCCATGAAGGTGCGCCCGCTCGAATATCACGCGTCGCGTTTCGCCTCCTATTCAATCGCCGGCGCACTCTGCGGTGCCGCCGGACAAAGCATCGCCGCGCTCCTCCAGGGCAGCACCGCGCGCATCGTCCCGTGGGCTTTCGCGCTCGTGCTTGTCGTCCTCGGATTCGGGCTGGAGAAAAAAATCCCGCAACCGCGCTTCGTCGCCGCGTTCCTTTTCCGTGCAAAACTAAACCGCTCGCTCGGCTGGCTCACACCACTGCTGCCGTGCGGGCCGCTCTGGCTCATGCTCGGCGCGGCGGCGGTCACCGGTTCGTGGTGGAGCGGTGGGCTTCACATGGCGAGCTTCGCCGCCGGCACGATTCCGCTCCCACTTTTGCTGCAAGCGCAAGCCGCGCGCGTGCAGCGTGGTCTTTCCCCACTGGCGGCGCGCCGGACGCAGCAAACCCTCGCCTTCGTTTCCGCAGGCGTGCTCGTCTGGCGCGCCGTTCTCCCGCTCCATGCAAGCTGCCATTGAAAGCCGCGTCTGCATCCACTGCGGCACGTCATTTCGACCCACGACGCACCGCCCGGATTTCTGCTGCGCCGGCTGTCAGTTCGTCCACGACCTGATCGCCAAAAACGGCCTCGGACAGTTCTACGATTTGCAGGAAGGCGGCGTGCCGCCAGTGCCATCGCTCGTCTTCCAAAAGCGCGACTACGCATGGCTGGAAGAACTCGTGCGCAATGCAAAAGGCACGCTCACCCTCGACGTGCAGGGTCTCTCTTGCATTGGCTGCGCGTGGCTCATCGAAAAACTTTTCACGCGCCAACCCGGCGCGCTTGCCATCCATGTCGATCCCACGTTCGGCCAGCTCGCGCTCCGCTGGCGGCCCGGCGGCGTCTTCGATCCGCTCATGTTTGCGCGCGAGTTGCAGACCTTCGGCTACCTCGTCGGTCCGCTGGGAAAAGCCGCGCCGCCCGCGAGTCGCGCGCTGAATCTGCGCCTCGGTCTCTGCGCCGCGCTCGCGCTAAACACGATGCTTTTCACGCTGCCGCGTTATCTCGGCATGGAGAGCGATTTCGAGTTTGCGCCGCTATTTCAAAGACTGTCGCTCATCCTCGGCACGCTCAGCATGCTTATCGGCGGCAGTTACTTTTTCATCCGCACCTGGCACAGCCTGCGCCAGCGCGTGCTGCACATCGACCTGCCGATTTCGCTCGGCCTCGCCGCTGCGTATGGCGGATCACTTTTCGCGTGGTCGCGCGGCGAACACAGCTTCGTCTATTTCGATTTCGTCTCCACGTTCACCTTCCTCATGCTCGCCGGACGCTGGCTCCAGCAAAAGGCCGTCGAGCGCAATCGCCATCAACTCCTCTCTGCCCAAGCCGCACCGCCCCCGGTGCGCGATGCCGTCTCCAGTGAAAAGCTCGATGCCTCCGCGATCCTCACTGGCAAAGCGTTCGCGGTCGATCCCGGCCAGACCGTGCCGGTTCGTTCGCGTTTGAATTCCGACGCCGCCACGCTCGGCCTCGAGTGGATCAGCGGCGAAAGCGAAACCGCCACCGCGCGTCGCGGACGCATCGTGCAAGCGGGCGCGATGAACTGCGGCCAGGCCGCAATCACGCTCGAAGCGCTCGAACCGTGGAGCGATTCGCTGCTCGCGAAATTGCTCCGCGTCACGACCGGCTCCGCACCGCGCCATCCCGCGCTCGAGCGCTTCCTCCGCGGCTACATCCTCGCCGTCCTCGCCATCGCCGCGCTCGGTTTCGCCGGATGGTGGGCCGCGACCGGCGCGCTCCTACCCGCGCTGCAAGTGCTCATCTCGGTCCTCGTCGTCTCGTGCCCGTGCGCGTCCGGCGTCGCTCTCCCGCTCGCGAGCGACCTCGCCGCCTCGCGCCTGCGCAAGCTGGGCGTTTACGTCCGCAACGCCGACATCTGGGCCAAGCTCGATCGCGTCCGCAGCGTGATTTTCGACAAGACGGGAACGCTCACGCTCGAAACCATCTCGCTCCGAAATCCCGAAGCGCTGCGCCATCTCACCACGGAGGAAAGCGCCGTGCTACTCGCGATGGTGAACGACAGCCTGCATCCCGTGAGCGGCTGTCTGCGTGAGCAATTGCTAGCCGACGGCGTGCCCATCGCCATCGTGGAGCAGCCGCAGGAAGTCATCGGCTTCGGCCTCGAAATGAATCACGACGGCTCCATATGGCGGCTCGGCCGGCCCGAGTGGAGCGGCGCGGATTGCGACAGCGAATGCGCCTTCACGCGCGACGGCGAAACGCTCGCGAGTTTCCGCTTCGGCGAAGAGGCGCGCGCCGATGCTGTGGACGAAGTCCGCGCGCTCGAAGGCGAAGGCCGCCGCGTTTTCATCCTCAGCGGCGATCGCAGCGCAAAGGTCGAAAAAATGGCCGCGCATCTCAGCCTCGCTGCCGACCAATGCCGCGGCGAAATGTCGCCTGAACAAAAAGCCGAATGGGTCGAGCGCTTCGACGCGCACGACACGCTCTACATTGGCGACGGTGCGAACGATTCGCTCGCCTTCGACGCCGCCTGGTGCAGCGGCACGCCCGCCGTCGATCGCGGGCTGCTGGAGCAAAAAGCCGACTTCTATTTCTTGGGCCGCGGCCTCGGCGGCGTCCGCACTTTACTGCAAACCGCCGCCCTCCGCCGCCGCGTCTCGCGCGCCGTGGTCGCCTTCGCGATCACCTACAACGCCTGCGCCATCGCCCTTTCTCTCGCGGGAAAAATGAACCCGCTCCTCGCCGCCGTCCTCATGCCCGCCAGCTCGCTCGTCTCTCTGGCGATCGTCTTCGCCGGCCTCGTCCGCGTGCGTTCCCGGAGCCGGTAGGCGTAAAAACGCGGCCGCAGATTTCGCGGATTATCGCGAATTTTCGGACCTTCTCATCCGCGGTAATCCGTGAAATCCGCGGCCATTCCCACGTTCGGTAAACCCCTGCGAGTGTGTGTAAATCAGACTCGATCCGCGAAGGGCACGAAAGGCACGAAAGTGGTCCGTCCTTTTCGTGCATTTGGTGTCTTTCGTGAACTCTTCATCCTCGGGCGCGGATTTTTGGAGTGAAAAAAAACGAAAGGCAGTGTCCTTTCGTCGGGAACCCGTTCGTCGTTTCCGTGGAATAGCAACCGAACACAACCAACACCGCGCCCTACTCGCGAATTCAGAACATGCTTATAAAAATCCTCCTCGGCCTCCTGGCCATCTTCGTCATCTTCCTCATCGTCGCCGCGATGCAGCCCGCCGATTTCCGCATCACCCGCTCCGCAACCATCGCCGCGCCCGCGTCAGCGGTGTTCGCGCAGATCAATGACTTCCACAAATGGAACGACTGGTCGCCGTGGGCGAAGATGGACCCCAACGCGAAGAACACTTTCGAGGGGCCAGAGTCCGGCGTCGGCGCGGGCTTTTCGTGGGAAGGCAACAACGAGGTCGGTGCAGGGCGCATGACGATCACCGACGTAAAGCCGAACGAACTGGTCCAGTTGCGGCTGGAATTCACGAAACCATTTGCAGCCACTAACACGACCGTCTTTTCCCTGAAACCGCAAGGGAACGGGACCGAAGTAACCTGGACCATGTCCGGCACGAACGGCTTCATGGGCAAAGCGATGGGCCTCATCATGAATTGCGACAAGATGGTCGGCGGGCAGTTCGAGAAGGGTTTTGATAATCTAAAGAAGGTCGTCGAAAAGCCCGTGGCGAGCTAGGCTTGGCAAACTGGAGCGTGTCATGCCGTTTGCGATACTGAATTCCAAGGAGCACCAAAGGTGCTGCAACAAGCCAGCCCAGGGCAACGCCTTGGGATTCGATGACACAAAACCAAAGCCCCACAGGGGCGATACAACCTTCCACACCTCCGGCATTTGCTCCGCCCTTGTAGGGCTACCTTCTTTTCGCCATGCAAACCCAGGGCGTTGCCCTGAGCTGGCTTATGCACCTTTGGTGTTTTCCATTCGCTATCCAAAGTTCATAACACGCCCTACCAACCAACCTACTCATGAAACATCTACCTTCTATCGCAGGCGTCCTGCTCGGACTGCTCTTCCTCGCCGCCGCCATCCCTGTACTTTTTCACCTCATCCCGCCGGACAAAATGCCACCACCACCGACTGAGGAAGCGAAGCTGTTCATGGGCGCGTTTGCACCGACTGGTTACCTCACTTTCGTGAAAATCCTCGAGTTGACCGGTGCGATTCTCGTTATGATTCCGAAGGTGCGGAATTTCGGTCTGCTCATCCTCGGACCGATCATCGTCAACATCCTCGCCTACCACGCTTTCATCGGCAGAGGCAACGGCCTCGACTCGATGTCCATCGGCATGGTTATCGTCATCGTAGTCTGCGCGCTTTACCTTCTGTGGGTGGAACGCAGGCGGGTTCTCGGCGTCGCAAACTAAGCGCGACCGCGCCGGGATTATTTTGTAAATAATGTCCTGAAGCCGCGGCTTCGTTCGTCGTCTTTCTGAAACCGTAACTAACTACCAAACATCCAAATTATGTCCCAAACCCTCGTTCAAAATTACCTCTTTTTCGGTGGTCGATGCGATGAAGCACTCGAATTCTATAAGAAGGTGCTCGGAGCGAAGATCGGCATGATCATGCGCTTCAATGAAAGCCCCGAACCAATGCCACCCGGCATGCTGGCGGAAGGCTTCGAGAAGAAAGTGATGCATTCCGAATTTAAAATCGGCGAAATGACCCTCATGGCCTCCGATGGCTGCGGCGGACAGGACGAGGTTGGCTTTAATGGCTTCCGTCTCGCTCTTGTCGTGACAACCGAAGCCGAAGCCGACCAAGCCTTCCACGGTCTCGCCGACGGTGGAAAAGTGGACATGCCACTCACCAAGACTTTTTGGTCGCCGCGTTACGGCATGCTTACCGATCGTTTTGGCCTCGGCTGGATGGTCATGGTGCCGGGGCAAATGTAAAACCGACTCCCATGAGCCACGTCCGCGTCTTAGTCGGCACCAAGAAAGGTGCATTCATCCTTACCTCAGACGGCAGTCGCAAAGACTGGAAAGTCGAAGGACCGCTTTTCGCCGGCTGGGAGATGTATCATCTCAAAGGTTCGCCCGTGAATCCCGACCGTATCTATGCCTCGCAAACGAGTGGCTGGTTTGGACAAGTCGTGCAGCGGTCGGATGATGGCGGTAAGACCTGGCAAACACCTGACGGAGAGGCTGCGCCCGAGCCCGGTCCATTAGCACCCGCGCGCAGCAATCGCTTCCTCTACCAGGGCGAAGTCGGCACGCACAAGTGGTATGACGGCACGCAGCACCCGTGGGAGTTCAAGCGCGTGTGGCACTTCGAGCCATCGCTCACCGACGCCGATACCGTCTATGCCGGAGCCGAAGACGCCGCGCTTTTCAAAAGCACCGATGGCGGCAAATCGTGGGCGGAACTACCCGGCCTGCGCGAAACCAAAGGTGGGCTCTGGCAGCCCGGTGCCGGCGGCATGTGCCTGCACACGATCATCCTCGACCCGAAAAACGAGCAGCGCATTTACGCCGCGATCTCCGCTGCTGGAGCCTTCCGCACCGACGACGGAGGCACCACCTGGAAGCCAATCAACCGCGGCCTGAAATCGCCCTACGAACTGCCCGATCCCGACGCGGAAGTCGGCCACTGCGTGCATCGTATCGCCATGCATCCATCCCGGCCGGAGACGTTGTTTATGCAAAAGCACTGGGATGTCCTGCGCACGGATAACTCCGGCGACGACTGGCGCGAAGTCAGTGGCAACCTACCCACCGACTTCGGCTTTCCCATTGATGTCCACGCCCACGAGCCAGAGACGATCTATGTCGTGCCGATCAAGAGCGACTCCGAGCATTACCCGCCCGAGGGCAAGCTGCGAGTGTATCGGAGTAAGTCCGGCGGCGAGGACTGGGAGCCACTCACGAAAGGACTGCCGCAGGAAGACTGCTATGTGAATGTACTGCGCGATGCGATGGACGTGGACTCCTTGGATTCATGCGGCATCTACTTCGGGACAACGGGCGGCCAAGTCTATTGCTCCGCCGACAGCGGCGACACCTGGAAGCCCATCGTGCGCGACCTGCCCGCCGTTTATTCCGTCGAGGTGCAGACCCTGCCGTAAGTGCTGATGATTCGGAAGCCGGAAGTAAGAAGTAAGAAGTAGTCAGTAAAAAGATCGGACGCCGACAGCGATAACGAATTTCTGACTACTGACTACTGACCACTTCTTACTAAATCCCACCGTGCCCATATCCGCGTCCCACACCATCCGCGTCGTCCTGCCCTACCATCTGCGCAACCTCGCGCGGGTCGGCGACGAAGTGACCTTGGAAATCCCCGCGCCCATCACTCTCGGCGCTATTCTCGACACACTTGAAACCCACTACCCCGCACTCCAAGGAACCATCCGCGACCACGGCACCTTAAACCGCCGCCCCTTCGTCCGCTTCTACGCCTGCAAAGAAGACCTCTCCCAAGAACCCCTCGAAACCCCGCTCCCCGAAGCCATCATCAATGGCATGGAGCCCTTCATGATCGTGGGCGCGATGGCGGGAGGGTGATTGAGAGATATGCGATTCTTGGGCGTGAAAGTGAACGCTGGAGAACACAATCATCCGCCCAACAAAATTCCCTATGCTGCCAGCTCCAATCTGCGTGTCTGTGGATCCTTGGGTGTCGGCATTTCATCGTAGGTTTTTCCCGCGAGTTTTCGGCCAGTTAGGTGCTTGCGAACGCCTCCCCACTGCTTGAAGAAGAATGCCGTATTTGCTCTGCGGCATTGGCGGAAGATTTCACGAACCCATTCGATTTTCATCTCCCTCGACCCGGGACCGCTCTCTCCGCCGACAATCGCCCAATCGATCCCTTCAAGAGAAATCTCACCCACCGGACCGATGAGCGGCTCCAGCGAGAGGAAGCGGACGGCCGCGGGTACTCGTTGGAGGTCGCGGACTCGTCCGACGACGCGACTATCTTCTACGCTCACTCCCATCCAAATGTTTGGAGCCCAATCCAAATGTGGCGAGAGTTCGAGGAGTTGAGAACTGCGTTTCGTCAAAATCTGAAAGGTATGTTGCGGACACGCCCTCATCGTAGCGAAGACCTTTTGAATGAAATCCAACGGGACCTTTTCGTGGAAAAGATCGCTCATCGAATTCACAAAAATCACTTTCGGCGATTTCCACGCCTTGGGCGCTTCCACCAAATCATGTTGGAGTCGGACCGCAAAACCGGCGGCATAGCGGGGACTTCCCATCGCAAAAAGACGCTTCGCCATTCGCTCCGCATAGCAGTTCTTGCAGCCAGCACTCACCTTGGAACACCCCGTCACGGGATTCCATGTGGCTTCGGTCCATTCGATATGAGATTTGCCGCGCATGGATCAGAACAGTTCAGCTTGGTTACCCGTCGGGCCAAACGAACCGAATCGCAATGCCCTAACTTTCTCCTCTGGAAAAGAGCCTGCCTTGCGGTTTTGCCCCGCGTATGTATCCACCTGAAGTCGCATCTGTTTCTCGAGGACCGCCAGCATCTGCTTCGCGTTCGGAAATGGCGTTTCGTTCAACGCGAAGTCTCGCGCCGCCTCCATCGTCACCATCCGTCCGTCAAACTCTTGATGAAGCGCAGCAGCATAAACCTCGGCATCGTCGTCCCTAAACAGCGTGTGTTGATCGGCGTGAGCGTCGGAAAATGAGTAGGAACCGGTCTGGTCGATCACCTTCATTGCTTCCTTCATCTTTTCCATTCCGAGCGGATGCTTCGTCGCAAACACCAGATGGTAATTGAGGGCGTCCTGCTTTCCCCTCATCGCGAATGACCATATGAACTTCACTCCCGGAAGGGTTCGGAGCCGCCGCTTGTATAAATCAAGAATCTGAACAGAAAGGCGTTTGAGGTCCCTACCCGCGGACAAATCCTCTCTCCAAGATCCATCACCGAATAGCCCAGTAAGCTGTTCCTCCCGATTATTATTTGTCTCACCCAAAAAAATTCTGGCGATTCCGTCGGCATCGAGGTTGATCAACAACTCCGCAGTCGAACCTTTCGTGCAATCGGCGAAGGTTTTGAATGGAATTCCCGTACCGCCAAACGGATCAGCGAAAACAAAGAGCGGTCCTTCTCCGCGGAAGGGCGCCGGTACCTCTTTCCTTACTTGTTCTATTCCTTCTGCGAACTCGCAACACAGCTTCGTAATACCCAAGCTCGGGTTGGATTCGAATGCGGCAACCGTCTCTCGTAGAATTTCGAACCGTTCCCGGTCTCTTTCGATGAACGCTCCGTGAATCTTTGCCGCGATGAATCCCGGCCCCATTTCCGTGATAGCCTTTTGTGCTGCACGTAAAGCCGCCAAAGGGGATCCTTCGTCGTGATTACTGTATCGTCCCGGTCCGGCAAAACCATCGACGTACAGGATCGTTTCGTTTCTGCGCGTGGTGCCGAGAATCCTTAGCCAAGCTCCGAGGTATCCCTTGAGAATCGTAATCTTTGCAATCGTGTGAGCGTCAGCGGGCCAAATAACTGGCAATTTTTTCGACATGGCAAGTCTGAGAATTAGAGCCTGAAACCTGGGTTGCGGTTGTGGCGGCGACTCGCACTGTATTGGGGACGAATGATAGTGCCGAGCTTTTCCTTCTACAGGTCGCCCTGAGAAATGCGGACGATCTATCTTTATCCGAGGACCGCTCATTTCCAAGCCACAACCTTCAGTCCTTTCACGCGCTTGAACTCACTCACGTTCCCGGTCACGACCGCCGCACCAATGCTGCGGGCGTGCGCGGCGATGAGGAAGTCCAACGGGCCGATCGCGGTGCCCTTCTTCTCCAACTCGGCACGAATCTCGCCGCAGTCTGCGACGGCTGCGGCCTCGAAGGGCAGGACGACGAAACACGCGAGCAGAGCTTCCACGGCCAGTCGTTGTTCTCGCGGGCGCGCGGAGCGATGGATGCCAACTTCCAGTTCTGCGGCGGTGATCACGGAGACGACACAAGTATCGCTCGGAGGCAACGCGCTGGTTGGAGAACGACCGCGGAGGAGCGAGACGCAAACGGAGGTGTCGAGCAGGTGCAGCATGCAGATCAGTCGAGATTTTGATCGCGCTTCTGTTGTTCCATTGGTCGATTAAGGTCGGGGAAGTCAGCACCCTGCGGGAATTTTTCCCGCATGTAGCGGGCGACCTCAGTCAGTGTCTTGAACTTTGGTGTGCGCCTGGGCTTAAGGACGACTTCCTCCCCGCGCTTTTCGATGACAACTTCGGTGCCCTCGAATCGAAAAGCCTTCGGGAGTCGGACGGCTTGGCTGCCGCCATGCTGGAAAAGTTTTGCCGTAGTCATATCTACACGATGTAGCTACATGCGGCGAAAGATCAAGAAGCCGAAGCGCCGGTCAGGCAATTCGCGAGATCATTTCCGTGGATGAAAAATGAAAATCTGCGTTTTAATTGTCCTGAACCGCCCTGCTCTTTCGTCGTTGAGAGAGAAAGCAACTTCACCACCATGCAACCCGAATCCAAACCCATCGAAACCGTCGCCGAGCGCGAGATGTCTTTTACCCGCCTCATCGATGCACCGCGGGCGAAGCTCTTTCGCTGCTGGACTGATCCGGAGCTGATCCCGCAATGGTTCACGCCGCCGCCTTGGAAGACGACGAAGGCGGAAGTGGACGTGCGCGCGGGCGGCTCGAGCCTCATCGTGATGGAGGGGCCGAATGGCGAGGTGATGCCGAACCGTGGCGTTTACCTTGAAGTGGTGCCAAATGAGCGGCTGGTTTTTACGGATGCTTTTACGGCCGCGTGGGAACCTTCACAGAAGCCGTTCATGGTGGGCATCCTGACCTTTGCGGAGGAAGGCGGGAAGACGCGCTACACGGCGACGGTGCGGCACTGGTCGGTGGCCGACAAGGAGGCGCATGAGAAGATGGGATTTTATCAAGGATGGGGAATCGCGACCGATCAACTCGCGGCGCTGGCGCAGAAAATTTGACGTCCTGGTAACGAAATGTCTGAACCCAAAACATTCACCGGCGGGTGCTGCTGTGGAGCGGTCCGCTACGAGATTACTTCCCAACCTTTAATGATGCTGAACTGCCACTGTCGCGATTGTCAGCGCGTCAGCGGGAGCCCGTTTACACCGGTCGTCTATGTGGCAGCGGATGCCTTTCGCCTGACTAAAGGCACGCTTCGATATTACTCCACGCCGAGCGTGGCGATGGGTCATAACAAGCGCGGCTTTTGTGCAGAGTGCGGCTCGCGGGTGACTGGAGCGGAGACGGAGCGTGGCATCGGTATTGGCGCGTGCAGCCTTGATGATCCGAGTTGGTTTAAGCCGACGGTGAACGCCTGGATGTGTGATGCCCAGCCTTGGGATGCGCTCGATCCTAAACTCCCAAAATTCGACCAATACCCACCTTTCGAGTAACCGACTGAATTATGATTGAAACTCCCGCTATAGTACAAACTACCGCCCAATCTTCGGCCATCATTCACATCATCGTTCCACGCGATGAGATTCAGACGGTGATGGGTCCGACCATTCAGGAAGTCTATGCGGCCATCGCGGCGCAAGGCATCGCACCCGCCGGGCCTTGGTTCACGCATCACCTTCGTCGTCCGACCGATTCTTTTGATTTTGAAGTCAGTGTGCCGGTCAGCACACCTATCACGCCAGCAGGCCGGGTGCAGCCGAGCGAGTGGCCGGCGATGCGTGTTGTGCGGACGGTTTACCACGGCGGATATGAAGGACTCGGTGAAGCGTGGGGTGAGTTCCTTGAATGGATCGAAAAGGAAGGGCTGAAGACTACGGACGATCTTTGGGAAAGTTATCTGGTCGGGCCGGAAGCTGGAGACGATTCCTCCATCTATCGCACCCAACTCAACAAGCCGCTCCTCGACTAGCTTATGAGTGCCACTCCCGCCGAATTCCTCGTCATCTCCCGTGGGCAATGGGACGCGGAGCTACCGCCGGAAAGGATTCAAGTGGCCATCGACGAGTTCTATACCTGGCTGGATAGATTGGTGCGCGACGGGAAAATGAAGATGGGGCAACGGCTCGCTGTCGGAGGAAAGACGGTCGCGCGTGACGCCATTATTGACGGTCCGTTTGGCGAATCGAAGGAAGTGATCGGCGGTTACTGGTTCATCGTCGCTAGCAGCCTTGAAGAAGCCGCGCAAATCGCCCAGGGCAACCCATGCTTGCAATGCGGCCTGTTCTTCGAAATCCGGTCTATCGAGACCCGTCGCGCGTGCGCCTTCACGAAGGCCAACGAAACGCCCATCAGACCCAGCACTTAGCCGGCCATGAAGATCTGGATCGGTACATCCGGCTTTCAGTATCCGGAGTGGAAGGGGAAGTTCTATCCTGAGAAGATGTCGGCGGCGAAGATGCTGCCGTATTATGCGGAGCGGTTCACGAGCACCGAGAGTAACTATTCCTTTCGCACGATCCCGAGCCGCGCCACGATCGACAAATGGGCTGCGTCCACGCCGGAGCGGTTTCGGTTTAGCTTTAAGGCGCTGCAGGAGATCACGCATTTCAAGCGGTTGAAGGGTTGCGCGGAAAAAGTGCGCGCCTTTTACGATGGTATCTCGCCGATGGGTGTAAAACTGGGAGCTGTCCTTTTCCAACTGCCTCCTAACTTCCAACGCGATACTCCACTCTTAAGTTCGTTTCTTGACGAGTTACCGCAAGGAATGAGAGCGGCCTTTGAGTTTCGTCATGAGTCTTGGTTTAGCGATGAGGTGTTTCTTTGTCTGAAAGACCACGCGGCGGCTCTTTGCATTGCTGAAGACGAGAATCTCGCGACTCCATCCGTTGCGACGACCAATTTCGGTTATCTCCGTTTACGCCAAACGGACTACAAATCTGCCGACCTGAAACGCTGGGCGAAGTTTGTGCGGGAGCAGGATTGGCAGGAAACTTTCGTCTATTTCAAACACGAAGAATCGGGCTGCGGCCCAGAGTTCGGCCAGACGTTTCAAAAGCTCGTCGGAGCGGACACCTAATTTTTTTCAACCAATACGCGCACTTTTCTTCACGCGAGGTTGAAGCGGGCACCAATTGCGTTCAGCGTGGAATCAAATCCACGACGTCATGAACCCACCCGCCACTCAATCCGAATTCATGCTGCTCTTTCGCAACACCCAGCTCGAAACGCGACTTTCGCTGGAGGAAATGCAGGAGGCGATGGGGCGGCTGAATGAGTGGCTGGCGAAATGGAAGGCGTACGGAGGGATGACTTCGGGGCAGCCGCTCGGCAACGAAGGGCGGGTGATTTCTGGCGCGAAGCAGCGGACGGTGGCCGACGGGCCGTTTGCGGAGGCGAAGGAAGTCGTGGGCGGGTATGTGATGGTGCGGGCGGCGGATCTGGATGACGCGGAGAGGATCGCGAGTGGGTGGCCGTTGCTCGACTACGATTGCTCAGTCGAGGTGCGCCCGATTCACCGGGAATGCGGGGCGATGGAAGAGGTCGGGATGGAGCTAGTGAAATTCGACGCTGAATAAGCGGCCCGGCTCAGAGCGCTTCGCGTTTGCCCTTCTTCGAGCGCCGTTCCATTTCCCTGGCGATCCGATCCGCTTTTTCGGTGTTGCCGCACGTTTTCCAGCACTCGGCGACGAAGGCGTGCGCGGAGTTTTGGCTGCCGATGGCGAACCAATCCAGCGTGGCAGTCTCCACGTAGCGATCGTAGGTGCTTTCGATCTGACGCGCGCTTTTTTCGCGTTCGCTTTCGCTGCCGGAACACATGCTGAAGTAGTCGCGCGCGAGCGTTTTCCAAGCAGACGGATTGCCCCCATTTTCCTGAAGCGAACGATGGTAGAGCTGATGCAGCGAATCGAACTTGCCGGCCTCGGCGAGGAGCTGTCCTTCGCGCTTCACGAGTTCCGCCATCGCGCCCGTATCCTTGCTCGCGTCGGACAGGCGCGGGTCTTTGAATTTCTTCGCGTCCTGCTTCAGGTCGTGAATCGAGTCCTTCACGTCCTGCTGCGGGAAAATGAATTCCTCCTGCAACTTGCGCGCTTCGGCGAGCATCACTTTGTCATCGGAAAAACGGCGCTTGATCTCATGTACGATTCCGTCCCACGCGGTCACGTCGGCATCGCGATGAAAAGCGCGCCAGTGCGCCAGTTTCGCATCCCAAGCGATCGACAGACGCGGGGATGTCTTCAGCGAAAGGTCGATCGCGGAGTCTGCCTTCGCGTTGTCTTTGAGCGCAGCTTGGAGATCGGACAGCCAGAGGAAACGGTGGGCAACGAGCGTGCGTTGCGCGCCGGCTTCGTGCGGATCGCTGCGGCGGACAAATTCCATTTCCGAAATGCTGCGTCCCGTCTGCGGATCGGTGGTGGTGCCGGCAGCGTAGCCGCCGATGCGACCGGACTCCGCCCACTTATCATCGTCCGGCATCCAGCGAATCCACGCGTGCCCGCCGAGCGGCCCGTCGCCGCCGATGATCGCCGCCGGGATGCCATTGGCGCGGCCCGTGTAGGCGGCGAAGTAAGCGCGGTCGCCGCAGACGCCGCCTTTTTCCAGGATCTCCGCGAAGGTGTAAGAGTCGTACGCGACCTTAGCCTGACCCGTCACGGCCTTGGTCATGTCGTATTTCACCATGCCGTAGGCTTCGCCCCAATTCCGCTGGCGCAGATGCACTTTCTTCAGCGCCCATTCCAGCTCGGACATCGGCACCGGCGTGGCGACTACCCACACGAGTTCGCCCGCCGAGTAGCGGTCGATGTGCGTTTGCAGTTGGCCCTGTTCGTTTTTGTCTTTGTAAAAATTGAACCGCTCGCGGGGCGTGATTTCGAGCGTCTCGCTGTTCCACTGCGGGTGAAAGGGCTTGTCGTAAACGAGCGCCACGGCGAGGGCCAGTTCACGATATTTTCCACGCACGGAATCATCTTCCGCCGCGAGCTTCGACCAGACGCGGAGGACGTCGCGCGCGCTGTCTTCGCGGCGCAGATTTTTGAGCAGCGACTCCGTGGCCTCCGGCGTCTGCAGCAGCCAGGTGAAAAACGAGCGCGAGCCGGCGTCCTCGGTGAGATACGCGCGGGCATCGGCGGGCAGCCGGTAGAGGAGGGTGTGCTGGAGCAGCGCCTCGTAAAAGACAGGGTTTTTCAGCACCCGATCGTAGCTCTGCGGCAGCGAAAAATCGGTCATCTTCTTTAACTCGACCGCGAGTCCGCCGCGCAGCCACTCCGCATACTGGGTCCACTTTCCTTTCGCAAAGGCCTCTTCCAGCGCGGCGGAGGCGCGCTTCATATTGGCGATGCTTCGCCCGGCTACGGGATCGAGGACGGCGGGCGGGGTGAAAACGTCGGGCTCCACCGCAGCGGTCGCGGGTGCGGGCTTCGGCACTGCTTCGGGCATGGGCTTGGCCGGGGCTTCCGGTATCGGCGCGGGGATTGCCAGCAACTCCGCTTTCGCGATTACCACTGCGCGCGCCGCGGGATCCGGCTGCTCCACCGGCGCAGCTTCGACGATCGCGACGATCGGTTTCGCGGCCTTGGAATGAGACCGCGACCCTTGCCACCAAAAAAATGCACCGACAGCACCCACCGCGCACATCCCCGCCCAAAACGCGCCGCCGCTGCCGCCGGTTTTCGGTGGGGCAGCGCCTGCGGTGACCTTCTTCGCGGGTTGCCTTGCGACTCTCGGTGCCACGGGTGCAGTTGGAGCCGGGCGGGTTGCGAGAGCCTGCCGATTCGGCTGAGGGCGGCGATTGGTGGGACCGTTCATAGCCAGAAAGTTTCGCGAATCTTGGCAGGAACGCGGGCCGGCGCAAGCGTTCTGTGGACGGGCTTCCGAGGGAAAATTCGCGCCGTTTTTTCGCCGGATCGCATTTACTGTTTGCCAACGCGAAGCGGCCGGTCGAACAATACGCCGGTCGTTACAAAGTAAACGTTTATGATTGAACTAGAGGTCTATGCCGCGGGTATCCGCAATTTGGAAAAAATCCTGGAACTCGACCACGAGTTCGAGGCGGTGCCCGGTCTTCGCTACAAGGTGGATAGCAATCATGACATCGTGTATCTCGATTTCGAGGAGGCCACGATGACGATTCAGGAGATCCGCAGCGTCTTCCGGAAGCTCGGCCTGGAGCCGCGCGTGGTTGGCCAGATTCCCGGCGAGTTAAATCCAAAGGGGAAGACGCAGCCGATTCGTATCGCCTGAGCCCTACCCGCGATAGGCACCGCGCCTAGTGCCGCTGGACGATCGCGAGGTAATTGCGCACCGTTTTCCACTCCCGTTTGTAAAACGGGGACGGCTCGCGTTTCACCCACAGCGCGCTCGACGACCCGCCATCCAGATTCAACGCGCGCGAGATGCGGGCGGTGTGGAGCAGTTGCGGCACGGCTAGGATTTGCGCAGTTTCCGCGAGCGTTGCCGAAGCGCAATTCAGCACGCCGAAGTTTCCCGCGCCGTCGGTGAAGACGACCGTTCGAGTCGCGCTCCGCGTGTCGTCCAAACCAGCGACCGCCTTCCCACCATCGACTAAAAAGGGCCCGGCCTGCATCGCCTCCTGCACTTCGGCGGATGCTTTGAATTCCTTCATCCGCAGCAAAGCGATGCCGCTTTTCCGCACCACCACGAGCCCGGAAAGCAGCTTCGTATTTTCCAGCGGATGAATCGTCACACGCTGCCGCACAAGCAGCCCGAGCGGCGTGTGGTCCGGCTGAAAATATCCGCCGTTCACCGCCGCCACCGCCCCGCGTTTCATCGAGGCGCTTCCGAGATCGAACGCACCTTCGGGATTATCCATCACGGCGAAGGTGTGGGTCTTCGCAGCAAACTGGACGAAATGCAGCACGACTGTGCGCTCGCCATTCGTCACGGTGCGACGAAAAAAATCGAGGCCGGCCGGCGCAGCGAGTGGTTCGGCATTTGAGTAGCGCCACTCGGCGCGGAGCGGGGCGAGCAGGGCGAAAAAAGCGAGCGCGAGACGGAGCATGGCGGCCAGGATAACGCGCGGAAACCAGTGCGCACGCAAACGCTTTCTGGCATGCGTCGTCCATGCGCTTTCGATTTTTCCACGCCCTGTCCGCATTCGTCCTCGCCGTCGGCGCGACTGCAGCCGCGGCGCGTCTCGAAGTCATCAGCATCACGAGTGAAAAGCTGCGCGGCAATCCGCTCGGCGATCCCGCGACGCGCCGGATCGCGGTCTTCGGCCCGGATGGCGTAACAAACGCGCCGCTCGTGATCTACCTGCCGGGCTGGGGTGGCTCGTCGGAAGACGCGATTGCGCAAGGGACGACCGGATGGTTTGGCGAAGTGATCGATCGCCTCGCGGCGAAGGGAATGCCCTTTCGCATCGCGGTCGTCGATGGACGTTCGCGCTACGGCGGGAGCCAGTTTTTGAATTCGAGTGCGACCGGTGACTATGCGGATTACGTCGCGGAAGAAATCCTGCCCGCGCTTTCCAAAGAGGGCGCAAAATCGTGCCTCATTGCCGGCCATTCCAGCGGCGGCTACGGTGCGCTGATGCTCGCCATTTCGCACCACGAAAAGTTTCCCGCCGTCGTCGCGCTCTCACCGGACAGCGATTTCGAGACGACGCACAAACCGCTCGTCGAAGATCCGTCCGTCCGCGCCGTGACGCGCGCAGAACTGGAAGCCGCGATGGCTCCTAAAAATCCCGCGCCAATTCCCGCCGGCCTCTTCCTCGGCCTGTGCGCAAACTACGCGCCGATCGCGGGAAAGCCCGGCCGCTTCGAGTGGCTTTACGACGAGCGCGGCCAGTGGCGCGCAGACGCGTGGGCGCGCTGGATTGCACTCGATCCACTCACCATCGTTCGCAAAAATCCCGATGCCTTCGCGAAGACGCAGCGCGTTTACCTCGACGGCGCGGAGCACGATGAATTCGGCGCGAACATCGGCGCGCGGAAAATCTACGACGTGCTGCGCGAAAAAATCGAGCGCGTGACTTTCTACGAGTCACCCGGCCACCACGCCGATGGCCTCACGGAGCGGCTCATCCGCGGGCTGGAGTGGGTGACAGAAAAACCTGCGCGCTGAGAAGCCGCGGCTTTTTTAAGACTCGCGCCGCAAAAAGCGGAGAGTGAATCGCGTTTGAAACAACCGATTCAGCCGTATCGTCGGCGCAATCGGAAACCACATCCCCCATTACGACATGAGCAAATCATCTCCGCGGCATTCCCAGCTTAAAAAAGCGAAGAAAAACGGCCTCCTTCTCGGATGGAATTCGGACACCGCGCGCTCGCGGCTCATCGGATTTGGGTGCGAGGAAAAAGCGGCGGCTCCCGGCGATTCCGCCAGCGATCCGGCCCCGTTTTTCGCCACCGATCCCGAGCAGCATCTCGTCACCATCGCACCGACCGGGGCGGGAAAAGGGCGCTCGTGCATCATCCCCACGCTGCTTCGCTATCCCGGCTCTTGCGTCGTCGTGGACATCAAGGGCGAAGCCGCCTCCGTCACCGCGGCGCATCGCGAAAAAATGGGGCATAAAGTGGTGGTGCTCGATCCGTTTCAGGCGAGCCGCATTTCGTGCGGAGCGCTGAATCCGTTCGACACCTTCCCGCTGCTGAATACGGGCGTGGAAGACTTCGCGCTCACCATTCCCGAGTGCCTTCACCCCGGCCAGACGGGCACGCTCCTCGACCCATTTTGGGACACGAAAGCGGATGGCCTGATCGCCGGTGTCGCCGCGGCGCTGCTCACCGGATACCCGGAAAACGAAAGGCATTTCCTCAAGATGCGCGACATCCTGCTGGCAGACGACATGATCTATAGCCTTGCCGTGCTTTTGGACACGAAAGGCAAAGATTTGCCTTTGCTCGCCCGGCAGCAAATCGCCGCCTTCCTGCAAACGGAGGAAAAATGTCGGAGCGGAATCATGGCCACCGCGCAGCAGCATTTTAACTGCCTTTACGAGCCGCGCGTCGAGGCCACGCTGCGCGAGACGTCGTTCGACATCGCCGCGTTCCGCGATGGCCAGCCGGTCACCATTTATCTCGTCATCCCGCCGAGCCAGCTCGCAGGTTACGGCAAGCTTCTGCGCATTTGGATTCACAGCCTGCTCAGCATCGCGCTCGCCCGCCGCACCCGCCCCGAGCTGCCCACGCTTTTTATCGTCGATGAAGCGGCGCAACTCGGCGCGCTCTCCACGCTCCGAACCGCGATCACGCTGCTCCGCGGTTACGGCGTCCGCACTTGGACGTTTTGGCAGGACATGTCGCAGCTCAAGCGTCTGTATCCCGATTGGGAAACGATCGTGAACAACGCCGGCATCCTGCAAGTTTTCGGCGTCACCAATCACCTCGCCGCGAAAGCCTTGTCCGAGTTGCTCGGCGATCAAATCACGCAAGCCGACATCCTGCGCATGCCGCGCGACGAGCAGTTTGTGATGCAATCGGGCGGCCATTTGCACCGGCTGCGCCGCGTCGATTACCTCAAAGACCGTCTCTTCAAAGGTCTCTTCCAGCCGAATCCGTTTTACGCGAAAGGCAAAGGAACGGGGCCGGCGCGATAGCGCGATTACTTCACGCCCATTGCGAGCACGGTCTGAAACTGCGGATTTTGCTCATCGCGAGCGACGACGGTGACTTCGATGTCAGTGAAACCTGCGTCTTCGAGGAATCCGTGCAGCTCCGACTCGGTGAAGCCGAGCCAGGTGTCCGCGTAAAGCTCGCGCGCTTTTTCAAACTGATGCGCGAGCAGATCGAGGATCGCGATGCGTCCGCCTTTTTTCACGATGCGAAAAGCGGCCGCCACCGCGCGCGCGGGGCTAACCGCGTGGTGCAGCGCTTGACTCAACAGCGCGAGATCGACGGTGCCCGCGGGGATCGGCGGCGTCTCTAAATCGCCGTGGCGAAATTCGAGATTTTTGAAGCCGTGCTTCTTCGCCAGCGCCGCCCCGAACTCGACCATTTTTTCCGAGTTATCGACCGCGATCACCTTCTTCGCGCGCTTCGCCAGCAGTTGCGAAATCGTGCCCTCACCCGCGCCGAGATCGGCGATGATCATCGGCGGCGCGAGCGCGAAGAGCAGATGCGCGACGCCTTCCCAAGTGCGTCCCGGACAATACGCGCGGCCAAATTTTCCCGCGAGCTGATTGAAGTATTCGCGCGCCTTGTCCTGCCGTTTTTTGAGCGAAAGCTGGAGCGCCTTTTGGTCGCGCGCAGCTTCCGGCAATTCCTTCGCGCTGGCCGCGATCACCGACGCCAGTTCCGCGTGCGCCGGGTCGTCGGTGAGCGCGTAGTAAATATTCTTCCCCGCGCGCCGGTCGCGCACCAGACCCGCCTGCCGGAGCTGGCCGAGATGCATGGAAATCCGCGACTGGCCCATGCCCAGCACCTCCTGGATTTCGACCACGGAGAGCTCTTCTTTTTGCAAAAGCAGCAGCAACCGCAGGCGCGTTTCATCGGCGATCAGACGGAGTGATTTGACGATGGAAGCCATGCGGCGGTGACGGTAGCGGCCACTCACCGCGCGTCAATCCGGCGGCGTCCCGCCTTCCACCGTAACGGGAGTTGAAACGCACGACGTGCGCCCCAACTCCCGCCGGGGTTGGGAAGAAAGCGGCCGGAATTCAGTTCTCAGGCAGCCGCGAAGTGTGCGGACTGGGTTTCCGAGAACTGAATTCCGGCCACTTGTTCCCGCGTTTTAAAACTGCGTAAGCACCGGCGAATTGCGAAACGCAACGGCGGCATTTTTCACCGTGGCGAGCTGGCTGAGACGCTGATCCAGAGCCAGAGCGGCACCGCGGGCGGCGCGGCCGAGTTCCGTTTCGCGTCCGAGATCTTCAGCGAGGCGGTTGAGAATGGTGACGGCTTCCGGGCGCTGCGTCTCGGCGAGAGCCTGCAGGGCGGCGATGCGGAAGACGGAGTTCGTTTTCGTTTCCAGTGCCCATTTCGGGAGCATGTCGATGGCGACATCGGGATAAAAACGAGCGATGCCGTAGAGTGCGTAGTGGCGCGTGGCGGGCTCGCCGGAGAGCAGCTCGGTTTTCCAATAGCTCCACTCGTCCGAACCCGAGATGCCGTAGTAGCGCATGGCCGCGGGACGTGAGAGCGGCTCGATCATCGCTTCGATGCGGAGCTGCGGATTCAGCGTCATGGCCACGCTGGAATCCGCGATGCCCATTTCGCGCAGGGCGCCGAGCGCGGTGATGATGTCGTAGGTTTCCACGCGGAAGGCGTCGGTGTTGAAACGGCTTTCCAGCTCGCTCGTGCCGGAGGTGAATTTTGCCACGCTGTTCAGCGGCAGATTTTCATTTACGGCGAGGATCGCGGTCTGGATCGCGCCGGGCGAAAGTTCGAGATGATCCTGCGCATAAGTCAGGAGCGTTTCGATGCGCGGGACGTGATTGTAAGTGATGACGTAGGGCGCGCCGCCAAAGCTATTCCCGGAGCGCGTGGCGGCGGTCTGGAAAGTCGCCTGCGCCGATTTACCGGCTTCGATTTCCACCTCTGTCGGACGCGTCACGACGACGGCATTGCGTCCGGATTCAAACACGAGCCCGACTTCCACCCGCGCTTGCAACGTCGTGGTTCCGGGATTGGAAAGTGTGGCCCGCACCGCGTCGCGACCGTTGCCGTTGAAGACGGCCTTTATCCGCCCCTGCTCAATCGCGGCCTGAAGATCCACGGCCTCCGCCGGTCCGGCGAGGACCGGAGCGGGCGCGCCGGAATCGTGAGAACTCATCGCGGAAACTGCCGCCAGCGCGACGACCGCAGCCTGCGCCATGGAAGGCGACGGCATCGCGGGTTGAGTTGATTGCGGCCACAGCCAATAACCGCCGGCTGCGAGGACCGGTGCAAGGACGACTGCCAGAGCTTTTGCATTCATAGATATTGCTTTTCTGAGCATCGGTCGGGCCAAGGGCGGGAAATTTCTTGTCGGTGAAGATCCGCCCGCCGATTCTCCCCGGCACGATGCGCTACTCGGAATTCGTCGATCAGCTTCTTTCCCACGATCTCCTGTCGGCGCTCCAGCCGAAAAGCTCGCTCGACAGCGATCTCGTCCGCCGCGTGCTCGGCGCGAGCGACGCCTCCATCGCCGGGGGAAAATCTCCAGCTCACGCGGGCATGTTCGCGCTGGTAAAAGGCGGCCTCCTTTACGCGCTGGATGCACTGCCCGAGGCGCACGCGATTTTCCAGGAGGCCAGCGACGACACCGGCTCCTACTGGCACGGCATGCTCCACCGCCGCGAGGGCGATTTCGACAACGCCCGCTACTGGTTTCGTCGCGCCGGAACGCTCCCTTTCTTCTCAGAAGCGCACCGCAATTCCGCCACGCACTCCCCGACGATGGCGCGTCAATCGAACTGGGACCCGTATCTTTTCACCGGCCAGTGCGAGCAAGTCCGCTTCGGCGACGAAGACCTCACCGCCGAAATGCGCGCCCTGCAACGCGTCGAGTTCGACGCGATCTTCGACTACTGCTGGCGGCAGGCTGCGCTGGATTGAACGGCGGCAGTCGCGCCTTGCCTCACGTCGCGAAAAACGGGTTCCCGGATTTCTCCGCACCCACCGTGCTCATCGGCCCGTGTCGGGGGCAAATCACGGTGGACTCGGGCAGCGTCAGAATCTCCGTGCGCACCGTCTTTAACGCCGCTCCGTAGGAATACATCGCGCAGCCCATCGACCCGGCGAGGATGGAATCGCCGACGATGGCGACCGGGGTGGCGAGACCGGCGATCACGTAACTGACGCAGTCCTCCGTGTGGCCAGGCGTGGACCGCGCATGGACGGTCAGGCCTCCCGCGCGAAAGCTTTGCCCCGCCGTGAGCAATTCTGCACCCGGCAGCGGCGCATGACCGGCGCAGAACGCCTCCGCTCCCAGCCGGCGGAGTTCATCCAATCCGAAACAGTCATCCGGATGCGAGTGCGTGATGAAGGCATGTGATAGCCGCAAGCGGTGCGCTTCTAAAAATCGGGCGATCTGGGAACAGTCCGCCGGCGGGTCGAAAACCACGGCGGTTGCGGTGTCCGGACTCCACGCGATCCAAGTGTTTTGGACGAGGCCGTAAGCCTTGGTGGAAACGGCCCGCAACCCCTTCACTGAAGGCAGGGGTGGAAACCATCTCTTTTCCCCGAGCCCGCAAAGGGCATTGGTGGAAAGGCCCAGGAAACCCGCGACTCGCGCTGCTCCTTCCCGGGTGAATTCCCCCTGGCACAGCGCGTAAATCGCCTCGCTGCCCGTCATCTCCGCCACCTCACATTTTCGCAGCCCATTTCCCCGCATCGCCTTTTCGATCACCGATACGTAACTATCCACGATGCAGCCATCCGAGCTGCCCAAAACCCGACCGCACGCGGCGCTCACTGCCCCGCTGCCGATCTTCCGAATTATTTCCGCCACCGTCCTCAAGTGCCATCTCATCCCCGTTACCTCCGTTATATTTTTGTTATTTAGTTAGTCTGCTTGATGCCTTCCTTTGAAAGTTAGCTCCGCGATCCCCGATTTGTCGAGTTCGCCGAGGCCTTCAAAAACCATTTTGTCATACTGCGCCTTCGTCGCTTCCGCGAGCGGCAGTTCCACGCCGACTTCGCGCCCGAGCCGCACCGCGATCCCGCTGTCCTTGGCGGCGTGCGCGGCGCTGAAAAAACACGAGTGATCGCGGTTTTGCATGTCCTCGCCGTCGGTGGCGAGCACGCGGGAGTTCGCGCCGGTTTGGGAGAAAACTTCGCGCAGCATCGTGAGATCGAGCCCGAGCGCGTCGCCGAGCCCGAGCCCTTCGGCGAGGCCCGCGG
Source organism: Chthoniobacterales bacterium (assembly GCA_038228115.1). Taxonomy (GTDB): domain Bacteria; phylum Verrucomicrobiota; class Verrucomicrobiia; order Chthoniobacterales; family Chthoniobacteraceae; genus JANLQB01. The sequence continues at coordinate 114,382 of JBBRPM010000006.1, forward strand.
TGTTGATATTCATGACCATGTTCACCAGCGCCTTCACCTTCGCCGCCTGGCCAGTGCCGCCGACGTAACGCATGGAGCCCGCGAGCTTTTCCAGCACCGGTTTCGCCTTTTCAAAGACGGACGGTTTTCCCCCGAGCATGAGATATAGCGAACCCTCGCGCGCCTGCGTGATGCTCGACGCCATGCAGGCTTCGAGCGATTCCGCGCCCACTTTTTCCGCACGCCGCTCGGTCTCCACATGCGTCGCCGGCGAGATCGTGGCGCAGTTGATGAAAAGCTTCCCGCTCGCTCCCGTGAGCAGCGAATCGCCACGCTCCGCAAAGATCGTATCCATCGCCTCGTCATCAGTCACGACCGTGATGATAACGTCCGCCGCCGCCGTCACGCCCGCGAGCGTTTCCGGCGCGTTTGCGCCGAGTTCCCCAGCGAGTTTCACGGCCGATTCGCGAAAGCGATCATACACGGCGCTGACGGTGAAACCTTGATCCTTGAGGCGGCGCGCCATGTTTGCACCCATGCGACCCACTCCGACGAAAGCAACTTTTTGAGACATTTTTTGGAAGCTGAAGTTTGTCGCGGCAGGATGGGCGAGCCTCGTTGGCGGAGGCAAGCGGCAAGTATCACTTCGTGAAAAACATTTCCGGTTTTCGGTCTCATGCCGTCGAACCGGTTGAAGCGAACACGCCGGTTTTAGGCCGTCATTCGAAATTCATTAATTCAAGGTAAAGGCGGTCGAAAATGTGGGTGCCGAGGGCGAGACCCGGTTCGATCATGAATGGTGCGCCGCGAGCGACGAGCTCAGCCCGAAGCAGCGCGTGAACTTTCGGCAGATGATACTACGGAACTCCGGGGTAAAGATGATGTTCGAGATGATAGTTCTCATTGCACATGAAGAAGGTCGTGAGGATGGTGCGCGTCCCCGGCACTTCGTCATTGTGATGTTCTTCCAGCAGGGTGTGCTGGCTCATCCCGCGGATGTTCAAGAAAGTGTTAATGATCAACATCGGGATCAACCATGCGTGAATGAAGACTGGCATTGGAATCTGCAAAAGCGCGGTGACTGGTAACCCAGCGGCGGCGACTTCGGCCAGGATACCGGCGTGTAGTTTGGGGAATAGTCGGGGTCGCCGTGATGTGTCTTCGATTTTGCGGACAGGGCTTTCAAAGACGAAAGGAAAAGCCATGTCAGAACCAAACGGTAAATTTGCTCGCCGTTACGACCGCGAGTTTATGGAAAATGCCGGGACTGAAAATCGCTGGAGGAATAGGACGCCCACATTTCACCACGGCGCCTGCTCTTCGATCCGCAGGAGCTTTGGTTCGGAAATTTTTTCTGCCCGCGAAAGCGAGCGCACGAGAAGCCAGCCGAAGACCGCGATGGCGATCGTGAGTCCGACGGTGCTCAGCCAGTGACGCGGCTTGAAACGACGGAATTGCGGGGCGTAGGCGAGCAGCGCGAGTGCGGCGGCGACGACGGCGACGGCATCCCAGCTCGCGCGCTGCCAGTAGCTGCCGCCGAGGTGCAGCCACATTCCAAATTCATCGAAGGTGAGCCCGAGGCCGATGCCGTAAAGGCTGCACGCGAGCGTCTTCCTTTTTCCCTCGGGCGAACCAAGCAGCGACCACGCGCCGACGACGCTGAGGAGGAAGATGCCGTAGTTGAGATGGTGGATGTGGTTTCCGCCGAGGTGCAGGTAGAAATCCGGCACGCGTCGCAGCATGATGAGCAGCACCATGCCGCGCGAGGCGAGGAAGGTGCAGAGGAAGCTGAAGAGGATCGTGCGCGCGTAGCGTGGATCGATGGCGAATGCGGGCGGGTTCACGCGGCGTCAGGCTCCGGCGAGGAGGTTCACGCTGAGGGCGACGACGCCGACATTGAAGACGAAGGCGAGGAGCGAATGGAGCGTGGCGAGGCGTCGCAGGGCGGTGGTGTTCAGGCTTACGTCGGAGGTCTGGAAAGTCATGCCGATGGTGTAGGCGAAATAGACGAAGTCCCAAAAGGTCGGCTCTTCATCGCCGGGGAAACCGAGACCTTTCGACGCCTCCGCCGCGGCGCCGTAGTGGCGGTGCATGTATTGCAGCGAGAAGATCATATTTCCAAAACACCACGCGACCAGCAGCGTGCCGATGATCAGCGCCAGCTCGGCGTGCGAGCGCCGCGCTTTGTTTCCCAGCTCGTCGGTGACGGCGACCAGCACGACGGCGAAGACGAGCACGGCGAGCAGCAGCAGCGTGCGCTGGCCGGAGTCGTAACGCTCCACGCGCGAGCGCAGCGATTCCGGCTCGGCGGAGGAAAGCGCGAGGGCGATCCAGATGAGATAGACGAGCGCGGCAGCATCGAAGCCGGCGAGCAGCGCGAGCTGATCGCGGTACAGCCACCAGCCGAGCGCGGAGGCGAGCGGGAGCACGAGGGCGAACGCGATGACCTGCGGTTGCCGCGGGATGTGTCGGGCGATGAAATTCGGGAGCATGGCTGGAGGCGAGATTGCACCGCGACAGGCGCGACGCCACGCTTGAATTGACGCGCGCTTTTTTGTCGAAGTTTTTCCGGGCGCGGGTTTGAGTTCGCTTCCCATGTTTCGCTTCCTTCGGACGCTGATTTTCGTGACCCTTTTTTCGGCGCTGACCGCCGCGAGCCTGTTGCTGTGGCTGTCGGCGGACCCGCTTTACACCGCGCAGGAATGGCTCGGGCAGGGGCGGTTTCATGAGTATGACGAGGCGATCCGCGAGGTGGCGGAGAAGCAGGGCATCGAACCCGAATTGATCAAGGCGCTCGTGTGGCGCGAGAGTGCGTTTCATGCGGACAAGATCGGGACGAGTGGCGAGCGCGGGCTGATGCAGGTGGGCGAGGCGGCGGGAGGCGACTGGGCGAAAACAGAGAAGTTGGAGACATTCGTGCCGACGGATCTTTTCGACTCGCGGATGAATCTGGAAGCGGGCGCGTGGTATTTGCGGCGTGCGATGGATCACTGGAAATCGAAGGAAAATCCCCTGCCCTTTGCGCTCGCGGAATACAACGCGGGCCGCACGCGCGTGGATCGCTGGATCGCGGCGACGAACATGGGCGATCAGGCGAACGCGGATGATTTGATGGGCGCGATCGACTACCCGACCACGCGGCGCTACGTGGAGGAAATCACGCGGCGCGCGCAGTTTTATCGGGATCGCGGACGGCTTTAGGTTTGCCGAGCGCACGCGGCGGGATGAACTTGCGCGAAGCCTATGAAAGCTCCCCAGCTCCTCCTGTGCCTCCTCGCCGCGGTGTCTTCCGCCCGCGCGCTCGATCAAAACGCGAATCAACAGAGCGATGTGTGGGAGATGATTTTCGGCGCGAGCGGGCTAAGTGCCAATGCGGATGCGGATGGCGATGGCTGGAGCAATGCGAGCGAGAGCGCGGCGGGGACGAATCCCTTCGATGGCGCGTCGTTTCCGAGTCTGCTGCTGGAGTCGCAGCAAGGGATCGCCCTGAATTTTGCGTGGGCCGGTTTGGAGGGGAAAAAGTATTCGCTGTTCACGAGTCTCGATTTGCTCGGCGAGTGGGTGCCTGCCGTGCCGAGCGTGATAGGGCAAGGCGCGACGGCGCATTTGCAGGTGTCGCTCGGGGGAGGTAGTCAGCGTTTTTTCCGGCTGAATATCGCGGATCAGGATAGCGATGGGGACGGCATCAATGATTGGGAAGAGCGCGCGATCGGCTTCGATCCGACGCGCACACACACGGAGCGAAATGCAGCACTGGATTCCGCGCGCGTGTCGGCGGGGCTGGTGGCGGCGAACACGATTTCGGTTTCGACTTACGACAAGACGTGCAGCGAACGCTGGCCTGATCCGGCGGTGTTTGTCGTGCGGCGCAGCGGTGGTTTGCAGCCGCTTTCGGTGAATGTCGCGTTCACCGGGACGGCGACGCGCGGGGTGGATTACACGACTTCGATTCCGGGAACCGTGGTGAGTTTTCCCGCAGGCGTGCGCGAGGTTTTCGTGGAGATAAATCCAATCGCAGACAGCGACGACGCGGAAGCGACGGAGACCGTCGTGCTCACGGCGAATGCGGGCGCGGGATATTCGGTGAGCGCACCGAGTTCAGACAGCGTTTCGATTTTGAATGAGACGGCGACGAGCCCACCGACGGCAAAAGCGGCCGCGCGATTTTTGATCCAGGCCGCGTTCGGCCCCGATCAGGACACGACCGGCGACGACATTCCTGAAAACGTCGCAACCGTGATGCAGCAAGGATTTGCGGGGTGGATCGACGATCAATTTGCGCGGCCCATCGGTCTCCTCAGTCCCATGCAACAGTGGGAAGCTGCGCAGCCCGGCAGCATGGAAATCTATAACGACACGAAACAAAACGCGTGGTGGGGACGCGTGATGGAACTCCGAAAGCTGTGGCCAGATGCGACCATGAAGCAGGAGCAAGATTCCGACCCGCTGCGCCAGCGCGTCGCCTTTGCGCTCAGCGAAATCTTTGTGATCTCCGATCGCATGGAAGCTCTCGGATCGAGCCCCGGCGGCATGGTGAATTTCTACGATCTACTCGTCACCAACGCGCTCGGAAATTATCGCGACCTTCTGCTCGGCGTCTCGCTGCATCCCTGCATGGGCCTGTATCTCAGCCATCTCGGCAACCGCAAAGCCGATCCGGTCGCCCACACTTTTCCCGACGAAAACTACGCGCGCGAAGTGATGCAACTTTTCAGCATCGGCCTCTGGATGCTGAACCCCGACGGGACGCGCCAACTCGACGGACAAGGCCAGCCGATCGCGACTTACTCGAACGCAAACATCACGGAAATGGCGCGCGTTTTCACCGGCCTCTCACATGGCGACAACGCGCAATTCAACGGCTACTCCGCTGCGCTCAATGTGCCGATGGTGGGCTTCGACTCGGAGCACGATCTCGCGCCGAAAACGCTGCTGCTCGGCGCGACCACGCCCGCGCGGATGATTGATCCTATCCATCCTGGCAAAGCGACGATGGACGATGTGAACGCGGCGATCGCCAATCTCTTCGATCACCCGAACGTCGGCCCGTTTCTCGCGCGACAGCTCATCCAGCGGATGGTCACATCGAATCCGTCGCCCGCCTACATCGGACGCGTCGCCGCGAAATTTGCGAACAACGGCGCAGGCGTGCGCGGCGACATGAAGGCGGTCGTGAAACAGATCCTGCTCGATCCCGAGGCGCGCGATCCGGCGATGCTCGCGGACCCGACTTTCGGGAAATTGCGCGAGCCGATTTTGAAAGTGGTGAACTTCGCGCGGGCCTTCAACGCGCGCAGCGTCGAGGGCTGGTTTTACCTCGACGCGTTCTCGCTCGATCACGCGCAGGAGCCGATGAAAGCGCCGAGCGTCTTCAACTTTTTCCTGCCCACCTACACGCCGCCCGGCGTGCTCGCGCAGAGCGGACTCGTCGCGCCGGAATTCCAGCTCGTGAACGCCTCGTCCGGCGTGACCGCGCCGAACTATTTCCGCAACGCGGTCTTCAACGGGCTGCATCGTTGGGGCGTCGCCAATCCCAATCGCGCAGTAAAGCTGACGCTAACGCGCGAGATGCTGCTCAATGTGCCCGCGGCTGCGGTGAACGATCCATATCCGAACGTCGATCCGCTCGATCCCGATCCGCTGCTGCGCCGACTCGACCTCGTGCTGACCGGAGGCACCCTCACGCCGCGCAATTTCCAAATCATCCGCGAAGCTCTGCAACGCCTCGGCCGCAACAGCGCCTACGACTGGCCGCACGAACGTCTGACGCTCGCAATTTACCTCATCGTCACCAGCCCCGAGTTTGCCGTGCAGCGTTGATGAAAACGAACCTACGCAAACAACCGGCGGAGCAGCGCAGCCAGGCCGGGCTTGTCGAGTTCGCGATTCGCGATGGCGATCATGGCGTCGTAAAGCGCATCGATATCCGCCGGCAGCGGATTTCGCATCGGGTGATTCAGCGAGAGAAAGACAAGCGCCGCGCCGATGGCCGTGCGCTTGTTGCCGTCGATGAAAGCCTGCGCCTGCGCGATATGAAATGCGTAAGCCGCTGCGACATCAAACGCATCGCCGCCGCCGTAAAGCGCGGTATTGATCGCCGAGCCAAGCGCCGAATCAACGAGCCCATCATCGCGTGTGCCAGCGGCTCCGCCGTAGGCTTTCAGCGAGTCGAGATGGAGTTCATCGACTTCCGCACGTTCGAGAAAACGAAACATTTTGCCTCACTGCGCGAGACGGCGCAGCAACTCCCCGTAGTTACCAAAAACGTATGCCTTTGCCTCCGCGAAGGTTTTTGCGATGGGCGCTATTCTTTTTTGCGCCTTTGCGGCCAACTTGCTCATCTTCTCTTTCGGCTCCTTGGCTCGTATCGGCTTCACCAATGCTGCTCGGAGAGCATCCATGATTTTCTTGCGAGCTTGAGGAGAGAGTTTGCCCTTACGAGATTGTGCTGTTTTCGACGAAGCCATCGAGCTTTCAGCAAGGATGGCATCGAGTTGGAACTGCAACGAATCTATCTTCTCGGAGATGGCGAGAGCTTGCTTCAGTTTTGTGCGAGGCAGTGTGTGTTTGGTCATGCAGCAGAGTCGTCTTTGATTTCAGAGAAACATATGACGCGAAAATAGCGCACCCCATCCGCCCTTCCAACCCGCAATTCATCCCATGAAAACACGCCGCCAGTTTCTCCGTCAGGCCAGTTGTGCCGGGGTCAGCAGCATCCCGATTTTGAATACGCTGCTCAACTTGCGCCTCGCGAGTTCCATCGCAAACGCCGCGCCGCCGGCTGACGGCGAATACCGCGCGCTCGTGTGCATTTTCCAAAGCGGCGGGAATGACAGTTTCAACATGCTCACGCCTTTTCCCGGAGCTTCGGCGGCTGCAACCACCGCGTTTGCGGAATACACCGCGAGCCGCTCGGATCTGGCGCTGCCGCAAAATCAGCTTCACGAAATTCATCCGACAAATACGCCGGGTCGTACCTTCGGTGTGCATCCGGGCATGCCGAAGCTCGCGGCGCTTTTTGAAAGCGGGAAGGCGGCGTTTGTCGCGAATGTCGGCACGCTCATCGAACCGGTGCTGAATCGGACGCAAGTCGCGCAAACCTCGAAGCGGCTGCCCCTCGGGCTTTACTCGCACTCGGATCAAATCGAGCAGTGGCAGACGAGCGTGCCGCACAGCCGCTCGGGCGTGGGCTGGGCGGGACGCGTGATGGATTTGCTGAAAGGCGTGAACACGAACCAGGCGGTGTCGATGAACATTTCCACCGATGGCAGCAACGTTTGGCAGACCGGAATCACGGGCGCGGAATACGCGGTGAATCCCGGCAACGCGCAAGAAGCAGGCGGCGCGACGGCACTCGCGGGCTATGCCGCCGACTACATCGCAGACGCGGCCGTGACGAATGCCACGAGCGCGGCCGTCGATAGTCAGCTCGCGCTGCAATACACAAATTTACTCCAGCAGACCTTTGTGGAAAAACGCCGCACTGCGCAGGAAGCCTACGCGCTTTATTCCACCGCGACGACCGGCACGCTGCCCGGCAGCATCATGTTTCCCAATACGGGCGTGGGCCGCCAGCTCCAGCAAGTCGCCCGTGCGATCATGGGCCGCGCGGGGCTCGGCGCGTTGCGGCAGACGTTCTTCGTGAACAGCGGCGGATGGGATCACCACAGCAACACGCTCGCCTCGCAGGCCGCGATGCTGCCGGAGATCGACAATGCGCTCGACGCCTTCTGGCGGCAGCTCGTCCAGCTCGGCATTTCGGACAAGGTGACGATTTTCTCCGCGTCGGATTTTGGTCGCACACTCACGAGCAACAGCCAGGGCTCCGATCACGCGTGGGGTGGAAATGCGTATGTCGTCGGCGGCAGCGTCGTCGGGAAAAAAATCTACGGCACCTATCCGAGCCTCGCGGTGAACCCGGACACCGGCGCAGAAATCAACCCGCTCGACACGGGCCGCGGTCGGCTCATCCCGACGACGAGCTGCGACGAATTCTTTGCCGAGATGGCCCTCTGGCTCGGCGTCCCCGCTTCAAGTCTGCCGCTGATTTTACCGAACATCGGAAACTTTTACTCCACCAGCAGCAGCACGCCGCCGCTGGGATTTTTGGCGTAGACGCCGGGACTTGCCACGCGCGTTCGCTCCGGCATTCTCGCGCCGCATGAAACTCATTTCCTGGAACGTGAACGGCATCCGGTCCGTTTTGAAAAAAGGCGCGCTCGATCTCGTCGCACACGAGAAACCGGACATCGTTTGTTTTCAGGAAACGAAAGCGCACCCGGATGATGTGACGGCGTTCTGGCCGGAGTATGACGCGCATTGGAACTGGGCGGAGAAGAAGGGCTACAGCGGTGTGCTCACGCTTTCCAAAGTGAAACCGCTGAGCGTGACGCGCGGGATCGGTACGGCGGAGCACGACATGGAAGGGCGCGTGCTGACGACTGAGTTTGCGGACTTTTTTCTCGTGAATGTCTATGTGCCGAACTCGAAGCGGGAGCTGACGCGGCTGCCGTATCGCCAGCAGTGGGACCGCGATTTTCTGGCGCACCTCAAAGGGCTGGAGAAGACGAAGCCGGTGATTTGGTGCGGCGATTTGAACGTGGCGCACACGGAGATCGACCTCGCGCGACCGAAGGGAAATGAGAAGAACCACGGCTTCACGCCGGAGGAGCGCGCGGGGTTTTCAGCGTTCGTGGCGGCGGGATTTGTGGACACGTTTCGCGAGTTTGAAAACGCGGGCGGTCACTACACTTGGTGGAGCCAGATGAGCGGCGCGCGCGCGCGGAATATCGGCTGGCGGATCGACTATTTTCTGTGTTCGGAGGCGCTGCGATCGCGGCTGAAGTCGGCGACGATTTATCCGCACATCACGGGGTCGGATCATTGTCCGGTGGGCATCGAGCTGAAGGCGGCGAAGAAAAAATAAGCACCGTCAAGATTCCGGCGAGCACGCTCTTCTCGAGTGCTGGTCTTCGCGTCCCACGGAGACGAACCTCCCTGCCGTATCGCCTCTGAAAGCGTGAGCGGAGTAAGTTTCGGTGCGTTTTGAAAGTTCGTCTCGGCGGGACGCCGAAACCAGCACTCGGGACGAGCGCGCTCGCCGAATTTCCGCCGGGCGCTAGACGGCTTGCCGCAGTGCTCGCGCTTCTGCGTGGACGGCACGCAGTGCGTCGAGAAAGGCGGGGTCGGATTCGGCGGCGTGGTGCATTTCCTCGTGATGGCCGAGGCCGGAATCTTTCAGCGCGCGGAGGCGGTCTTGGATCAACAACTTCACTTCTTCTGCGTTGTCGATGCCGCGGAACCACGCGGTGTGCAGATTTGGGCCGAGTTGTTTCTGGTTGGCGTGCGTGCCGCCGCCGCCGGCAGTCTCGACTTGGAGATCGGCGATGCCGAGCGGGCGTTGGATCGGGCCTTGCACCACCGCGATGTTTTGGATGTTCGCAAACATCACGGTCATCTCGCGCACGTTCACGACGCCTTCGCGAATGCGCAGGCTGCGATCGGTGACGACGTACCAGCGTTTTTCGTAGTTGAGCCGCAGCACCGCGAAGGAAAAAAACAGGTGCGCGAGGAGCAGAAGAAACGCGAATCCAGACAGCGTGCCGACGATCGCGCGGGCGAAGCCGGACACATGTCGATCCGTCATCAAGGCGAGATTCACCCCGCCGAGAAAAAGGACACCGAAGGCGAAAAAAAAGAGTGCGCCGATGGCCCAGAGGACGAGCAGATATTTGTAGTATGCCGGAGCGGCGCGGAAGACGCGGGCGCTCTGTTCGTCGCCAGGCGGCGGCGTGGGATCGTGCGGGATTTTAAGCAGGCGCTCGGCGAGATCGCGGAATGTTTTATACATGGCGATCGTCCGCGGATGCTTTGCTGGAGCGGATTTGCAGGAGTTCGCGCGTTTGGCGGAGTTCCTCGCGGATGGCGAGGAGCAGCTTCACGGATTCGTCATCGGAGGCGCTCGGGAGCGGCGGCGGGGTGTGCGTGGTCTTCTCGCGGGTGCTGCGCATTTTCGTGTAAAGGAAATCGCGGATGGCTTCGTATTCCTTGAAGCCTTCGATCGTGAGTTCCGCGCCCGATGTTCCCGAGGCGGTCTGGATTTGCACATCGGCGAGGCCGAGCCAGCGCTGGAAAACTCCCGAGCTGAGATGGATGTCTTGGATGCGCGCGTAGGTGACGTTCACCTCGCGGCGAAAGAGGAGGCCGACTTTCATGTGGATGCCTTCGCTGTCGAAGCGGTAGCGTAGCGTGTGGTAGCGGAAGTAGAGCAGCGGCAGCGTGATGAAAATCGCGGGCAGCGAGCACACGATGCGGATGAGATAGAGATGCCACAGCGCGGGCTGCGGACGTTCGAGCGCGAAGATCGCGACTTCGTCAGGCGGAGGATTCACGACGCGATGGAATCAAGTGCGCGGCAGCGGGTCAATCGCACTGCCCGCCTCGCTACGCCCGCTTCACGTAAATCCCGAGCACCGGGCGCGGATACGGCGTGGTGGAGAAAAAGTCGCTGACGAAACCGCGTTCGGTGCGCATCTCCACATGGCCCGCGTCCCCGCCTCCATAGACGACGACTGCGCCCACCGGAGCGCGGCGCGGATCGGTTTCGCGGAGTTTTTGGAAGCCAAAGTTGCGCACCAATTCATCGCCGGCCTGCCGGGCGTAAGCGGTGGTGGGCCGTGTCTCGACGACATGCGCGGCGAGAAGCGCATTTTTCACGTAAGCCCAACAATGCCAGGTGGTGCGCTCGTGAGCGCGATCTTCGGCCAGCTTCAGGGCGCGCAGCATCCGCGCGTCGTAGCGCAGCGCTCTCGAAGCCGGGCCGAGACGCTCTTGCTCCTGGTCATTTGGGCTCCGTGCTTCGCCGCGTTTGTAGAGCGAACTTTCGGCTTCTGCGGAGAGCCCGTTTAAAGAAAAAAGCGATACGAAAAGTAAGACGAGATAGTTACGCATTGTAGGATGAAGGCTGACACGAGAGCCGACAGTAGAGGCGCTAATGGACTCGTCAACCCTGACGTGAAACTTGCTCCGGCAGCCGGAGCGCCTGCCCTGCAAACGTGTCCAGCGCAGCAAAACGCCGCAGCGGATCGGACGCTGCGGCGCTTTTATTTTCAGAGGCCCGCTGAGCGGGGACTACGAACGAACCGCTTGAAGGCGGAACTCCGAACGGCGCTTTACGCGGCGATGTCGCGCGGTGGCTCGGGTTTTACGGGAGCGGTCGGCTCGGCCATGTGCTGCCAGGCGGCGAGCATTTGCATGATCGCTTGGAAAAGGCCGACTTCACCGCTGCCGGGCGCTCCGGGTTTGCCGTCGCCGTTTCCGCCAAGCAGGACGACGCGCTCGGGGACGAGCGGTTGCTTGCTGTTGGCGAGTTGCGCGCCGATGAGGTTCAGCGCGTAGAGGCGCGGGTCGGTGAAGGCTTCGATCTTCTGCCGGCTCACGTTCGCTTCGGCTTCGCCGACTTGCGCGATCTTCGCCGCTTCGCCCTGGCCTTCGAGTTCGCTCGCGCGGGCGCGGCCTTCCGCGATCGCGATTTCACGTTTCGCGAGCTGGCCAGCTTCAGCGAGTTGCGCCGCGCCACGGTTGCCTGCGATCTCGATTTCCACGCGCGTCTGCGTGAGTTGCGTCTGCCGCTCGGCTTCGGCCTGCACATGGTTCAGCGCCTTGAGTTGCACGGCGGCTTCCTGCTGTTTGGCAAACGTCTCCTTTTGCTCCTCGGCGAGACGACGCTGGCGGAGTTGGTCGAAGAGACGGTCGATCGGGTCTTCTGCGCCAGGGGCCAGCGCGCCGGTCTCGGGCCGACCGATCAGCACTGCCACGCAGTTGATGTCGAAATCCTGGAACCGGCGACCGAGGGCTTCGGTCGCGAGGCGCTGGATTTCTTCACGGTGTGTGAGCAGGTCGAGCATGTTGCTGCTTTGCGCGACGTCGCGGAAATACGCGGTGAGGATCGGGTCGAGGGTCTGCGTGATAAGCCGGCGCACGTCACCAAAACGCTGCACGACGCGCGGGGCTTTTTCGTAGTCGATGTGCAGCACGAGCGAGAGCGGGAGCAGCGGTTCGTAGCCATCGGCGGTGATGAGCGGGATGCTCGTGAGCGCTTCGTCGTAACGATGCGCCTCGGTCTGGCCGCTGATCCAGCGCAGGACAAAGTTCACCGTCGGCACGAGTTCGACTTTCAGCGCATACGGATTGAGCGCGTATTTGCCAGGCGCGAGCGCATCGCGCCAAACGCCGCGGTGGCCCGCCTCGACTTGCTGGCCGTAGCGGAATTGCGCGCCGGTCAGGTCTTCGCCGCTGGCGCCGTAGTAGGAAATGACGACGCCGACGTAGCCAATCGGGATGAGCGTTTTCGGCTGCAATTCGATGGTCGCAAACCAGCGGTTGATGAAGAACGTGCCGTCGGTGAGCACTTGCAGTTGCTTACCACGACGACCGCCGAGCGCGAGGAACGCTTCGGGTCTTGGAAGCCATTGCAGTCCACGATGGCACCAAGCGTTTGCGACTGGCCGAGCGGCAATCCATCGCGCGCATACACGTAACCGATGCGGCCTTCCGCGATGGTGACGAGCGGCACCGCATGGACGCGATACATCCAGAACGGATAGCCGATGTAGAGCCCGCCGCGCAGCACGCGCGCCTGATAGCCTGCCTCGCCTTTGAGCGCGAGGATGCGCCCTTGCGTGAGCGAGCCGCTGGACGACCAGAGTTTTTCCAAAATGCCGACGCGGCGGTGCGGAATATAACGCACACCGACGATGGCTAGTAAGACCAGCATCCCGAAGACTACCTCCGCGAGTATGGTCACGACGGGGATCAGCGAAGTAAGGCTGCCCATATGTTTATTTGCTTTCTATGTCTGCGCCGTCGCTTTGCGGAAAGCCACGACGCGGTGGTGTTCAGAGAGCGTGGGGAGCGTCGCTGACGCCTCCGTATGTCACACCGGAAAGCTATTCGACGTTCGACTACCCTTTGATGCTGCTGACGGAGTTAGCTGTCGGACTTGGGCCATCAATTGCCCCCGGCGCCGCAGCGCCGTTCGCCCCGAAGCCGCATGGCTGCTTGATTTGCAGTCGTGCGGCGGAAGTGGGTCCCCCGTTGCTCCGGCCACCAGGCTGGAGCATTTAGCTGGCAAAGAACTGGTAGGAGTATCTGGGGAGTTCGGATGGCTGACAATCGAAACCGGCACGTCCGACGATTCAGTTAGATTTGGCAGTGCGAATGCTGGCGGCGGGGTAGTTAGTCTTTGTCGATCGATAGCTTTCCTGGTCCGATGAACGCCAGACTCACGAAGACTACCGCCATTTTCAGCGGGTGCGAGTAGGCGTTGAAATCCGCGCTTTTTCCCGAGGCAACTGTGAGGGTGGCGACCGTCATCGTGAAGGCGAGGAGAAGACTGACGGGGCGGAAACAGAAGCCAAGGATGAGCAAGATGCCGCCGATGCCTTCGGTGGCCGCGGCCATAAAGCCCCAAAACGTCGGAAGGAAATGGATGCCGAGAACGCCCATGCTTTTTCCCAAAACAGCCCAGCGTACGGGCCCGTCGGTGAGCTTTGGCAGTCCGTGGATGATGTAGGCGGCACCGAGGCCGAGGCGCAGGAAGAGCAGACCGGCGTCGCGATATTTTCCGAGGAACTTGAGCATGGCGGGAGGGTAACGTGGGCGAGACGGCTCGCGAGTTCAAAAAACTCCGATGAGGCGGAGCGCGGCGATGGCGGCGAAGGCCAGCAACAGGGCGTCGAAGAGGCGCTGCGGGATGCGCGTGACGCACCATCGTCCTGTGAAAAGGCCGCACGCGATGGCTGGCACGAGGATGGCGTTTAAGGTGAGAGTGCTGGAGTGAATGAGGCCGAGTTGCGCGCTGAAGGGAACCTTGAGGCAATTGATGACGAAGAAAAACCAGGCGCTCGTGCCGACCAACTCGAATTTCGGAAGCGAGACGGCGATGAAAAAGAGCGCCATGACGGGGCCAGCGGCGTTCGCGACCATGGTGGTGACGCCGGCGAGCAGGCCAATCACCCACGCGAACCAGAGCTGGTGCGGCACTTTCTCGAAGAGGATGGGACGCCAGAGTCGCAGGAGTTGAAGACAGGCGAGGACGAGGATGATGGCGCCGATGAGCGGTTTGTACGCGGCGTCCGAGAGGCCGAGCATGAGTCGCCATCCGATGACGATGCCGGTAATAGCGGGCGGCAGCAGGCGGCGAATGTAGTCCCATCTGGCGTGCTGCCGAAAGGCGAGCACGGCGAGGGTGTCGCCGACGATGAGCATCGGCAAAACGACGCCGGTGGAATCGCGCGCCCCGAAGAGGAAGATGAACACGAGGACGTGAACGAGGCTCACGCCGGCAAAGCCGCTTTTTGAAAGGCCGATTCCGAAGGCGGCGAGGGCAGCAAGGAGCCATTGGGCTGCGGTTAAATGGGGCATCTTCGGCGCGAGATTGGAGGGGAGCCGGGAAAGGGAAAGCGTGGATTTAGAGGTGACTCGATACCCGTACAAAATTCAGCCCCCCGCAACCGAGTGGCTGCGAAGGGCTGATGTTCCCCCCAGAACAATCTTCTAAATTCGTGACTAGAATACGGTGGTAATCGGGAAGCGCAAGGAAAGAATTACGAATACGTAGATATTTCTTTGTGCCCTCATCTTTGACTACGCGGCGTCCTTGTCCTGCTTGCGACGGATGATCGGCGGCTTCTTGCCCTCCACTACCGCGCGATTGATGGTGACGTCCGCGACGTCTTCCGGGCTCGGAATTTCATACATCATGTCGAGCATGATGCGCTCAAGCATCGCGCGCAATGCGCGAGCCCCCGTGCCTTTCGTGGAAGCCTGCTGCGCGAGTGCGCGGAGAGCGTCCTTCGTCACCGTCAGGCTCACGCCTTCCATGGCCATCAGCTTGGTGTACTGCTTGATCATCGCGTTTTTGGTCTCGGTAAGGACCATGACCATTTCGTCTTCGGAGAGCTGATCCAGCGCCGCTACGACGGGGAGACGACCCACAAATTCGGGGATCATCCCAAAGCCGAGCAAATCTTCCGGTTCCGTGTAGCGCAAAATTTCGCTATTCGGCACTTCGGCTTCCGCGACTTGATTCGGACCGCCCGCTCCGCCGAAGCCGAGCACTTTTTTCCCGCGCCGACGCTCGATGAGTTTGTTCAAACCGACGAACGCTCCGCCGCACACGAACAAAATCTTTTCCGTGCTAACCTGAATGTATTCCTGATGCGGATGCTTGCGTCCACCTTGCGGCGGGACGTTGCACGTCGTGCCTTCGAGGATTTTCAAAAGCGCCTGCTGCACGCCTTCGCCGCTGACATCGCGGGTGATGGAGACGTTGTCCGTTTTCCGCCCGATTTTGTCGATTTCGTCGATGTAAACGATGCCGATCTCGGCGCGCTTCACGTCGTAGTCGGCGTTTTGCAAAAGGCGCAGGATGATGTTTTCCACATCCTCTCCGACGTAACCCGCTTCCGTGAGCGTCGTGGCGTCGGCGATGCAAAATGGTACGTCCAAAATGCGAGCGAGCGTGCGGGCGAGCAGCGTTTTGCCGCTGCCCGTGGGGCCGATGAGCAGGATGTTGCTTTTCTCGATCTCCACATCGGCCAGCGGGTCCATTTGCAGGGACGTTCCCGTGCCGACGGTGCCGTTATGCAGGATGCGTTTGTAGTGATTGTGAACCGCAACGCTCAGCACTTTTTTCGCGCGATCCTGACCGATGACGAAGTTGTCCAGTTGCCGCCGGATTTCGATCGGCTTTGGAACCCGCAACGTCGTGCTCTGCCGGCGCGTGTCTTCGTTCAATTCCTTATCCAGTATGCCTTTGCAGACATTGATGCAGGAATCGCAGATATACACGCCGGGTCCGGCGATGAGTTTGCGCACCTCTGCGTGGCTTTTGCCGCAGAAACTGCACATCGTTAAATTGCTGGCTCTAGCCATATCCGGTCACGAGTCAGCTTTTTCCGCGCCACCCTCCGATGCAGTCTCAACTTTGATATCCTTACGTGAAGTCACAACCGTGTCCACTAGACCATATTCCTTCGCCTCGGCAGCAGTCATGTAATAGTCGCGATCGGAATCGTTCTTCACCACCTCTTCGCTCTTCCCGGCGCTCTCCGCGAGGATGCGGATGAGCCGCTTCTTGAGCCGGTACATGTATTCCACCGTGCGCTCCACGTCGCTCGCAGTTCCCTGCGCGCCGCCGCTGACCTGATGGATCATGATGTCCGAATTCGGCAGTGCATAACGCTTGCCCTTCGTCCCCGCGGCGAGCAACACCGCGCCCATCGAGGCGGCCATGCCGATGCAGTAGGTATTCACGTCGCAGGTCAAAAACTGCATCGTGTCATAAATCGCGAGCCCTGCCGTCACCGAGCCGCCGGGGCTGTTGATGTAGATGCTGATGTCCTTCTTCCCGTCCTCCATTTGGAGAAAAAGGAGCTGCGCGATGATGGAATTCGCCACGCCGTCGTCGATCGCCGTCCCGAGGAAAATGATGCGATCCTTCAGGAGCCGCGAGTAAATGTCGTAACTCCGCTCGCCGCGCCCGGTCTGTTCGACCACATACGGGATGAAGTAATTACTCTGTGGCGGGGCGGCGATGCCGCGATTGGGTTGGATGATCATGTGGAAAAAAAGGGGTTTAAGCCGCTGCGGTGACGCTAGCGTTCGAGACTAGGAAATCAAGGACCTTGCCCGTGATGATCTCCTCGTTGATCTGGTCGATACCGCCCCGTTTTTCGAGTTCCTTCAGCATTTTCTCAAAGGTCATCTCATACTTCTGGGCGAGCGCCGCCACCCGGCCAAGCAGCTCTTCCCGCGTCGCCTTGATGTTCTCCTTCTCGGCGATCCGCAAAAGAACGAAAGTCCCCTTCAAACGTTCCCGCGCATTTTGCGAAGCAGCACCCACGATCTGCTGCTGATTTTCTTTCAGCACGTCGTCGGAAACGCCGCGCGCCTGGTTGTCCTTCACGATGTCGGAGAGGATTCGCTGCGTTTCATTGCGCACCAGATTTTGCGGCAGCTCGCACTCCACGCCTTTCAGCACTTGCTGCATGATTTGCGCGCGCTTGTCGGCGTCCACGCTCGCTGCTTTTTGCGTGGAAAGCTCGTCCTTTGCCACTGCGCGCAGTTCCTCCAGCGACTTGCCTTTGATCACCGTGTCGGCAAACGCGTCGTCCAGCGCCGGCAGCACGCGCTCTTTGATTCCCTTCAGCGTCACCGCGTAGTGGATCGTCGCGCCCGGCATCTCCGCGACCGGAAAATCCTGCGGCACCACGATGTCAAATTCCCGCACGTCGCCCACTTTCGCGTCCACGAGATGCGCGCAGTATCCTGGGAAAAACGCCTCGTCCGTCATGCGAATCCAGAAATCCTCATTCGCCGTCAGCGGCTTGCCCGCTTTTGGAAAAACCTCGTGAACGGGCTTGCCCTCGATCGTTCCCGAGTAGTCCACCACGATGTAATCCTCCATCACCGCGCCGCGCTCTGGCACGTCGATGAAATCCGCCGCCTGCTCGCGCAGATTTTCGATCGACTCCTCGATCTCCGCATCCGTCACGTCCGCCGATTTGAGCGCGACCGCGAGGCCTTTATACTCAGGAAGGTCGAACTGCGGCTGCGTCACCACGGTCGCCGTGAACGACATCGTCTTGTCGTCGCCGATCAAAACATCCTCGACATTTTGCACGCCGAGCACTCGCAATTGATGCTTTTGAATCGCCTCACGCGTCGTGTCGTTCAGAAGCTTTTTCTCCACTTCGTCGCGGATTTCTTTCTTAAAACGCTTCTCGATGATCCCGCGCGGCACCTTCCCAGCCCGGTAGCCAGGGATCTTCGCGTGTTTGCCGAAGTCGCTCGTGATGGCGTTCCAAGTTTCGGAAACGCGTTCCGGTTCGACTTCAACTTTGAGGGTGGCGAGGCAGTGCGGGAGATTTTCGACGACGACGTTCATAGGGTTTGAGAAAAGGGCGGTGAAGATAACCGCCGACTGCGGCTTGCAAAGGGCGAATTTGGCAGGCCGGGAAATAAGCGGTGCGAATGCCGGAGCTCGCGGAAGAAACGCGCACCTCCGGATCCTCTCGAACACGGAAAAGCTGATTTCAGTTTTCACCGCGGCGGATTCGCGCCTAAAGTCGCCCCCTTTTCACCGGCCCATCCACCCATCGCGACATCATTTTTCCCATGAAGCTCTTCATACCAGGTCCCGTCCAAGTCTCCGAAAAAACCTTCGCCGCCTTCTGCCAGCCGATGATCGGCCATCGCAGCGGCGACTTTAAGAAACTCTACGGTGGGATGCAGCCGCGCTTGCAGGAGTTGTTCGGGACGAAACAACCCGTGTTTCTTTCCACCTCGAGCGCGTGGGGCGTGATGGAAGGCGCAATCCGCAATCTCGTGGACACGAAGAAAGTGCTGAACTGCATGTGCGGCGCGTTTTCCGACAAGTGGCTCGACGTTTCCAAACGCTGCGGCAAGCAGGCGGACGGCTTGCAAGTCGAGTGGGGCCAGCCGATCCGGCCCGAGTTGCTCGATGCGAAACTCGCGACCGGCGAATACGAAGCGGTGACGATCATTCACAATGAAACTTCGACCGGCGTGATGTCGCCGATCGCGGAACTCGCCGAAGTGCTGCGGAAATATCCCGACGTGCTTTCGATCGTGGACAGCGTCTCGTCCTTCAGCGTCGTGCCGCTGCCGATGGATGAACTCGGCCTCGACGTGCTGCTCACCGGTTCGCAGAAAGCGCTCGCGATGCCGCCGGGGCTTGCGCTTTTCGCGGCCAGCGAAAAGGCGTTTGCCAAAGCGAAGACGATCGCGACGCGCGGCTACTATTTCGACTTCATCGAGTTTCAGAAAAATCAGGCCGAAGACATGACGCCGAGCACGCCGAGCATCTCGCACATTTATGCGTTGCGCTCGAAGCTCGACGACATCTTCACCGAAGGCGTCGCCGCCCGCCATGCTCGACATGCTGCTCTCAATGACATGGTCCACGACTGGGTAAAAGCGCGCGGTTTTGATTTCTTCGCGCCGGAAGGTTATCGCTCGAAATCGCTGACGTGCGTGTCGAATGCTAAAGGTATCGACGTCGCCGAGCTCGCAAAGAAAATGAAAGACCGCCACGGCCTCATCATCGACGGCGGCTACGGCAAGCTGAAGGGCAAAACTTTCCGCCTTTCCAACATGGGCGACGAGACGAAGGAAACCATCGCCGAGCTGCTTGCCGCGCTGGACGACTGCCTCGCGGGCTGAAGTCTGCGATGACTACATTGTCATCGAGTTAGCCGTCCGCCCACGGTGACAAAACAAAGGCGCGGGTGTAAGCCCGTGGAAAATTCCCCATGCGCATCCTGGTTGTCGAAGACGAAAAGAAAATCGCCCAGCTCCTCCGAAAGGGGCTGAGCGCGGAAGGTTTCAGCATCGACTACTGCGCCGACGGCGAAGACGGACTCGCGCTCGCACTCTCCACGCCTTTCGATGCGATCGTCCTCGATGTGATGCTCCCTGGACGCGATGGGCTCAGCGTTCTGCGGCAGCTTCGCGACAAAAAAATCTGCACGCCCGTGCTCCTGCTCACGGCACGCGGCGAAGTCTCCGAACGCATCGAAGGTCTCAATCTCGGCGCGGACGATTACATGGCGAAGCCCTTTTCCATGGATGAACTCGTGGCGCGGCTGCGAGCCCTGCTGCGGCGGACGTCGGGCGAAAAACTCAGCTTTTACAAAGTGGAGGATCTTTCCATGAATCTGATCAGCCGGGAGGTAAATCGCGCGGGCCGAAAGGTCGAGCTGACCGCCCGTGAATTTGCGTTGCTCGAATTTCTGATGCGCGCGCCGGGCCGCGTTTTTACCCGCACGCAGATTCATGAAAAAGTGTGGGACTACAATTTCGATCCCGGCACGAATCTCGTCGACGTCTATATCCAGCGGCTGCGCCGCAAAGTGGATGACGGGGCCACGCCGAAGCTGATCCAGACGGTGCGCGGCGTTGGCTACAGCGTGAATCCATTGCCGTGAAACGCTGGCCGCTTCGTCGCAAGATGACGCTATGGACGGCGATGATCGTCGGTGCCGCGGTGGTGTGCGTCGGCCTCGGCGTGGCGTGGCATCTTTACAAGGATGGCATTGGCAATCTCGACGGCGAATTGAGGTCCACCGCGCATGATTTTTTCGACGGTCTCGGGCGACATCCCAGCCGTTTCGAGTGGAGCGATCGCAGCGCGGTCGATGACCTTTTTCCCAATGTCCGAACCCTGTTTTTTGTGCAGATCGAAGAGCCTGAAGGCCACGCCGTCTTTCGTTCGCGCAACCTCGAACAAGCCACCTTTCCGATCGACGCGAAAGAGCGGGGCCATTTCACGACCGAGCTTTTTGGAAAGGAAATGCGCGTCGGCGTTTTCCAGCGCGGGCAGGTCACCTTGCGGCTGGCGGCCAGCATTTACCAAGTCGAGGAGACCTTCGAGGATTTGCTGATCGCGTACGCGGTGGCGCTTCCAGTCCTGCTGATTTTTGTCGGCGTCGCCGGCTGGTGGCTTTCACAGAAAGCACTGCGCCCGATCCGTGACATCGCGATCGCCGCCGAGCAAATCACCGCCCGCCGGCTCGACCAGCGCCTGCCGAATCCAGGCACGCGCGATGAGGTCGCGCACTTGACCGATGTATTGAACAAAATGATCGACCGGCTGGCGGCCAGCTTCACGCAGGCCACGCGCTTTACCGCCGATGCTTCGCATGAACTCAAGACCCCGCTCACCATCATCCGCGGCGAGCTGGAAGCGGCGTTGCGCGAGGGCGAACTTTCGCCTTCGCAGGAAAAACTGCTTGTGAATCTGCTCGAGGAAACGCAGCGCCTGCGCGGGATCACGGACGGCCTGCTCCTCCTTTCGCGCGCGGATGCCGGGCACTTCGAATTGCCCGTGGCCGCGCTCGATTTCAGTGCGCTCGTTTCCGAAATCCTGGAAGACATCGAGATCCTCGCGGCACCGCATCAGATCGCGCTCGAAGCGGAAGTGCAGAGCGGCATCCGGGTCAGAGGGAACGCGCAATTTCTGCGGCAGTTGCTGCTGAATCTTTTCGACAACGCGATCAAATATAACGACCCGCAAGGCAGCCTGCGGGTGACGGTTTCCGAAACGAAGGGCGAGTGCATCGTCTCCGTCGCCAACACCGGAACCACCATCTCGCCGGCCGATGCGGAACACATCTTCGATCGCTTTTACCGCGGCGACGCCGTGCGTCAAAGTCGCCGCAGTGGCCACGGCCTCGGACTCAGCATTTGCCGCGAAATCGCGCGCGCACACCGGGGCGAAGTCGTCGTCGCGCCGGATGCTGCGGCAGGCTGGACGGAACTCCGGCTGACGATGCCGGCGCTGGAGAGCGTAGCGTCCCTTCCCTCCACTTCAGCGGTGGCGGTCTGAATGAACAGTTTTTCATTCGCGCGCGGTGGTTCCGTTCATGTGTGCCGGGTCTAGTCCCGCGCCCATGCCAATACCACTTACTCTTCCTACCGCGCGGATCGCTCTCGCGGCCAGCGTCGCGACACTCATCCTCTCCAGCCCGCTCAGTCTCCGCGCTGCGGATGCGGGAATTTCCCGGGCCGAATTCCTCGAAATGAAACGCGAGATGGCTGAACTGCGCGGCGAGGTCAAAGAACTGCGCGCGGAAAAGGCGGCGCGCCAGTCCAGCGCCTCCAGTCCCGCTCTCAGAGGCTCGAGTTCCGCCCTCGCCGCCTTGAACCAGCGCATCGATGAGATCGCGAACGTGGCAGACCTTTCCAAGCCGGGGGAAAACAAGATGGTCATCACCGGCAGCGGATCGACGACCTTTACCGCTCGCAATCACGATAGCTCGAACTTCAGTGCGACCTTTGCTCCCGTCCTATTGTGGCACTTGGGCGAAAAGCTCTTGTTCGAGAGCGAGGTGGAGTTTGAGCTGGATGGATCAGACACGGCACTGAATCTCGAATACGCTCAACTCACTTACACGTTGAACGACTACATGACACTGGGAGCGGGCAAGTTCCTCGCCCCGATGAGCGCGTTCATCGAACGCTACGAACCCAAGTGGATCAACAAGCTGCCTGATACTCCGCTGGCCATTTATGACGGCATCCTTCCAGAAGGAAACGTGGGCGTGCAACTCCGCGGCGTCATTCCAGCGGGACCGACGCGGATTAACTATTCGACTTATGTCAGCAATGCCCCGCGCTTGATCACCACTGACCCGGAAGCCGCCGGTCAACTTTCGTTCAACAACTACACTTCTCTCAACGATAACAAAGCCGTCGGCGGACGAGTAGGATTTCTGCCCTGCCCGAACTTTGAAGTGGGATACGGAGTGCAATACTCCAGAGTCAGGGGCGACGAAGGTGGAAAATCGGTGGGCGCATTACTTCAGGCGGTGGATATGAGCACTTATCTGGAAGCAGCAAAAGGCCGCTTCACCTTACTGGGCGAATACGCGTGGAGTCACCTGGGCAATCGGGCTTACGACACCGGCGGCGGACCTTTCACTTTTGATAACAAACGTCAGGGTGGATATGTGCAGCTCTCGTATCGCGCCAAGCAGTTTGAGTCCGACGTTCTCAATCGCTTTGAAATCGTGGCGCGCGCGGACCGCTCGCAAGCTCCGCACGATGCACCGGGCGCATTCGATGAGCGCAGGCTTACCTTCGGGCTCGATTATTGGGTGACTGGTTCGACGGTCGTGAAAGCGGCTTACGAGATTGATCATCGCGATAATGGACAGCCAAACGGGAATGCCTTCCTGATCGGCGTCGCGACGGGCCTTTAAGTCTCACCTTCACTTCTTATTATTTTATGAAGACTTCGCTATTTAGCATCCTTGGCCTTGGCCTTGGTCTGACCCTGACTTTCGTAACTCCCAACTCTTTCGCCGGGGCAGGCTCCGGCAAAGAAATGGATAACGGCATCGATGCCGCCAGGCTTTGGGCTCAAACTTGCACGCGGTGCCATAACACACGCCCGGCTACTTCTTTCAGCGACGCCCAGTGGGTCGTGATCACGCATCATATGCGGGTTCGCGCCAATCTCACCGGACCAGAAACCAAAGCGATCCTCGAATTTCTCAAGGACGCCAACTAAACCGCAGCACACAACGCAGTCTAAACCGTACTATTACTATGCCCACGTCCATTCGTACTATCATCGCAGCCGCTCTTATTACCTTCGCCGCAGGAGCGTCAACCTTTGCCGCCGACAGCAAGACTTGCATCGTCTCTGGAGATACCTTTGGCGGAGACAAGGGGCCTCCGGTGAGCGTGACCTATAAGGGGCGCACGATCATGCTGTGCTGCAAGTCGTGCATTCGGAAGTTCAACGCCAATCCCGAGAAATATCTGGGCGCTGCGAATAACACGCAGGCAGGCCAATAGGTCTGTCCCGGGCCTTTCGCCGGCTATTTTACAGGAGACCGCGGATCGCGCTCTCACGAGCGCGGTTAGTGGTTTCGTCGAGCACTTCGCAACGCGTGATGTGGCGCGGCAGTTCCGGGATTTCCACCCAGGAACGGCAGCCGCCATAGCGCGGGGCGTCGGGGAAAACGAACGGCTCCGACAGGCGCTGCACGCGGATGAACGCGAGGCTGACCATCTGTTTTGCGTCCTGGACGAAACGTTTCTCGATCTCGAAATCCTGCCACAGATGGAACGGCGCGAGCGCCTGCACTTTCGACCAGTCGGCGATGTCCCGCGTCCACTCGACGCGGGCGGCGAAGCGCACCTCCAACTGGCCGTCAGTGCGCGGGGCCGGAAGTGTGGTTCCGGCGGAGATGCGGAGCTTGGCGGCTTGCTCGTGGAAGAGCGTGGGCAGAAGGAGAAACTCGGGATGCAGAAAGCGAAAGCCCGCGCGGCCTTCCGCGATGCCGCCTTTGCGGAGGATGATGCTTTGCTCGCCGCGACCGAGGGCTTCGCAGACGAGCGCCCATTCTTTGAAAGCGATGTTCATGAGACTTGTTCCGGGAGACGAATCGGGACGCCGTGTCGCGCGAGGTAGGATTTCACATCGCCGACGGTAAACTCGCCGAAGTGAAAAATGCTCGCCGCGAGGACGGCATCAGCGCGGCCTTCGCGCAGGACTTCCACGAGATGATCGAGCGTGCCCGCGCCGCCGCTGGCGACGACGGGGACGCCGACCGCTTCGCTGATGCGGCGCGTGATGACGAGGTCGTAGCCGGCCTTCGTGCCGTCGGCATCGATCGAGTTCAGCACGATCTCGCCCGCTCCGCGGCGCACGGCTTCGGTGGCCCATTCGATGGCGTCGAGGCCGGTGGGTTTGCGTCCGCCTTGGACGAAGACTTCCCAGCGATCGGGCCCGACTTTTTTTGCGTCGATGGAGACGACGATGCACTGGCTGCCAAAGCGTTCCGCGCCCGCCGAGATCAGCTCGGGCGTGGCGATGGCGCTGGAGTTGATGCTGATTTTGTCCGCGCCGCTTTTCAGCATGACGCTCATGTCTTCCACCACGCGAATGCCGCCGCCGACGGTGAGCGGCATGAAGCAATGCGCGGCGGTGCGCTCGATGACATCGACCATGCTGGCGCGTCCATGGGCACTGGCGGTGATGTCGAAAAAAACCATCTCATCCGCACCCTGATCATTGTATCGGCGGGCGAGCTCCACGGGATCGCCGACATTCCGCAAGCCGCCCTCTTCGGCGCGGCCAAACTGCACGCCGCGTGTGACTTTTCCATCGTGGACGTCGAGGCAGGGGATGACGCGTTTGGTGAGCATGAAGGTGAGCGGGAAATGAAGGATTGACCAGCGTTGCGGGGTCGGCTAAGCGATTTCGCCGGTTAAGGGGAAACCAGCAAACAAGTAATTTACCATGGGCAACAACAACGACGATCAATCCGCGAAAAACAACGGGAACGACAAGGTGAAAAAATCGGCCGGCTTTACGCTTTCGAGCACGCCGACGGTGGGCGAGTCGGACCCCGGTGAGTTTCACAAGTACGAAACCGCGACCTCGGAAGACAGCACGCCGGCTCCGGTCGCGCCGCCCGCTTACGAGGACTTGGGCGACCTGCCGCGGACGTATTTTGAAGACACCGTTTTCCTTGTGGCGCGCGATCCTCGCTGGCTGTTTGCGTATTGGGATTTCGACTGGACGAAGTATCCGCACAGCTCGATGCGCGGCGGCGTCTCGCAGTTTTTCCTGAGGATTTCCAAAGAAGACGGGGCTCAGGAAAC
Source organism: Chthoniobacterales bacterium (assembly GCA_038228115.1). Taxonomy (GTDB): domain Bacteria; phylum Verrucomicrobiota; class Verrucomicrobiia; order Chthoniobacterales; family Chthoniobacteraceae; genus JANLQB01. The sequence goes on from JBBRPM010000006.1 coordinate 139,564, forward strand.
GATCGTCGAAATCGCACCCGAGGCGCGCAATTGGTATGTGCCGGTGAGCGCGCCGGACACGCTTTATTTTGGCGAAATCGGCTTCTTTGCGCGGGATGGCGGCTGGGCGCCGATCGTCACTTCCGGAGCGACGCGGACGCCGGCGGATGCGCTGGCTGAGGATGTCGCGGCGGACTTTGCGACCGTGCCGCTGCACCTCAGTTTTGAGCGGATGCTGGAGCTGGTGAAGCACCACATGGAAGGCGGCGAGACGCTGCTGGAGGCCGTGGCGCGGATCACGGATGAAGGGCGAAAAATCGCGTTTCATCCCGGTCGTGGACCGGCGTGGACGGACGAGCAGCGCGCGCTCCTCGCCGCGCTGCTGGGAAACAGTCTGCTCGATCGCATGGGCCTCGGCTCGGACGAACTCGACTCGCTCCTGCGCAAGCAATTGCTGGAGCGTTTGCACAGCGAGACGGCGAGCGGTTTCGCGGGAGAAATGAACCGCATTTTTCAGCCCGGCGTGAGCAGTCTTTTCAGCGGAGTCGGCGCGAGTTGGAGTGCGCAGCCATTCAGCACGCGGAAGTTTTTCATGCACGTGAATGCCGAGATCATTTTCTACGGCGGCACCGATCCGAATGCGACGGTGTGGGTCGATGGCAAGGAGATCAAGCTGAGCCCGGATGGGACGTTCCGTTACCACTTCAAACTGCCCGACGGCGACTTCGCGATCCCGATTGTGGCGCGTTCGCCGGATCACGTGGAGCAGCGCTCGGCGACGTTGTCTTTTGTGCGCAGCACGGAGAAAACGGGCCACGTCACGGACACGGATCAGCCGCCGTATCTGGAGCCGCTCATCGGGAAAAAATAGGCGCGTCCGGCGCGGGCGCGGTTCCATATTTTTGAAACGCCCGACGCGCGATCGCCTGCTGGAAGAGTTCCTCGACTTCATGGAAGTCGAGCGCAACGGATCGCCGCGCACACTTGAAAATTATCGGCACGCGCTCGCGGGATTTCGGGCGTCGGTGCCGGTGCCCGGCTGGAAGGAACTGACCGCCGATCACTTTCGCCGCTACCTTTTCGAGATCACGAAACGCGGTCTGGCGCGCCCGACGATCCGGCTGCACTTCGCGGCGCTGCGGACCTTTTTTAAATTCCTGACGCAGCGGCACAATCTGACGGTCAATCCGCTGAAGGAAGTGCAATTGCCGAAGCTGGAAAAGAAACTGCCGCTGGTCCTCACCGCGACGCAGATCGACGAACTGCTCAGCGCGCCGCTTCGCGTCGAAAGATCGAGCCGCGCGCCGGTCTGGATGCCGGCGCGCGATGCCGCGATCCTCGAGCTTTTCTACAGCAGCGGCCTGCGGCTCGCGGAGCTCGTCTCGCTGAATGTCGAGAGCGTGGACCCTTTTACCGAGAGCGTCCGCGTGCTGGGCAAAGGCCGCAAGGAACGCATCGTGCCGGTTGGCGCGCCAGCACTGGTCGCGATTCAAAAATATCGACAGGAAGCGAACGTCCACAGCGGCCCACTTTTCCTGAGCAAAGTGCGCAAACGCATCGCGCACGTGAATGTCGGCCTCGTGCTGCGGCGCTACCTCCCGCACACGAGCATCCCCGTGCGCGTGAGCCCGCACAAGCTGCGGCACAGCTTCGCCACGCACATGCTCGATGCGGGCGCGGACTTGCGCAGCGTGCAAGCGCTGCTCGGCCACGCGAGTCTTTCCACGACGCAGATTTACACGCACGTCACCGTCGATCGGCTGAAGCGCGCCTACGACGACGCGCATCCGCGGGCTTAAGCGCGTCTGGCGGAAATTGCGCAGCGTGTTTCTTTTGAGAAGGATCGCGAGGGTGCGGACTGCGCGCCGGGAGCAAAGTTTGCCGGTGTGCGCCGCAGTGCGGGGGAAGTCCACGATGGCGATGGCATAACGGGTGCTAAAGGCCGCGAAATCTTTCCACGAAATAATCTGTGGGAAAAACCGCGGGGCTGCGCAAAACGCGCCGCGCGAACTGCAGAATTGCCTTCGCCGAAAGATTTCACGCACCACTTTTCGCCCGCTTTTCATCGAACGCGCCGGCTTTCCCCGAGGCTCGCGGCGCGCGCGATGGAGGGAAGGCGAAGGGGTTTCAGCCAAACACCAACACCGCAACAAAAACACCAACGCAAATGATATTAAAAATCCGCCAACGCATGACGCTCGCTGCCACGACGGCTGCCGCGTTTGCCTGGATGGTGCTCGGGGCACCGTCGCTACAGGCTCAGGACAAGGCTCCCGAAACTCCGCCGGCGGCTGCCGCTGCACCTGCGGCCGATGCTGCGGCCGCACCCGCCGCCGACGCCGCACCGGCCGCACCGGCAGCTCCGGCACCGCCCGATTCGGTCGCGTATCCGCCGGGCGCAAACGCGGGCACCGCGACGGATCTGACGTGGCCGATTCCGGCGGATTCCGCGAGCGTGAATGCCGACGGTAAAGGAAAGGTCACCAACGACGAACTCATCGCGAATGTGGCGCACAACAAAGTCTCGATCAATGTGATGTGGACGTTGATTACGGGCTTCCTCGTCATGTTCATGCAGGCCGGTTTTGCGCTGGTGGAGACAGGTCTGTGCCGCGCGAAAAACGCGGCGCACGTCATGGCGACCAACTTCATGATCTATGGCTTGGGCATGCTTGGATTCTGGGTCTGCGGATTCGCGTTCATGTTTGGCAACTACTGGAACGGCCCCGTGCCGATCGGCTGGCAGCCCGGCTTGGGACAAGGCCTCGCGCTTTTGAACCAAGGCTGGACCGTCCAGATCATGGGTCATCCGTTTGGCCTGCTCGGGTTGAAAGGGTTTTGCCTCGGTTCGGACGTTTTCGACACGGCGGTGTTCACCTTGTTTCTCTTTGAAATGGTCTTCATGGACACGACGGCGACCATCCCGACCGGCACGATGGCGGAACGCTGGAACTTCAAGCACTTCATCGTCTATGGTTTCTGGGTCGGCATGTTTCCGTATGCCATTTACGGCAACTGGGTCTGGGGCGGCGGCTGGCTCGCTCAGCTCGGGCAAAACTTCGGACTCGGCCACGGCGCGGTGGACTTCGCCGGCTCCGGCGTGGTGCATATGTGCGGCGGCATGATCGCGCTCGCGGGCGGTCTCGCCATCGGGCCGCGTCTCGGCAAATACGGCAAGGACGGCAAGCCGCGCGCGATTCCGGGTCACGACGTGCCGATGGTCATGCTCGGCACCTTCATTCTGGCGCTGGGCTGGTTCGGGTTCAACCCCGGTTCGACCCTCGCAGGCACGGACAACCGCATCGCCATCGTCGCAGTGAACACCATGCTCGCCGGAGCGGCCGCTTCCTGCGGCACCCTGCTCACGATGTATCTCGTGACTGGGAAACCGGACCCGACCATGCTTTGCAACGGGCTGCTCGCGGGCCTCGTCGCGATCACCGCGCCCTGTGCGTTCGTCAATTCGATAGGCGCGGTCATCATCGGCTTCATCGCCGGTGTCATCGTGGTTTTCTCCGTCTTCTTTTGGGAGCGCGTGGCGAAAGTGGACGACTGCGTCGGTGCGCTCTCCGTGCATGGCGTCTGCGGTGCCTTTGGTGTGCTGAGCGTCGGCATTTTTGCCAACGGCAGCTATGGCGCAGGATGGGGCGGCGTTCACAAGCTCTTCAAGGACGGTGCATGGACGATCATCAACAACGACGCGACTCCCGCGACTTTGAAAAAATATGCGGAGATGACCGGGACGGGCGCTGGCGGCGGCTGGACCGATCAAGGCGTGACCGGAATCCTCGGTGGAATGTTTGGAGCGCCGGCTGGCGACGGATCGCAATTCATGGCGCAGGCCGTGGATGCGCTGACGTGCGCGGTCTTCGTGTTCGTCTTCTCGTTCGCGTTCTTCAAAATCTCGAACCTCATCGTGAAAATCCGTTCCAGCCGCGAAGACGAAATGTCAGGTCTGGATGTGCCGGAAATGGGCGTCGAAGCCTATCCCGACTTCCAAGTCACGGACAAAACTTCACCGCCGGCCGCCTAAAAAATCAACCTCCCGGCCCCGCCGCCAGGGTCTTTCAGCAGACGCTTTCAACACAGGGGGCGGCTGGGTCGGGGAAGATTTGCACTCATGAAAAAAATCGAAGCAATCATCAAACCATTCAAACTCGAGGAAGTGAAAGATGCGCTCGCCGAAATCGGCATCGACGGCATGACCGTCAGCGAAGTCAAAGGTTTCGGCCGCCAGAAAGGGCACACCGAAATCTATCGCGGCTCGGAGTACATCGTGGACTTCCTGCCGAAGATCAAAGTCGAGGTCGTCCTCGCTGACTCGCAACTCGAAGCGGCCACCGCCGCCATCATCAAAGCCGCCAAAACCGGCAAAATCGGCGACGGCAAAATCTTCATCAGCAATGTCGATGAAGCCATCCGCATCCGCACCGAGGAGACCGGCGAAAAAGCGGTCTGAAATCTAAACCGGAAGCCGCGCAGTCCGATCCTGCGCGGCTTCCATTTTCAAAGAAAATCCAACGTCTGTCATTCTGAGCTTGCGAAGGATCTCTGACTATTTCCGTCCCTCGCCGCCCACCGCATTCAAGAAGAAGAAAATAATCAGAGGTTCTTCGCTTCGCTCAGAATGACAGGTTTTTTGAACTAACCCACCGCCCCAACTTCCATGACTCCCACCGTCCTTTTCCTCCTCTTTATTTCCCTCGCCGTCCTCCTGCTCGGCACCTGGCTTTGGCGGATCACGAGCAACCGCTCGATCTTTCTGCACACCATGTTTGGCACCATTTGCATGATGCTCGCCGCCTACCACGCCGCCGCGAGACACGGCCTCGAGTGGGCCATTATCCTCCCGTTTTTCACCACCATGCTTTTCGCCGGACGCGCCATCGGCACCGGCTGGCGCAGCCGTCGGCAGAACGAACTCCGCCTGCCTGCGCAACTCATGGCCGCGGTCGCCGCGCTCGCCCTCACCGCCACGCTCGCCGCCTACGCCACACTCGGCTGAGGGCGATTTCCGGGAATGCCGCTCCTCGCCGAAGCCCTTCTCGATCCGCATCCGGCTTTCATTCTCCCCTTCGCGGTGCTGCTGCTCTGCATCGCGACGATGCCGCTGCTGCTCTCGAAATTTTGGGAGCATCACTACCAAAAAATCGCCGCCGGCCTCGGGCTGATCGCCGTCCTTTACTACGTCTTCGGACTGCACGCGGGCGGGCGGATGCTCGGCGTCGCGTGGGAATATGTGAGCTTCATCGTCTTCATTGGCTCGCTCTTCGTCGTCGCGGGCGGCATCCATGTGCGGACGCGCGGCGAGGCGAGTCCGTGGCACAACGTCCTCTTCCTTGCCGGCGGCGCGGTGCTCGCGAATCTCGTCGGCACGACCGGCGCTTCGATGCTGCTCATCCGTCCGTGGATTCGGCTGAACAAATATCGCTTCACCACGCTGCACACGGCCTTCTTCATTTTCATCGTCAGCAATGTCGGCGGCTGCCTCACGCCGATCGGCGATCCGCCACTCTTTCTCGGCTATCTGAAAGGCGTCCCGTTTTGGTGGATCACCGCGAAATGTCTGCCAGCGTGGGCGCTCGCGGTCGGATGTTTGCTCGTCATTTTTTACGCGCTGGATCGCGTCAATTTCCTCGCCGCCCCGCGCGCCATCCGCGAGGAACAAACCGCGCACGAGACGCTGAAAATCGAGGGTCTGCCCAATCTCGGCTGGCTCGCCCTCATCCTCGTCGCAGTTTTCCTAAAATCCCCGCCCGGCCTGCGCGAAGCGCTCATGGTGGTTGCGGCTTTTGGCTCGTGCAAAACCACGCGGCAACCCATCCACGACGCGAATCATTTTTCCTTCGGCCCGATCAAGGAGATCGCGTGGCTCTTCGCGGGCATCTTCGCCACGATGGTCCCCGCGCTCGACTACCTCACCGGCCACGCCGCCGCGCTCGGCATCACCGCGCCGCTGCATTTCTACTGGTTCAGCGGCGCGCTCAGCGGCGTGCTCGATAACGCGCCGACCTACCTCGCCTTCCTCACCGCCGCGTTCGGCCTGAAAGCGCTGAACATCGACAACGCCGCGCAAGTCACCCTCTTTCTCGATCAACATCCCGCCTACGTCGTCGCCGTCAGCCTCGGCAGCGTCTTCTTCGGCGCGATGACCTACATCGGCAACGGCCCGAACCTCATGGTCAAAGCCATCGCCGATCACGCCGGCGTCCACACGCCCCATTTTTTCCTCTACATCATCCGGTTCAGCCTCCCGATTTTGCTGCCCGTGCTCGCCCTCGTTGGCTGGGTGTTTTTTGGAAAATAGTGCGCGAAAAAGAACGCTGTCTTCATTTACTCACCTTTCAGAAGACTGGCGCGATTTATACACACTCACTATCCACCGGCATCCCGGTGCCGCGCTGTTTCCCTCTGTAAAACGAGCATTTTCAACGCGTGGCATATCGGCTGCTAAATGCGCGGCGAACCAATCCCAGACCGCCCAATTCACCCGTCAGACGCTTTGCGAAAGATGGCCTGTCCCTCCGAAAAACGGGGGGCCGGTTCGGGAAACACCAAACAAAACCGCACACATCACCACCAAATCCATGACACGTCTCAAGAAACTCCCGGCGCTCCTCCTCGCGGCTTCCCTCGCGTGGATGACTCTCGGCGATACCGCCCTGCACGCGCAGGCCGACGCCGCCGCGGCACCCGCCGCCGCTGACGCCAAAAAGCCCGAAGCCACGCTCGAACAGCGCGTCGCCGGCCTCGAAGCCTACCTCAACAACAGCGACCCCGCGGTCCCGCTGAAAGTCGGACCGAAAGACAAAGACGGAAATCCCACGATTCCCGACGGCCTCACGACTCCATCCGTCGGCATCTCCGGTGCCGGCCACAATGGATGGATGATGACCTGCGCGGCGCTCGTGCTTTTCATGACGCTCCCCGGCCTCGCCCTTTTCTACGGCGGCCTCGTTCGTAAAAAGAACGTCCTCAGCGTGCTCGCCCAGTGTCTTGGCTGCGCAGGCTTGGTCACCGTGCTTTGGTGGGCATTTGGATATAGCCTCGTCTTCGGCAAAAGCTTCGGGAGCCCGTATCTGGGCGGCACTGAGTTCTTCTTTCTCAAAGACGTCACGAGTGCTCCGAACACCGACTACTGCTACTGGGTTTCCCAGAATGTCTTCTCCATGTATCAGCTCATGTTCGCGATCATCACCCCGGCACTCATCGTCGGTGCGATCGCCGAGCGCATGAAATACAGCGCGATCATGCTCTTCATCGCGATCTGGATGTTCCTCATCTACTTCCCGATGGCCCACATGGTCTGGGGCGTGACTGGACTTATGAACGGCGTCTGGAATGGCGACGCAAAAATTCAGGCGATCGACTTCGCCGGCGGCACCGTGGTTCACATGACCTCGGGCTGGAGCGCACTTATTCTTTGTATCATCCTCGGAAAGCGCCTCGGCTTTGGAAAAGAGAAGATGGCACCGCACTCGATGGTTCTTTGTATGGTCGGCACCGGCATGCTCTGGGTCGGCTGGTATGGATTTAACGCAGGCTCCGCCCTCGCCGCCGACGGCGTTTCCGCAAATGCCTTCATGACCACCACGCTCGCTGCCGCCTGCGGCGGATTCGTCTGGGCGCTCATCGAGTGGGTCCACAAGGGCCACCCATCCATCCTGGGCTTCTGCTCGGGCATCGTCGCAGGTCTCGTCGTTATCACGCCCGCTTGCGGATTCGTGGACGCGACTGGAGCCATGATCATCGGCCTGCTCGCCGCGATTGTGCCATACATCTTCGTGGTCTTCGTGAAGGGTGCGTTCGGCTATGACGACGCGCTCGATACCTTCGGCGTCCACGCCGTTGGCGGAACCATGGGAGCGATCCTCACCGGCATCCTCGCCACCAGCAAAGTGAACGGAAACCTCACCGACGCGAACAGCTACGCCAAGGCCAACGGCCTCTACAAACTCGTGGCCGAAGGCGGCCTCCTCGGCCAGCAGCTCAAGGCCGTCGCGATCACCCTCGTGCTTTCCATTATCGGCACGGTCGTCATCGCCATGATCGTGAAAGTGATCGTCGGTCTGCGTCCGACACCGGAAGCAGAAAGCCAGGGCCTCGACATCACCGATCACCAAGAGGAGGGCTACATCCTCTAAGTCGGAGGAAACCTAAAAACAATCAACCACCCGGCCCCGCCGCCAACGGCCTTCCAGCAAACGCTTTCGAAAGAAATAGGCGGCTGGGTCGGGTTAGATTTCCAACATGAAAAAAATCGAAGCAATCATCAAACCATTCAAACTCGAGGAAGTGAAAGATGCGCTCGCCGAAATCGGCATCGAGGGCATGACCGTGAGTGAAGTGAAAGGATTTGGCCGCCAGAAAGGGCACACCGAAATCTATCGCGGTTCAGAGTACATCGTGGACTTCCTGCCGAAGATCAAAGTCGAAGTCGTGCTCGCCGATAGCCAGCTCGAAGCGGCCACCGCCGCCATCGTGAAAGCCGCGAAAACCGGCAAGATCGGCGACGGCAAGATCTTCATCAGCAACGTCGATGAAGCAGTGCGCATCCGCACTGAAGAGACCGGAGAGAAAGCCGTCTAGTCCGTCAGGGAATCAGGGTACGACCGGCGCCTCGGGAACGGGGCGCCGGTTCTTTGTACGCGCATGGGTTAGCAGGGCTTTGGTGAGTAGTAAGAAGTAAGAAGTAAGAAGTAGTCAGAACGAACTAAGTCGCGGCTACTAACTACTGACCACTGACTACTTCTTACTTCCTACTTCCTACTCTCCCCCCACCCAGTCCACCAACTGCCGCGCCCAATACGTTAGGATCAAATCGGCGCCGGCGCGTTTGAAGGCGGTCATCGTTTCCAGGACGGTGGCGCGTTCGTCGAGCCAGCCATTCGCGGCGGCGGCCTTCACCATCGCGTATTCACCGCTCACATTATAAACCGCGGTCGGCAGGCCGAAGCGCTCCTTTACCCGCCACACGATGTCGAGATACGGCAGGCCTGGCTTCACCATCACGATGTCCGCGCCTTCCTCCACATCGAGCGCCACTTCGCGCATCGCTTCGAGGGCATTTGCCGAATCCATCTGATAGCTGCGCCGGTCGCCCGCCGCCGGTGCGCTCTCCGCCGCATCGCGGAAGGGGCCGTAAAATGCCGACGCAAATTTCGCCGCGTAACTCATGATCACCGTGTCGGAAAATCCCGCCGCATCCAGCCCCGCGCGAATCGCCCCGACGCGACCATCCATCATGTCGCTCGGTGCCACGACATCCGCTCCGGCGCGCGCGTGCGACACCGCAGATTTTACGAGCAACTCGACCGACGCATCGTTTTCCACACACACCTGACCGCCCTCGAAATGCGCGATGCCGCAGTGACCGTGGCTCATAAACTCGCAGAGGCACACATCCGTCATCACCACGAGTCCGGGCACCTCCCGCTTCAGCGCGCGCACCGCGCGTTGGACGATTCCGTCCTCAGCGTAGGCCTGCGAAGCCACTTCATCCTTCACCGCCGGGATACCAAAAAGCAGCACGCTCGCGACACCCGCCGCATGCGCTTCTTTCGCGTCCGCCACCAGCTCTGCGAGTGAAAGCTGAAACACGCCTGGCATCGACGCCACGGCAACGCGCGACGTGATTTTTTCCGAAACGAAAAGCGGCAGGATGAAATCGTGCGGGTGCAGCGAAGTCTCGCGCACGAGGGAACGCAGCGCGGGTGAAGAGCGGAGACGGCGCGGACGGCGGGGTAAATTCATGGAGGCGAGGATACACAGCCGATAAAGTCTGTCATGTTGAGCGGAGCGAAACACGTCTGACTATTTCCGACGGTCACCCGCTCCCGCAGTTAAGAAGAAGAGAATAGTCAGAGGTTCGCTCAGAACGAAAGGATAGGTCACTTCTCTTTCGGAGCTTTCGTCTTCTCAGCTTCCTCGAAAAGTGCCCGCCAGTAATCCAGCCGTTCCTTGACCCGCTTCTCCTGCCCCTGCTCGCCCGGCTCATAATAACGCCGCCCCTCCGGCAGATAAGCCTGCGGCACATACGCCCCATCGAAGTCGTGACTGTATTGGTAGCCCTCGTGCCCAAAGGCCTTCTTCGCGCGCTTGCTGCCGCCGTCACGCAAATGCCGCGGCACGGCCAGCGTCACGCCTTCCTTCACTTCTTTTTGCGCGGCGCCGAGCGCGAGGTAGGCGCGATTCGATTTCGGCGCGGTCGCCAGATAAACTGTCGCGTGCGCGAGCGGGATTTGCGCTTCCGGGAGGCCGACAAACTCCACCGCCTGTTGCGCGGCGATGGCCACCAGGATGCCCTGCGAATCCGCCATCCCGATGTCTTCGCTCGCCGAAATCACCAGCCGCCGCGCGATGAAGCGAATGTCTTCGCCAGCATAAAGCATCTTCGCCAGCCAGTAGAGCGCGGCGTCGGGATCGGAACCGCGGATGCTTTTTATAAATGCCGAAATCGTGTCGTAGTGCTGATCGCCATCCCCGTCGTAAACGACCGCTTTTTTCTGAATGCTTTCCTCCGCAATCGCGCGCGTGATTTGGATGATCCCGTCGTCGCCGGGCGGCGTCGTGACGACGGCGATTTCGAGCGCATTCAGGCAGCGGCGCGCATCGCCATCCGCGGTCGTGGCGAGATGGGCGATCGCGTCCTCAGTCATCGCGAATTTCATTTTCCCAAAGCCGCGCGCCTCATCGGCGAGCGCGCGTTTTTGCAGGGCGACGAGGTCTTCCACCGCGAGCGGTTCCAGTTGGAAAACTTGCGAGCGCGAGACGAGCGGGCTGTTGATGTAGAAGAACGGATTGTGCGTCGTCGCTCCGATCAAACGCACCGTCCCGCGCTCGACATCGGGTAGCAGCACGTCCTGCTGCGCTTTGTTCCAGCGATGGATTTCATCGATGAAAAGAATCGTCTTTTCGCCCTTGTTCGCGAGCCGGTTTGCTGCCGACGCAATCACGCGCCGCAGGTCCGCCACATTGCTCTCCACGCCGCTCAGCCGCTCGAACCGCGACGCCGTCGCCTGCGCGATGATCTCGGCGAGCGTCGTCTTCCCTGTGCCCGGCGGCCCGAAAAGAATAATCGAAGAAATGCGATCTGCCTCGATCGCGCGACGCAGCAACTTCCCCGCGCCGAGGATGTGCTGCTGCCCCGCGTATTCCTCCAGCGCACGCGGCCGCATCCGCTGCGCCAGCGGGGCATTCGCGGCGGGCGCAGTAGCGGGATGGGTTTCGGAAAACAGATCGGACATCGCGAAACAGGCTACACGTTGCCGGCGGATTTTACCTTTAAGAAATGGAAGCGACGGGGCGGCGGGAGACGGGTATATTTGTTCGATGAAAACCATCCTCGTCCCAGTTGATTTTTCGGACACCGCGGCGGCGGTGATCGAAACGGTGAAGCAGTTTGCGGCGGCTTTTGGCAGTCGCGTGGTGCTGCTGCATGTCTCGGAGCCGGAGCCGGATTTTGTGGGCTTCGAGCCGGGGCCGCTGGCGGTGCGGCAGACGGTGGCGCGCGATCTAAAGGCGGAGCATGCGAGGCTGGAGGCACTGAAGGCTTCTTGCGGGCTGCCGGATGTGCTGGCGCTGCACATTCAGGGGCCGGCGATTGAGAAAATCCTGAGCACGGCGGCGGAGCAAAACGCGGATCTGATCGCGATGGGTTCGCACGGGCACGGTGCTTTTTTCGAACTGCTCGTGGGCAGCGTGACGGCGGGCGTTTTGAAAGGCGCGACGTGTCCGGTGCTGGTCGTGCCGGTGCGAAAAATCGCTCCGTGATTCCGCCAGCGGCGTTGCCTGACCCGCCCGCGCCTGCTTTTCTCAGCCCGAAAACCACGCACTTTTATGAGCAAAAAATGGAAAATCGCCGGAATCAATTTCGACCACATGCACATGGGCGACTTGCTGCGCAACGCGTTCGAGCATCCCGATGTGGAGATCGTGGGTATCTGCGATGAGCAACCGGCGCGGATGGAGATTTCCGCGCGCAATTTCAATCTCCAGCGCGACCGGATTTTCACCGACTACCGCGCGTGTCTGGAAAAGACGAAGCCCGATTTGGTGATCCTGTGTCCCGCCACGGCGGAGCACGGGCTGTGGACGAAACGCGTGGCGGAATACGGCGTGCATATCATGGTGGAGAAGCCTTTCGCCGCCACGCTGGCGGAGGCGGACGAGATGATCGCGGCGCAAAAGGCGACGGGAAAACTGCTGGCGATCAACTGGCCGATCCGCTGGTACCCGTGCTACATCACGGCGAAGCGGCTGATCGATGAGGGCGTGATCGGCGATGTGCTGAACGTGCATCATTACGGTGGAAATCGCGGGCCGCTTTTCCACAGTGCCGACAAAGTGGAGACGACGCCCACGGCGGCGGATAAGGCGAAAAGCTGGTTTTACAAGCGCGCGCAGGGCGGCGGGTCGCTGCTCGATTACGCGGGATATGGCGCGACGATCGGGACGTGGTTTCAGGGCGGACGCAAGCCGGTCGAGGTGACGTGCGTGATGGATGAGCCCGCCGGGCTCGAAGTGGATGAGCACAGCGTGACGGTGTGCCGCTACGCGCACGGCCTTTCCAAAATCGAAACGCGCTGGGGCACTTTCTCCGATCCGTGGGTGATCCAGCCGCAGCCGAAGTGCGGCTTTGTGATCGCCGGAACGAAAGGTACGATCGCGGCGTGGGATTACGCGAATCGGGTGCGGGTGCAGACGGTGGAAACGCCGGAACGCACCGAAGTCGCCGTGGACGAAGTCGGGCCGCCGTTTCAAAGCCCGGTCCAGTATCTCATTCACTGTCTGGAAACGGGGACGCCGGTGAGCGGCCCGCTTTCACCGGACATCGCGCGAATCGGCCAGCAGATCGTGGACAGCGCGATGCTGAGCGCGCGGGAAAAGCGGACCGTGCCGCTCGTCAGTTAGCGAGGCGAACCGCGTTAGTTCAGGCCGGGACGATACGAGCGCGTCGAACCGGTGACCGCGTCCACCTGCATCGTGAAATAGTTGTCGGGCAGCGTGGTGACCATGCCGTCGGACACGGACGGATCTTTGCTGACGTGCGTGCCGTAAACCGTGATGTACCAAACGTCTTTGCCGTTCGCTGAACCCGCCACCGAAAGATCGGTCGAGCCATCGGGCAGGAAGCGCAGGGCGTTGTATTGGTAGTTTTTCTGGACACCCTTGTCAGGAATTTCGGGATCGGAATCGAGCGGCTTGGTCACGCGCGTGCGGGTCGTGTCGGAAAGGATCGTGGAGAGAGTTTCGCCGATGATGACGTTGACCGGCAGGCGCTGGATCGGCGAGAGCGGCAGGGCGACGCCGTTTTCCAAAACCTCAAACGTCTGCACGGCGCGGAAGAAGCCGGTCTCCGGCTTCGATGGGTCTTCGCCCGGGGACTCGGAACTGGCGAACTTGTAAAAACGCACCTCGACGGAGCGATTCCGCGCGAGCGCGGTCTGGCGGGCAAGCGCGATTTGATCGGTGACCATCTGCGAGCCCTGCGTGAGCTGGGAGCCTTTGATCATCGTGGTCACGGCGGGAACAGCGAAGCCGGCGACGATGGCGATGACCGAGATGACGACGAGCAATTCCACGAGCGAAAAGGCGCGCGCGAACGCGAAATGAACTTTGGTTTTCATGGTGAAGGGAAGGGAGGTCTTGGGCGGATTCTGGCAGCTAAATCGCTCGGCAGCGCATGCACATTATACATACCGGCCCGGTCGCGCAAAGGGGACTTTGCGCAAATGGCATTGGTTTCCCGCGACGATGCAGTTTCGGACTCGACACGCTGCAAATTCCCGCGCTCGATGGCACCTCTTCATCGTGGACGCTCACTCGATTTCCAGCCTGAAAAAAGCCGCGGCAAGCGGGCGCGCGGACGCTGTGGTCCACGGTCAGGTCGAGTCGCTGACGCGCAAGGAAACGCGGGATGGGAAGCCGTTCTTCGAGCTGGTGCTCGCGGACGCCGAGGGAAAGCTGACGCTGCGCGCGTGGAGCGATTCGCCGGCGTTTTCTCTCTGTGAAAACATGACGCCGGGCGAATTCGTGGCGGTCTCGGGCGAGTTCGCGCAGAGCGCAGCCTTCGGCGTGGAGTCGAAACGCTGGACGTGCGCGCCGCTCCCGGACGCGGACCGCGACGCGCTGCTCGCCGGGTCGCCAGAACTGCGCGCACGGCAGGACGCGGACTTTGAATACCTGCGCGGAATTTTGGCGGGGCTGGTCGATCCGCGTTTTCGCGCGCTCGCCGATTTGTTCCTCGCGGAATACGGCGACCGCTTTCGCCGGACGGCGGCGGCGCGGCAAAATCATCACGCGCGCCGCGGCGGCCTCGTGGAGCACGTCGCGCAAATGATGCGCTCGGCGGATGCGCTGGCGGGAGTTTATCCGCTGCTGAATCGCGATCTGCTGCTCACCGCCGTGCTTTTTCACGATGCAGGAAAACTGTGGGAAAACTCGCTGCCGGCGGATGGCTTTGTGATGCCGTTCGATGAACGCGGGGAAATGCTCGGCCACATCACGATCGGCATCGAACTCGTGAACACACTCTGGCGCAAACTGCTCGCGACGCCTGATGCCGCCTTGTGGAGCGGGCTGCAGCCATCGAGCGAAGACGCGCGGCTGCACCTGCTGCATCTCGTCGCATCGCATCATGGCGAGCTGCAATTCGGTTCGCCGATCGTGCCGAAAACGCCCGAGGCGTGGGCGCTGCATTACGTGGACAATTTGGACGCGAAAATGGAAATGCTCGCCGCCGGATACGCCGCATCGCGCCACCTCGCGCCGCGCATCCAGGAGCGAGTGTGGCCGCTGCCCGGGCATCTCGTCACGCCATTGCCGCGCTTTCTGCCGCCGCCAACCGACGCGTCGTAATCTTCTCGTCCAAGTTGCTTGACGAGTTCGGTTTTCGCGGCTCGCTTACATCTTTGTGAAAGCGATGTTTTCCATGGTCCGATTCTGCTGCGCTCTGGGAGCGCTCGCCTCGCTTTTGCCGGACGCCTTTTCCGCCACGCCCGCCGAGCAGTCTGCCATCACGCGTCTCGATTTGCTCGGTTTTGCGCAAGGCCCGGACGCCTTTGCGCGCGCGGTCGCCACGCGGCATCGCCCGCTAATCGATCTCTGTTTCGCCGCGCATTTCGACGTGAACACGCCGGATGAAACCGGTCGCACTCCGCTCCTGATCGCGTCGCTCGATGGCGATTGGAAAACAGTCGCGCGCCTGCTCGCAGCCGGTGCCTCGGTGGACACGGCGGACTCCAGCGGCGTGACGCCGCTGATGGCTGCGGCCATGCACGGCAATGTGGAAATGCTGCGCGCGTTTTCCGCCAAAGATGCCAGCGCGGACAGCGTGGACGCCGAGGGCCGCGCGCCGATTCACTACGCGATTGCAGCGGCGAAACTCGACGCCGTCGAATTCCTGCTCCCGCTCACTGCGGACCTTGGCGTGACTTGCCGCGATGGCAACAACGCGCTCGGCATGGCGTTTGAAACGGAGAACGCGAAGATCATCCGCGCCGTTTTCGACCGGGTGCCATCCACGCTTCAATGGACCCCGGCGACGCGGAAGGCACTGACTGCCGTGCTCGCGACGGGCGACAAGGAGCAGATCCGCGGACTGCTCGCCAAGCATGCCGTTCCCCCGACGCCCGACGGACACAGCGCGCCGCTTCTCGCCTACGCCATTTCCATGAATGCGACGCCGCTTTTCGACATGCTGCTCGAATGCGGCGCGGACCCGAATACGACGATCCCCACGCCGTGCGAAAAGGAATTTCTCGCGACCGTGCCGCGCAATTTTCTCCATCACTACCTGGAAGGCGACAGCGGCGTGACCGTGCTCATGCTGGCCGCGAGCCTGGGCCGGGAGGACTTGGTGAAAGCGCTGCTCGATGCCGGCGCGAACCGCAATCGCGCCACGCCGAAGTTCAAAATGATCCCCCTCTATTTCGCCACGCGGAGCGACAGTTGGCGCTGCACGCAGATGCTGCTCGGCAGCGGGCCGAGCCCGGAAAAACTGCGGATCGAAGTCTCACTTTCCTCGCAGGAAGCGGTCGTTTTCAAAAACGGCGAACCCACTTTCAAGACGAGTGTCTCAACCGGGCGCAAGGGCTTCTCCACGCCGCCGGGCCGCTACGTGGTCACGGACAAGGATCGCGATCACAAGTCCACGATTTACAAAGTCGCGATGCCCTTTTTCATGCGGCTGAGCTGTCGCGATTTCGGCCTCCATCAGGGCGTCGTGGAATCGCATCCCGCTTCGCACGGCTGCATCCGTCTGCCCGGCGACGCTGCGCGCAAGCTCTTCTCCGAGATTCCTGTCGGCACGCTGGTTTCGATCAATTGAGCGTGCGCCGCTTTGTTCTCGCCGCGCTGTTTTGCCTCTGCGCGCGAGCCGATGCGCAAAGACTCAGCGTGCTCGCGCCCGCGCCGGAATGGCGCGACTTGGAGCCGTATCAGGAGACGATCACGCGCGCGGAATTTTTGCGGCTGCTGGAAAACATTTACGCGCCGGAAAACGCCGCGGCAGGGCTGATTGATGTCGGTGAAGACGCGGCGGTGATCCGGGAAAATCTCGCGCCCGGCGACACGTTCACGCTGCGTTTTGCGAAAAACGAGGCGACCGCAAAAGCCGTCCCGCGCTCCTGGCGAAAGCTCGCCGACATCCCGCGCGGCAGCAATCCCAAGAAACCACTCGCCGGGGTGAAAATCGCGATCGATCCCGGCCATCTCGGTGGCGCTTGGGCGAAGATGGAAGAGCGCTGGTTTCAGATCGGCAACACCCTTCCCGTGACTGAGGGCGACATGACCCTGCGCGTCGCAAAACTCCTCGCGCCGCAACTCTCGGCGCTCGGGGCTGAAGTCTCGCTCGTCCGCAGCGCGCCCGGCCCCACCACGCCGGAGCGGCCGGAAAATCTCCGCGACGCAGCGCGGGCGGACCTGCTTTTCCAAGGCTCCACCAATCCGGCGGAAACCTACTCCGGTCCGAACGATCCGCTCCGCGCCGGCAGCGTGCAATTTCGCAGCGAACTGCTCTTTTTTCGCAACGCAGAAATCCGCCACCGCGCGGAAATCGTGAATACGCGGCTGCGCCCGGACCTCGTCCTGTGCCTGCACTTCGATGCCGACGCGTGGGGCGATGCGGGCGAAGCGCTTTTCACGCTGAACAACGGCCTGCACGCGCTCGTCAATGGCACCTATAGCGCCGACGAACTCCACCACGACGATGTGCGGCACGACATGCTCGTGAAGCTGCTCGGTCGCACCGCGGACGAGGAAATCGCCATTTGTGAAATGATCGTCCACACGCTGGCCCGCCGCCTCGCCCTGCCGCCACACATTTACACCAGCGACATCGCGCGCCGCACCGGAGCGAGCCCATACGTCTGGGCGCGAAACCTCCTCGCGAACCGGCTCTACCACTGCCCGGTCGTCTTCCTCGAACCGTATGCGATGAACAATCGCGAAGTCTGGGAGCGCATCCAGGCCGGCGATTACGAGGGCGAACGCGAAGTCGCGGGGAGCCTCCGCAAAAGCATCTTCCGCGAGTATGCGGATGCGGTGGCGGAAGGCGTGCTTTTGATGGAGAAAATGTCCAATTCCCAAGCTCCAGGCTCCAAATAAATTTGAATCGCTCCGTGCCGCGATTTTGGGTAGTGGCTCAGTTTGGAAAAACTGTCATGTTGAGCGAAGCGAAATATCTCTGACTATTTCCGGCGGTCACCCGCGGCCACGGCCAAGAAGAAGAAAATAGTCGGCTCGCCCGCCTTCCTTCCCCCTCTTGTCCCCTCCGCCGCCTCGGAGGTTCATCGCTGCGCTCAGAATGACCGGTTTTTTCCA